>JAZNAG010000098.1:0-53069 GCA_045586405.1 Acutalibacteraceae bacterium | reverse complement strand
GTCAATTAAATTAACAATTTAACTAAACAAAGTTTTGTGAATCGTAATATTTTTTATAAAATTCGGTATATATTTGTAGATTTATTTTTTGAAAAATAGTATTCTATATAAGAACTATTCTGCAATATTGGGGGTTTTTGTCTTTTTTTCGACAAAAATTGATATTTTTCCCTTGAATAGTTGAAAATTTTTAATGGAGTAAAAGTATGCGTTTATTTTTTAAATTTGCTGGCATTTTCTTTTTGTCACTTATGCTTATTGTCTTGTTGTCGTGCTGCAAAACCAAAGATAATGATACATTAGGAACATCTAACGGCAGTACAGAAAATAGTGCATCTGTCAACACATCGGGCGATACATCAGCTAATACTTCCGATACCAACGATAAGTCTTCGGGTGATTCAACAAATAATTCTTCTGGTAAAGGTAACTCATTCTGGCAATCGTTATTACAAGCCATTATTCCTAATAAGTCGTCAGATAATGGATCCGATAATTCTTCATCAATAAACTCTACGGTACAAGGTGACTCGGACACTTCATACGGTTTGGATGCCGACGAGATTTTTAACAATGGTTCATCTGGTAATTCAACTTCCGATTCGTCGACAGATTCCTCAAGTAGTTCTTCAACTACTTCTGATTCTACCGAGGATTCGTCTTCTAATTCCTCTTCAAATACAAGTGAATCATCGTCCGGCTCAGCAAGTACATCGTCCAAAGGTGAATTTGACTACAACGACAAAGGTAACTGGACAAAGCCGGTTTAAACTATGATATTTCAGCGTTTGCTGTTAAAATATTAAATCTACTAACGAGGGTGGCAAAATGAAAAAGAAATCATTACGCGTGTTAGCATGTTTGTTAACAATAGTTATGCTAGTTTCTCTTGCTTCTGTGGTTGCAACAGCGGCACCTGATACTACAACTGACGCTACAACTGATGCTGACACACCAACAGATTCTCTTACACAGGATCAAATTGTTTTCGGTACTGACTATATGTCGTACAAGAACAAAAATTCATCGCTTAATAAAGCGACTCAGGATATTGTTCTTGAAGGTACTGCTTTTTCTTCTGAAAACGAAAGTTCTGCAACCGTAGGAGAAATTTATGGTGAATCAAACGTATTGCTTTGGGAAAGCGGAGTAGGCAGCGTTACATACACATTTGACGTTCCTGCTGATGCTATTTACAACATTGAGTTTGATTATGTCCTTCTTGATTCTTCTGAGCGTGATATGGAACTTGGAATTATGATTGACGGAGCTTTTCCGTTTGATGAAGCTAAACGTCTTGAACTTCCAAGAATCTGGGTTGACGCCGGAGAACTGAGAGTTGATGATATAGGAAATCAGTTTGCAGCTGAACAGACTCCTTATAAAGGATTTACCAAAAAAGCTCTTTTTGATACTTCCGGTTCTTCTGTGTATTCTTTGGAGTTTGCATTTACCGCAGGTAAACATAATGTAACAATAACTGTGGATTCTGATGCATGGGCTATTAAGAGTATTGCACTTGCTGTGCCTGATTCTTTCATCCCTACATATGAGGAAGTTGCTAAAGAGTATGCTGCTAACGGTTACAAGAGTGCCGTAGGGACTCCTGTAATCATAGAAGGTGAGAACGCTGATCTTAAGAGCACACGTTCTCTGGTTCCTTATGCAGATAACTCTTCTAACGTTGTTACTCCTTCCAGCCCCACCATTTCACAGATTAACTATATAGGCGGTTCTAACTGGAAACTTCCTAATGAGCAGATTACTTGGTTTATAGATGTTCCTGCTGATGGTCTTTATAAATTAGGCTTTGTGTTCAGACAGAGTCTTGTAATCAACGGCTTTTCGTATCGCCATCTTCGCATTGACGGTGAAACCCCATTTGTAGAGTGTACAAATTTACAGTTTATGTATGACACTGACTGGCAGACACTTGAGTTTGGCAACGAAAACGGTGCTTATGAATTTTATCTTACCGCTGGAAGACACGAACTATCTTTAACAGGCACCATGGGCAATCTCGCCACCTCTTACTATAAACTTAAAGAAATTACTTCTAAAATCGGTGATCTTTATCTCGAAATAATTATGATTACCAGTGAATCACCTGACCCCAACCGCGACTATGAACTCTTTAAGGCTATTCCTAACTTTAACGAAAGACTTACTGAGTATTCTGCAACACTTCGTGGCTTGGTAGAAGAAATGCAACGCCTTTCAGGTGAAAAGGGCAGTAGCTACATTGCTGCTATGAATAATACTGCTCGTGTACTCGATTCTATGGTAAAAGAAAAGTACGATGCGCACCTTTATGTTTCTGATTATTCTTCACAGTATACCACCCTTAGTTCTTGGTTATATGAAATGCAGGCTATGTCTCTGAGTCTTGACCAGATTCAGCTTGTACCCAGTGATTCTGATTTCAATTTCAAAACCTCCGGCTTTTTCGACGATTTAGTGTTCGGTACACGTCGTTTCTTTGCTTCTTTTGATGAATCATACAGCAGAATTTCTGTTTCTAAAGAGGGAAGCAAGACAATAAAGATTTGGGTTAACTGGGGTCGTGATCAGGCTCAGGTTCTTAATAACCTTATAAATGAGTCTTTCGTTCCTTATGCTGAAGAAGAACTGGGCTATCCCGTTAGCGTAAATCTTGAGCTTGTAAATGCTGATATTATTAAAGGTATGCTTTCAGGTAATGCTCCTGACTTATCATTGCATCTTGCTCGTTCTACACCTGTTAACCTTGCACTTCGTGGCGCATTGGTTGACTTGACTCAGTTTAGCGATTATGAAAGTGTTCTTGATCGTTTTGGAGATACCGCATCTATTCCTTATGAATATAACGGCGGCGTTTACGCTCTCCCTGATCAGCAGTCCTTCTATATTATGTTCTACAGAACTGACATTTTTGAACAGCTTGGTATTGAGCCACCAACTCTTGAAAATCCGTGGACTTGGGAAAAATACCTTGCAGTTACAGCTGTACTTCAGCGTAATAATATGAACTCTTATTTGCCTTACACTAAGATTTCAAACGCTACGGTTGTTAACACCGGTGTTGGCGGCCTTAACCTTTTCTGTTCAATTTTGATGCAGTATGGTGGAGAAATTTATAATCCTGAGAGAAATTACTGTCAGCTCGATTCTGCTACATCACTTCAGGCATTTACATACTGGACTGATATGTACACTAAATATAAAGTTCCTGCTGAAGCAAGTTTTTATAACCGCTTCCGTGTAGGTACAATGCCTCTTGGTATTATGCAGTATACACAGTACACCACACTTGTTGAAGCTGCTCCTGAAATTGCAGGTCGTTGGGGTATTGCTACAATTCCCGGTGTAGAACGCACTGATGAAAATGGCAATACATTCATTGATCAGACAATTTCCGGTTCTGGTACAGGTTGTTCAATTCTTCAGACTTCTGAGAATCAGCTTGAAGCTTGGACATTCCTTAAATGGTGGACCACCGCTGAAACTCAGTCACGTTATAACACTAACGTAGAGTCCATTATCGGTACCATTTCACGTATAACAACCGCTAACCTTGAGGCATTTGAAGATATGTCTTGGGAAAAGAATGACCTTAAGATACTTCTTAAACAGCGTGACTGGATAGTAGAAGTTCCTGAGGTTCCGGGTAGTTATTATGTATCCCGTTCAGTTGACCAGGCATTCTGGAATGTTTATAACGCAGAAAACACTCCAAAAGATGCTCTTACAAAATGGGCGCTTGAATCTAATAATGAAATTAAGCGCAAGATTGCAGAATATAGCTAAGAAGGGAGGAGCAAATACTTATGGCTAAGAAACCTGAAAAGATTGTAAGTAAACAGATGAGTTTTAAGGAAAGTATACCTTATTACGTACTTATTGCTCCTTTCCTTATTCTGTTTATATTATTTACCGTTTTACCTATTCTGGCGTCAGTTGTTCTCAGTTTCTTTAACTTTGATATGATTAAAACGCTGGAGTTCAACGGCCTTGACAACTATGTTCGTTTGCTTATAAACGATACGATATTTATGACAACCGTTAAAAACACCTTGATTTTTGCGGTTATTACTGGACCTGTAGGCTTTTTGCTTGCATTCGTTCTTGCTTGGTTTATTAATGATTTTTCTCCATTTATAAGAACCTTGCTTTCTTTTATGTTCTACTGTCCTTCACTTGTTGGTAATGCTTATTTCATTTGGCAGGTCGCATTTAGTAGTGATAGTTATGGTTATGTGAACAGTATGTTGCTTTCGGCAGGCTTTATTCAGGAGCCTATTGCTTGGCTGACAAATGCTGATTATCTGTTTCCGATTATAGTTGTTGTTCAGCTGTGGCAAAGTATGGGTGTTTCCTTCCTTGCTAACATTTCCGGTCTTCAGAATGTTAATGGTGAACTTTATGAAGCCGGTGCTATTGACGGTATTCGCAACCGTTGGCAAGAACTTTGGTACATAACCTTACCTGCAATGCAGCACATGCTTCTGTTTAGTGCTGTTATGCAGATAGCAAGTGCATTCTCTGTAAGTGCAATTGCTGTACAGATGGCAGGTTATCCGTCTGTAAACTATTGTGTTGACACTATCGTTTCTTATCTTTCTGACGTTGGTGGTACCCGTTATGAAATGGGTTACGCTTCTGCGATGTCAGTTGTGCTGTTTGTAATGATGGCGCTTTCACGTTGGCTGATTAAGAAACTGATTAACGGAATCGGAAAGTAAGGAGGGAAGAGAAATGTTACGTGCTAAAGAATTTAATTCTGCGGGTAAACGCGTATTTTTAAAGGTAACTAAGAAAAACCAGGCAAAACGTTTTACTCGTTCAAAAGTTGGAAACTTCTTTTATGTTTTATTCCTTGTTGCTTTCGGTGCTTTCTCTGTACTTCCTTTGATTTATTCCGTTGCAACTTCTTTTAAGCCTCTTGACGAACTTTTGATTTTCCCTCCGAACTTCTTTGTTATTCGTCCTACTGCAGCTAACTATTTAGCTCTTCCGGGCTTACTTTCTAACCTTCGTGTTCCGCTTTCAAGATATTTGTTTAATAGCTTGTTTGTAGCTGTTTTCACTACTTTCCTTTATGTTATAATCGCTACTATGGCTGCTTTTGTTTTGGCTCGTAGTGAAATTAAAGGTAAAGCCGTTATCTTTACATTAGTTCAGTTTGCGCTTTTGTTTAACGCATATACCCTTGGTATTCCTCGTTATCTAATTTATTCCTACACAGGAATGATAGATACATACTGGGTTATGATTCTTCCTCATATCGCTTCTACAATGGGTGTATTCCTTATGAAGCAGTATATGGAAGGTGCAGTTCCCGTTGCTTTACTTGAAGCGGCGCGAATAGACGGTGCGGGTCCATTCAGAATTTTCTGGCAAATAGTATTACCTATTGTAAAACCCTGTTTACTTACTTTGACTTTGTTTGGTTTCCGTGATGTATGGGCTGCGATTCCCGATGGTACTGTTTTCAGCGAAACTCTTAAAACCTTACCTACTATTATGTCGCAGATCACTTCCGGTGGTATTGCTCGTTCAGGTAGTGCCATGGCTGTTACTGTTATTATGATGATTCCTCCTATTCTTGTTTATCTGATTTCTCAGAGCAGTATTAAGGAATCCATGAGCAGTGCAGGTATTAAGGGTTAAGGAGGTAGCAATAATGAAAAATTACGGTATTAAATTTATTTCTATCCTTCTTGCGCTTATCCTTCTTATAGGTTGCATTCCCGTAGGAGCTGTCGGTGTTATAAAAGAAACTACCGATCTTCCTTTTGAAACCTTTACTTATTGGGATCGTGCTATTACAGGTACCGGAAACGCTGTACGTGCTACCGGTATGTACGATTACTATAATACCTTTAGCAGTGAATCATTTGCTGATTTAGAAATAAAATCATACAGCGATTTATCCATTGATAATAATGATAATTTCTATATTCTTGATGGTGAAGCTTCAAAGGTACACATATTCGACAAGAACTATAATTATGTAAAATCTTTTGGTGCAATTACCGGTCCCGACGGCACTGTATATGATTTTGCCGGTGCACGTGGCCTTGTTATCTCTAATGAAAATCTGATTTACATCTGCGATACTGAGCATGCAAGAATTGTTTTAACGGATATTGATGGTAATTTCAATTCGGTACTGTTTTTACCCGAGTCCGGACTTATTCCTGATGATTTCAAATATCGTCCCAATAAAATTGCCGTTGACTCCAGTAATTACATTTATGTTTTAAGTGAAGGTTCTTTTTATGGTGCAATTCTTTATTCACCAAAAGGGGAATTCCTTGGATTCTTCGGTGCTAACTCCGTTAATGCAACAGTTCTTGAGTTTTTACAGAAGATCTGGGAAAAACTTACTGTAACTGATGCAAAGCGTGAAGCACAGATTAAAAAGATTCCTTTCCAGTTTACCGACCTTTATGCTGATAAGCAGGACTTTATATACACTGTTACCGGCCGTACTACCAAGAGTGTAGAAAAAGGTCAGGTTAAAAGACTTAGTCCCGGCGGTCTTAATATCTTGAATTCCGGTACTACCACTTTTGGACTTCAGTCAAGTATTCCTAGAAAAAATGATTATCGTTATCCCGATATTGCAGGTCTTGCCATCAGTAATGACAACTACATTTATTCATTTGACGTTAACTCTGGTTTTATTTCAGTATTCAATGATGACTGTAAGATGTTGAATTCTTTTGGCGGTGGTGCAACTGCAATTCCTTCAAATCTTTCAGGTTTCCAGAACGGCACTTTCCAGACAATTACAGCCATTGATGTTACTGAAGATAAGGATATTATTGCTCTTGATGATACCAAGAAATGCTTTACTGTTTTCAAGATAAATGATTATGGTAAGCTGGTTATTAAAGCTGATACATTAACCAGAAACGGTGACTATGATACCGCGCTTCCTCTTTGGCAGCAGGTTCTGTCACAGGATAGAAACAGTCAGCTTGCATATTCAGGTATTGCAAAGTCTTATTATGCTTCGGGTGATTATGATAAGGCAATGGAATATGCTGAAATAGGCTATGATTATACTACTTATTCATTAGCTTATGATTTTGTCCGTCGTGCTGCTATCGAAAAGAATGTATATCTGTTCGCAGGTATAATTCTTGTGGTTGTTGTAGCTTTAGCTTTATTTGTAAGCTATAAGCGTAAGCACAATATAGTTCTTATTAAGAATAACGAATTAAAACTTTTAAGCCGTGTAATGTTGCATCCTTCCGAGGTGTTTACTGAGGTTAAGGAAAAGAAAGCAGGTTCTAGTTGGTTAGGCTTGATTCTTATCATAATTTTCTATATTACTGCTACCCTTAAAGAAACGCAGAGTGGTTTCTTGTTTAAATCACCTACAAATACCGGCTTTAACTCATTGCTCGTTTTAATGCAGTCTTTGGGACTTGTGCTTCTTTGGACACTGTGTAACTGGGCTGTATGTACGCTTATGGGCGGTAAAGGTAAAATGCGTGAAATATTCCTTGTTGCTTCATATTCTGTTGTGCCTTTGATTATTTCAAACGTTGTATATACAATTGCTTCTAACTTGATTCTTGAAAGCGAAGCATCATTCCTTTCAATTTTCGTTACCGTAATGCAGTTGTTTATGGCATTTATTCTTATTGCCGGTACACTTGTTATTCACGATTACAGCTTTGGTAAGTTTGTTGGTACTACAATACTTTCCGCATTGGGTATTCTTATTGTAATATTCCTTGGAATAGTTGTAATAATTCTTGTTCAGCAGTTAGGTTCATTTATCGCAACCGTTTACCGCGAATTTGTATTCCGATGAAAGGGGGAACTAATCCTATGAAAAATATAATTAAAAAGATGTCTTTAATTGTTGTTTGTTTATTATTGGTTCTCTCTTGCACCGCTTGCGGAAACGGAAACGTGTTGGTTTCCCCTAAAGTGTTTGATGCTGAACATGCAAACAAAACTGCTGATTCAGGTGTTTTTGCCGAAAACGACACTTACCAACTTTTATGGGACTCGTCAGCAAAAAGAATCAGCCTCTATAACAAAGTTTCGGGTAAAACATACAGTTCTACTCCTGCTGATGCAATAGCTAAAGCAGAGGAAGATCCGTCTGCAGTTATTCATCCAAAACTTAACACAACTCTTATTATCAACTATATTCATTCCGAAGATTATTCGACTAAAACAGCTAGTGCTTTTATAGCTTCACTTAACAGAAATACATACGAGTTTGAAAAAATTGATAATGGTTTCAAAATCACTTATCACTTTAATAGTGCAGCTATTACTGTACCTGTTAGTTATACTCTTCTTGATGACGGTATTAAGATTTCTGTTGATCCTAATGAAATTAGAGAAACTGAAGAAGATTTTCTTCACTCTATTTCTATAGCTCCTTTCTTTGTTTCAACTCCTGTTGTTGCTGAAGATGCTTATCTGTTTTATCCGTCAGGCTCCGGTGCTATTATAGAAGCTAATAACAGCAGCGAAGTTAGTGAATTGTTCTCAGCTGATGTTTATGATGTAGATGCACTTGTAAACAATTATTTTCAGGTATATACATCTAATACCGAAAAAGTCAGAATGCCTGTTTATGGTTCTGTAAATGGTGATGATGGTGTTCTTGCTATTATTACTGAAGGCGCCGAAACCGCTAAAATTGAAGGTGATATCGGCAACTCCACTATTGGCTATTCCGGTATTTATACTACCTTTAATGTGCGCGGTTCTAACCCTGCTAGTAAGGTAAAGCTCGGTGTTCAGTATACCGGTCATTTCACCGATACTTCAATGTCTGTTTGTTTCTATCCGTTAGAAGGTGAAAACGCAAGCTATGTAGGTATGGCTAATAGATATCGTAAATATCTTATTGATGAAAAGGGAATGAAGGATAAAACCGATACCGCTTCTGCAAGTGTTTCTATCGTTGGCGGTACCACAATTGACACTTCTTTCCTTGGTATGCCTACCACAGAGGTTTTTGCTACTACTACTGTAAAAGAGGCTCAGCAGATTATAGAAGACCTTTCATCTTCTCTTAAACTTCCTATCACCGCCGACCTTTTCGGTTTTGGTGAGTCAGGATTAGATGTAGGTAAACCTGCAGGTAATTTGAAAATCGCCGATAGTATTGGCAGTAAAAATGAAGTTAAAACTCTTGCTGCTAAATGTAAGGAACTTGGTGTTGATCTTTATTTTGATTATGACTTGTTACACTTCACTGAGAACGGTCAAGGACTTACCATTACTACGGGCGGTTCTGCTAAGAATGCAGGTCTTGTATATTCTCGATGGAATGCATTCAAACTTGCTTCCTCACATCAGCAGTTCTATACCTATCTTGTAGGTCGTGGTGAACTTGCCGGTCTTGCTGAAAAGACTATGAATGATGCATTATCTATGAATCTTTCAGGTGTTTCTTACAGAAAAATTACTTCACGTGCATATTCAGATAGCTGTACAAACAAATATATTGCTAAAGCAAATATGGCAAAAGATGTTTCTGACATTTTAAATAATGCCAATACATCCGGGCTTAAAGTTCTTGCTAGTGAAGCTAACGATTATGCTTTAATCAATTCTGATGCGGCTATAAACTTACCTGTTACATCATCTAAGGTTTATCTCTTTGATTACGATGTTCCGTTCTATCAGTTGGTATTCAAAGGATATGTAACCATGTACGGTTCACCGGTTAATATGGCAACCGATAAGAATGAATACATACTTCGCTGTATAGAAGGCGGTACCGGTCTTAGTTATATGTTAATGAATAATTATGACAACTGCTTGCTTACTTCTAAGTATCAGATATTCAATTCTATTATGTATTCTGATAATAAAGAGGCTATGGTTAATAACATCAACTCAACGGCCGATTATTATAAAGCAATTGCAGATGCACATATTACCGATCATATCCTTGTTACAAATGATGTTCGTAAAATCGTTTATGACAACGGCGTTGTTGTTTATATTAACTTCGGCGAAACTGAATATGTTACTGATATGGGCACAGTTGCTGCCGAGTCTTATATTTACGGAAAGGAGGGTTAACACGATATGGCTAAAGAAATGGTAAAAAAACCAAAAAAGAGTATTCAGGCACGTGGTGTTGAGGCTCTTAAAGAGAGATATGGTTGGATATGTGTTTCTCCATGGGTATTTGGTTTGATCGTGTTTTTTATCATCCCGATTTTCCAGTCATTTTCATTCGTGTTCTGTAAAGCTTCAACTGCAGTAGGTGGTTTTGAGGTTGCTTGGACAGGACTTGAAAATCTTAAAAACATATTTGGAGTTAACCCGTATTTTACCGATAACCTTCTTAAAGGTATTTCAGCATTTGCTTATTCGTTCCCAATTATTCTTGTGCTTAGTCTAATAATTGCACTTGTACTTAATCAGAACTTTAAAGGCAGAATATTCTTCCGTTCTATTTACTTTTTGCCAGTAATTATAGCAAGTGGTGTTATTCTTGGTACGTTTCTTGGAATCGGTAGTGGTTCAATGACTGCTAACACTGACGAAGCAGTTACTGCTAATATGGTAAACGTTAGTGAGCTTGTTGAATGGGTTGGTCTTCCTGATTCTCTTAGTGAGTATTTCAATAATGCAATAAATAAGATAATGAACCTTGTTTGGAACTGCGGTGTTCAGATTATTCTCTTTATTGCAGGTATGCAGTCGATTCCTGACCTTTATTATGAGGTTTCAAAGGTAGAGGGTGCTACCGCTTGGGAAGAATTCTGGTTCATTACATTCCCGTCACTTTCTCGTGTTATTACTCTTGTAACTGTATATACAATGGTAGAGTTGATGACATCACAGACAGACCCTGTTATTTCACAGGCTTATAACCTTATTGGTTCGCAGGCTTACGGCGAAAGCTCTGCAATGCTTTGGGTTTACTTTACAATAATTATTGCAATTCTCGGTGCATTGCTTGGCGCTTTCAATTTTTACTGCGCTAAGAAATGGGAATAAGGGAGGGACTGTAAAATGATATCAAAAATCAAAAATTATTTTAGTTCATTTTTTACTACTGGTGAAAACGGTTCCTCATTATCTATTTATAAAACAAGACGTGCAATAGTTTCGTTTTTTGTTTCTCTTTTCAGATATTTACTTCTTATTTCTGTTAGCTATGTAATCTTGTATCCTCTGATTTATATGCTTTCTTATTCCTTTAAAGATGTTAAGGACTTTTATGATCCTAATGTTTTCTGGGTGCCTAAGCATGTAACTTTACTGTGGTATGATTATGCAGACAGATGTATCAATTTCTTTACCGGTTTATTTAACACTGTAATTTATGAGATGGCGGCTGCCTTCCTTGAAATTCTTTCTTGTTCTCTTGTTGCATACGGTCTTGCTAGATTTAAGTTCAGAGGACAAAAGATTTTAATGGCATTCCTTATTCTCACAATTCTTATACCTGACCAGATGATTATCATTCCAAAACTTATGAACTTCTCAAGTCTTGACTTCTTTGGAATTATAAATCTTATCAATTCGCTTACCGGTGCCGGTATTAGAATCAATATATTAAATACAGGTTTTGTATTCTATCTGCCGTCTTTATTTGCAATAGGACTTCGTTCAGGTATTATCATTTATATCTATATGCAGTTCTATAAAGGTCTTCCTCGTGAGCTTGAAGAAGCTGCTTGGATCGACGGTGCAGGTCTTTTCAAAACATATACAAAAATTGCTCTTCCGTCTTCCGGCGTTGTTATTACAACCGTAACAATTTTCTCGGTTATCTGGCACTGGAACGATTATTATCTGGCAATAATGTTTATGAACGACTTTGATGCAATGCCTCTTGCTGTACGATTAGCTAACGTTAAAATGGTTATTTCTACCGTATTTAACTATTCGCAAAGTTCAAACACTACAGCCATTGTAGCTGCTTCGTGTGTATTGTTCATAATTCCGATGCTTATTATGTATATCATATTGCAGAGAAAGTTCGTTAAGAGTATTGACAGAGTAGGTATTACCGGTTAATATGCAAAATTTAAAGAGTTCGGTGAAAACCGAACTCTTTTATTTTATGTGGTTGACAAACGATAAAGAGTGTGTTAATATGATGTAAATAAAAGATAGAGGCGCGATTTATCATAAGTAGCTTAAAGTGAATGCCCGACGGGGAAATATTTTAAGTGAAAGGGGTAGTCGCCGAAGATGTCCTTTGGTAGAAGGTATTCTGGTAATATGTAATAAGAGGCATATTACTGTCGCATTATTTTGCGGAGTGCTATCGATTAGGTTTTAAGCTTTTTTCAGCGCACCTATTTTGATAGCCGTATTTTCGGCTATTTTTTATTGCAATTATATTTGGAGGCAATATTATGAAAAAGACAGTATTTAAGGGTATAGGAACTGCACTTATAACTCCTCTTAACGAAAAAGGTATTGATTATGAGGCTTTTGGCAAACTTATCGAATGGCAGATAAATGAGGGTGTCAATGCACTTGTTGTTTGCGGTACTACCGGTGAAGGTTCAACACTTACAGATGAAGAACATAGAGCTGCTATTGATTTTTGTGTAAAGAAAACTGCAGGCAGAGTTCCTGTAATTGCGGGTACCGGTTCTAATGATACCGCTTATGCTATTGAACTCACAAAACACGCTTGTGAGTGCGGTGTTGACGGTGTTTTAGTGGTAACTCCTTATTACAATAAGGCTACTCAGAAAGGTCTTATTGCAATGTTTACCGCTATTGCCGACGCTTCAACTGCTCCTGTTATATTATACAATGTACCTTCACGCACTGGTTGTAATTTAGAACCTGCAACAGTGGCTGTTTTAGCTGATCATCCTAATATTGTGGGCATAAAAGAGGCTTCGGGTAATATTTCTCAGATAGCTGAAGTAGTTCGTCTTGTTGGCGATAAAATGGATGTATATTCGGGCAATGATGACCAGATCGTTCCTATTATGGCACTTGGCGGCAAGGGCTGTATCTCTGTTTTGTCAAATGTATTGCCAAAGGAAAGTGTGCAAATTTGCGATAAATTCTTTAGTGGAGATGTGGAAGGCTCAGCAAAGCTTCAGCTTGAACTTTTACCTCTCATAAACGCACTGTTCTGTGAAGTTAACCCCATTCCTGTTAAATCAGCTATGGCTGCTATGGGCTTTTGTGACGAGTATCTTCGTTCGCCGCTTACCGTTATGGAGGACGACCACCGCAAAGTTCTGCTTGCTGAAATGAAAAAACAGGGCGTAAATATTTAATAAAAGGTTTTAAATATGCTTAGTAAAAATATTACTGTTTCTGATAATGGAACGCTTGAATTTGCCGGCTATAATACTATAGCTCTTGCCGAAAAATATTCAACACCCCTTTATCTTATGGACGAAAATTTAATTAGAGAAAGAATGCGTGAGTATAAATCGGCATTAGCAGATTTCTTCTCTGAAAATTCTGTTCCTGAGTATGCCAGTAAAGCTTTTTCTTGTAAAAGAATTTATGAAATTGCCAAAGAAGAAGGTATAAATGTTGATGTAGTTTCTGTTGGTGAGCTTTACACTGCATATAAGGCAGGTTTTCCTGTTAAAAATTGTTTCTTTCACGGCAACTGTAAAACAGATGCTGACATTGAGTTTGCAATAAAGCTTGGCATTGGCTTTTTTGTGATAGATAATATAGACGAAATCTATACAATTAACAGTATTGCCGAGAAGCAGGGTGTAGTTCAAAAGATAATTATCCGTGTCACCCCGGGTATTGATCCTCATACTCATAAAAAGATTTCAACAGGTTCAGTTGAATCAAAATTTGGTATTGCTCTTGAAACAGGTGACGCACTAAAGGCGGTAAAAATTGCGCTTGAGTGTAAAAATATCGAACTTTCAGGCTTTCACTGTCATATCGGCTCTCAGATTTTTGAATCAGAGCCCTTTGTTACCGCAGCCGAAGTTATGGTATCGTTTATGGTTTCGGTAAGAGAAAATTACGGCTACACCTCTAACTATTTAAATCTTGGCGGTGGATTTGGCGTAAAATATGTTGAAAATGATCCTGAAATCAATTATCGAAACCGTATTGAAGAAGTATCGGTAAAAATCAAAAGCATTTGCGAAAAAGAAAATTTCCCCATTCCGTGTATTTTGATGGAGCCCGGCAGAAGTCTTGTAGCAGATGCAGGTATGACTCTTTATACCGTTGGCAATGTAAAAGAAATTAAAGGCTACACAAATTATGTTTCTATTGATGGCGGAATGACCGATAATCCCAGATACGCTCTTTATGAGTCTGAATATACTGTTTACAATGCATCAAAAGCAGGTGAAGAGCCTGATTATATTGCTACCATTGCAGGAAGATGCTGTGAATCCGGCGATTTGATTCAGGAAAACGTAAAAATTAAGAAGCCTGAAAAGGGCGATATTATTGCGGTAGCAACTACGGGTGCATACAACTACTCAATGGCATCTAATTATAATAGGGTTGCAAGACCGCCTGTAGTAATGCTCAGTGATAAAGGTGACTATCTCGCTGTAAAAAGAGAAACCCTTGATGATTTAATTAAACTGGATATATAAATAAACACCACATAAATGCATCGCATTTATGTGGTGTTTTCTTATTCTTCTCCGTTCCAACAGTAAGTGCAAAGTTTTGATTTGTCAATACCTACGGAACTTAGCATATCATCAAGACGGTTGTATTGCAGTGAAGTGAAATGAAGCATATTACAGATTTTATTAACCATTTGCTTATATTTTTCACTGTCAGGATTTGAATATTCTTTGATGGTTTCTATACTAATATCCACATTTTGTTCAAGCTCGGTAATAGCTTTTCTTGTGATTAGTTCCATTTCGCTGCTCGAACGTGAAAAACCTAAATATTTACAGCCGAACATTATGGGAGGACAAGCAGGACGGATATGAACTTCTTTTGCGCCGCACTCATAAAGGAAGTCGGTTGTTTCTTTCATCTGAGTGCCTCTTACAATAGAGTCATCAATAAGAAGTAGACGTTTGCCTTCAATTAAATCATGCACCGGAATAAGTTTCATTTTAGCAATAAGATTTCTCTTGCTCTGGTGTGGCGGCATAAATGAACGCGGCCAGGTAGGTGTGTATTTAATAAAGGGACGTGAGTAGGGAACACCCGACTCGTTTGCATAGCCGATAGCATGAGCAATGCCCGAATCGGGTATACCTGCAACAATATCAGGCTTCACAAAATCTCGTTTAGCAATGGCTCTGCCGCAGTTATTACGCATTACCTCAACGCTTATTCCTTCATAGGATGAAGAGGGATATCCGTAATACACCCAAAGGAAAGTACATATTTTCATATCTTTTCCGGGTGCAACAAGTGTTTTAACGCCATCATTTGTAATTGCAACAATTTCTCCTGGGCCCAGTTGCTTATAATCGTTATACCCAAGGTTCAAATAAGCAAAGCTTTCAAAGCTACAACAGAAGCCGTGTTCGCTTTTTCCTATCATAATTGGAGTTCTGCCCAGCTTGTCGCGTGCAGCATATATACCAAGGGGTGTAAGTATCAGTATGCTGACAGATCCGTCAATAACCTCTTGTGCATACTTAATACCGTCTATAAAATTATCTTTCTGATTTATAATTGCAGCAACCAACTCGGTGGGGTTGAGTTCGCCGCCTGTCATTTCGAAGAAGTGTGTCTTTTCTGAAATTATATTATTGTAAATTTCCTCGGTGTTATTGATTTTACCGACAGTACATATAGCATAAGAACCGTGATGTGAACGTATAAAAATAGGTTGCGCCTCGTAATCGGAAATACTTGCAATACCCATATTGCCTTTCATTTCAACAGATTCACTTGCAAATTTAGTTCTGAAAGGTGAATTTTCTATATTATGTATTGCCTTGTCAAAACCAAACTCATCGCTGTAAACGGCCATACCTGCGCGACGAGTACCTAAATGAGAATGATAATCTATTCCGTAAAATAAATCAAAAACACAGTCTTCCTTTGAAACAACACCGAAAAAGCCACTCATAAATCAGGTAAATCCTCTCTAAAAATTGTTTTTTACATTATATCAAATTTTTAATATAAAATAAAGAGAAAAAATTAGTTTTTTATTAAAAAATACTGTGTTCTTGTAAGTTTATGCGAAACATAAGTGCAAATATTGCATAAATATGCAATTGTGACGCATAAAATGTAAATATTTATAATCAAAATAGCCAAATTTATTACGATATTTGTATATAATTTGTAAAGAAAATAGTATTTTTAAAAAGTATGCAGAAAAACTTGCATATTTATACCGCGAGTGGTATAATGCTAACGTCGAATAATATATTTGTTTCGGAGGAATAAAAAATGGATAAGAATAAGATTAAAAAGGTTGTACTTGCATATTCAGGCGGTCTTGATACTTCTATCATTATTCCGTGGCTTAAAGAAAACTACAATAATCCTGAAATTATTGCTGTATCGGGTAATGTTGGACAGGCAAGCGAGCTGGAAGGTCTTGAAGAAAAGGCTATTAAAACAGGTGCTTCTAAAATTTACATAGAAGATCTTACCAAAGAATTTTTAGAGGATTATGTTTTTCCCTGTGTTCAGGCAGGCGCTCTATATGAGGATTATATGCTTGGTACTGCTTTTGCCCGTCCTCCCATTGCTAAGAGAATTGCTGAAATAGCTCTTAAAGAGGGTGCAGATGCTATTTGTCATGGTTGTACCGGTAAAGGTAATGACCAAGTACGTTTTGAAATGGCTATTAAGGCTTTTGCTCCCGATATGCCTATTATTGCTCCTTGGAGAGAATGGGATATTAAATCAAGAGATGAAGAAATTGATTATGCTGAAGCACACAATGTTCCTCTTAAGATTAGCAGAGAAACTAATTATTCTAAAGACAAGAACATCTGGCACTTAAGCCACGAAGGTCTTGACCTTGAGGATCCTGCAAATGAACCTCAGTATAATAAAGAAGGCTTTTTAGAGATGGGTGTGTCACCCGAAATGGCGCCTGATAAACCAACTTATGTTTCTATTCATTTTGAAAAGGGTGTTCCCACTGCTATTGACGGTGTAGAAATGGATAGCGTTGCTCTTGTTTCTAAGCTTAACGAACTTGGCGGCGCAAACGGTATCGGTCTTCTCGATATAGTTGAAAACCGTCTTGTAGGTATGAAATGCAGAGGTGTTTATGAAACCCCGGGTGGCGCTATCCTTTATAAAGCACATCAGATTCTTGAAACTATTACGCTTGATAAAGATACCGCACACTATAAATCTCTTGTTGCTCAGAAACTTGCTGAAAACGTTTACAATGCACTTTGGTTTACTCCTCTTACCGAGGCTATTCTCGCTTTTGTTAAGACTACTCAGAAAACCGTTACCGGTGATGTAAAGGTTAAGCTTTATAAGGGCAATATTATCAATGCAGGTGTAACTTCACCTTATTCACTTTATGACAGCGAAATTGCTACCTTTGATGAAGATGATGTATATGATCAGAAGGAATCCGCAGGCTTTATTAACCTGTACGGCCTTCCCACAAAGGTTTATGCTAAAATGAAGAAAAAGAATAATCTAGACTAATTAGAGGTATAACAATGGATAAAATGTGGGCAGGAAGATTCAGCAAAGCTTTAAATAAAGAGGCTGATGATTTTAACTCTTCAATTCATTTTGATTGCCGAATGTATAAACAGGATATCATTGGTTCAATAGTTCATGCTAAAATGCTTGGTGATAAAGGAATTATTACTGAAGACGAAAAGGCGCAGATTATAAATGGCCTTAGCGGTATTTTAGAGGATATTGAAAACGGCGAGTTGGACATTAATATGGATGCAGAAGATATACATATGTTTATCGAGTCCGAATTAACAAAACGTATCGGTGATGCAGGTAAGCGTCTTCACACCGCAAGAAGCCGTAATGATCAGGTAGCTCTTGATATACGTCTTTACCTTGCAGCAGAATGTGAAGAAATAGGTAAGCTTATCCGTAGCCTTATTGAAGCAATTAAGTCTACAGCTGAAAAAAATACCGATGCAATAATGCCTGGATATACTCATCTTCAAAGGGCTCAACCCATTACTTTTGCCCATCATATTTTATCGTATGCTTTTATGTTAAAACGTGATTTTGACAGAATAGGTGATGCCGTTGGACGTATGCTTAGTCAATGTCCTATTGGCTCTTGTGCCTTAGCGGGTACTACCTATAATACCGATAGAGAATGGGAATCTACGCGTTTAGGTTTTAGCGGAATCAGCCTTAACAGCATCGATGGTGTTTCTGACAGAGATTTTTGTATTGAACTTATGTCGGCATTTTCTATTATGATGATGCATTTATCACGTTTTTCAGAAGAAGTGATTTTATGGTCAAGCTGGGAATTTAAGTTTGTTGAACTTGATGACAGTTACACCACCGGCTCAAGTATTATGCCACAAAAGAAGAATTCCGATATGGCAGAGCTCGTAAGAGGTAAAACAGGTAGAGTTTACGGCGATTTAATGGCATTGTTAACCACCCTTAAAGGTTTGCCTCTTGCCTATAACAAAGATATGCAAGAAGATAAAGAAGCTATTTTCGATGCAGTTGATACTGTTAAAAAATGCCTTTCTATCTTTGCTCCAATGATTGCTACTATGCGAGTTAACAAACAAAATATGTATAAAGCAGCAGGCGAGGGCTTTATTAATGCAACTGATCTTGCTGATTATCTTGTTAAAAAAGGTATGCCCTTTAGAACTGCATATAAGCATGTTGGAGAAATTGTTGGCTATTGTATAAAAAACGGCTTTGTGCTTGAAACATTGCCGCTCGAAAAATATAAAGAATTTGATCCGCTTTTTGATAACGATTTATTTATTGAGATTTCACTTGAAACTTGTGTTGGCAAACGTATTTCCGCTGGCAGTACAGGTCCTGAATCGGTTAAAAAGCAGTTAGATTATTTTACGGAGTTTTTAAAATAATGAAAAAAGTTTTTATAGACGGTAGTGCAGGTACCACCGGTCTGAGAATTTATGAACGTCTCGAAAAAAGAGATGATATTACACTTATTAAGCTAAGTGAAGAAAATCGAAAGGATGTAAATGCCAGAAAAGAGGCTATAAACAGCGCGGATATTGTTTTTCTGTGTTTGCCTGATGATGCGGCTAGAGAATCGGTTTCTTTGCTTGAAAACGAAAATACCGTTATTCTTGATACATCTACTGCTCACCGAACAAACAGTGACTGGGCATACGGTTTTCCTGAGCTTGATAAAGATATTGAAAAGAAACTTAGCACCGCTAAAAAAATTGCTGTGCCTGGATGTCATGCCAGTGGTTTTATAGCGCTTGTTTATCCGCTTGTTAAAGTAGGAATTATTGATAAAGATATACTTCTTTGTTGCACCTCTGTTACCGGATACAGCGGTGGCGGTAAAAAAATGATTGCTGAGTATGAGGGTGACTCGGTTGACGTTTTGTATACGGCGCCTCGTCAGTACGCACTTGCTCAACAACATAAGCATTTAAAAGAAATGGTGGCGCTGACTACTATTCAAAATGCACCTGCATTTTCACCGATAGTTTCTGATTTTTACAGCGGTATGTGTGTTACGGTTCCGCTCTTTAAATCTCAGCTTAAAAACTCAGCAACTATAGAAGATATTAAAAATTTATATAAAGAAAAGTATAACGGACCTATTGTTAAATATATTGATGATGCTGATGAAGGCGGATTTTTATCTGCCGCTGCTCTTTCAGGTCTTGACAGTATGGAAATTTCCGTTTTTGGTAATGATGATAGAATACTTCTTGCTGCAAGATACGATAATCTTGGTAAAGGAGCATCCGGTGCAGCTGTGCAGTGCATGAATATCTGCCTTGGTGCTGATGTTACTACCGGACTTAACGTTTAAAGAAAGGCATTTGTTTATGAAGATAATTGAAGGCGGTATTTGCGCCGCAAAAGGTTTCACAGCTGCAGGTATTCACTGTGGTATAAGAAAGAATAAAACTAAAAAAGACCTTGCTCTTATTTTTAGTGAGAAAAAGGCAAATACTGCGGCTGTTTATACAACCAACCTTGTGAAAGGTGCACCTATTTCCGTTACAAAGCGTCACCTTGAAAACGGTGTTGCTCAAGCGGTAATTTGTAACAGCGGTAATGCGAATACATGTAATGCGAATGGTGTAGAGGTTGCAGAACAAATGAGTTCTTTAATTGCTGACGCACTTTCCATCAATAATGAAGATATTGTTGTTGCTTCTACAGGTGTTATCGGACAACCTCTCGATATCACTCCTATTAAAGAGGGTATACCGGAGTTGGTAAATTCCCTTGGTAATAACAGCGTTGATGCCGCTAATGCAATTATGACTACTGATACTGCTCTTAAAGAAATTGCCGTTTCTTTTGAAATCGGTGGAAAAGAGTGTAAAATCGGTGGTATTGCCAAAGGTAGCGGTATGATTCATCCTGATATGGCTACTATGCTTGTATTTATTACTACCGACTGTGCTATATCGTCAAAAATACTTCAAAAAGCGTTGTCTGCCGATATTAAAGAAACTTTTAATATGGTCAGTGTGGACGGCGATACATCGACTAACGATATGGTTACTGTTATGGCTAACGGTATGGCCGGAAATAGCGAAATAACTGAAGATAATGACGACTATAAAACCTTTATGAAGGCACTTAATACTGTTACTGTTTATCTTTGCCGTTGTATTGCAGCTGATGGCGAGGGTGCTACAAAAATGCTTGAATGTAAGGTTTGCGGTGCTATGGATGATACTGTTGCCAAAAAGACCGCTAAGAGCATTATTTGTTCATCTCTTACAAAAGCGGCTATGTTTGGCGCTGATGCTAACTGGGGAAGAATTCTTTGTGCTATCGGTTACGCAAAGTGTGATGTAGATGTTGAAAAGGTTGATGTTTCCTTTAAATCTGCAAAAGGTACTATAGAAGTATGCAAAAATGGCAGCGGTGTTGATTTTTCTGAGGAAAAAGCAAAAGAAATACTGCTTGAAAATGAAATCGAAATCTTGGTTAACCTTAACGACGGTGAATTTTCAGCTACCGCTTGGGGTTGCGATTTGACCTATGACTATGTAAAAATTAACGGTGACTACCGTACATAAAAATAAAATCTCCATAATTTATGGAGATTTTAACTGTTTTGAATGGAGAGTAAATTATGAACGTTTCTAATGCTGACAGAGCCGAAATACTTGTACAGGCACTTCCTTATATTAAGAAGTATACCGGCAAAATTGTTGTAATTAAATATGGCGGTAACGCTATGATTAACGAAGACCTAAAGAACTCTGTAATGAGTGATATTATTCTTTTGACACTTGTTGGTGTTAAGGTTGTTCTTGTTCATGGTGGTGGTCCCGAAATTACCGAAATGCTTGGCAGAGTAGGAATTGAGAGCAAGTTTGTTAACGGACTTCGTGTTACCGATAAGGATACTGTTGATATTGTTCAAATGGTACTTGCGGGTAAGGTTAATAAGAGCCTTGTTAACCTTATTGAACGTAAAGGCGGTAAAGCAATAGGTCTTTCGGGTATTGACGGTCATATGCTTATGGCAGAAGCTAAAAATAAAGATTTAGGCTATGTTGGTGATATAACCAAGGTTAATGTTCAGCCTATCCTTGATGTAATTGAAAAGGGCTATATTCCCGTTGTTTCAACCCTTGCCTGTGATAAAGAAGGTAATGTTTACAACGTTAACGCCGATACTGCCGCTGCTAAAATTGCAGGTGCAATGGAAGCTGAAAGCCTTATTTCTTTAACCGATATAAGCGGTATTTTAAAGGATAAGAACGACGATAATTCCCTTATTTCTCATATTGAAGTTGATGAGGCAAAAACGCTAATGAAGGACGGAACTATTTCTGACGGTATGATTCCTAAGGTAGAATGCTGTGTTAATGCTATCAACTGGGGCGTTAGAAAAGTGTTTATAATTGACGGTCGCGTTGAACATTCAATTCTTATTGAAACCTTGACCGATGAGGGTATCGGTACTATGTTCTACAAAAATAAAGGGTGAAAATTTTGAACAGTTATATTGAAGCAGATAAAAAATATATCGCCGGTACTTATAACCGTTTTCCCGTTCAAATTGTAAAGGGAAAGGGAAGTCATTGCTATGACGAAACGGGCAAGGAATATATTGACCTTGGTACAGGTATCGCCGTAAATACTTTCGGCTTTTCCGATGATCTTTGGGTTAATGCAGTAAAAGAACAGCTTGACAGTTTTCAGCATACATCAAATCTATATTACAGCAGTCCTTGTATTACTCTTGCAGAAATGTTAAGTGAGCGTACAGGTTGCAGTAAGGTGTTTTTTTCCAACTCGGGTGCTGAGGCTAATGAGTGCGCTATAAAAGCAGCAAGAAAGTATGCAACAGATGTTAAAGGTGTTAAAGAACCTGTTATACTGACTCTTATAAACAGTTTCCACGGCAGAACTATCACTACACTTGCCGCTACGGGACAGGATGTTTTTCATAACGATTTTCTGCCGCTGACTAACGGATTTGCATATACACCCGCAAATGACGTAAAAGCACTATATGAAAGTGTTGAAAAGTATTTTCCCAGCGCTATCATGTTTGAAACAGTGCAGGGTGAAGGCGGTGTTGTTCCTTTACAGCAGGACTTTGTGGATGCTATTGTTAAAATAGCAAAGGAAAAGGATATTTTAACTATAGTTGACGAGGTGCAAACAGGAAACGGCAGAACAGGTGAACTTTACGGTTATATGAACTATGGCTTTACTCCTGATATAGTTTCTACCGCTAAAGGTCTTGCAGGTGGTTTGCCCATAGGCGCTACTATGCTTTTTGATAAAGTTAAAGATATTTTTACATATTCAAGCCACGGCTCAACCTTTGGCGGTAACCCTGTGTCTTGCGCAGGTGCTGTTAACATAATCAGCCGTATAGACCAAAACATGCTTGACGGCGTTAAAGAACGCAACAAAATTATTGTTGATGCTCTAAGCGGTGCAAAGGGCATTAAAAGCATCACAGGTATGGGACTTATGCTTGGTATTGAAACCGAAAAGCCTGCTGCTGATATTGTAAAGGAATGTATAAACCGCGGTGTACTTGTGCTTACTGCCAAAACTAAAGTTCGCTTGCTTCCCGCACTTAATATTCCTATAAATGAACTTGAAAAAGCTCTTAATATTATTAAAGAGGTTTGTGCTCTTTAGAAAGGAAATTTTTATGAACTTAAAAGGCAGAGATTTTCTGAAACTTCTTGATTTTACTGCAGAAGAAATCGAATATCTTATAGATAAGGCTGCAGAGTATAAAAAAATGAAAAAAGAGGGTATAGCCCACGATAAATATCACGGCAAAAACATTGCTCTTATTTTTGAGAAAAACAGTACACGTACCCGTTGCAGTTTCGAGGTTGCGGCAAATGATCTTGGTATCTGTTCTACATTTCTTGATCCTTCTGCCTCTCAGATTGGAAAAAAAGAAAGTATCGCCGATACTGCAAGAGTTTTGTCCGGAATTTATGATGGTATTGAATATAGAGGTTACGGTCAGGAAATTGTTGAAGAACTGGCTCGGTATTCCTCTGTACCGGTATGGAACGGTCTTACTAATGAATTCCATCCTACACAAATTCTTGCTGATTTTTTAACTATTAAAGAACATTTTGGTTATCTTAAAGGCATAAACTTTGTTTATATGGGTGATGCCCGATATAATATGGGCAACTCACTTATGGTAGGATGCGCTATTATGGGACTTAATTTTACAGCATGCGCTCCTGAAAAGTATATGCCTGATGCCGAACTTGTAAATAAGTGTAAGAAACTTGCTGAAAAAAGCGGTGCTGTGCTGAAGTTTGAGACCGATCCTATGAAGGCTGTAAAGGGTGCAAATGTTATCTGCACAGATGTTTGGGTTTCTATGGGAGAGCCTGTAGAAGTTTGGGAAGAGCGTATAAATGATTTGTCTGCATATCAGGTAAATACCGCTCTTATGAATTCCGCCGCAGAAAACGTAGTATTTATGCACTGTCTGCCGTCCTTCCATGACCTTAAAACCGTAATAGGTAAGGAAATGGGAGAGAGATTTGGCAGAGACAGTATGGAGGTTACAGACGAAGTATTTGAAAGTGACCGCTCTATCGTTTTCAAAGAAGCCGAAAATCGTATGCACACAATTAAAGCAGTAATAGCAGAAACTATTTAAAATCAAAAGGAGATGCTAATGCATCTCCTTTTAATTTTATAATGACTTTTGGATAATCTCAATAATCTTTTCAACATTCTCATCGCTGTATTCAATTTCGCTTGAAAACATTCGGGCGGTATCGTAAATATCACCGCCAAGAGCAAATATAATATAGGTGCACAAAAGACAAAACGCAAGTGAAGTATTGTGTAAATGTCGGTAAACAAAATAACAAAACAGATTATACGCCTTGTTTTTGTTGGTTATTTTAATGTCTTTTAGTCTTATATTATTGTTTTTGAGAGGTGAAAGATAATTTTCCCAACTGTCATCTAACCGTTCAAGACCGATAAATTTATCATAGAGAAAAGAAAGTTTAACTTCAGGCAAAAATTCACTGAAATTCTCAATATTTTTGTTAAAATAAGCGTCACGCTGTTTTAAAAATTCTTTTTCTTCGGGGTTTTGGTATGATTCTTCCTCATCTTCTCCGTAAAGACAAAGAGAAAATTTATTGTCAATTATTAGCTTTGCGGCGGCGGGGCAGGTAAGTCCCAGACCGATTTCGGTTCTTTCATCAAAAAAGTTATAAAAGCGTGGATGGTCGCGACATATCTGACACAAAAAATCATCACCGTATTTAATAATCAGTTGGCAAAGATTTTTGCTGTTCAAAAAAGGACAACGGTCATTTTCTGAAAGTATAAAATGCGGGGTTTCGTTACAGTCAATATACTGCATTATTTCATTGTATTTTGAGTATTTCTGTAGCGTATCGCTGTCAACGTCTATTTCCCATCCGATGCAGCAGTTATGCTTGCATTTATCTGCTGTACATTTAAAATCATTATAATAAGACGGTACATAAATTTTCATAAAATTCACCATATAAAATATAGCATAAATACCGTCAAAAAGCAACTAAACTTATATTGACTTTTATTTTTATCAATGTTATAATTTTGGTAGAAATAGCCTTCGGAGGTAATGATATGTTATATCCAAAAAATCAATCGGAAAATTTAGATTTAGAATTATTTAAAAATCCTTCTGCCGAGTATAGATGCACACCTTTCTGGGCGTGGAACTGTGAACTTAAGAAGGATGAACTTTTAAAAGAAATAGAGTTTATGAAAGAAATGGGCATGGGCGGATTTCATATCCATACCCGTGTCGGCATGGCAACAAAATATTTGTCAGATGAGTATATGGCTTTGGTTAAGGCTTGTAGTGAAAAAGCAAAGGAAGAAAATATGCTTACCTGGCTTTACGATGAGGACAAGTGGCCTTCCGGTTATGCCGGTGGTTATGTTACCGCAAAAAAGGAAAACCGTCAAAAATATTTAATGTTTACAACTGTTCCCGTATCCGAGAACGATGAAATTAAAGATAACATATCTTCAAATGCATTAGGCTCACGTACTCCCGATTCAGTGCTTATAGCACGTCATAGCGTTGTGCTTGATAATGAAGGATATCTTGTTTCATATAAACGTCTTAATGATGGTGAAGAGTGCGCTGAGGGTAAGGTTTGGTATACATATTTTTGTCATAAGAATACAGGACCTTGGTATAACTTCCAAGCCTATTCAGATACCCTTTCTAAAGATACGATGAATGAGTTTGTTCGGGTTACCCATGAACGTTACAAAGAAGTTTTGGGTGACGAATTTGGTAAATCTGTACCTGCAATATTTACCGATGAGCCTCAAATGACACATAAAACCATTCTTAACTTTGCTCTTAAAGAACAGGATGTATTTTTACCGTTTACAGATGACTTTGACGATACATTTAAAGCTCAGTACGGTGAAAGTATTATTGATAAACTTCCCGAAGTAATGTGGGATAGAAAAGGTATGGCAAATACAACCCGCTACCGCTTTAGTGACCATTCGACTGAGCGTTTTGTTTCTGCATATGCCGATACTCTCGGTCAGTGGTGTCTTGATAACGGAATTCTGTTGACAGGACATATGCTTTTGGAAGCAACCCTTCAGGGACAAACTTCCTGTAATGGCGAGGCTATGCGTTCCTTCCGCAAATTCGGTATTCCCGGTGTAGATATGCTTTTAGATGCAAGAGAGTTTACCACTGTTAAGCAGGCCGCCAGTGCTGCACATCAGTACGGCAGAGAAGGCGTTATGAGTGAACTTTACGGTGTTACATTCTGGGATTTTGACTTCAGAGGTCATAAGATGCAGGGTGACTGGCAGGCAGCTCTCGGTGTCAGCGTTCGTGTACCACATCTTTATTGGGTGTCAATGAAGGGTGAGGCAAAGCGTGACTATCCTGCCTCTATCGGTCATCAGTCTGCCTGGTATAAAGAATATTCATTCATTGAAGACCATTATGCCCGTGTTAACACTCTTATGACAAGAGGTAAGGCAGATATTAAAATCGGTGTTATTCATCCTATTGAGTCTATGTGGGTTCATTTCGGTCCAAATGATTTAACTACAAATATAAGAGTTGAATTGAATAAGCGTTTCCAGGAAGTTACAAACTGGCTTTTGTATAATACTCTTGATTTCGACTACATTTGCGAATCCCTGCTTCCTGAGCAGTATAAGGATAGTGATAGTGGCTTTACTGTAGGCGAAATGAACTATGATGTTGTTGTGGTTCCTGCCTGTCTTACTCTGCGCTCTACAACTCTTGATGCCTTAAAGAAATTCAGAGCAAAGGGCGGCAAGGTTATATTTATGGGTAATCTGCCCACAATGATTGATGCAATTGAAAGCGACGAAGGTGCAAAGTTTGCTGAGCAATGCGAAAAAATCGAATGGGATAAATGTAGCCTTATTGATGCAGTTGAACCGTATAGAAATGTTGAAATCAAAACTTTTGCCGGTACTCCCTCGTCAAATCTTATGTACGGTATGAGAGAAGACGGAGAAAACAAAAATCTCTTTATCTGCCATGTTAATAACAGTTTCAGAAAGAGCATTGACGATATGGAAAAGTATTATGTAACCATTAAGGGTGAATTCAGACCTTTTGTTATGGATACTTTGACCGGTGAAAAGAGTGAAATGGAAGCAGAATATGTTGATGGCAATACCGTTATTAAATGGTACTGTTATGCACATTCCAGTTTGCTTTTAAGACTTGAGAAGGGAAGAAGTCAGGTGGTTGAAAAACCTGCTTTGCCAGTTGCTTCTCAGGAATATATGCACGGCAGCGCAGAGATGATTTTACACGAACCCAATGTCTGTGTTCTTGATATTGCAAAATGGCGTCTTGACGATGGCGAGTGGAATGAAAAGGAAGAAATGCTGCGTATCGGTGAAAAAGCTAAAACTCAACTCGGTCTTTCCACAGGAGCTACTCACGGTGCACAGCCTTGGGCAGTTGAATTTGAAGCTCCCAAAAACACTCTTTCGTTAGAAATAAAAATTAACTCTGAAATTGATGTTGAAAACGCTATTCTTGCTCTTGAAGATTTTGATATTTCCGATATTACCTTCAACGGTAAAAAAATCGAAAAGGTTTCACAGGGATATTATGTTGACTTTTCTATTACAAAAGTAAATATCGGCAAATTGAATAAGGGTGAAAATACTCTTGTTGTTACTAAACCTTTTAATGTTGTTTCCTGTGTTGAAAATATGTTCATACTTGGCGATTTCGGCGTGAAAATTCTTGGTGATACTGTCAAAATTATCAAACCCGAAAGAGAAATTTATTTTGGTGACTGGACACGACAAGGACTTCCGTTCTATGGCGGACCCTTGACATATCGCTTTAAAATAAATGGTGGACAAAAAACAAAAATTGCGCTTGGTCTGTATCTTGCGCCTTGTGTAACTGTTGATGTTGACTCAAGGCGTATGGGCAATGCTTCTCTTGCACCGTATACCGTTGACCTTGGTGACCTTAGTGAAGGTGAGCATACTCTTGATATCACTGTATATGCAAGTCGTGTAAACACCTTTGGTGCGTTCCATCTTTCAAAATATAATCTTGGCTGGATGGGTCCCAACGCCTATCATACTACTGGTACTAACTGGAGTTATGAGTATAGAATCTACGAATCCGGTTTGCTTACTGCACCCAGAATTATTAAATACTAATCTAAAACGGGCAGAAATGCCCGTTTTTGCTTTTAATATATTGTAAAAACAATAATTTTATGTTATTCTTTAAATAGATTATTTTAAGGGGTTAATGTAATGCCGTTTTTACCCATATCCAAAACAGAAATGCTCTCAATGGGCTATGACCGTCCTGATTTTGTCATAATAACAGGCGATGCCTATGTTGATCATCCGTCTTTTGGTACTGCTATAATTTCCCGTGTACTTGAAGCGGACGGGTTTAATGTTTGCATACTTTCTCAGCCGCAAAACGATAGTGATTATATGCGTTTTGGCGAGCCTAAACTGGCTTTTTTAATAAACAGCGGAAATATTGACTCTATGGTTGCACATTATACTGCCGCTAAAAGAAAAAGGAGTGAGGATGCTTATACAGCCGGTGGTAAAGCAGGTAAACGCCCTGACAGAGCTCTCACTGTTTATAGTCGCAATGTAAGACGGCTGTATCCTAACAGTTTTATTGCGGTTGGCGGTGTTGAAGCATCTCTTCGTCGTTTTGCCCATTATGATTATTGGCTTGATAAAGTTATGCCTTCAGTTCTTATTGACTCTAAAGCCGACCTGCTTATGTACGGTATGGGTGAAAAGCATATTGTCGAAATAGCAAGAAGACTTAAAAATGGAGAAACAATTGAAACTCTTACCGATATTAAAGGTACGTGTTATGCCGTTTCTACAAAGGACTATGTACCAATGTCAGTTAAAGAATGTCCTTCCTTTAAAGAGGTAAGCGAAGATAGTGAAAACGGTAAGAAGAAATATGCTATTGCTACTCGTATTCAGCAAAATGAACACGATGCTGTTCGCGGAAAAATCGTTATTCAGCGCCATGGCGATAAAATAGTCGTACAAAATCCACCTATGCCACCTCTGACCACTGAAGAAATGGATGCGGTTTACGGTCTTCCTTTTATGCGTACCTATCATCCGTCTTATGAAAAACTTGGCGGAGTACCCGGTATAGAAGAAGTGAAGTTTTCGGTTATTCATAACCGTGGCTGTTTTGGCACGTGTAATTTCTGCGCTCTTGCTTATCATCAAGGCAGAACTATATCGTCCCGCAGTCACAAATCTGTGCTTGATGAGGTAAAGAAAATTACCAAAATGCAAGACTTTAAAGGCTACATTCACGATGTTGGCGGACCGACCGCAAATTTCAGAAAGCCGTCCTGTGAAGCTCAACTTAAAAGGGGAGTATGCGCCGACAAAAAATGCCTTGCTCCGACTCCGTGTCCTGCGCTTGAGGTTGACCATAGTGATTATCTTGAATTGCTTAAAAAAATCAGAGCTGTTCCTAAGGTAAAAAAAGTGTTTATCCGATCGGGTGTGCGTTTTGATTATTTACTTGCTGATAAAGACGAAACTTTTTTTAAAGAACTTGTGTTAAATCATACAAGCGGTCAATTGAAGGTTGCACCTGAACACTGTTCTGACAATGTTTTAAAATATATGGGCAAACCGCCGTTTTCGGTTTATAATCGTTTTAAAAAGCGCTTTTATGAACTAACCGAAAGTTTTGGTAAAAAACAATTTCTGGTGCCTTATCTTATGTCATCACATCCGGGCAGTACCATAAACGATGCGGTTGAACTGGCACTTTTTCTAAAAAGAGAGGGAATTCATCCCGAACAGGTGCAAGATTTTTATCCCACACCGGGAACGGTTTCTACCTGTATGTTCTATACGGGTATTGATCCATTAACTAACGAAAAGGTATATGTACCGCGCACCTCTGAGGAAAAAGCTATGCAAAGAGCATTGCTACAGTATTTTAAACCAGAGAATGCAGATACAGTTAGAAAAGCGCTAAAAATTGCGGGAAGATACGACCTTATCGGCGTAGGTAAAGGCTGTCTTGTACCACCTATAAAAAACAGACCTAATACCGTTAATACCAAAAGAATAAAATACAGGAAATAAGAGGGCATTATGTTTAATTTTTTTGCAGAAGAAAATTCGGTTATAGAAAACGGATACGAAATTGTCGGAAATGACTATAATCATATAAAAAATGTTCTTCGTATGAAGATAGGTGAAAAAATACTGGTTTCTTTCAATGGATGCAGTGATTTGTGCAGTATTGAAACTATTACCGAGGAAAAGGTGATAGTTGGCATAATAGAAAAAAATTACAAAAACACTGAATTACCTATTGAAATTTATCTTTTTCAAGGTCTGCCCAAAAGCGACAAATTAGAGTTGATTATTCAAAAAACCGTTGAGCTTGGCGTTTCTAAGATTTTTCCTGTTGAAATGAAGCGTTGTGTTGTAAAGCTCGACGATAAAAAGAAAAACAGCAAAATTGTGCGTTGGCAGGCAATTGCCGAAAGTGCAGCAAAACAGAGCAAACGAAATGTTATACCGCAGGTATGCGAGGTTTTATCCTTTAACGATATGCTAAGTGTTGCAAAAGATCTTGACTTGTTTATTGTGCCTTACGAATGTAAAGATGGTATGGTTGCGACTAAGGATGCCTTTAGCAAAATCAAAAGCAGCATGAAGATAGGCGTTCTTGTAGGTTCAGAGGGCGGCTTTGACGATAAAGAAATTGAAAAAGTTTCAAATATAGGTGCTGAGATAATCTCGCTTGGCAGCCGTATTTTGCGCACTGAAACTGCGGCTATTACTACAGTTTCTGCTCTAATGCTTTATTCTGAGTTAAATTTGGCGGTGAGGGACAATAATGAATTTACCTGAATCTTTTCAAGTGAGAATGAAAAATCTTTTAAAGGACGAATTTGACGACTTTTTAGCCGCCCTGAACAGTGAGCCTGTTAAGGCATTTAGAGTAAATACCGATAAAATAATTTTAGAAGACTTTAAAAAAATAAATATTTTCGGCAGCGAAAAAATTCCGTACGCAGATAATGGTTTTTATCTTGAGTATGATAAGGCAGGTAATCATCCCTATCACCACGCCGGTATGATTTATATACAAGAGCCTTCGGCTATGGCACCAATTGAGGCAATTGACATAAATCCGGATTGGAAGGTTTTGGATATGTGCGCCGCGCCCGGTGGCAAGAGCACACAAATAAAAAATAAACTTAGTGATAACGGCTTATTGGTATCAAATGAGTTTGTGTTTAATCGCTGTAAAATTTTAGTTGGTAATATTGAACGTTTAGGCTTAAAAAACTGCATTGTTACTTCTAAAGAAACATCAAAACTTGCTGTAACTTATGCAAATACTTTCGATATGGTTTTGGTTGACGCACCGTGTTCTGGCGAAGGTATGTTTCGTAAGGAAGAAATAGCGGTTTCTGAGTGGAGTGAAGAAAACATTAAGCGCTGTGCTGTGCGACAAAAAGAAATACTTGCTAATGCGGCACTTTGCGTAAAAGGCGGTGGATATATATTATATTCTACCTGCACCTATTCGTTAGAAGAAAACGAAATGGTTATTGATGATTTTCTGCAAAGCCACAGTGATTTTGAACTTATACCAACAAAGGAAGCTATAATTAAATATAGTAGCGACGGCATAAAATTTGATGGATGCAAAACCGAAAATATTCATTATTGCAGACGCTTTTATCCTCATAAAAACAGAGGAGAAGGCCAGTTTGTTGCTGTTTTACATAATAAGTCAAAATGCGCAAACTTTGTTGAAACACAAGATAGCACAAAATGTGAAAAGTTAGTTTACGACTTTCTTGATAGCGCTATTGAAGAATATAACAAAAACTGCATTTTTAAGCAGGGTAATTATTACGTGTATTTTACTGCGAATTTTAATTTCAATAAAATTACTCCCGTTTTATCCGGTGTTATAATAGGGGAAGTGAAGAAAAATTACTTTCAGCCTCACCATCAATTTTTTATGGCTTTTGGCAGTAACTTTAAGAATAAAATTGAACTTACTGCTGACAGCGAAGAAGTTAAAAAGTATCTTCACGGCGAAGAATTTGTCTGCAACACGCCAAACGGTTGGGCGGCTGTGTTAGTTGACGGCTGTTCGGCAGGCGGAGTAAAAGTATCAAACAATATTGCTAAAAATCACTACCCAAAAGGACTTAGAACCCTTTACTGATTTAAAAAATTCTATATATTAAAAATGGCAATGCAGCACTTTGGTTTTCTTTTATGTTTCTATCATAAAAATAAGAAAGGATGACATTTCTGTCATCCTTTCTTTTACCAATATTGTGTTATTGGTTGGTGGAGGCGAGGGGAATTGAACCCCTGTCCAAAGATCAATTCATACAGGCATCTCCGAGCGCAGACATTTCTTTAAGTTCCCGTATCTATTCGGAAAATGTCATCCTAACAGGTTTGGTAGCTCAAAGTCGTGACGAAAGGGTGAGCGACCTTTCGTTCATGTTCACCGCTAATCGACGCCCAAACCTGAGCCGCGGTACTCTCAGGCAGGACGGCCGCCTAATTAGGCAGCAAGAGCAACTTTATTGTTGTCGTTTAATTTTAAAATTGTGAGTTTTTAGGTGGTCCCACACCACCGCTCGCTTCCTATACTGCATGGTCCCTGTCGAAACCTTTACGCCCCCGTATCTATCTGTTTTGTTCTTTTAAAGCTCTATCAATATTTCTGTCGGCATCTTTCTTTGCGGCAACAGCTCGTTTATCATAAAGCTTTTTACCTTTGCAAAGACCAACCTGAACTTTAACAAGTGAGCCTTTAAAGTAAAGAGAAAGGGGAATGAGGGTTAAACCCTGCTGTTTAATAAGGCCCAGCATACGCATTATTTCACGTTTGTGAACCAGAAGTTTGCGCGGACGAATTGGATCCTTATTAAAAATATTACCGAATTCATAGGGACTTATGTGCATTTGCTTTACAATAAGTTCGCTGTTATCAATACTGCACCAGGCATCCTTAAGATTTACGTTACCGCCGCGTATTGATTTTATTTCGGTACCCGCAAGTTCAATACCGGCTTCGAAGCTTTCGATTACAAAGTATTCGTGAAAAGCTTTTTTATTTGTGGCTATTGTCTTGTTTTCGCTTTGCATACAAAAGCTCCTTTCGGTAAATTTGCCAAACAATTATAACATATCAGTAGTTTTTGGTCAAGCAACTTGTACCAAAAGGGGATAATATTCATATTATGCACTATATATGCAAAAATATGCAAACATATTTACTAAACAATGGATATTTTCAAGAAAAAGACTTGCATTTTTATGAGTTTAGTGATATATTATACTCGAAATAATAATTTGGAGGAATTATTTATGAAAAAAATATTAGCGCTTTTACTTACTCTCGCACTTATAGTTGCTTGTTTCGCAGGTTGCGGCAAAACCGCTTCAACAAAGGTTAAAGTAATTGACCTTCCCTTAAGCTCTGAGGAATATGCTTTTGCAGTTGCAAAAGAAGATACAGAGTTTTTAGGTAAGGTTAATGATTTCCTTAAGAAGATCAAAGATAATGGCAAATTCGATGAAATTTGCAACAATTACTTCGGCGATGGCACTCCTATGGCTATTGAGTCTGCCGCTTTAGACGCTGCTAAAGAACAGCTTGTTGTAGCTACCAGCACAGGTTTTGAACCTTTTGAAATGGTAGACGAATCCGGTAAATATTCCGGTGTTGACCTTGAAATTGCTTACTATCTTGCTCAGGAACTTGGCAAAGAATTAGTAATTCAGGATATGGACTTTGATGCTGTTGTTAACTCTGTTCAGTCCGGTATTTGTGATATTGGTATGGCAGGTCTTTCTGTAACTCCTGATCGTCAGAAGGTTGTTACATTCTCCGATTCTTACTACAATGCTTCTCAGGTAGTTATTGCTATGGATGATGATACTACTTTTGATGCATGTGAAACTGCTGAAGATGTTTCCGCTATCTTAGTTGCTCTTACAAAAGAAGATAAAGTTGGCTGTCAAGCTGGTACTACCGGTGAGCTTTATGTTAAGGGTGACGAAGACTACGGCTTTGACGGATTAACTGCTGAAGCTGCTCCTTACAAATATGTTGCTTTAGCTATTACCGCTATGCAGCAGGGACAGGTTAAGTATGTTATCGCTGATAACGGACCCGCTAAAGCTATTACCGCTAAATTAAACGGTTAATTTTAACAAAATTTAATAAATTGCCTTTGAAGGTTTTCCTTCAGAGGCATTTTTGAACTTTAGAGAGGATTTTCTATGGATTATAGTTATAAATTCCAAGTCTTTTGGGAATTATTCGTAGTAAAAGGCGGTTGGAAGAGGGTAATTTCGGTAGGTCTTATAAACACATTGCTGATAGCAGTTATAGGTCTGCTTATCGGTATTGTGTTGGGTACTCTTATATGTGCTGTAAAGGTTATGCCGAAATATAAACTTATGCCAAAAATTTTGGATAAAATCTGCACTGTATATGTTGGATTTTTCCGAGGAACGCCACTTGTTGTTCAACTGCTTATTACATATTATGTTCTATGGCCGCTGTTTGGTTTATCCATATCACCACTTAACACAAGTATTATTGTATTTGGTTTAAATAGTGCAGCTTATGTTTCTGAAATTATGCGTGGCGGTGTCTTATCTGTTGATATTGGACAGCTTGAAGCAGGTCGTGCTGTTGGTTTAAGCTATTCTACCACAATGATGAAGATAGTTATTCCGCAGGCAATAAAAAACATCCTACCAACCCTTGGTAATGAGTTTATTGCACTTATAAAAGATACATCGGTTGTAAGCTTCGTTGCTGCAACAGATCTGTACAAAACCTTTACGGAAATCGGTAATGTAAGGTATGAGTATTTTATGCCATATCTTGCTATGGCTCTGCTTTATATTATCTTAGTTCTCTTGATTTCTTGGGGTATCAAAATTATGGAAAGGAGTCTGAGAAAGAGTGATAGAGGTCGTTAATCTGAAAAAAACCTTTGGGAAAATAGAAGTTCTGAAAGGTATTGATATTTCTATCAAAAAGGGCGAAAGAGTCGTTGTTATCGGCCCGTCAGGCTCCGGTAAATCAACCTTTTTGCGTTGCCTCAACTGTATGGAGGATCCAACTTCAGGCAGTATCTTTTTCCACGGTGTTGACTTAGCTGATATGAAGGTTGACATCAACGTTCACCGCCAAAAAATAGGTATGGTTTTCCAGCATTTTAATCTGTTTAATAACAAGACTGTTATTGAAAATATAATGCTTGCACCTGTTTATGTTGAAAAGAAAAAAATGCGTAAACTAAGGTTTAAAAATCCTGAAAAATCAGAGATAAAGAGCGTAAAGCAAATAAAAGCCGAGGCTCGAGAAAATGCTATGGCTCTGCTTGAAAGAATCGGTTTACAGGATAAAGCGGATGCATACCCCTCACAGCTTTCCGGTGGACAAAAGCAACGTGTTGCAATAGTTCGGGCACTGGCTATGAATCCTGATGTTATGCTGTTTGACGAGCCTACCAGCGCACTTGATCCCGAGATGGTAGGTGAGGTTCTTGAACTTATGAAAGAACTGGCACAAAGCGGTATGACAATGGTGGTTGTTACTCACGAAATGGGCTTTGCAAGAGAGGTTGCTGACCGTGTAATATTTATTGATGAGGGAGTTATTATGGAAGACGCTTCTCCTGAAGAGTTTTTCACAAATCCCAAGTCACCACGACTTAAAGATTTCTTATCTAAAGTTTTATAAAAAAGAAAATCCGCTGCAAAGCGGATTTTCTTTTTAGGTCATTTTAATGCGTTTCACATATAATGTACTAATGAATTTGTTTGTATTATTTTTTTAGATTTGTCAAGAATAATATTACAAACGATTTTTGGAGTGTGAAATATCAATGAGTATAAAACGCGGTGATATTTATTATGCCGATTTAAGCCCTGTGATAGGCTCTGAACAGGGAGGAGTCAGACCTGTTCTTATTGTACAAAACAATGTAGGAAATAAATATAGTCCTACTGTAATAGCTGCGGCGATAACAAGTCAACATGATAAAACAGAACTTCCTACTCATATTAAGGTTAATGCGGTTTCTTCGGGACTGGCAAAAGATTCAATAGTTTTACTGGAACAGGTAAGAACGATTGATAAGCGTCGTTTAAAAGAAAAAATGGGCACACTTGACAATATTTCTATGGGTGCGGTAGATATGGCATTATCTGTAAGTTTCGGTTTGAATTCCGCCAATGATACGACTGCTACATAAGAAATAGCGGTAAAAAAGACAGGAGATTTACTCCTGTCTTTTTTTAATACAGTTTTATATCTATCCAAAGATTTTCATAATAATATCTTATATCGCTGTTTAAATCACGATAGTATTCAGTAACGGGCATATTTTCTTTCTTAGGATAAAGAATTTCGTTGCCATAATAACAGTAATCCGGATTTTCTATTACTGTATTATTTGGTGAAGCGTAACCGATATATTCGGCATTTGCAAGAGCAATTTCGGCCTCAAGCAGAAAATTGATATATAAAAGCGCGGCTTCGTAATTTTGACAACAAGTTGGAATACAGGCTGAGTCTACAAAAATATTTGTTCCTTCTTTAGGATATACAAATGCGAGGTCTTCGTTAACATCATACATAGTAAGATAATCCCCGGCATAATAGGGAGCAATAGCAGCTTCACCGGTTTCCATTTTTCCGTAAACCTCGTCCATTACATAAGACTGCAGATACTGTTTTTGGCTTTTTAGAAGCTCTGCGGCTTTATCCCAATCAGCTTTGTTTGATGAATTTACGCTGACACCACTTAAAAATTGAGCAGTCATAAAGGCGTCTCTGGGATTAGAAAACATAAGTGTCTGGTTTTTGTATTTTTCGTTCCAAAAATATGACCAACTGTCAGGTATTTCGTCAACCATAGTTGTGTTATAAATTATACCAACCATACCAACGTTATAGGGTACCGAATAAGCATTATTTGTGTCAAAATAAAGATTCTTATAATCGTCGCTTATGTTTTTGTAATTAGAAAGTTTGTCAGTATCAATAGGCATAAGCATATTTTCTTTAATCATTCTGTCAATCATATAGTCAGACGGAATAATTACATCATAAGAAACACCGGCAGTGCGAAGCTGAGAGTACATAGTTTCGTTGCTTTCAAAGGTAGAATAATTAACCTTTATGCCTGTAATTCGCTCAAATTCTTTATTAACATCCATTGAGCCGTCAGAACCGTCGGATATATATTCGCCCCAGTTGTATACATTTAAAACTGTTCCGGTTAAATTGTTGTTATAATCGGCTTCAAGGTTTAAATCGAAGTATTCGTATCCGCAACCATTCAGTAGCAATAATGAAAAGCAAAGCGAAAAAATCAAAAATATTTTTAATGGTTTTTTCATTATGCGGCACCTCGTTTCTTTTCAGAACGGCTTATCGTAATGTTGTATAGAAGAAGCAGAGCAAAAACCGAAAAGAAAATAATGGTTGAAAGTGCATAGGTATCGGGCGTTACGGTTCTCTTTGTCATATTGTATATAACAATAGGCAATGTCTGATAGTGACCGCAAGTAAAATAACTGATAACAAAGTCGTCAAGAGACAGTGTAAACGCCATAATAAAACCTGTAAAAATACCGCTTGAAATTGAGGGTAAAACCACCTTGAAAAAGGCTTTAAGCGGAGTACAGCCAAGATCCATAGCAGCCTGCTCAAGCGCAGGATCGGTTTGCTTCAGCTTTGGCATTACAGATAAAATAACGTAAGGCAGATTAAAGGTAATATGCGCAATTAAAACAGTAAAGAAACCAAGTGATTCGGCAAGACCAAACATTTTACCTAAAAATATAAAGACAAGCATAAGAGAAACACCTGTTACAATATCGGCATTCATCATAGGAATATTTGTAACAGACATTATTGCAGATTTTACAACTTTATTCTTTAATGTATCAATACCCACAGCGGCGGCTGTACCCAGTACGGTAGAAATAACTGCTGATAATATCGCAACAATAAGTGTGTGCTTAAAGGCATCTAACATTTCACCGTTTAAGGCAAGTTGAGCATACCAATCAAGTGAAAATCCTTCAAAAACCCAAACGCTTTGACCACTGTTAAATGAAAATACAATCATTACAGCGATAGGGGCGTACAGGAAGAGAATAATGAGTGCCATATATAGTTTTGAGAAAATTTTCATAGCACAACACCTCCGTCTTCTCCGTCGGAAAAGCGATTCATAATAAACATTGATACTAAAATAATCGCCATAAGTACCATAGAAATTGCCGAGGCAACGTTATAATAATCGGGGCCGAGATTAAATAGATATTCTATCATATCACCGATAAGCATAGTCTTGTTTCCGCCAAGTTTTTGTGAAATATAAAATGTGCTTACTGATGGAACAAAAACCATTGTAATACCTGAAATTACACCGGGCAGACTTAAGGGAAACACAACCTTTGTAATAACTCTGAAACGGTTAGAGCCCAAATCTTCAGCTGCTTCGGTAAGGGAAACATCAATTTTAGACATTACATTGTAAATCGGTAAAATCATATAGGGCAAAAAGTCATAAACCATACCGAGAATAACCGTTCCGGGACGATTTATGAGCTGCAAAGGACCAATGCCAAACTTACCTAAAATTGTATTTATTATACCTGTGTTTGAGAGTATTGTGATCCATGAGTATGTTCTGATAAGGAAGTTGGTCCACATAGGAAGCATTGTCAGAATCATAATCATTCTCTGTGCACCGGGTTTGCATTTTGTCATAAAATATGCAAGGGGATAGGCTATAAGCAGAGTGATTATGGTGGATATAAAGGCGTAAAGAAGCGATAGGAAGAAAGCCTTTTTGTATCTGCCAAGATCGGAAAAATTAGCTAGTGAAAAAACGCCGTTTGCGTCTGTCAAGGCATAATAAGCCATTATAAGCAACGGAACGATTATAAATAACGCAGCCCATAAAATATATGGTGCACGAAGAAACAGAGAGCCTAATGATTTGTTTTTCACTCTTCATCCTCCTTATAATCAGAAAGATGATCAATTTCGTCACTGTAAGAACTATAGTCACCGTATTTACCTGAATATTCAGATTTTTTCATAATATGAATTGCATCAGGTTCTATAAATAAGCCAACTTTTTCGTCAACCTTGTGTTCGTCGGTTGTCTGTATCATCCATTTAAAACCACCGATATCAACAATGATTTCATAGTGAACACCAAGAAATGTCACTGAAGTAACGGTACCTGTCAGCATACCGTCTTTTAAATCAACTATATCAACATCTTCAGGTCTTACAACAACATCAACCTTTTCGTTTTTAGCAAAACCTGCATCAAGACACTTAAAGGTCTGTCCGGAAAATTCGGCACAGTAGTCGTCTTTCATTATACCGTCAAGAATATTTGATTCACCAATAAAATCGGCCACAAAGGCGTTGTTCGGCTCGTTATATATATCCTGAGGGGTACCTATTTGCTGAATTTTACCATTGTCCATAACAACAACTCTATCAGACATTGAAAGTGCTTCTTCCTGGTCGTGAGTAACAAAAATAAATGTAATACCAAGCTGTTGCTGAATTTTCTTAAGCTCGTTCTGCATATCCTTTCTAAGCTTTAAATCAAGCGCTGCAAGTGGCTCGTCAAGCAAAAGAACACGAGGATTATTAGCAATAGCACGGGCAATAGCAACACGCTGCTGCTGACCGCCCGAAAGCTTATGTATTTTTCTTTTTTCCATACCGTTTAGGTTAACAAGTGACAGCATTTCCGAAACCTTTTCTTTTATGGTTTCTTCGGGTAGCTTTTTCAGTCTCAGACCAAAGGCAATATTTTCATATACATTAAGATAGGGGAATAGGGCGTATCTTTGGAAAATGGTATTAACCTGCCTTTTATAAGCAGGTACATCATTTATTCTTTCACCCGAAAACATAACATCTCCGCTATCCGGCTCTAAAAAACCTGCAATAATGCGTAAAGTAGTTGTCTTTCCGCAACCTGAAGGTCCAAGCAAGGTTATGAATTCTTTATCGTGAATATTCAGGTTGATTTTGTCAAGAATTTTTTCGTTTTCAAAGGATAAAGTTATGTTTTTCAGTTCGATAAGATTTTTTTCCAATTAGTGCGCCTCCCAAATGAAATTAAACGAAAAAACACCGTTAAATCTGGACACAAAAAGAAAGCTTCAAAGTAACTTATCCTTCGGACTTTTTCCGGTGCAGAAAAAACGGTAATTAATCTCTGGATGTATTTATATTTATTTGAATTAAATATATTTCAAAATACGCTTAATGTCAAGTGTTTTTTTAACGAATTTTGTTGAGAGCTGTAGAATAAAACAGTATAATTCTTGTTTTCTTTAAATTTCGGCTTATTTCGCTGTTTTTCTCGCTTTTTGTATCTGCAAATCAGCAAAAATAATTTTATGTTAATTTTTCAAAAATAGTTATGTTTACTATTGCTGTATCTATCTATTTATGATATAATATAGACATATATGCGATGATGGGGAGGGTGTTAGTTGATAATCTTAGGAATTGATCCGGGATATGCGCTTATAGGTTATGGAATAATTTCCGCTGAAAACGGCCGTTTTAAAACTATAACCTTCGGCGCGGTGACCACTGCAGCTGATCTGCCGTTTTCAAAACGCCTTGAGATAATTTACAGAGATATAAACCAGCTGATTTGTGAATTCAAACCCGATGCGCTGTCTATCGAAAAACTATATTTCAACACTAATACCACTACCGCAATAGATGTTGCTCAGGCAAGAGGAGTTATATTGCTTGCCGCTCAAATGAATTCGGTACCCGTTTATGAATACACTCCGTTGCAGGTTAAATCTTCGGTAACGGGTTTTGGACGAGCAGAAAAACATCAGGTTATGGAAATGACTCGTTCGCTACTTGGTCTTAAACAAGTACCAAAGCCTGACGATACGGCAGATGCGTTAGCTCTTGCTATTTGTCACGCTAACACGGGAACCAATACTTATGCAAAACTTATGAAAGGTGAATTATAAATGATTGCTTCACTTAAGGGCGTTTTGACCTATTTGAATCCCAACTTTTGTATTATTGAATGTGCAGGCGTAGGATACAGATGTTTTATAACCGGAAAAACTCTTGGAAGTATGCCGAGCATTGGAGAAGAAGTTAAACTTTACACCTTTATGTCTGTTAGAGAAGACGCTATTGATCTTTACGGTTTTTCAGACATAAAAGAACTTGACTGTTTTAAACTCATAACCACTGTAAGCGGTGTCGGTTCCAAGCTTGGTATTTCGATATTAACCGCTTTTTCACCCGAACAAATCTCATCATATATTGCTTCAAATGATCCGAAATCGTTGACAGCAGCATCAGGTGTTGGTTTGAAGCTTGCACAAAGAATAATCTTAGAACTGAAAGATAAAGTTGGCAGTTTTTCGGATGTTATGGATGACAATACGGCGGCTGTTGTTAATTTTGCCAAGGAAAATATAAACGAGGCTACTGCGGCTCTTGTTTCTCTTGGATATTCAGCAAGTGAAGCAAGAAATGCTTTAAACAAACTTTCAGCAGATTTGCCAATAGACACTCTCATAAAAGAGGCTCTCAAAATTTTATCAAGGCAGGTATGATAAATGATAGAAACATCAAACTTTGATTTTGAAGAAACTGCGGGCAGAATAGTATCTCCTGAATACAGAGGTACCGATGATGCCGATAACGAAATCAGCTTACGCCCAAAATCACTTGACGAATATATAGGACAGGAAAAGGCTAAAAGTAATCTCCGCGTTTACATAAAAGCTGCTCTTCAGAGAAACGAATCACTGGATCACGTGCTTTTATACGGCCCTCCCGGACTTGGTAAAACCACTCTTTCCGGTATAATTGCCAAAGAAATGGGTGTTAATCTGAGAGTAACCTCCGGTCCTGCTATTGAAAAACAGGGTGATCTTGTTGCACTGCTTACAAACCTTAATGAAGGCGATGTGCTTTTTATTGATGAAATTCATCGTTTGCCTCGTAATGTTGAAGAAATACTGTATCCTGCAATGGAGGACTTTTCTGTTGATATTATCATCGGTAAAGGCCCGTCTGCAAGGTCCATAAGACTTGATGTGCCGCATTTTACTCTTGTTGGTGCTACCACACGAAGCGGTCAGCTCACCGCACCGCTTCGTGACAGATTCGGTGTACTTCTGCGTCTTGAACTTTACACGCCTGAAGAACTTTCAAGTATTGTAAAACGTTCTGCTTCAATACTTCAAATTCCTATTGATGATGACGGAGCATTGGAAATAGCTTCACGTTCACGCGGAACTCCCCGAATTGCCAACCGTCTGCTCAGACGTGTTCGCGACGTTGCACAGATTGATTTTGATGGTGAAATCACTTCGAAAGTTGCTATGTATGCATTATCTCGTTTTGAAATTGATGAACTAGGTCTTGATGATTTTGACAGACGTATGCTTACAACAATAATTTATAATTACGGCGGCGGACCGGTTGGTCTTGATACATTGGCGGCCGCTGTAGGTGAGGAAAGTATAACAATAGAAGATGTTTATGAGCCGTATCTTATGCAAATCGGTTTCTTAACCCGTACTGCACGTGGCAGATGTGTTACAAAGCTCGCTTATGAACATCTTGAAATTCCTTATCCCGACAAAACTTCAGATTCTTCACAGCAAACAATAACTTTTTAATTTTAAGGAAGTATTATGAGATTTACCGAAAATTTTACCGATTATGAACTAATTGATGCCGAAGGCGGAGAGCGTCTTGAGAGGTGGAAGGATATAATTCTTATCCGTCCTGATCCTCAGGTTATATGGTATGGTGAGCGTAAAAATCCTTTATGGAATAATGCCCACGCTGTATATCACCGTAGCAGTTCGGGTGGTGGCTATTGGGAAACACTAAAAAAAGTACCGGATGTATGGTCTGTAAACTTTAACGATTTAACCTTTAACCTTAAACCTATGGGTTTCAAACATACCGGTCTTTTTCCTGAACAAGCTGTTAACTGGGAACTTGCATCTTCTCTTATTAAAGACAGTGAAAAACCTGTTTCGGTGCTTAATTTATTTGCATATACAGGCGGTGCAACTGTTGCTTGTCTGAATGCCGGCGCTTCGGTTACTCACGTTGATGCTTCTAAAGGCATGGTGCAGTGGGCTAAGGAAAATGCCGTTTCTTCAAATCTTTCGGACAAGCAAGTTCGTTGGCTTGTAGATGATTGTCTTAAATTTGTGCGCAGAGAAATCAGACGCGGCAACAAATACGACGCTATTATTATGGATCCGCCTTCTTACGGAAGAGGTCCCAACGGCGAAGTATGGAAGCTTGAACAACAAATTAATGAATTACTTAGCGAAGTTGGCAAGATTTTAAGTGATGAACCACTGTTTTTTATGCTTAATTCTTATACCGGCGGTTTATCTCCCACAATTTTAAACTATATGGTTAAATCCTGCGTTGCGCCAAAAAGCAACGGCAAAATTTTTACTGACGAAATAGGTCTTAAAATTACCGACAGGGATATGGTTATGCCTTGCGGAAATACAACAATATGGACTAGAGAATAAAATGGACAATATTATAAACATTGAAAATTTATGTTATGAATATTCAGGGGACGAACCTCAAGCCGTTTTGAATAATTTCAGTTTATCTATTGAGCGTGGTTCGTTTACCGCTATACTCGGTCATAACGGTTCGGGTAAATCAACACTTGCAAAACTTCTTAACGGTCTTTTAAAACCAATAAGCGGTAAGGTTATTGTTGACGGAATGCATACCGATGACGAGAACTTTGATATAGAAATTAAAAGGCGTGTTGGTCTCGTTTTTCAAAACCCTGATAATCAGTTGGTCTCTTCAGTTGTAGAAGAGGATGTGGCTTTCGGACCGGAAAATTTAGGGTTAAATCCTGATATCATTCGTGAAAGAGTAGACAATGCACTGAAAACTGTAGGTATGTACGAATTCCGCAAGAAATCACCCCATAATCTTTCTGGCGGTCAAAAGCAACGTGTTGCGATAGCGGGTATTCTTGCAATGCAGCCTGAGTGCATTGTACTTGATGAACCTACTGCTATGCTTGACCCTCAAGGTCGGCAGGAGGTTATAAATGCCCTTGTTAATCTGAACCGCAACCATAATATTACAGTAGTTTTAATAACTCATTTTATGGAAGAAACTCAGTTTGCTAACAGGGTAGTGGTAATGAAAGACGGAGCTATTGCAGATGACGGCACACCTGAAGAAATTTTTTCTCATTTTGATATATTAAAAAGTGCAGGTCTTGGAATACCGCAGACTACTGAGCTTTTAAATATTTTAAATAAACACGGCTTAAAACTCGATAACGGTGTAATTTCTGTTGAACGCTGCCGTGATGAATTGCTTAAAATACTGAAAAAATAGGCTCATTTTTTAGAAAGGACAGATAAGTTTTGGCAATACTTGAAGCTGAAAATCTATGTTATATATATTCGCCTGATACCCCTTTTAAGTATGAAGCGGTGAAAGATATTTCGTTTTCTGTAAATGAGGGTGAAATTTTAGGCATAATCGGACATACCGGCTCGGGTAAGTCTACTTTGCTGCAGCTTCTTAACGGTCTGCTAAAGCCAACAAGCGGTAAAATTTCACTGCATGGCAAAAGCATCTGGGAAAATCCTAAAGAGATAGGAAATATTCGTTTTAAAATCGGTCTGGTTTTTCAGTATCCTGAATATCAACTTTTTGAAGAAACTGTTGAGGCTGATGTTGCCTTCGGACCTAAAAATATGAAACTCGAAAAAAAAGAAATAGATAAACGGGTATTTGATGCCGTAAATACTGTTGCTCTTAAATCAGAACTGCTTTCGAAATCTCCATTTGATTTGTCGGGCGGTGAAAAGCGTAGAGCTGCTATTGCAGGTATTATGGCTATGAAACCCGAGATAATCATATTTGACGAGCCCACCGCCGGTCTTGATCCTATAGGCAGAGAAACTGTACTGAAGGCTATTGAAAATTACCGTAAATCAAACAATGCTACCGTAATAATTGTTTCACACAGTATGGAAGATATGGCGATGATTTGCGATAAAATTCTTGTGTTAAACAGTGGTGAGGTTTTTATGCACGATACTGCTGAAAATGTTTTTAGAAATTCTGAGCAACTAATAAGTATCGGTCTTAATGTCCCTGAAATAACAAGAGTTATGCTTGCTTTAAAAGAATCCGGCATAGATATCGACACGAATGTCTTTACCGTTGAAAAAGCTGTTACGGTTATTGAAAATTACTTATCCGGGGGTGCTGCTTTATGATAACAGACATCACCTTTGGTCAGTATTTTCCTGCAAAATCATTGGTTCACAAAATGGACCCGAGAGTAAAATTTTTGCTTATGATTTTTGCTATCGTATTCATCTTTTTGGCAAAAACAGCTTTTTCTATGCTTTCAGCGGTAATATTTGTTTTAATTTCTATGATATGTTCACGTGTGCCTGTAAAAATTTATCTTGGTAATTTAAAAGCTATTCTGCCTATTATAATTTTTACGGCAGTTATCAACTCGCTTTATATTAACGAGGGCACGGTTTTGCTTGACTGGTGGATATTTACCATTTCTTCAGGCGGACTTATGCGTGCAGGGTTTATGGCGCTGAGAATAGCTTTACTTATTTTTATCAGTGCAACGCTAACCTATACCACAACACCAAATGATCTTACAGATGCTATTGAAAGTCTTTGCACTCCGCTTAAATTTATCGGTCTTGGCTCTTTTGTTCATATTCTTACTATGATGATGACTATAGCTCTTCGTTTTATTCCTACACTTATTGAGGAAACGCAAAAGATTATGAACGCACAAAAAGCCCGAGGAGCTGATATAGAAAGCGGAGGTCTTATAAGCAGAATAAAAGCGCTTATTCCTATTCTTATTCCTCTTCTCATACTATCTGTCAGACGAGCCTATGATTTAGCAGAAGCTATGGAATGCAGATGCTATAACGGCGGTATCGGTAAACAAAGAATGAAAAAATTCACCATTAGGTATTTTGATATTTTATCAGTTCTATTCGCTTTGGTTTGGGGAGTATCCATAATTATAATCAATTATTTTTTGGGGTAAAATAATGCAACGTTATTTACTAAAACTTTCTTTTGACGGTACAAATTACCACGGTTGGCAAGTACAACCTAACGGTATAACCGTTCAAGAACAACTGCAGATTTCTATGAAACAGCTTTATGGCTATGCGCCTGCAGTGACAGGTTGCAGCAGAACAGACGCCGGTGTTCATGCAAATGAGTTTTATTGTCATTTTGACCTGGAGACCGCTATTGAGCCGGATGGTATTATCAGAGGACTCAATTCGGTTTTGCCGCAGGATATACGTGCTATGATGTGTAAATTTGTAAATAGTGATTTTCACGCCAGATATAACGCTGCCGGAAAAAATTATATTTACAGAGTTGATAGAAGAATAATAACCGATCCATTTAACAGCCGTTACTGTTATAATTATTCAGGAAAATTAAATCTTGAGGATATAAAGTATTTTTGTAACAGTTTGATAGGAACACATGATTTTATTGGATTTTCTTCTTCGGGCAGAAGTGTAAAAACCACCGTGAGAACCGTTACTGAATGTTCTGTGGAAGTTAATGGTGATTTTCTTATTTTCAGTATTACCGCTGACGGCTTTTTATATAATATGGTACGTATTATTGTGGGCACCGCATTATCGGTCGGTCGAGGCAGTATTGAAAGGGAAGTTGCGGAAAAGATTTTTGAGAGTGGTGACAGAAATCTTGCGGGTGCAACTGCTCCGCCGCAAGCTTTATTTTTAAATCGCGTCTATTATTGAGGTGAAAAAATGCCAAAATATTTAAAAAATAAGCGTAGAAGACGTCATAATCTCTTTACGTTTGATAAACCCGAACAAATTAAAATGACTTCAGCAGAAGAAAAAAAGCCTAAGAAGAAGCCGAGAGAAAAACAGTCGCCATTTAGAATTTTAAAAGGTAAAAAGCATATATATAAAGTAAAGCGCATTGTTTTAGCATCACTTAGCCTTATATTAGTGGTTGCTGTTTTACTGATATTTTTGTCGGCACCGACAGGTATCGGCGATATGTTTGCAAGTTTTTCTACTTCGCTTTCGTTAAAAAATGTTTATCCGGTTAAGCTTAATTCGTCGGAAACATATAACAGCGTTATAAACAGTAACCATTTATATGTACTTTCTGACAGCGATGTATCTTGCTATAACAAAAGCGGTAAACTGATTTTCAGCGACGCTCACGGTTTTACTTCACCTGTTTTTTGCGAGAGCGAAGCCAGATGCCTTGTGTTTGATCAGAATGGCAGTGGAATTTGTGTTTATAATACTAAAAATAAATTACTTTCTATTGAAAGCGAGTTCTTACTGCTTGCTGCCGATATTAGCAGAAACGGATATTTTGCCTATGCAAGTAAATCTGAGAGTTACACTTCAATGGTAACTGTGTGCGATGACAAAGGTAAAAATATTTTCCAGTGGTTTTGCGCTGATGAAACCATAAACGGTGTAGCAGTTGCGCCTAACGGAAAATCTATAGCCGTTACCACGTTGTCGGTTGATAACGGTAAATTTAACAGCAAACTATATGTTTTAGGGTTTGAATCGGCTGATCCGATTTTTACAAAAGAATACTCCGGTGAAATGGTTTATGGCATCAATTCTGCCAATAAAAAGAATTTTGTTGTCATCGGTGAGAAGTTTTGTGATATTGTTTCTTGGAGAAAAAATGAAATCACAACTTTTACCACCGAATACTGTATTGATGACGTAAAATCTACATCTAACCGCATTTTCATATCATCATCTAGAGAAAACAATGACGGTAATGTTACTTTCTCTGTTTATAATAATTTCAGAAAAAATATTTTTTCTTATACATTTGACGGACCGGTCAATAATTTTTCTGTTAAAGGTAATAACGTTTTTGTCTTGAGTCGTAATAATATTTACCGTCTTAACAGAAAAGGTGAAATCAAAAAGCAGGGAAGTTGCGGCTTCGGTGTAATAAAAATTGTTGCTTCATCTTCTGTAAGCTGTCTTGCGGTAGGTCATAATAATGTAGAGAAAATCAATTTGAAATAGGTGATTTTTATGACATATTTAGTTTTTGATTTAATTTTAGCATTGATAATAATTTTCGGTATTTTTATTGGAGTACGTAAAGGTGCAGTTAAGATATTCTTATCATTGTTGGCTTTTATTACTGCAATATTACTTGCAAATTATTTGTCTACACCTATTGCTTCTTTTATTAACAAAACATATTTCGAACCCAAAATTATTGAAACAATAGAAACATCTGTTGATAACTCGGTTGATAGCGTAAAAAACGCGTTACCTGATTTTATTGTTGATAATTCTGATAAATACGGTATTACTTTTGAGGGTGAAAACATAATTGACGCAGAACAGTTTGTGACTGAATCAATTTCACCAATTATTGAAGAAGCAATTTCTACAATTGCAATGTTTGTTTTATTTATCGTATTTGTATTTGTTTTGAATATTTTGGTTAATGTTATAAATAAACTTGTTAAAATCAGCTTCCTTGGTAAGATAAATAAATTTTTAGGATCTCTTTTTGGAGCACTTTCGGGTTGTGCTATAGTAATCGCAGTTTGCCTTATTTGCGAAAAAACTGCGGCGCTTAGCGGTAAAGGTTTGTTTTTTATTCCTGAAGGTACTCTTGAGAGTTCATACATATACAATTTTTTAATTAGTATTTTTTAGTCAAGCGAGAGGACCAATAATATGAGACTATGTTATAAATGTCAAAAACGACCTGCGGTAGTTTTTATTTCTGACACAACAAGGCAAGATGCTGAACCAAAAGGTTTATGCCTTGTATGTGCAAAAACCGCAGGTATAAAACCGATTGACGATATGCTTAGTAAAATGAACATATCCGATGAAGAAATAGAACAAATGAGTGAACAGTTTATGGAAGTAATGTCCATGAACGAAGATATGGGAAATGATATGTTTGATATGGGCACCGCTCCTGCATTTCCTTTCCTTAACAATATGTTTTCTGCGCCCAAAAGTGATGCTTCTTCTAATGAGGACAAGCCAAACGAAGAAAAGCAAGATAAGAAGCAACCTAAAAAACGTCGCTTTTTGGAACAATATTGTACTAACCTTACTTTGCGTGCCAAAAATGGACAGTTAGACGAGATTTTCGGCAGGGAAGAGGAACTTTACAGAACCATACAAATTCTTTCGCGCCGTACAAAAAATAATCCTTGTCTTATAGGTGAACCGGGTGTTGGTAAAACTGCTATTGCAGAAGGTCTCGCATTAAAAATTGCACGAGGCGACGCTCCTGCAAGACTACTTGATAAAGAGATACATTTGCTTGACTTAACAGGTCTTGTTGCAGGAACTCAGTTCCGCGGTCAATTCGAAAGCAGAGTTAAAGGCCTTGTTGATGAAATCAAAACAGCTAAAAATATAATTCTTTTCATTGACGAAATTCATAACCTTGTTGGAGCCGGTGACTCCGCTGAAGGCTCGATGAACGCTGCCAATATACTGAAACCAGCTCTTTCAAGAGGCGAAATTCAAGTTATAGGTGCTACTACGTTTAAAGAGTATAGAAAGCATATTGAAAAAGATGCCGCTCTTGAACGCAGATTTCAGCCTGTTACTATAGAAGAACCATCACTTCTCGAAACCGAGAAGGTTTTACGTGGCATTAAAAAGTATTATGAGGGTTATCATAACGTTAATATTCCCGATAGAATTATATCAACTATTGTAAGACTGTCCGAGCGCTATGTTAATGACCGATTTTTACCTGATAAAGCTATCGACCTTATGGATGAAGCCTGTGCTTGTGCAAGTCTTGCAAATACGGCTGTCGATGAGTTATATATCGTTAACAAGAAAATTGCAGAGGCTCAGATGGAAATTGACCGTATTGAAGCTGATGTAGAAAAAATTGATTATGAAAAACTTGCTCTGGTAAAGGCTGACCTTGAAAAATTAAAAAAGAAGGCCGGCGAACTTTACGAACCTGCTGCTGATAATACCGTTACCGATAAGGATGTTGCAAAGGTTATTGAACTATGGACAGGTATTCCTGCCTCTAAAGTTCAGGAAAACGATCTTAAAAAGCTCTATAACCTTGAAGGTGAGATATTAAAGAGAATTATTGGTCAGGATAAAGCTGTAGAATTAGTTGTTTCTGCGGTAAAGCGTTCAAGGGTACAAATGTCGCTTAAACGCAGACCTGCTTCGTTTATTTTTGCCGGTCCTACCGGTGTCGGTAAAACAGAGCTGGTAAAAGTGCTGTCTGAACAACTTTTTGATACTCCCGAAACAATGATTCGCCTTGATATGTCTGAGTTTATGGAAAAACACTCGGTTTCACGTCTTATTGGAGCGCCTCCGGGATATGTTGGATACGATGAAGCGGGACAGCTTACAGAAAAGGTTAGAAGAAAGCCTTATTCTGTTGTTTTATTTGACGAAATAGAAAAAGCTCATCCTGATATCTTGAATATACTTTTGCAAATTCTTGATGATGGTCGTATTACCGATGCGCAGGGAAGAGTGGTTAATTTTGAAAATACCATTATAGTTATGACTACTAACGCCGGCAGTGACAAGAGAACATCTCTTGCAGGTTTTGAGAAGACTGTAGAACAAGCTTCGGAAGAACGAACAAGAAAAGCGCTATCTGAGTTTTTAAGACCTGAATTTATTGCAAGAATTGACGAAGTCGTTGTATTTTCTCCCCTTGATGTAGCTTCACTCACAAGCATTAGTAAACTGATGCTTGATGAAATTAAAACAGCAATGTCATATAAGGGCATTTCACTGTCATATAATGAAGATGTATGCAGGTTAATTGCTGAAAACTGTGTTGGAGGTAAGTCAGGAGCACGAGAACTTAGAAACTATATTCGTCGTAATATCGAAGATAAAATTGTTGCATTACTTGTTGATGACGGTACTGCAAACATTACTGAAATTATCCTTAAAGTAAAAGATAAAAAGATAGATTTTTGCCATAAATAAGTTGAAATTCGGCGCTGTAAAATAACAATACAGCGCCGAAAAATATTTCAAAAAACACTTGACTAAAATATGTTTTTATGTTAATATACTTAGGTCGTATGAATGCGGGTGTAGTTCAATGGCTAGAATTCCAGCCTTCCAAGCTGGCCGTGTGGGTTCGATTCCCATCACCCGCTCCAAACCGTCAAATTTTGACGGTTTTATTTTAAGTAAGCTTCAATAGCTCAGCTGGATAGAGCAACCGCCTTCTAAGCGGTAGGTCAGGGGTTCGAGTCCCTTTTGGAGCGCCAATAAAAAAAGACATCAAGTGGATGTCTTTTTTTATTTCTTATAGTCAAAATCAAAAATTATTTGCAGGTATGATAGGTGATTATCACAAAAATACCATAACGTTATTTCAAAAAATAAAAAGAACTAAGTTAATACCTAGTTCTTTTTTATTTATATTATATTGAATATTTATGACTGCTGTGCTATAATTTTTATGTAAAATTTTTAATTTCAAGTATCTTTGCAGATGTTATAGAAAGGGCTTTAATTATGAAATTTTTAATAGCTTCTGATATCCATGGCTCATGTTTATATTGTGAGCAGCTGTTTAATGCTGTAAAAAGGGAAGAGGTAGATAAAATTCTGCTCTTGGGCGACCTTTTATACCACGGACCGAGAAATGATTTACCTGACGAATACGCTCCCAAAAGTGTAATAAGAATGCTTAATGACCATAAAGACAAAATTATTGCTGTACGCGGTAATTGCGACACAGAGGTTGATCAAATGGTTCTTGATTTTCCCATAATGGCAGATTATTGTATTTTACTATGTGGAAATCATGTTGTTTACGCTACTCACGGACATCACCTGAACCCTGAAAATCCTCCAAAACTCAATAATGGTGATATACTTCTTACAGGCCATACCCATGTAACAGTATGTGAGGAAAGGGAAGGGTTTTACTATATAAATCCCGGCTCGGTTTCAATACCAAAATCTGATACAGAAAGAGGATATATTATTTTTGAAGACGAAACTTTTACTTTTAAAAAATTAAACGGTGAAGTCATAAATAAAATATCATTTTAATTTCTATTGACATTTACAGTAGCATTTGCTACAATTTTCTATAATAGAAAGGAATGGTGTTGTTTATGTTTTCAATTACTACCGAAGATCAGGCTTTATTTGAAGAGTTTTCTCAGAACAACTTTATGTACCACGGGGCACAATACGCCTTTACTTTTGACGAACGTTTTTGGGTTTACTATTATAAACAGTGTAATAAATACATTTATATAGCTCTTGATTCTAAAACAGGTCATGGCTCACAGTTTATTTCAACCGATATTAAATACAAAAGAAGTGAGTATGATTCCTTAATTCCAAATATTTTAGGTTCACTTAAATATCTTGGTGAAATTAAGTATCTTGTAAATCCTGCAGAATTATATAAATAATAAAAATTACTGCTTTGCATTATTTGCAGAGCAGTTTTTTAATAGAGAAGTGCCTACTTTTAAATATTATGAATTATACAAAATGAATGTTTTGTATAATTAAGGGAAGTGTTTTTACCGCATTAGTGTTATTTTTGCGATATTGCGGTCTTTTTACCGATTAACTATATATATTTATATATGTTTTAATATTTAGCGCTTCGCTGAATATTTATTACGATTTAGTATGCTTAAAGTATTTTGCTGAAATATTTAATTTGTAATTTATTTTTAGCTTGATTAATTTTTTCTTTTCTAACCAAGGTATCGTTAACTGTGCTGTTATTAAAGTTATTTTCACTAAATTCCTACTATCTGATAAAAAACAACTTTAATCAGTTT
>JAZNAG010000097.1:0-1610 GCA_045586405.1 Acutalibacteraceae bacterium | reverse complement strand
GGCGGTGGTTGGTATCACCGCCGTTTACTTACCGTTCTTCCTAATTGTCCCTATATATCAATCCTGCAATTTTCGTCAGCAGGATATTGTAGTCAATTTAAATTCTTCCTTCATAATTTTAATTAATAGATTACTTTTTCTGCGGCTTATCAGCTAAATAAATTCTTGTTACTTCAGTTCTGTGGTGACCTAAATTTTCGCTTACAATCTTTCGTGCTTTCTTCGGTCTCTCTTGCAGCGCTTCGGCGTAGGTTCTTTGTGCGTAGGTATGTCTCAGTCCGTGCCATGAAATCGTCTCGGTTCTTTTCTTTTTACCGTCTTCGTATAAATCCTCACGATTTTCTGCTATAAAACTTTTTCGATTATAGCTCATCCAATTCTGTAACGAGCGCTTTTCACGCTTGACTCCATCCTTTTCGCTTGTGGAAATTAAGTAATCCCTCGGGTATCTGCCCGCGCATCGTGCATAATCCAAATATTTAGTAATAATACTGCGTTGCTTTGCACTTAAATCAATAGCTCTGGTTTGACCGCCTTTGCCTTTTATAACAAGCTGACCTGTCTTTAAGGCAGACATAAGATATTCAACTCTAAGGGTGCAAATCTCTTCAATCCGTAAACCAAACTCATGGGCAAAATCTATGGCAATCACCACGTCCTGTCGACCTTGTTCGATAGCCAACTGTCGCATATTATCAATCTCGGTTTTTAACCACGAATGGTCTTTAACGCCTGTTGCACGTTTAGGCAGTGATAGCTTATCATTTTTAGAAAGTCTATTTTTACTACCGGATTTTCTGTGGAAATACCGTATGCCCGACAGATCGGATTGAATAGTCGCGGCAGAGTTATTGTCTTTCAGGTGTTCCACATAGGCTTTGAAGTGTCGGTCTTCCACATTCTTAAAGTTTTGCAGACGAAAATTATCGGCCAAAAACTTACAGAACCTTTTTGTTGCATCAAAGTACCGTGCCCTTGTTTTAAAGCTAAGCCCGTTGCTGTGGTTGTAAATTGCTTCAACCTGTGCCAACAAGTTTTTATACAGACCCGGATTTAGCACTGTAATATTATTAGAATCTGACATAGCAAACCTTCTCCTTTCTTCAAAAATTTTATTTAAACGCAAGGATAGGGACCAAGCCTTGCGTAAAAAGCTGTGAACCAAAATGTTTATAATAAGTGCATTTTCGTCAATAAAATATCTCTTCATCTCTTGACGAAAATAATTTTGTGTACGAAAATTTTGCCCCCTCATTTGCAAATGAAAGTCATATATCATTTCAAAACGTAAAGCATAGAAAATTGCTTTCAGTGATTGTGCTGACCTGATATCGAAAAGAAAATAATCTCAAAAGGACGGTCAGCACAATCCTTTTTTGAGGGAAACGAAAGTAATTTCAAAATATCATTTCAAAACTATTGTCATAGAGCATATCGAAAAGTACATCATCAATCATACAAGAGCCATATTCAGTAACATCATAAATACAAATTATCATCATTTAATGTTATCTATAATAAATCTATCATTAACCTATATGGCTCTTAAAAGGAAAGTCCGCAGGGCATAATACACCCACTGTCAAAGGTGTGTGCGAGCCTTCATTTCT
>JAZNAG010000096.1:0-2557 GCA_045586405.1 Acutalibacteraceae bacterium | reverse complement strand
GAAAAAAGTATAGACAATATTCTCACCAAGGTGTAAAATGTAGTCACCACAACAAACAACTACACGGAGGTAAGAATATTGTCCTACACACATTTTACACTATTTGAGCGAGAAAGTCTACAGTTTTTTCTAAATCAAGGAAAAAGTTTTCGAGAAATTGCAAAAATTATGGGCAGAAGCCCCTCGACAATCAGTCGAGAAGTCAAAAGGAATTGGAGCAAAAAGGCGAAGCACTACCATTATTGGCATGCACAAACAAATTACAAGCATCGTCGTAAGGCTTGTCATCGCAAGAACAATCTACAACATAACAAGGAAATGTATCAGTTTGTTTTTGAAGGTCTGCTCCAATATTGGTCTCCCGAAATCATTGCTGGTAAGTGGAATAGCAACCATAAGGCACACATTTCATGTTCTTCAATTTACCGAGCCGTAAAGGCTAATATGTTTCCGGGGATAAAGCCGTGGACACATTTCAGAAGAAAAGCAAAGCCATATTCTCACCAGAAAAAGTCCTATACACGATTTTTTGACAGTTCTATCCACGATCGACCTGAAATCGTAGATGATAGAGGGAGATTAGGAGATTTTGAAGGAGATACCGTCTATGGTTCGGTAGGCAAAGGATATCTCATTACCGGAGTGGATCGCCAATCGAGACAATTCGTTGCTGCAATAGCTAAGGATAAAAAGATCGAGAGCACGAATGCCGCTTTTATCTCTGCATTTGCAAATGCAGAGATAAAAGTGAAGCCTTTGACATTAACCTTGGATAATGGTACTGAATTCCTTGGATTTAAAGAGTTAGAAAAGGTCTTGGGTGTGAAAGTGTACTTTGCAGACTCTCATGCCCCTTGGCAACGTGGTAGCAACGAAAACATAAACGGTTTGGTTAGGTTTTTCTTCCCCAGAGGAACCGACTTCAACAAGGTAACACAAGAACAGCTGGATGCTGTTGTTTCTTTGATCAACAATCGTCCTCGCAAATGCCTTGGTTTTTTGTCTCCAAATGAATTTTTGAAAAAAGTGTTGCACTTGGCTTGACAATCTGACGAGGCTTTTTGGTTTGTCTGCAAGTGCGCACTTACTCACCACCAGAGGAGGTTGTGAGAAATAAACAATATACCGCCGAGAGTAACCAAACGATTACTCTCGGCGGCTTGTTTATTTAAAGAATATATGCGATATAATTATTCCAAAACTACAATAAATAAATACTGTTAATGAGAAAAACAATAAAAATGGGAGTTTTTTTCGAGTCAGTCCAAAATATTCATCCAAAACGCTACTTGCAGGTAAAATGTTCAAAAATATGCATGGAAAAACAGCAATAAACCAAACTTCATAAGTATACAAAGGGACTAAGGAAACCAAAAAAACGCAAAAATATGTTGGAAGAAGCGTAGTTAAAGAAAAATACAATATTCTGTTATAATCTTTGTGGTCCAAACCAAAATGAATCAATTTTTGCTTATATTTTTTTAACTTTTCCATGCTTTTCCACGATTCACCCATACACATACCGTAAGCAAAAAATAAAGCTAAAAGAATACATATGGCAACAACAGATATTTTAAATGCGTAAACATATATACAAAAAAAGAAGGTTATAGACAAAATAAACAGAATAATATTTCTTATAATGCTCTTCATATCTTGGCACCTCCTATATATTTTGTCTCAAATCAGTATATCATATTTATGGCTATTTGTCAATTTATGAATGACGATTTCAAAAAACACTTACTTGCCATTATTCTATTTGTATGCAAATGTAGGACTCAAAAAAGGCAGAAAATATGATATATTTTCTGCCTTTTTTTTATTAGCAAATAACATGTTCTAAAACTGTCCTTAAGAACACGGCGCATACGGTCAAGGGGATATTTTTATCTGTATTCGTTGTCTACCAGCATATTGCCGTTCTTGTCGTATATTGCCTCTCCGTGATAGTACACGTCGGCTACCGCTCCACTGTCGTTTTGCTGCCAGTGGTATGCCACTCGCTTGTGGATATAGCCGAGGCTGTCCTCCGCCTCAACGTATATCTTCAGGGTGTCGCCTATCCTCACGTCGTAGGACTTTTTGTAGTCACAGAAATATGCGCCGTCGGAAGAGATGACCTTATCGGTTATATCCTCGCGGAGCAGCTCCTTGCCGTTCACCTCTTCCACAAGAGCAAATCTCTCAAGCTTCACTCCGTTGTAGCCCTCGGCTTGTGTGTTGACCGTAAATACGTGGTCTACCGACAGCTTTTTTGAGCTGTGGTGATAGGTTGAGCCACCCGCCATATCGGCATCAAATTCGGGAAGGATCCTTCTGTAAAGCAGTGAAAGATCGACGTCCTCAAGATACTCGGTCTGCTTTACCGAGGTGATAACAGTAGCCAGCGGCATTCCCTCGTTTTCGAAGATGCTGACGCTGATAACACCGCTAAAAAGGTCTCCCTCACGCCGAAGGACCGTCGCCTCGTCTCCAAGAGTCAGCGTTATCTCCATATCCTCCGTCAACGTTTTCGGCATTATTTCAAAGGTCACGGGGACGGTGCTGTCATCGG
>JAZNAG010000095.1:0-2519 GCA_045586405.1 Acutalibacteraceae bacterium | reverse complement strand
TAGTAATAAGTAGTAGTAATAATATATAGTAATATAATATATAGGGGGTATATATAATATATATGTATATAATATGTAATATATATAGTATGTAATATATAATATACTAATCTCAATAGGTTGTAAAAATTTGGTATTTTAATATTAGGAGGGGTTATAGGAGGGGTATGAGGTACCTCACGCGAGGTCCTTCTGTCAAGTAAAATTTCCCGAAATTTCGGGCAAAAATAGACTTTACAAGAGCCAGCTCCTTATAGTATAATTATATTAAGAAAGGAGAAAATAGACAATTCAGTTTGAACCTAGAGCGGGCAGGGGAACCTGGTTGTGGCTTACTGAGACAAGGGGGTAGTATATATATAAACACAGCTCCTATCCATATGCCCAGCCACCTACTCCGTTGCGCAGCTCCTTTTAGCCACCAGAAAGATGGATCAAATTTAGGTTAAAGACTTGATTTGATCTACCTCATCGTAGTATAATTAAATTGTAATAAAGAAAGGGAGAAATTGAAAAAAATGCTTGACTTTTGCCACCAAGTGTGGTATAATTGATTTATCAAATGAAGAAAGGAAAGCGAATTTGCAACCAAAGCAAAAAAAATGAAAAAAATACTAGACTTTTGGTCAGAGTTGTAGTATAATAGATATATAATTAAATGAAAGGATTGGACAAAAAAGTCCAAAGGGTGGAAATTATGACAAAAATAACTGAAAACATGAAAGCAGTATTAACTGTATTAGCAGGAAGAGAAAACGGCGAAGGCTTCGCTAGAGAAGTATTAGCACAAATGGAAGGTAAGACTTTTAATGGTGTAAATGCTACATTAGCGGCTGCAGCAGGCAAAGGATACTGCACTAAAGCAAAGGGAGTATTAGGCGACAAAATGTTAACTAAATACACTATAACTGATGCTGGTAGAGAAGTAATAGCAGAAACTGTAGACACTGAAGAAGCAGAAACAGTTGACGCTGAATAGACAATGACTTGACAACCCCAAATGACCAATGGGGTGTTTAGTCGTGTAAAGAAAGGGTGTAAACCCTTTTTTATTTTTCGCTTAAAAAATACTTGACAAGAGCAACCTCGATGTGGTATAATGAAAGGGGAGATCTTTTTTTTTTTTTTTTTTTTTACGAACAAAAGTTCGCTATACAGCTCCTTGGCACTTCTTTACATCTGCTTGACAGCAGCTCCTTTACTGTTCGCTTTACACTCGGTTTACCCAGCTCCTTTACATTTACTTGACAGCCACCTGACGCAGCTCCTTGACGAACATTTGTTCGCCCCGGCGCCCGCTTGCGGGGCACAGCTCCTTTATCGGGGTGGTGGCGCAGCTCCCGCGCAGCTCCTGGACCATTTGTTCGGGGGCAGGGTGCATTTGGGGGCTTGACTGATCCGGGCCTTTGCTGAGGTCGAGTATAAAATTTCCCAACCACAAAATTTCGCAGCAACAAAATTTCCCAGCAATAAAAAAAAGACAGGGATCTTCCCTGTCGTTAGTATATACGCCATAGATCTGGCGTTTTAGTAGAGTGTTATTCTTGTTCTTTACGGGCTATGCCCTGGAGGACTAGGCAACTTCTTCAGTTGCTTCATCCTCTTTATCTAGTTCAGCAAGTCCTTCAGCAGTTAAAGTGTAGCAAGTCAATAGTTTATCGTTGAATACACCTTTTTCTTTGCTTACATAACCTTTTCCAGCCATTGCTGCTAAAGTTGCATTTACTGAGTTGAATGTTCTAGTAGCACCATTAGCAACCATTTTATCTAGCACTTGTCTAGCGAATGCTTTGCCACCTTCAAATTCTCTTAATACTCCTGCTACTTCTTTGTAGTTTGCGTTCATTCCAACCATTTTTGCCATATTCAATCACCCTAACTTATACCTATGACCCGTATAAGCCCTTTCTTTTAATTAGTTTCAGGGATAATTCCCCTATTACATAGTCTTAGCAGAGGATTGCACTCTTGTCTGGAACGGCAACAACCGCCTAGCATAACTGTCAATGCGTTTAGCATAACCAACATCATTTATGTTGGGGACTAAGACTATTTAATAGAAGAATTATTTCTTTATATATCTATTATCTCACATTTGAAACCAAAAGTCAAGAATTATTTTTTCTTTTTCAATTTGCTTTTTCCTTTCTCTTTATATATATATTATACTACACTTTTGATTAAAAAGTCAAGAAAAATTTTTGCTTTTAAGCAAATTTCTTATTTTTGATTTTCTCCTTTCTCTCTTTTCTTTATATATCTATTATCTCAAATTTTAGGGAAAAAGTCAAGAAAAATTTTCACAAATTTCGACCTAAAAAAATTTTTAAAAATCAAGACTTGACTTAACAAATTTTACACAAATTTTACACTAAAAATTTAACAAAAAACTCTTGACAAACGGATCCGTCTTATGATATAATAAAAGGGGAAGTATTTTTTTTTTTTTTTTTTTTTAATTTTTTGCAGCGCAGCTCTTGACAAGACGCAGCTCCTTGTGGTATAATATAAGATCTGGC
>JAZNAG010000094.1:0-1903 GCA_045586405.1 Acutalibacteraceae bacterium | reverse complement strand
TTCATTCTCATCCTTGAGAATTGCTTCGGGTAAGTAAAGTGCCTTCTGAGGACCGATTTCCCAATATCTGCCGAGATTGAAGCCGTTGACAAATACATAGCCTTTGGTAAAGCCGCTCATATCAACAAAGCATTCACCCTTGTCTGCCTTAAAGGTACCCTTAAGGAATACGGGACCGCTTTTACTTTCAGCTTTAATCTCGCCGAAATTAAGGCTTTCAAGATTATCAAGAGGTATAGAGTATACATCAAAGTCTGCAAGTACCTGATTGGCAAAATGAACGCTTGAAATACCCTTACGGTCATACAGCTCTTTACCGTAATTCACTCTGCCCATTCCCTCGACAAGTATGCCTATTTCACTTTCAGAGTCTGTACCCTTAACAAAAAGCTGTTTTTTAAGCTTAAGCTTATTTAAGAGTGACTTTTTCTTGCACCTGTTTATTGTTGCAATTTTCTTTTTGTCAAAGTAAACGTGAGCGTAGTCGTGTACATCGTCAATTGAAAGAAAGCCTGCATCGTACTTTCCTTTAAGCTTTGTCACATAATAAATCAGACCGAAATTCTGTCCGTAAGCTTCCATACTTCTTGGCAGAGGTGAATAATGCTTATGAGCTATATTGTCAAGATTTTCAAATAAATCTGCTGACTCGGTAAGCTTCACGGTGCCGATGTTCTGCATTTTGGGTGATGGAGGAAGCTCCGTCATAGGAATATTCTGATGCTCACAGAGAAGCTTCCTTATCTTATGGTATGTATCGGTGTAGTCGCCCCATTCGGTCAGGGGTGCACAGTAATCGTAGCTTGTTACTGTAGGCTCGTAGCGCTTGATATGGTTTGCACCTGCGGTAAAGCCGAAGTTTGTGCCGCCGAGAAACATATACATATTGAATGAGGCGCCTTGCTTAAGGAATTCTTCAAGCTCGGGGACTAAATTATCAGCCTTTCTTGTATGATGCTTTTCACCGAAATGGTCAAACCAACCGCACCAGAATTCCATACACATCTTCGGCACATCTCCGTAGGGCTTTAACGCATTAAAAGCTGTTGATGCACGAGAACCGAAATTAAGAGTTGGTAAAACACCGTCAATTGTACCGCCCGAAAGCATATTACACCAGGTTCCGTCAGAAGTGAACTTTAATAAATTCACTCCCAGCTCATCGTACATATCACAAAGCGCGTGAAGATATTTTTTATCGTTGGAGTAACTGCCGTACTCATTCTCAACCTGCACAGCAATGATATTACCGCCGTTTGTAATAAACAGAGGCTTGAGAATTGAAAACAGCTTTTCGAAATAGTCTCTGACATGACCGAGATAAACTTCATTATTACAACGAAGCTCCATATTTTTGTCCTTTAAAAGCCACGCAGGGAATCCACCGAAATCCCATTCAGCACAGATATACGGTCCCGGTCTTACGATTGCATATAAACCGAGCTTATTCGCTGTTTCAATAAAGTTTGCAATATCAAGCATACCGCTGAAATCAAACACACCCTTCTGAGGCTCGTGAAGATTCCAGCACACATAGGTTTCAACAGTGTTGAAGCCTGCAAGCTTCAGCTTAAGAAGCCTGTCCTCCCAATATTCAGGGAGTGTACGGAAGTAATGCATAGCTCCCGAATAAATCTTAAAGGGATTTCCGTCAAGATAAAATTCGTTGCCTTTAATTTCAAATGAATTTGCCATTTAATATCTCCTTTATTAAGGATAGTTTAATATTTTACCAAAGCTTTTCGGGATAAATGCCATCGGCAATTTTACTCTTGATAGCATCAACAACAAGCTGTTTATCCTCCTTATATGTAACGCCGTACCACTTTTCTGTGGTGTCCATAACCTTAACGCTGATTTTGCCTTCTTTAAGCAGTTCGTCAACAACAAAGGGCAGGAAATA
>JAZNAG010000093.1:0-10824 GCA_045586405.1 Acutalibacteraceae bacterium | reverse complement strand
TTTAATCAAGTGTATAATTTTAAGGGATTTTGATGTAAATATTGCACAACTTAAATATAAAAATAACCAAAATCACCAGTATCAAAATCTTAAAATATTTTAAAATTTCGCTTTTTGTATAATTTTCATTGTTTTTAACGGGAGTTTTGTATGTATTCACTTAAAACTATTGACGAATTCATTTATAATAATGATAAAGATATCGCTCTTAAGTTTTCCAGCAATACAGTTTTTGCCGGTTCTTTTTATCATTTATCTAATATGTATACTTATTTTGAGGTTTGGTTACTACAATCGCCTCATTGCAAATTGCAAACAAAAACCTCAGAGTACAATTTATACCAAGGTGATGTGCTGATTTTTTCAAAAAACGACGATAAAGAAGTTATCGGTAGCAGCACAAATGCGTTATTTTTAAAATTGCAAATTGATGCAAACGCTTTTATGAAAATTTTACCATCTGTACCGCACCTTGAAAAAAACGAATTTTTCTCACATCATTCAGAAAATTTCAACAACCGTATACCTGCATCCTACCCCGCCGCAAAGCATATAAAGGATACATTTGTAGAAATGATTGAAGCCTTCAACATAAAACATAGCGGTTATGAACTTGAAATTTTAAAGTCAAGCCTTAACATAATTCTCACTATACTGAGAGAAACTAACTACAGCGTCGCAAATCAGTCGGCTTCTCCTGAAAAAATCATAAATAAATCGAATTTATCACTAAAGAAAGCTATTGACTATATCGATTCACATATTTCAGAAGAATTAACTCTTGAAAAAATCGCTTCAATAGCAGAGCTTAGTCCAAACTACCTTTCTAATATTTTCCGTGAACTTACCAATGTTAAACTATGGGATTATATCGGAGAAAGGCGTATAAGTCTTGCAACACAGTTATTAATTGAAAATCCAAACGATTCTATTATTTCTGTTGCTCTTAAATGCGGTTTTAATAACTGTCCTAATTTCAACCGCGCATTTAAAAAATACACAGGACAAACACCTATGAAGTATAAAACATCAATATTAAGACAGGAGGATTAGCCTTGAATAATCAGGAAAAAATTTCAAGAATTCACTATTTGATAGAATACCTGAGAAAATGTGCTGATGAATATTATAATGGCAATTCTCCCTCAATTTCAGATGCACAGTATGATGCATTATTTGACGAACTAACTTTACTTGAAGAGGAAACGGGTATTGTTCTTGCTTCGTCCCCCACACAGAAGGTTGGCTCTGAAATTTTAGGTGTTTTACCAAAGGTTACCCATAAGATTCCGCTTTTAAGTCTTGCCAAAACAAAAAATGCTAAAGATATAGAAAAAATGGCCGCGGAAAATGACGGCTACCTTGCACTTAAAATTGACGGACTGACTGTTGAGCTATTGTACGAAAACGGAAATCTAACAGAAGCTTCTACCCGCGGTGACGGAACAGTTGGTGAACTTATTACACACAACGCTAAAGTGTTTAAAAATATACCTCATAAAGTTCCTTTAAAAAACACTTTGCGCATTACAGGCGAAGCATATATCGATATAGAAAACTTTAACATGATCAACGAAAAAATTGACAATGACGAAGATAAGTTTTCTACACCGCGGAATCTTGCTGCAGGCTCTGTGCGTCAGCTTGACTCTGCCGTTTGCAAAGACAGAAACGTGCACTTTATGCCCTTTAATGTTCTTGAAGGTATGGATAATGTATCTTCAAGAAGTCAGCGTATAACTGCACTTTCTCAGCTGGGTTTCAGCCTTATACCATTGACAGTAATCAGCAGATACACTGATGCCGAGACTATTCAAAAAGCTATTACAGAACTTAAAAATCGTGCTAACGAGAATATGCTTCCCATAGACGGAATCGTTTTCTTTTATGACGATGCCAAGTACTCAGCATCTCTTGGCCGTACAGCGCACCATTTTCGTGATGGTATAGCATATAAATTCGGGGATCCCCACTTTGAAACAAAGCTTAAAAGCATTGAATGGAACATTTCGCGGACAGGTCAGTTAACCCCCATTGCTGTTTTTGATGCCGTTGAAATTGATAACACCATAGTTGAACGGGCTTCTCTACACAATATGACCTTTATAAAAGAGTTAATGCTTCAAAAAGGTGATGATATTTTAGTTTCAAAGCGAAATATGATTATCCCGCACGTTGAAGCTAATCTAAGCTCCAAAAACCGTGAAAGCTATAATCTCGACTTCCCTGCTGTTTGTCCTATATGTAAAGAGAACACCGAAATTATATCCACCGAAAACAGCGGCAGAAACATTGAGGTTCTTTATTGCAACAACCCATTGTGTAGCGGTAAGAAGATTAAAGAGTTTACCCATTTTGTAAGTAAGCACGCAATGAATATTGACGGACTTTCCGAACAAACTATTGAGAAGTTTATGCAACAAGGTTGGCTCAATGATCTATGCGATATATTTTCCCTTAAGGATAAGCGAGAAGAAATAACTGTTATGGAAGGCTTTGGTGAAAAGTCATTTGATAATCTGACTTTGGCTATTGAAAATTCAAAGAACACCACACTTACTAACCTGCTGGTTGCAATGAATATTGACCTTATCGGCAAAAGCGGTGCAAAACTGATAGAAGACAGATTCAAGGGCGAAGCAGAAGACTTTATATCTGCCACCGAAAACAATTTTGATTTTACAGAAATTGATGGTTTCGGTGAAAAGATGAACAGCTCTCTTCACAACTGGTTTAGTTCTTCTGAAAATCTGCAACTGTTTAAAAAGCTTTCCTCGTTACTGAGCTTTAAAAAAGAAGACTACGACACAAAAACCGATTCAAAATTTAGTGGCAAAAAAATAGTTATTACAGGTACTTTTTCAGCCTTTTCACGCGACGAACTAACCGATAAACTTGTAAAACTCGGTGCAAAAGTCAGCGGCTCGGTTTCATCAAAAACAGATATGGTTTTTTGCGGTGAAAATGCTGGAAGTAAACTTCAAAAAGCAAATGATCTAGGTATAACTGTTCTTTATGAAAATGATTTTATAAACGATATTTAAATTACACAATAAAAACCGTGGTAACATCAAACTGTTACCACGGTTTTTATTTATTGTTAAATAATTACTCTTTAATTAAAAGTTCAGCTATCTGAATAGCATTTGTTGCAGCGCCTTTTCTTACCTGGTCGCCGCAGCACCAAATATTAAGACCGTTTTCATCAGTAAGGTCAGGACGAATACGACCAACAAATACGATATCCTGATCGCTGGTTTCAAGGGGCATAGGATAAATTTCGTTATCCATATCCTCAACATACTTACAGCCGGGAGCATTAGAAATCAGTTCTTTTGCCTTTTCAACGCTTACAGGCTTTTCTGTTTTAACGAGAACAGAAATTGAATGTGAGCGAAGTACAGGTACACGAATACAAGTACAGCTAACCTTTAAATCAGGAAGGTGCATAATCTTGGCGCCTTCATTCTGCATTTTCATTTCTTCAGATGTATAGCCTTCAAAGGTAACACCGCCAATTTTAGGAATAACATTATATGCTATCTGGTGAGCAAAAACATTATGCTCTACCTCTTTGCCTTCATAAATTGCAGCAGTCTGGTCTAGTAGTTCGACAGGTCCACCTGCGCCTGCACCGGATACAGCCTGATAAGTGCTGGCAATCATACTCTTGATAGGACTGGCATTATTAAGTGCATTAACTGCAGTTAAAGTAATAATTGTAGAGCAGTTAGGATTAGAAATTATACCGTTATGCTTTTTAACATCTTCAGGATTAATTTCAGGAATTACCAGCGGAACATCATCGCACATACGGAAAGCGCTGGAGTTATCTACAAGCACAGCACCTGCAGCCTTTATATGTGGAGCAAGTTCCTTTGCAAGTGCATTACTTGCAGCGCCGAGAACAATATCAACACCCTCAAAAGAGTCAGCCTTAGCTTCTTCAACCTTTAAGGTGCGACCTGCAAATTCAATTTCTTTGCCTACGCTTCTTGCACTGGCAAGAACTTTAAGTTCGTTAACGGGGAAATTTCTTTCCTCTAATACTTTAAGCATCTCGCGACCAACAGCACCTGTTGCGCCAAGAATAGCAAGATTATACTTTTTCATAATAAAACCACCTTATTTTTTAACAAAACTGTTATAAAGAACCTTAACAGCCTTTTCAAAATCTTCGTCACTTACACCGGCTATAATATTGAGCTCTTCACAGCTTTGAGAAATCATGCGGATATTGATTTTACTCTCACCAAGAGCTGCAAACAGTCTACCTGACATACCGGGCTTATATGCCATTTTTCTGCCAACAACAGCAACAATAGCAATGTTTTCAGTAATATTTATTCCGTCAGGTTTAACAGTTTTTTGCAAATCGCCAAGTATAGCATACAGGCAGTCACTAACTGCCTTTTCTGAAACAACAACAGAAACGCTATCAATACCTGACGGTACATACTCAATACTTACATTGTATTTTTCAAATACTTCAAGAACCTTGCGTAAGAAACCAACCTCGGAAGACATACCGCTCTTGGTAACTGTAACAATGGCAAAGCCTTTTTTACCGGTAATACCGGTTACAAATTGCCTATCGTCTTCATCATCAGGGAATTTTTCCATAATAAGACTACCCGGTTCATCAGGAGCATTAGTATTACGGATATTAAGCGGAATGTTCTTTTGTCTTACAGGGAAAATTGTGCCTTCATGAAGCACCTGAGCGCCCATATGAGAAAGTTCGCGAAGTTCTTCATAGGTAATATGCTTGATAGGTTCGGGATTATCTACAATTCTTGGATCAGCCATAAGAATACCCGAAACGTCTGTCCAGTTTTCGTAAACATCTGCCTCAAGAGCTGCCGCTGCAAGAGCACCTGTTATATCGGAACCGCCACGGCTCATTATCTTAATTGCGCCGTTAGGCATAGTTCCATAGAAACCGGGAATTACAACTTTTCTGCCTTCAGCAAGCTGACATAAAAGCTCATAAGATTTTTCCGTATCAATAGAACCATCAAGTTTAAAACGCACCCAATGAGCTGAATCCACAAACTCAAAACCGAGATAATCTGCCATAAGTCGTGCAGAAAGATATTCGCCTCGCGAAACAAGTTCATCTTTAGAAATGCCTTTGTTAAGCTTATTGGCAATTTTATTAAGCTCAGACTCAATATCAGTTTTAAGACCTAAATCATCACGAATTTCAATATATCTTTTAGCGATCATATCAAACACGCTGTCACTGGAAACACCATACTTAATATGAGCGTGACAAAGCAAAAGCAGATCGGTAATTTTATGATCATCGGAAAAACGCTTACCTGCTGCAGAAACAACTACAACACGACGAGTGGGATCACTATCTACTATTGCTTTAACTTTAGCAAATTGTTTAGCGTCGGCCATTGAAGTGCCGCCGAATTTAAGTACCTTTAACATTTTTATACCCCTTTATATTTCTGATATACCGGCAATAAAGCATTCTTTACCGGAGTTAATTGCGTCTTTACAGAACTTGTGCATTCGGCTAACAGAAACTTTTTCAGTAACATAACCTTCGCCTGAAATATCTTTATCTATACCCTCAAACCAAGAGTCAGAATAATCGGTTCTTACATAATATTTATGACTAACTGTACTGTTGTCAATTACGGGTGAATTCATAACGTCGTTATAAGCCTTTTTAACACCGCCTGCAACATCGACACAATCTTCAACAACAGTATATGCTGTGGGATAACGGCCTGCGCCAAAGCCATAGAAGCTTTCTCTGCCAACGTGCTCAGCCTCAAAGGAAATGAGATTTAAATTCTTACACACAGAAGCTTCAAGCTGTTTAGAGCTGACAAAAGTAGGCTCAACAAAAACAGAAGCAGTATCGGTATCATCAAATGCAAAGCCCATCAGTCTGCAAACATAACCCATTTTTTCACAGGCACTGATATCATTATCACTAATATATCTTATACCTGCAACATCAACATTATCCTTATCGACGGCTATAGAAAAAGCTATATTAGCAGAAAGAACAACTTTGCAAAGTGTATCAATACCGTCAATATCAGCACTGGGATCACGCTCGGCATAACCAAGTTCTTGCGCTGTTTTAAGACAGTCAGCAAAATCAGCCTTGTCAGTATGCATGGCATCAAGGATGTAATTTGAAGTTCCGTTCATAATACCGCTGACTTCACAAATTTTAGATACCCTTGCGGCTCTCTCAAGATTAACAAGCCACGGAATACCGCCGCCAACAGCAGCAGTGTAGCGCAAAGCCACACCCTTCTCAGCAGCTAAACCTGTAAGTTCTCTGTAATATGAGCTTACAAGCAGTTTATTTGCGGTTATTACATTTTTATTCGCCATCAGTGCAGATTTTACAAAATCATAGGCAGGATTAAGACCACCGATAACCTCAACAACCGTATCAACCGTTTGGTCATTTAGTATGTCATTTATATCGGTTGTAGAAACAGCGGTCAGTCCGTCGTGACGAGTGATATCAAGTACATATTTAACGGTAATATCGTCTCTTTCAGACAAAATATCGTATACGCCGACACCAACAGTACCGAAGCCTAAAATCGCAACATTCATAAATCAATACTCCATTTGAATTTGTCCACGTATGAAATACACATAAACAAATATATTTAATATAAACAATTTACCACAATTCTCTGTTGAAATCAAGTATTTTTTAAAATATTGGCAATATTAACAATATTCACTGTGTATTCATTTGAAATATTAGTTGAATATTCTTTTAAATTGTCCTTGACTCAAAGACAAACTATAAAATTATTTTTCCACAGAGAACTTATACGAGGTTTTGCTGTAAAAATTTTCTCCTGCTTTAAGCACGGGACTTGGGAAATACGAAAAAGAAGTAGAATTCGGAAAGGTTTGTGTTTCAAGACAAATTGCGCTGTGCTTACCATAATAACAGCCACATTTGCCACCCTTATAATCGGTTACATTGCCTGTATATATCTGAATACCAGGCTGATCTGTATAGCACTGAAGCTTTATACCTGTTTCTTTACAGAAAAGCTCAGCGGCTTTTGTGTATTCTCCCCTGCTCATTTTAAGAACAAAATTATGGTCAATACCATCAGTTATTGCTATATCTTCATAATCGCTGTTGATACGATCACCAAGCAAAGCCATTTTTCTAAAATCCATATCTGTGTTTCTGACAGAAACAATTGTACCATCCGCCAGGCAGTCTTTATCACCTCTGCAAAAAGCTTCAGCATTTATCATTAAATAATGATTATAAATATTCTTCTCGCTTAAGGCACCGTTTAAATTGAAGTATGTATGATTAGTAAAGTTAATAACAGTATCGGCATCGCTTTCAGCATTATATTCAATATCGAGCGTATTATCTTCCCTTAAAGTAAATGCAACCGAGAAGTTCAGATTTCCGGGATAACCTTCTTCTCCATCAGGTGACAGATAAGAAAGTTTTAATGTTTCACCATCTACAAAAGCATCAAACATTTTATGGTTAAAACCATCTATACCACCGTGAAGATGGTTTGGTCCATTGTTTATGGCTAATGTATATTCTTTACCGTTAAGTTCAAATTTGCCGCCTTCAATACGGTTAGCAAATCTACCAATAGTAGCGCCCATATAATCAATATTACCTGCATAGGCCTGTACATTATCGGCACCAAGTACAACGTCGGTCATAACGCCATCTTTATCAGGTACATTAATGGCTACAATATGTCCGCCAAAATCGGTAATATACACCGACATATTTCCGTTATCAAGAATAAAAAGCTGTGCCTCTAATCCTTCATTTGTTTTACCAAAACTACGTACTGATATCATACAATTACCTCACTTTTGTTTTTTTTGAAACGAAAAATTTTACAAATCAAATATTATTAGTGTTTAGTATATCATATTTTATAAGATATTTCACCTCTTTTTTTGATAATTTTTCCTATCATATTTAAGAATTTTCAGAAAACAATAATAATGCAAACGCAAGAAAAAAAGGAAAAGGAGTGAAAATACAATGGCTAAAAATGTAGTTCCTGAGGCTAAAGAAGCTCTCAACCGTTTTAAGATGGAAGCTGCTAGCGAGGTTGGTGTACCCCGCCCATCTTAAAACGGTTGAGTTTTATTACATATTAATTAAATTTCATTGATTTCGTTCATTTCACCCACGAACTTGTAAAATATCCGTATCTCTTGCTGAAACTCGGAGTTTCTGTGACTTGCTTTAACATTACCCTCGGGCAGAATTTTAGGACCAACCTCAATTCTATCAACGAAAGTAAGCAAGGTATCACGATCAAGCGTGTCGATATGGGTATGCTGTCTTGTGAGTTCAAAGAACATTTTGTAATTCTCACTTTTACTTGTTTGCACGGCATCCTCGCTAAGCTCTAAAAGTTCTTGCTTTATAGCTGCCGCTTCCTTTTGCAAATCATCAACCATTGAGCTTAGTCGGTCGTCATCAAGTTTCCCCTCTGCATTGTCAACATAAAGTTTTGGAATAATCTTATCGATAATACCAAGTCTGCCCTGAAGCTTTTCACGGCGGACTTTTCTTATCTGTGCTTCCTTGTCAGAATTCTCCTCTTGCATAATGTGACCAACAATTGCGTTTATCTCTTCATCGCTAAGAGAAATCAAAGAGTTCAAATCTTCAGTTATAAGCTCAATAAGGTCAGCGTAGCGAATTCTTGTACCTTTGCAGGGTTCGTTAATATCCTTGCGCTTATTGATACAGGAAAGATACCAATACTTTTCTCGCTCTCCCTTGTAAACCGTTCCGCAAGAACACAAAGCGTGTCCGCAAAGTGCACAGTAAGCAACACCCGAAAAAATGCTTTTTCTAACATGGTCATACTGCTGAAAATTGCGAGTGCCCTTACCCATATTATCATGTGCTTTTTGAAAGATTTCTTCGCTCACCAATGCTTCGTGGGTATTCTCAGTCACTGCCCATCTATCCTGTGGGATGGCAACCTTCTTTTTCGACTTTGCACTTGCTTTTTTTGTTTTACCTAAAACTGTATGACCAAGGTAAACTTCGTTCTTTAAGATGCGCTTAACCGTTGTATAATTCCAAAGGTCAGAAGCTCTTGCAGCACCTTCTTCGCTGAATTCATCTCGATACAGCACACGGTATTTAAGTGGTGGAATAACTCCGTCATTGTTTAAATCCTGTGCTATCTTTCTTGATGAATCACCATTTGCAGCAGCATTAAAAATTCTCTGCACAACAGGTGCAGTAACTTCATCGGGAACAAGCTTGTTTTTGTTGCGGTGTTCCTTTTTATATCCATAAGGCGGACAGGCGCAATACAAACCGTCTTGACGTTTGGTTCTAAGAACATCCTTAACCTTTCGTGAACCGTCACGCAGATACACCTCGTTCATAGCAAACTGGAACGGTGCCATCACGTTATCATCTTCACTGTCAAAATTGTCAGCAATTGCGATGTAACGGACATCGTGCTCAGGGAAAAACTGCTCGGCATAATAACTCGATTCTCGCATATCACGGCCAAGACGGGATAGGTCTTTGGTAATTACCGTGTTTGCCAAGCCTTTATTTAATTCTCGCATCATTTCCTGAAATCCTGGTCGGTCAAAGTTACCACCCGAATAACCGTCATCAACAAATTCGCGAACAAGGTTGATACCATTTTGCTCGCAATATTTGGTCACGATCATACGTTGGTTTGTAATACTTGATGATTCACTTTTCTGTGCTTCTTCTCGGGATAACCTAAAATAAGCAAAAGCAATTTTATTTTGTTCGACTCTCATAGTCCCTCCTTCGACTGAATCGAACCACTAAAATTATTATACATCATTGTGCCGCTGCTTTCAAGCGACGATGCATTATTTTTTATATCTTTTACACGCTGTTCAATTAACATAGCGGTGGTTTTATTCTCTGCAAAGACTCTGCTGATAATATATCTCGTGTTCTCAATATCTCTATAATCCTTCACTCGAACTCCTCCTTTCTCTATCTTTTCCAATACAGTAAAAATTAAACATAAACGTGACTCCCTTAATGTCTTTTCCGAAAACATTTGTATTTACAATATGGAGAAGTTCATTTTTTAGTTTCAAGAAAACATTAAGTATATTAAAATAGAGATAAAGGAAGGTGGTTATTTTGATTGTTCTTTAACTTTAAAACGAAAAAATAAAGAAAGAGGAAAAATTATGAACAAAGTTATTTCAGAAAAAATTAAAACAAGTATTATTGAGCAGGTAGTTTTTGGAGATGATGTAAGAGATGTGGCAGAAAAATACCACGTTTCAAAAACAAGCATCTATCGTTGGTTGAACGATTATAAATACAAGCAAAAATATAACACGGACAATCTGTTAACACTCACTCAAATGAAAAGGAATATGGATCGTGCAAACCAAAAACTGCATATTTTAAGTAGTGCCCCGTGCGGTACGAATTCGCCACTACTCCCCCGCTACAAATACATAGAAAAGATTGAAGACATATATGGTCTTAATCTTTGCTGCGAAGCGATGAACGTTAATAAGAGCTCGTATCTCATCTATAAGCTTCGCGGTAAACATGGTGATACGGTATATGCTAAACGGCAAGAAGAAGCAAAACCGCTGATTGAAGAAATATTTTATGAAAGCTGTCGCACCTACGGTGTAAACCGCATTTACTCTGTTTTAAAAAGCAGAGGTTATGATTACGGTGTAAAATTAATAAGGAAAGTTATGCAGGAAAATGATATGTTTGTTATAGGAACTAATGCTAAAAAGAACTATTTAAAGAGGCTTGAAAGAAAGAAAAATATTTTA
>JAZNAG010000092.1:0-2797 GCA_045586405.1 Acutalibacteraceae bacterium | reverse complement strand
TTTACCAGAGTTATTTGTTACTACTCAACGCCATATTAATTAATTTCTCATCTACAATTTTCTTGTTAAGCATTATATAACTCCAAGTTAGTAGTAACTACGGAAATAGGTAAGAAAAAGTTGAAAAGATTTTCTATGAACAGGGCAGAAGAAAATAAAGACAGGAAGGGGAAAAAGAAAACCTACGTAAAAGAAAAAGGGGAAGGACAGAAAAAAAGAAGACTCATAATATAAGTGACATCTTTTAGGGTAAAGTGGCTCACATTTTCCGAAAAAATTTTAAAATTTTCTAAAAAAGCTTGTTTGAAAAAATATTTTTCTATTTTTTGAGCCACTTGAGTATTTTTCATGTCATTTATAGTATAGGGGGATTTTTTACAGAGAAGACGCTCAAAACAAAAATCCCCGTTCGCAATGAACGGGGATTGACCATTATTTTCTTACAAAAAGGCTGACTAAAAATTTTGTATTCAATTTTTCAATGCAGTTATCGGAATTACAAACACACCATCAGGTCGTTGATAAACAGCACTAGCCATACCACAAATGACGCCTAAAACTACAGGAGCCTTTCCCTTAGGATCTTTTTCAAATTCCGCTTTTATTTTTAGTAAGCTTGTAGCAGCAGCATCTATTTGATTTGCACCAAGTTTAATTTCAAAAGCACACCATCGTCCATCAGCAAGTTCTACTACAGCATCAACCTCCCGCCCTTGATAATCTTGATAATGGTATATAGACGCACCAAAAGATTCGGCATAAATCTTTAAATCACGCTCACACAATGCTTCAAATAAAAAACCTAATGTTTCCAAATCTTTTATTAAACTAGCAGGAGTTAACTTTAATAACGCACAGGCCAAAGATGGGTCAACAAAATGCCTCTTTACAGATTGCTTAACTCTTACAGAGGAACGCACACTAGCAGAAAAAGGTTGTTGATTATCTGTAATAAATAACCTGTTGAAGATATCTAAATACTCTTTTACGGTATCAGCATCCATATCTTCATCATCAACTTCTTTAATATCGTTTTTTAAAGTTCTGTTTGTAACCGTAGTACTCTCATTACGTGCCAAAGACCTTAAAAGCAGACGCATCTTCATAGTATTACGTTTAATGCCATCAATTCTAAATACGTCATCATCAATAACAGCGTTAAGGTATTCAACAGGCAACATAGCTGCTTGCTCTACTGAAAGATTCAAGCTTGCAGGCCATCCACCTCGAACAATATACTCAACTATATTTTTTAATTCCACTTCTCCTGTAAGTTGCGGTGTAATCTCTCCTTCGCATAATTTTTCTAGTGAAACTTTACCAGAAGAATATCCCGCTTCGTACAGAGACATTGGTCGCATTCGTAATTTTGCAATTCGTCCTGCTCCACTATGTAAAATGCCTTTATGATTTGGAGTTGCAGACCCAGTCAAAATAAACTGACCTTTTTCGGCAGATTGGTCTACCCTATGTCGTACTGCATCCCAAATTGGAGGTACTTCTTGCCACTCATCAATTAGTCGAGGAGCATCTCCATCCAAAATTAAAGCTGGATTCATTTCGGCAAGTTTTCTGTTTTGAAAGTTACCGGCAGGGTCACCAATCATAACCTCGCTATTGCTATGATAAGAAGATGTCCAGGTCTTGCCACACCATTTAGGTCCTTCAACACATACAGCACCGAATACCTGCAAATATGATTTTATCTTATCATCTATAATTCTAGGAATATATTTTTTCTTATCCACAACGTTCACCTCTGCCTAAATTATACTCCACCCCGAAACATTTAGCAATTCCACCCCGAAACATTTTTAACTTTTACCCTGAAACATTTTGAAAATCTATCCCTAAACTTTCAAAATTAAAAAGAAGTGAAACTAAAATACTAGATGTACTTTAGCTCCACTTCTCTCTTTATACTGTTATCTTATTTTTCAACTTTTACTTGATGAGGGAACTCCATGGGCACGCCAATAGCAGTTTCCAAATTGGTTTTAGAGATGTTGTAATCGTAAACAGATTGCAGATAGTTGGTTTGCGCATCGGTTAAAGCAACTTGCGCGTCAAGAACGTCGGTATTGGTGCCAACGCCTGCTTGGTAACGCAGTTGTGCAATGCGGTAATCTTCTTCTGCTTGGGATACCGCAACTTCGGTGGTGCTAATACGTTTTTCTGCTTCACGCAAGTTCAGATATTGGCTACGCACGTCAAGCATTACAGCATCAACGGTGTCACGGTAAGCTTCTTGAGCGCTGAAGTAGTTAGCTTCTGCAGCGTGGGATTTTGCTCTGGTAACACCGGTATCAAAAATGGTTAAGCTTGCTTGTACGCCAACAGTCCAGTTGCTTTCTTCGTCAGCAGGCCAGTGACCGTCACCAGTTGCCCAGTTTTGGCTTGCAACTGCGCTAATTTGGGGTTGGTAACCACTGCGAGCTACTTTAACTTGACCACGCGCAGCTTCTACGCCTTGTTTAGCTTGTTCCAATTCAGGACGGTTTTTAGCAGCGTAGTCCAAGCAGTATTCCAAATCTTTATCATAGGGAGTGTAGTTCAAAGTATCTTCCAAGAACAGGTTGGTTGCCAAGGGCAAGCCAATAATTTTGTTGAAGTTAGCTTCTGCAATTTTGTAAGCGTTTTCTGTTTTGATAAGGTTTTGTTGAGCATTGGCAAGTTCAACTTCACTGCGCAATACGTCAACCTTAGCAACTACGCCAACGTCATATTGAGCTTTTACGTTTTTCAAGTGTTCAGCAAGGCGTTCTACAGATTCACGGCTGAGTACTTGCATATCGTC
>JAZNAG010000091.1:0-35190 GCA_045586405.1 Acutalibacteraceae bacterium | reverse complement strand
TGATGAACTAAAGAAATATATTTATTACTACAACAACGAAAGAATTTCCTTAAAACTAAAAGGAATGAGTCCAGTACAATACCGAACTCATTCACAAGCAATTTAATATTTATTTTTGTCTAAACTTTGGGGTTCACTTCATACCCAAGTCCTTTTTTTTATTCTTCAGGGCTGAACATATCTTTGCCTACGCCGCAAAGTGGGCACTGAAAATCTTCGGGCAAATCTTCAAATTTTGTACCGGGAGCTATATCAAGTTCAGAGTCGCCCTTTTCCTCATCATAGATCCAGCCGCATGCGTCACATACATATTTCATATTCTTTTCCTCCTAAAATTATATATCTGCTTTCCACAAGCCGTGGAGATTACAGTAAGCATAAACCGAAATCGGCTTTTCGTCCATAAGCGCAAATTTTACCTCGGGGCTATCGCCTGTCTTAAGGCATTTACGCTGACCGCCTCTGTCGGTCTGCAGATAAACCCATAAAATACTGTGTTCTTCCTCCATAGGATGCAAGACAGAGCCGACATTAACATAAACAACATTTTCCTTAACCGAAACTATGGGAATATGCTTTTCTTTGCTTGCCTCTACAGTTCCCGGAATAAGCTGAGTCATTTTTTGACCGCAGCACATAACCGGCACACCTGCATCGTGTATCATTCCGATAATATTACCGCAATGCTCACAAATAAAAAATCTATTATCCATAATTTATCCTCCTTTATAGCTCGTCAGCTAATTTTTCTATTTCTATTATATTATCTTCGCTAAGTGACGAAATAATACTTATTTGATTTTCTGCAAAGGTAAGATTTTTACTGTTTTCAAGCATACCCTTCATAACCTTTATGGCGGTAGGCGCCCAACTTCCGTTTTCAATAAAAGCAACCTTTTTATTCTGGAAATTACGCTCGGTAAGATGGTTTATAAACTCTTTCATAAAGGGGAAAATATCCCCATTGTAAGTGGTTGTAGCAAATACGGTTTTGCTGTATCTGAAAGCATCTTCCACCGCTTCCGCCATATCACCTCTTGCAAGGTCGCAAAGCACCGCCTTTTTGCCCTTTTGAGTCAGTTTTTCGGCTAAAAGCTGTGCAGCTTTTTTGGTATTTCCGTAAACCGAAGTATAGGCAATAAACACGCCCTCGTCTTCGCTTTCATAACTTGACCATATATTATAAAGGTTTATATAGTACTCAAGATTTTCGCTAAGCACAGGGCCGTGAAGAGGACAAATTTTTTCTATTTCAAGACCTGCCGTTTTTTTAAGCAGAGCCTGAACCTGAGCGCCGTACTTACCTACAATGCCAAAATAGTATCTTCTGGCTTCGCACGCCCATTCGTCATTACAGTCAAGGGCTCCGAATTTACCAAAGCCGTCAGCCGAAAACAGTACATTGTCAAAAGAGTCATAAGCTACAATAACCTCGGGCCAATGCACCATAGGGGCGGCAAAAAAGGTAAGGCTGTGTTTACCGAGTGAAAGGGTATCCCCCTCACCTACAGTAATTCTACGCTGGGCAAAATCGTTTTTATAAAAATTCTTCATCATTGTGAAAGCCTTTGCCGAAGCCACTACCTGAGCAGAGGGGTATTTATTAAGAAAGCTCAGTATATTTGCAGAATGGTCGGGCTCCATGTGTAACACCACAAGAAAGTCAGGCTTCTTTTCGCCCAGCGCCTTTTCTAAATTAGAAAGCCATTCCTGTGTAAAATCAGCATCCGCCGTATCCATAACGGCAATTTTTTCGTCAAGAATAACATAAGAATTATATGCGATTCCGTCAGGTATGATATACTGTCCCTCAAACAAATCTTTTTTTCTGTCATTAACGCCAATATAAACTATATCATCGGTAATATACATCTCTTTTACTCCTTTAATTTATCTTTAAGAGAAGTATATCATATTTTCCGCTAATAATAAAGCATTTATTCTACAGTTACACTCTTTGCAAGATTTCGGGGTTTATCTATATCACAGCCTCTAAACAGCGCAATATAGTAAGCCAAAAGCTGTAACGGTATTACACTGATAAGCGGCATAAATATATCGTCGGTTTCAGGGACAAAAATACAATTATCACTTATATCGGCAATTTTTTCATCATTTTCACTTGCCAGTGCCGTAACAAAGGCGCCTCTGCTTTTTACCTCTTTTATATTTCCCTCAGTTTTACTGCTCAGCCGCTTATTTGTAGACACAGCAATAATCTGGGTTCCCTCTTCAATTAAAGATATTGTGCCGTGTTTAAGTTCCCCTGCGGCATAGGTTTCACTATGAATATAAGAAATTTCTTTAAGCTTTAGTGATCCCTCAAGGGCGGTGGCATAGTCGGTATTTCTTCCTATAAAAAACACCGAGCCGTCTTTCTTTACTTTCTGTGAAATATCTTTGATTTTTCCAGCATTTTTCAGTACATTTTCCGCTATTTTATGAAGATTTCCCAGTTCACTTAAAAAATACAAATACCTTTCTTTTGGCAGTGTATTTTTTAAATCGGCAAAATATAGCGCTAAAAGATAAAGTACAAAAAGCTGTGACGAATAGCCCTTTGTGGTGGCTACTGCTATTTCGGCGCCCGCCTCTGTATAAATAACGCTGTCGCTAAGTCTTGCACAGGCACTTTCTTTTACATTGACAATAGAAAGTATGTGTGCCCCCGACTTTTTTGCAAAATTAAGAGCGGCTATAGTATCCGCCGTTTCACCCGACTGAGAAACTGCAATGAAAAGCGTATTTTCATCTGCAAAGTTTTTATTGTAACGGTATTCACTGGCAATTTCCACCTGAGCGCTTATATCCGCCAAGCTTTCAAAAGCATATTTACCCGCAACCCCTGCGTGATAAGCCGAGCCACAGGCGACAATATGAATTTTGTTTATTTTATTTTCTGTTTTAAGTTCTTCAAAGCAAATCTTATCATCCTTTATAAAACGGTCTGCAAGGCTTTTTAAAACAGCAGGCTGTTCATATATTTCTTTAAGCATAAAATGTTCAAAGCCGGACTTGTCCACTTTTGTTTCCTTGCTATTAAGCAGAGTAACCTGTTTTTCTATCCTATTTTTATTGCTGTCATAAACCGTTACTTCGTACCTCGTTACCTCAGCTGTTTCACCGTCTTCAAGATATATAACCCTTTTTGTATAGGGCAATACCGCCGTAATATCTGACGCTATAAAATTACCATCATTAGATAGTCCTATTATAAGAGGGCTGAATTTTTTAGCGGCGATTATTTTGCCCGGCTCTTTTTTGCAAAGCATAGCAACGGCGAAGCTTCCCTCAAGCTGATTAAAGGTTTTAACAGCGGAATCAATCAAATTACCGTTATAATTTTTCTCCATTAAGTGCGGTATTACCTCGGTGTCGGTGTCACTTTTAAAAACCGCACCGCCCTTTATAAGTTCTTTTTTAATTTTGCTGTAGTTTTCTATAATACCGTTATGAACAACAGAAAAATTTTCACTTAAATGCGGGTGTGCATTAGTTTCGCTTGGTCTTCCGTGGGTTGCCCAACGTGTATGCCCTATACCAATATTGCTTTCGGGCAGGTCTTTGAATTTTTCACTTAACGCCTCTACCCTTTTAGTCGTTTTAACCGTACGAAAAAATTTTTGATTATCTAAAAGGGTTATGCCCGCAGAATCATATCCTCTGTACTCAAGATTTTTCATTGAGCAAAGCAAAATTTCTGTAGCCCTACTCGTTCCCGTATACCCTACTATACCGCACATTTTACCTCTCCTATCCTTTTTTATGTACCATCTACAGCAGAGGGGTAATAACCAACATTTTCTTTATACCTTCATATATGTCACCCACTGTATCAGAGGGAAGCGGATTTTCACCCAGTCCCATTTCCACAGTAAAGGCGGGGCGCTCAAAGGTTTCGATAAACCAGTCTTTAAAACCGCCGCCTACCGCAAGTCCCTCGGGATCGTCGGGAATGTAGTTTGACAGCTTCGACATTATGTCAACCATTTTTTCACTTCTATGGGGTATTTTATCCCCAAAACGCCAATATATAACCTGACCTTGTGAATGAAGAGCAACGGCGTGGCTCACATTATACTTTCTGCAAAGACTGACCAGTGCCGCCGTTTCAGGCTCACTTTCAGGAAAAGGTCCGCCGTATCTCGTTTTTGATGGACCGTATATTCCTGCGCTTTTCTCAGTTTCTCTTAACCGTTTCCAACCTGCCCCAAAATTATGATTTATATCAACACCGCGAAGATTAGCGTTCCAGTGCAGTGTGTCACCGCCCGATATACGCTTTATTTCCTTTGCGTAAACACCTGCCGCCGCGGCACCGCAAAGGGAAATTTCACAACCGTCAGGGTTTACTCTGGGCACAATAATAAGCGACTTCTTTTCATAAGCCCTTTTAACATTTATTCCGCTTAAATTTGCATCATTTGCAATACCCTCACATAAGTCCTCGCAAAGCATAAGCAAAGCGGTAGTGGTAAGGCTTTCACTTCCGTGAAAAGCACCTGCATAAAGGCAAACGTCATCTGATTTTCCGATTTTAACAGCAGGAATTTCTCTGCCCATACAGCTTTGTCCTATATGAAAAACCTCTATAAACGGGTATTTTTCATTAAGGTTTCTTATAGCTTTTCGCATTTTATTATAGGTATAATCGGTACTTTTTATTATTCTTTCCATTTTTAATCCACCTCAAGCAAATTTTATGCGCCAATTAAAACTTTTATGAATGATAAAAAGTATAAATTTGAGCATATTCTTTTGATTTTTTTGCCTTTAACTAAAAAATATTGGCAAAAATAAAAATTTCCTCTTTATTTACTTAAGGTTAAATGGTATAATATTTTTAGATAAAAAATTCACCGAGGTGCTTTCTATGATTACTATTAAAAACGAATTTATGACCGCAAAATTTAATGAGCTTGGTGCAGAGCTTAAAAGCCTTATCTGCTGTGACACGGAATATATATGGAACGGCGACGATAAGTATTGGTCGCTTTCCAGCCCTCTCCTTTTCCCTATCTGCAGCGGCCTTAAAGACGACACATATATTCTTGACGGCAAAAAATACACCATGTATAAGCACGGCTTTGCAAGAAAGAGTATATTTGAGGTCGAAAACCTACAGGAAAATACCGTAACCTTTTTGATTAAATCAAATGAAGTGACAAAAGAAAACTATCCTTTTGATTTCGAGCTTCGCGTTACATATACCATAATAAATAAAACTCTGATAGTTGCATACGACGTCAAAAATCTTACTGACGGCGAAATGTATTTTTCTATCGGCGCTCACGAAGGCTATGACTGTCCTGAGGGTATTGAGGAATATGATGTTATATTCCCGCAAAATGAAACTCTTGACGCTTATGACCTTGACGGAAATGCGCTTCTTGAGACCAAAACCCGCATTATCGAAAACAGCGACCGTTTAGCACTTAAATATGACTACTTTGTAAAAGATGCTCTTGTTTTTAAAGAGCTTAAGTCAAAGAGTATGATACTTAAACATAAAAACAGCGAAAAATCAATTAAACTTTCTTTTGAGGGTTGTGATTACTTTCTTATCTGGACAAAGGTAGGCGCACCTTATATCTGTCTTGAACCCTGGTGCGGTATTACCGATTCTCCCGACACCGACCAGAATATCAAAACCAAAGAAGGCATAATAACCCTTGAAAAAGGCGCCCGTTTTAACAACACACATACAATAGAAATATTAAAATAAAGGCGGAGTTACAATGAACACCGATTTTTATGCAGGATGTCAGGTTGACTATGTAAAGCTTTCAAGTTCAAATACTATGCCTTCTCCCCATTGCCACGACCATTATGAGTTCTATTTTTTATCAGAAGGCAACAGGAGATACTTTCTTGCAAACAAAATCTGCAATGTTTTACCCTATGATGTTCTTATAATAAAACCAGGTGAACTTCATCAGAATACCTGTGATACGCTGTGCCCTCACGAAAGGCATCTGCTTAACATCGACCCTCAACTGATGAAGACTGTTTGCAAAGAAAATAAGGACCTGTCTTGTTTTTGCGACACCGCTTTTATCCGTCTTGACGAAAAGACTTTTAAAGAAATTATAGCTGTTACAGAATCTATTAAAGGCGAAATTCTTTTAAAAGACAGTCTTTCTCCCGCTATTATAAAAAATATGGTCAGCAAGATTTTACTGTTACTGCTAAGAGCAAAGGGATCTTCAAATCACCAACCGCTGCTTACCGAGAAAAACGATATCCGTTTACAGTCGTCAATTGATTTTCTTGTAAAAAATTACAGCGAACCCATAACCCTTGAAGACTGCGCAAAAATTGCCTCTATGAGCCCTTCTCACTATTCAAGACTTTTTCACAGCCTTACCGCTATGACCTTTAAGGAATATCTCAATAAAATAAGAGTAGAAAAGGCTTGTCTGTTTCTTTACGAAAAAGATTATTCGGTTACTGAGCTATCTATTGCAGTAGGCTTTAACAGCAGTAGCTATTTCGGTCATGTTTTTAAGCAACAAACGGGTATGACACCCCTGGCTTTTAGAAAAAGTATAAAATAAAAACAGGTTTTCGCATATTGCGAAAACCTGTTTTTATTTTACTTATTGTAACCGGGAATTTTTATTTCATCAAATACATTTACCGGCATACCTGTTGCTATTGACTTATTGGCACAGATACCTGTCATAATACTCATAGCGCCGTCGATATGAGAAGCGGCTCTGTTAAAGGGATCGGGGGGAGGATTACCGAAGATATCTTCAAGAATTACAGGGTCTCCGCCACCGTGAGCACCGCCGCTGCTTTCAAAGGGTGCTTCATAAGGCTCGGCAAAGAGAGGATAAACCATAATTTTTGCGCCCTTGACAACGCCCTCTTTACTGGATTCACCCTGACCGTTTACATAAACGGTTTCAATTACCTCCATCTCTACTCTGCCCTTTGTACCGGTAATGCTTACTCTAAAGCCCTCGTAGGGAGAATAGGCATTAAGAGAATATGAAAGTTGAGCACCGCTAGCATATTTAACAACAACATTCATTGTGTCTTCAATGCTTATTCCGTCGCTGAATACGCTTTGGTCACGGATATAACCGTCGTCCTTTTCGGCATTAAGATAAAGATTAGTAAGAATTTCAGAGGATTTCATATCAAGAGTGAAAGGTTGTTTGCCGGGTTCTTTGCAGTTTCTGTCACGGTCATAAAAATCAACTATACCGCGTTCTTCTGCATTTTCTCTGCCGTAAAATTTAAGATCTCCAAAAGCAAATACACGAACCGGATAAGAACCGATCCAGAAATTAACAAGGTCAAAATGGTGAGTAGATTTATGTACCAAAAGACCGCCGCTGTTTTTCTTATCTCTGTGCCATCTTCTGAAATAGTCAGCACCGTGAGAGGTGTTAAGCAACCACTCAAAATGTACCTGCTTGGGCTCACCGATAGCGCCGTCCATAATCAGTTCGCGAAGCTTTGTCTGATAAGGAGCATAGCGATAGTTAAAGGAAACACGAACATTTCTGCCTGTTTTTTCAACACAGTCAAGAATCTGCTGAGCCTTTACTGCATCCATAGTCATTGGCTTTTCGGTGACTACATCACAGCCAAGTTCCATAGCTCTGCATATATAACGGTGATGAGTACGGTCAACCGATGTAACTATTACAACATCAGGCTTTGTTTCTGCTATCATTTTATCAAATTCGTCAGCGCCGTACATAGGTACCTCGTGAAAACCTGCCTCGTTTTTAAGGCGAGTATTGGCATATTCCATACGGGTGCGGTTGATATCGCAAAAACCAACAAGGTCACAAGTATCCTTATAAACCGTTGCGATAGCGTTATAGAAGAAACGAGCACGTCCTCCAAGTCCTACCTGAACATAACGTTTTTTCTCCATTTTGAAAACCTCCTGAATTTTCACTTTACTTTATTGTAGCATCTAAATATGCACAGTTAAATAAAAAGTCTGCTGACTTTTTCTCTTTTTCAAGGAAAAAACAGCGGATTTTTTATAAAAAGCTATTATAAAAATGTACAAACCGTTTGCCTTTCACAAGTATATGTGGTATAATAAGGGAAACTTTTTGAAGGGTGATACTGTGTATAATTCAATAAAACCGGGTAAGGTTTGGCTTGATACCAACGGAAACAGAATTCAGGCTCATGCGGGCTATATGATTTACGTTGACGGTAAATTTTACTGGTACGGTGAAAATAAAGAAAAAAGTGTTTCGGAATATGACATCTGGCACTGGGGTGTAAAGCTCTATTCTTCAGAGGATCTTTACAACTGGTCCGATGAGGGTATTATTATGCTCCCCACCCCCGATGATATAAAAAATCCTATGCACCCAAAAAGCAAAATGGACAGACCGCATATCCTTTATAATGATAAAACAAAGAAGTTTGTTCTTTGGATGAAGATAATGGGTAATGACGGTATTCAGTATATGACCGTTGCAGTCAGCGATACAATTAAAGGTCCCTTTGAGTTTGTTAACAAGAAACTTCACCCAGGCGGTATGAATTCGGGTGACTTTGACCTTGTTAAATTTGAAGACGGGAAGGCTGTAATTGTGTTTGACCGTGTTCATAAGGATATGATAGTTATGGACCTTACCGATGATTACCTTGACACAACCATAAACTATTCGGTACACTACGAGCGTCCTTTCCCGCCCTATGTAAGAGAGGCTCCTGCCGTATTTTTCAGAAATGGCAAAGGCTATGTAATTACAAGCGGAACATCGGCTAAACTTCCTAACCCCTCTGAAACCGCCACCTTTGATGATATTCACGGCCAGTGGGAAATTCTTGGCGATCCTCATGTAAATGACCATAAAAAAACCTCCTTTGACAGTCAGATTTCCTGTATCTTTAAGCATCCTAAATACGACGACCTTTACATTGCTATGGCTGACAGATGGCTTGTTGACCTTACCGACGATAAGCCCTCGGGTGTTGAGTTTTATGCCGCAAGGTATGATGAAAACTATCCTATGTCGCCAGAGCGCCGTGAAGAAATAAAGGCTATGAAAATGCAGGATGTTACAGCAAAAAACACTTCTCTTGCCGATTACGTTTGGCTGCCCATAACCTTTGAAAACAATATCCCTAAAATTCATTGGTATGACGAATGGAAAATTGAAGATTTCGTATAGCGTAAAACCTCTCTTGCGAGAGGTTTTACAAATTTTTTACATTTTTTTAAAACATCATAAACAATAAAAAAATATAATCTGTGTATTAAACTTGGAAAGGAAGCCCTTTTATGTACATAATAAAAAATGCCTTCAAATGTATTGGCAGAGATAAGTTTTCACAGATGATGGGTAACTCTCAGTCCCTTACCCTTGAGGAATACAACACCTATGCCGGTGCTGAGTCTGTTCAGGATTTTTATTATACCCTTACCGCTTCCTTTGACGGTAACGAGGGGTTAGACCCCGTTACTACCGAAGAAGAGGAAGAAACCGAAAAAGAAATTATGGCAATATTCAGAGAACTTGCCAACCGGGGCAAGTGTGTAATTCTTGTCAGCCACTCCCCTGCAGTAGCTAACCTTTGCGACGAAAGATACGAGCTTTTAAAAGTATCTAAAAAATAAGTTGAATAAAAGACAAAAAGACACGGTAATGCTAACGCATACCGTGTCTTTTTAACATATTAGACTGCACAAGCGTACTTTCAAATTACCTCGCTTTTTTATTTGAAAAGTACCGAGTTTACTACACTTTGCAGATACTCTTGATTTCCGCTTTGGGGCTGTTTCGGTGCGCCCATTTTTTCAGCGTAATCTGCCAGGTCTTTAAGAGTAACCTGGTCGCTGATAATTTTAGCACCGATACCGCTGTCAAAACTTTCATAACGCTTTTTGATAAAGCTATCAATTCTTCCGTCCTCCATAAGTTCTGCTGCCTTTATAAGACCAAGCGCAAAGGTATCCATACCAAGAATAAAGCCGTAGAACATATCCTCAGCGGTATAGCTTTCACGACGGTTTTTAGAGTCGAAGTTAAAGCCGCCGGTAAGACCGCCTGCCTTTAGTACCTCGTACATACACATTGTGGCTTCGTAAACATCATAAGGGAATTCGTCGGTATCCCAGCCAAGCAATAAATCACCCTGGTTAGCGTCGATAGAGCCTAACATTCCGTTAATGGCAGAAATGCGAAGCTCGTGCTGGAAGGTGTGACCTGCAAGGGTAGCGTGGTTGGCTTCAATGTTCATTTTGAAATCTTTGTCTAATCCGTATTGACGCAGGAAACCAATAGCAGTAGCGGCGTCAAAATCATACTGATGCTTCATAGGCTCCTTGGGTTTGGGCTCAATGTAGAAATCGCCCTCAAAACCGATAGAACGGCCGTATTCTACCGCCATTTTCATAAGTCTTGCAATATTTTCCTGCTCGAATTTTACATCGGTGTTAAGCAGAGTTGTGTAGCCCTCTCTACCGCCCCAGAAAACATAACCCTTACCGCCAAGCTTTACGGTTAAATCAAGAGCTTTTTTAATCTGAGCTGCCGCAAAGCAGTAAACATCTGCGCTGTTTGTACTGCCTGCGCCGTTCATAAAGCGTGGGTTAGAGAACATATTTGCGGTACCCCAAAGGCACTTAATACCGGTTTCCTTCATTTTTTCGAGAATATAATCGGTAATTTCGTCAAGACGCTTATTGGTTTCCTTAATATCCTCTGCCTCGGGGACAAGGTCAACATCGTGGAAGCAGAAATATTCAATACCAAGCTTCTGCATAAGCTCAAAGCCTGCGTCTACCTTTGCTTTTGCATGTTCCATAGTGCCTTTCTCATTGTTGAAGGCTTTGTCGGCGGTATCTCTGCCGAACATATCAGAGCCACAGGCGCAAAGAGCGTGCCACCAAGCCATAGCAAAGGGCAAATGCTCACGCATGGGTTTGCCCATTATAATACGGTTTGCATCATAATACTTAAAGGCTAAGGGATTTTTGCTGTCTTTACCCTCAAACTTAATTTGGGGTATGTTCTTAAAAATTTCACTCATTATTATTTCCTCACTTTATATTTATTTTTTCCATACAGTAATTTTTTGCTCACCTGCTTTAAGTGAAGCAAAAGGTCCTGCAACAACTGTACCGCTACGCTTTTGACTGCATATATCCAATGTAAAATCAATTGGTGTGCCGTCAGGGTTTTCAAAAGGCTCTTCGGTAATTCTCGGTGTGCCCAGACGCTCGGTAGTAACAGGTCTGCAGGTCATATTTGCTACCTCTTCCGGCACAGAAATGCTTAGTATCCACTCATTTTCCTCTTCTTCAATAGAAGCCTTTATACCGCATGTCATAATATGCTCTGTTTCGGCACGATACGGTGCAGAATGGCCTGAGTATACATTACTTTCAATGGTAACAGGCTGTGGAATCTGAGCATAAGCAGTATGATCTGAAATAGGAAATCTCGGTTTTAAAAGTTCCATATACTGTTCGGGTTTGCAGTAATTATCAAAGGCAATACAAAACGGTCTTCTGTTTTGTGAAAGAGGTGCATGTAAACCTAAAAACAAATTATTGATGAGTCGGTCATCACCGCCGTATACCGCTTCGCTTCCCATAACAGCGGTAGAGTGCGGGTAGTGATAGGGAGTCTGGCGGTCCAAAATCTTTATACAGGAAACTGTGCCTGTAAAAACATTGTGGACGAAAGCAGTTCCCTGAGCTACATTTTCTAAATTATACATAGACATAAATAGGTTGTTATCTACGGTACAGGGCCCGTGGGTAACCTCTATCATAAAATCACAGGTGTTGCCGTAATATACGTTTTTAGTAACTCTTGTACCCTGTGCCTGCCAGTCAAGCCAGGTGCCAAAGCAACTGCAGTTATGGATATTATTATTTTCTATAACTACATCAATCGCGGCGTGAAGCTTTATACCGCCAAGCTCATGACCGTGGAATTCCTGCTTACTTGCAATATTATAAATAAGATTATGTTTTATGGTGCTGAAAGCACAGCCCATGTGACCGACAATACCGTTCTGACCGCAGTCGTGTATAATATTGTTCTGCACAAGATGTGAGCCGATAGTTTCCTTTGACCAACCAATAAGCAGCGCTGCAAAGACCGCTTCTTTCTGATAGGCGTAGCCCGATTTTTTTCTTGAAAGAGTATGCTTGTTGTGACCTGTGCTTATTTCCTTGCCAAGACTTATCGCGCTGCATTTTGCATCGTGAAGATGGTTGTTTTCTATTACCCAACCTTTACTCCAATGGGGGCCAACCATACCCGGCTGGTCAGCGGTAGGTGGTGCAAAGGGACAGGCGGCATGAGCGATTTCAAAACCGCGTACGGTTATATAGTTTACTCCCGTTTTGGCAGGGTAAAAACAGCACTTTCTGACATTTATTTCTATTATTTCATCATTAGGGTTAAACTGCCAAAAATTGCACCAAAGTGTAGTGTTTTTCTCGTCTACCTTTGAATACCACTGGTAAACTGTACCCTCAGGATCGGGCAGTGTGTCGGGGGCAAAGCCTGTAACGCCACTTGTTCTTTTTGGTGCGGTGAATACTTCTTCAAAGCATTTTGCCTCATACATAGCCTTACCGTTTATGTAAACTTCACCTGTATGCACATAGTATTCACGGGGATTTAAAAGCCAATCACCCCATAACTTTTCGGCATAAGGGTTATAGTCACCAAACATAGTGTTAGGTAAAACTTTTTTCCATACCGTGCCTTCTACATGCTCCCAGTCGGTTACTATTTCAGATCCCTTTATAACAGGCTTTTCGTCTTCGTAAGCCTCATAAACAATGGGGTTATCAATGTCACCTGAATTCTGAGGATCAACCCATTCGCGATAGGTTCCACCAAAAACCTTTACGGTGTCACCCGCCTTGGCAACCTTTGCCGCGTGACTAATGGTTTTGAAAGGCGCATTTTTCGAGCCGTCAGCTCCGTCGTTTCCGTTTACAGATACAAAGTAAGTCATAGTCCCTCCTGAATATTATTGTTTTATAATTTTAGTATAATGCTTCTAATTTGACATTTCTCGCAATATGTACTATAATATATAGACAAAATTTGACTTGTGGAGAAAAATATGTTTTATGAATACAGTCACTTAGGCTCACCCAATTACCTTAAGGTAGAAAGAGGAGAAGATTTTTGCTTTGCCTCGCATCTTCATCAGTGCTTTGAGGTAATAATAATTCTTTCGGGAGAAATGAAGGTGAGCGTTGACGGAAAAACTTTTATAATACGGGAAAATGAGGCCGTACTTACCTTTCCAAATCAGATACATTCCTTAGAGTCGGCAAAAAGCCGTCATATTCTTTGCATTTTTGCGCCCCGTCTTGTACAGGCTTTTTCTACTAAAATAGGAAATAAAATTCCGATTAACAACAAGTTCACCCCCGATAAATATCTTATAAATGCACTTGAAAATCTTACGGCGTCCACTTCCTCTGCCGAAAAAAAAGGACTGTTTTATTTGCTTTGCGGTCAGTTTGATAAAACTGCAAAGTATACCGAAAAAAAGCAGGACAGCGAAAAGCTGCTTCATAAAATTTTCTATTTTGTAGAGGAAAACTACAGTAAGGACTGTACACTTTCAAACCTTTCTAAAATAATAGGCTATGACTATTCATATCTTTCACGCTATTTTAAAAAGACTATAGGAATTTCCTTTAATTCTTATGTAACCAATTACCGAATAAGCAACGCCTGTTATCTTATGGAAAATACGGCGCTTCCGATACTGCAGTGCGCTTATGACAGCGGCTTTACTTCTCTCAGAACCTTTAACAGAAGCTTTAAGGAAAACCTTAAAATAACACCCACTCAGTACAGAAAAAATATTGGCTAAAAAATAAACCGCTGTGCTAAGCACAGCGGTTATTTCTTTAATGTGTTCTGAAGTCAAGATTTCCGAGAGGATATTTCTCTTCAACCAGTTTTTGAAGTTCGTCGCCTTCAAGGTCGGGATGTTCTTCCTTAAGAAGTTCTCCGTAAAGTTTAAACCATTCATCAGAAATGGCGGTATCGCCTTCCTTAATATCGGGCATACAAAGGTCATAGTTAAGGTATTTAGCCGCCTCTTTATACTGACCAAGGTTCATATAAGCCTTAGCGTAATAAAGTTTGATTCTGCCGTCTTCCTTTAACTCACCAAGACTTTCATAAGCCTTCAGCCATTCTTCGTTTTTGCCTGCCGCAAGATATGTTACGGCGGTATCAACCACAATACCTCTGCAGGTGCTGTTAAGAGCAAAAGCCTTGGTCATATATTCATAAGCCTTATCAATTTCTTTATACTCGTTACGATAAATCATAGCGATATTACGAAGTGACCAGGCATTCGGTTTAACATCAGCCGACTCAATAAAGAGTTCCATAGCCTTGTCGGTGTTACCTTTAGCATATTCCATAACACCAAGTTGCATTAAAGCATACCAATTGCGGTTTTCGCTCTTGGTAAGAGATTTTGCAAGCAGATTTCTCCAGAAATCCTCTACCACATAGCCAAGGGGCTCATTATCGGTGCTTCTGTCGGGCAGATAACCCTCTTTAAGAAGGGTTACCCACTCAGCCTCTCTCTCGCCAACAGCCTCTTCGGGTATGGTGATATCCTTTGAAAGAGTGGGAAGGCCTTCCTCTTTTCTGCGGTATTCATCAATAACACCCCAGCCTGAGCCCATATTGAACATTTCGCCAATTACTACCTTGGCATTTCTTGCTTTTTCAAGTCCTTTTGTCATTGTTTCGGGGAAATCTTTAAGCAGATTCTTTTTAACTGCCTTTTTGGCGGTTTCAAAATCAGCGTGAGCATCACTGCCGCAATTTAATGCGCCGTAAGCCTCTACCCAACTCCAAGTTTCGCCGTCAGCCATAGGAATATGCTCAAGCTGAGTTCTGGCAAGACCTGCCTGAATTTCTACATAGCCTGAGTTAGTGCCGTCAGATAAATACTGATTCCAGTTCTTACCGCCTGCACCCTCACCCCAAAGGAACAGCTTTCTGCCCTTCATTTCCTTGGTAGAGCACTGAATAAGGCCGTAACCGTCTTTATCAACCTGAGTTACCCATTTTTCTTCATCATCCTCAACATCAAAGAAGAAGTCGATAGAACGTCCCATATTTTCGGGATAGGTAATATCCTCGCCAAACTGATAAGGCATAGTGCCATAGTCAAGCACGTAGGCATCGTTACCGAAATAGTTGATAAAGGTATTGTCAGCGGGTGCTAAAACTCTCGCTTTATCAAATACGGGAACGGCAATATTTGACCACCAGTACATCCAGATTTCTTTACCTGTTCTGTTTTCAATACGAGGTCTTATATAAAGGTACTTCGAGCCCTTGGGTATCCAGGCATCTATACAGTAAAGAACACCTCTTATACGTTCGTACTCAAACATACGAACACCCTCACTGCCGTCCTCTAAGGTTATTTTTTGTGCAAAAAGGTCATCACAGGTCAGGGGGTTGTGTCCCTTAATAGATACATTAAACTCAACACCGCCGCTAAACCAAGCGTTTCTGAGCGCCAAGTTACCGGGCTGGAACACAGGGTTACAGTAAAGAAGCTCCTTATTCTCGGTTTTGTCAATAAGCGACCAAAGTCTACCGCCAAGTTCAGGAAGAAATACAGCCTTTAAATATTCATTTTCTATAACAACAGAATTAAAGGCGCGTTCTTTTCTGTTTCTGTCATATCCGTCCTGCTGACAGTAAGGAAGCATGGTGGGAATCATACCCTTGTTTATGTACTTTCTGTGTCTTTCGGGGATATTTTCGGTGGTATCGATTTTAGCGTGAATGTAACTGATATTTTTAATATCAGGTAAGGGATTCAGTTTTCCCATAGATGCCGCAGGCATCACATAAGGTGCTTTATAACACTTTGACATATTATTCTCCTTTAAAACTTAACGGGATTTTTCTTAAGTTCGCTGAGAAGTTCGCTAAGGCTTCCTGTTGCAAGACCAATGCTCTTATCAGCAGCACCGTAGTAAATACGAATTCTGTCAAGCTCTTCATCAACTATAGCGCCGCAAGAGAAAATAGTGTTGGGAGAAGCACCCTCAATTTCATAAGGACGGTTGGGGGTTAAGATGCTCTTATCAATAGCGTGGGTAACTCTTGAGGGGTCCTCAAGGTCAAGAAGAATTGCGCCAAGGGCATAACACCATTCGCGGTTTTCTTTATACACGCCGTGAATAATTTCAAGCCAACCCTCTTTAGTCTTAATGGGAGGTGTAGGTCCTACCTTATAGTTAGCAAAGGAAAGGCAGGGGTAGAAGAGAGGACGGTATTTGCCCCAGTAAATCATATCGGGTGAGTAGGAAACCCACATACCTGCTCTCCAAACGTCGTCAAGCTTGTCGCCGCCCTTTGATTCGTCAATACGGCAGGGGTTATAAGGACGGTCTATCTTCATATACATACCGTTTATCTTTTCAGGGAAAAGACAGGGAACGCGGTTGGAAGGAAGTGCAACGCACTCAACAAATTCAACAGACTTAAAGTCCTTAGTTTTTTCAATAATAGCGGCAGGGCCAACAGTACCCATCTGCGCAGGTCTTACAATATAATATGTATCGTCAATTTTGGTAATACGGGGGTCAATTACCCAACCGTCAGTAACCTCAAGAACCTTATTGCCGGTCCAGTCACGAGTCTGACATAAAGGCTCGGGATTGATATCGAAATTTATACCGTCTTCACTCATAGCAACATGAATGCCCGAACCGTTACCGTACTTATTGGGCTTTTCATAAATAGCGGCAACAAGCAGTACGGTTTTGCCCTCGTACATTGTCTGTGCACAGTTGAAAACCTGCTTTGACGGTACGGGGAAATTATCTATTGTGATAATAGGGCCGTCACCATAGCGATGCATTATGTATTCTTCTCCACGAAACTTTGTAATCATAAATTACACTTCCTTTATAATTTTATGGTTTCATTATATTGTAATAAGTTACATATTACAATGTAGAATGAAACTTAAAATTTGTAAAAAACGATTATTTATTTTTTACTTTCGCTGTGGTATAATAAAGAAAATCATAAAGAGGTGGGAAAATCAATGCAATTTGATATACGAGTAGGAAGTATATACGCCATATTCAGAAAAAAAGAAAACATAAATTTTAAATTTGACTGTAAAAAGCGCAGTCACGACGGCTTTATATTTGTTATAAACGGCGAAGGCTATTTCGAAAACAGCAGATGTAAAGAAGTGCTTAAAAAAAATTCAATAGTTCTTTTAAGCGAGGCTTCCACCTACTATGTAAAGGCGCTGAGTGACGATTTTGAGTATATTACAACCGCTATGCGTATAACCCCTGCCAACTGGCTTTCTACCTTAGGTATTGGCGATGTTATACATCTTGAAAATAAATCCTACACCGCAAACCTTATATATCAAATGTATGATATATGGGAAAAACGCTCTTCGCTTTTTACCATGCGTACAAGAGTTATTACAGAGCAGATAATAATAAATCTTTATGAAGAAAACAGCCTTTCAGTATCAAGCAAAAACGAAATACGCCTCTCCCCTGCTCTTGACTTTATCAGCCAGAATTACGATAAAAATTTTTCAGCAAAAGAGCTCTCCGCACTTTGCAATTTAAGCGTTTCACATTTCAGAAGACTTTTTAAAGAGGTGCTTGGGGTTTCCCCTATGCAGTACAGAGAAAATATACGGATTTACTGGGCAAAACAGTTTTTAAAAAGTGACTTTTTTACCGTTTCTGAAATCGCCGCAAAGCTTGGGTATTACGATATATACCATTTTAGCAAAGAATTTAAAAAGGCTACAAATAAATCTCCCCTTACATACAAGAAAGAAAAAGAATAAACCTTAAACAAACAAAACAGCAAGGTGATTTGCCTGGCTGTTTTGTTTATTTATGAAAAATCAACATTTCCTGACAACTGTATTTTGCACACATACGCGAAGTCAAAAACAGGGTTGTTTTTTATACTGTGCTATGGTATAATGCTTATAATATAATATTGGCATATTATGCCCTGTTTAAAAAATTTTGTACTAAAATTTAAATAACTGTATTTTGAGGAGATGTAAAAAATGGGACAAATTAAAGTTACACAATGCCCGATAGAAGGACTTTATATTATCGAGCCCGCTGTCCACGGTGACAATAGAGGTTATTTTATGGAAACATACAGCCAACGCGATATGGCTGAAGCAGGGCTGAATATGGTTTTTGTTCAGGACAACCAGAGTATGTCTGTTAAAGGTGTACTTCGCGGATTACATTTTCAAAAAGAATACCCGCAAGGCAAACTTGTTCGTGTTATAAAAGGCAGAGTATTTGACGTTGCCGTTGACCTTCGTAAAGGTAGCTCCACCTACGGAAAATGGTACGGTGTTGAGCTTACCGAAGAAAACAAAAAACAATTTTATATTTCAGAAGGTTTTGCTCACGGATTTTTAGTGCTTTCTGACACAGCAGAATTTTGCTACAAGGTAACCGACTTCTATCATCCCGGCGATGAAGGCGGTCTTGCATGGAACGATCCTGAAATCGGTATCGAGTGGCCGGAGCTTAAAGGCGACTATAACGGTAGCGCCAGCGCTGAGGGTTATACCCTTTCAGACGGCACACCCCTTAACCTAAGCGATAAAGATCAAAAATGGACAGGCGTTAAGGATACTTTTCAGTTTTAAAAGAATAGGAGAAAAACAATGAGAACATCCGTTGCGTTATGCACATATAACGGAGAAAAGTTTATTGGCGAACAGTTAGACAGCATTTTGAGACAAACTGTTTGTGTCGATGAAATAGTAGTATGTGATGACGGCTCCACCGACAACACTCTTGACATTGTAGAGTCGATTCTTAGCAAGAGCGGTGTTTTCTACCGTATAGAGAAGAACGAGAAATCATTAGGAGTATCAAACAACTTCCTGAAAGCATTAAAACTTACTACAGGTGACTATGTTTTCACATGCGACCAGGATGATCTTTGGTACGATAATAAAGTAGAAACCTTTTTGAACGCTGCTTCATCTAAAAAGGAACTTTATTTTAGTGACGGTGAGTTGGTTGATGCTGACGGAGTTTCCTTAAAAAGCGGTTTATGGGAATCGATTTATATTAAAGAAGAACTAAATAAGAAACCAGATATGCTGCTTTGCCTTTTAAAACGCCCTGTTGTAACAGGCGCTGCTATGCTAGTATCTAAAGGTCTTATAGACCAAGTAGATTTTATCCCTGAGGGGTGGCTTCACGATGAGTGGCTTTCAATTATTGCGGCTCTTAATGATAGCATCGAGCCTATTTGCAAAACCACATTCGATTACCGTCAACACGGAAAAAACGTGGTTGGTATAAAGAAAATAGGTTTTTGGGGACGGGTTGCACATTGGGTAGCTTTACTTAAAAAATTAAAGCAACACCGAAATGAACAAAGTGCAAAAAAACAGGATATTCTTTTGTTTGCCAAAGACAAAAAACATATGCCTGTAGTCAAAGATGCGTGGGAATTTTGGAACACCCTCGATAAACTCGAAAGCAAAAGCTTTTTTGGCCGGATAAAGACGGTTATAAGCCTTGCTAACAAAGGATGGTATAATAAATTTTATACGGGAACCAGAGGTCTGCTTCGCGACCTCATTTCTTGCTTTTTATAAAATGGGAGGCAACATATGTATTTTATAGACGACAATCCGCTTGATTTTAAACAGAGTGGACTTAAAGAAGGCGGTATTGTAAGAAACACAGCCTGGGTTAATTTTTTGAAGGAAAAGCGTCCCCACGCTAAAATTATAACCTTTAAAATTACGCACCGCATTTTTAAACTTCTTAATTTTGTTTTCTTTTTTATAAGAGCAATTTTTTGGAGAAAGCAGACAGTTTTCTTTCTCTATCCAAAGGTTGGACTTCCCATTCTAAGCGGAGGAAAAAAGGGCAAAATCTTTCGTGCAGCGTTTAAACTCTGCGCAAACATGCTAATTCACAATAAGAATACTCTGGTTTTTGACATTTCGGATATAAAGTATGAACAGGCAATAGACCTTTGTCTTGAAAATTTTGATATGGACGAAATAAAGTCCTTTGAAAAATGGCTTTTCTCAATAAAGCAAAAATATATTTTCGCATCACATTCGATGCGTGATTATGCAATAAAAACTCATAATATCCCCTACGAAAATACAGATGTTTGCGTAAACGGCGGATATACAGAAAATAACCCGCAACCCCAAAACTTTTCTTTTATCCACGAAGAGAAAATTACCTGTATTTATGCCGGAACGATGAACAAAGGCCGACTCATAGAAGAAATGATAAAGGCGGTATCAAACAAAGACAATGTGGAAACTGTTTTGCTTGGTGTCGGAGGCGAGTGGGTAGATGAATTTTTAAAAGAAAAGAACATAAAAAATGTTTATTATCTTGGCGCATTTGAGGAATCAAAGGCAAGAGAAATTACAGCTTGTTGCGATATAGGGCTTATACCTTATGATGACACAAGACTTTATTATAATATAGCTTACCCAACCAAATTATCCTTTTATATTGCGGCAGGAATCCCCTATCTTTCTACACCGGTAGCAGAAGTCCTTCGCATTCAAGAACAATATAATATAGGTTTTGCATACAAGTTGGATGAATGGAGTTCATTTCTTTCGGATATAAACTCTGACCAGCTCAAGAAGGTAAGCGCTAATGCTAAAAAATATTCACATGTGTTTACTTGGACTGAAATTTTTGATAAAAACAAATTTGTTTAATTCGCTACAGGGTGGTTGTTATGGTTAGTTTTATTGTACCTGTTTATAATGCCGAGAAGTATCTCAGCAGGTGTATTGATAGCCTTTTAGCCCAAACTTATATCGATTATGAAATCATTTTGGTAGATGACGGTTCTAGTGACCAAAGTAATCAAATCTGCAACGAATACAGGCAAAAAGACAAAAAACGTATTCGTGTTATTCATAAAGAAAATGGTGGAGTAAGTTCTGCCAGAAATGTTGGATTAAAAGAGGCAGTCGGCGATTTTGTTGCTTTTATTGATGCTGATGACTATGTTTTTCCTGATTACCTTGAAACTTTACTTCAAAAGGCAACAGAAAACGGCGCAGATGTAATTTGTTGCGATTTTCAGGAAATTATTACCGATTCACTTACAATTCCAAATCCTCCGCGCGTTATAAGAGAGCGCACCGTAAAAGATAGTTCTGAACTGTTTTCGGACATTTTAAAGCAAGAAGAGGGCTATCCTTTTTGCGTTTGGTCTAAACTTATAAAGACTGAATTTGCTAAAAAAGTATCCTTTAAAAATTTGAAATTTGGCGAAGACCATCTTTATATGTTTGATATTTTTTCACTTTGCCCTGTTACTCACCTCACTACATACAAAGGGTATTGTTACGCACCTAACGAAGGTAGCGTAACTGTTAGAATAGATGCCTCAAGCGTTATGAGAACAGCTGATGTTCTCAGTATGCAAAGATACAAAGTGCAGAATCTGCCATCATTCGCCAAGGAATGTAAAGATGGATTTTATAATCTTTACGCTACCGCGCTTATTGGGTATATAAACGCAGCACTTAGATATAATGGTTTGCAAGATGATATAAACTTCGCTAAAAAAGAAGCTAAAGAAATAATTTCAAGCACGGCTTTAATAGGAAAAGGTACTAAGCTAAAACTTACTGCGTTTTATTTGTTGCCGAAAACCTATGCTTTTTTAATTAATTTATTGAAAAGGAAGATTAGATGAACATTGCTGTAACCGGTTATTATGGAACAGGCTCTTCGGCGGTACTAGACTTGCTTAGCGAGTATGAAGGTTGCTCTGAAGCAGGGCTTCACTCGTATGAACATATTCCTTTTTATTATCCGAACGGACTTTTTGATTTGGAATATAAATTGCTTTATTGTAATGACCCACATCGTTCTGACGAGGCTATAAAAAGTTTCAGAAAGGCTATGTACGAGCTGAACGAAAAAGATTTCGGTTGGTGTGGCTCGTACAAAAAAATGTACGGTGATGACTTTAAAATAATTGTTGATGAGTTTATAGAAGGCTTAGTACAGCACACCTGTGAGGGCGAGTGGTATAACTACTCAGAGGATGAGCATTTTAGTTTTTTAAAATTCACAAAAGACTGTATAAAAGCTTTGATTCCAGGCAAAAAAGTATACGGGAAATTTGGATTTGAACCTTTTAAATTGACTGTAAGAAAAATGGAGTTTTCCTTTCCCTCAGAACAGGAATTTTTTGATTTGGCAAAAAAATTTGTTCGCAATTACATTAAAATGATAAACAGGACAAATGTTCCTAATTTGCTTCTTGATCATCTGGTTTTTCCTCATAACGCTTATAAATTGGAAAAATATTTTGACGATGATTTCCGTCTTATCGTGGTAGACCGCGACATCAGGGATATGTTTGCACTTTGTAAATATATATGGAAAAGCAGAGGCTATGCTACCCCTTACCCTGAAGAACCGTCTGCTTTTCTTTCTCATTGGAAAAAAATGAAAAATGCTGAAAGAAGAATCAATCATCCTCAGGTATTGTATATAAACTTTGAAGACCTGGTGTACAATTACGACCAAACGGTTAGAAAAATCGAAAACTTTGTTGGATTTTCAGCATCACAACACAAATGTCCAAAAAAGCGCTTTATCCCTGAAAACTCTATAAACAATACCCAAAACTTCAAAATAGAAAAAGAATGGGAACAAGAGGTTGAAACTTTTACGGACGTCGACGATTATCTATATAATTTCCCTTACGAACACAAGACAGAACTATCCAACACATTCGACGAACAGGAGTAAGAAATGACAAATTCACGTGTAGAAAATTCATTCAACAATGTTGCAACAGGAATGGTTCTGCGTTTAGCCACACTGCTCCTTTCCTTTATTTCAAGAACAATTTTCATTCGTGTTTTAGGCGATGGATGTTTAGGACTAAACGGACTTTTCACAACAATTTTACAAATGTTTTCTTTAGCAGATCTTGGCATAGGCCAGGCAATTACCTTTTATATGTATAAACCTATTGCCGAAGAAAACAAACAAAGATTAATTGCACTGGTTCATTTTTATAAAATCGCATACAGAATAATAGGTTTTGCCATTGGTCTGGTAGGACTTGTTTTGGTACCTTTTTTGCCTGATATAGTAAATCTTGATGTTGATACAGGATACAACATTACACTTATATATTTACTTTACCTTTCAAATACGGTTGTATCCTATCTTTTCTTTTCATATCCCAGAACGGTTCTGTCCGCACATCAGCAGGAGTATGTTGTAAATAAGGTTGATTCATTATTTATTATTGCATCAACTGCATTAGAAATTCTTTCTCTCATAATCACAGGTAACTTTATAGTATACCTTGTGGTGCGTGTTTTACTTGTTATTGCAAAAAATATAACACTTGGTGTTATTTCGATTAAAAAATACCCGTATATCCATCAAAAAGCCGAAGAAAAGCTTGGAAAAAACGACCTTAAGAGAATGGCCAAAGACGTTTATGCGATTTTTATTGTCAAACTGTCTTCCCAACTCTTTAACTCTACCGACAACCTTTTCATTTCGGCTATGCTGGGCACCGTACTTGCCGGATATAACAGCAACTATCTTATGATAATAAATGCAATTTACGGCATAGTCAGCACAATAATATCTTCTTGTAATGCAAGTGTTGGTAATCTTTGTGCAACAGGAGATAAAGTACAGGCAGAAAATGTTTTTCGCACTATGGATTTTATTAACTTCTGGATTTCCTGTTTTTGTACCGTTTGCCTTTACAGACTTCTGAATCCCTTTATTTCGATTGTATGGGGCGAAAAGTATGTCTTTTCAATAGCAGCCGTCGCCCTTATGTGCCTCAATTTTTACATTGTTTCTTCACTTTATACCCTTTTCGGATTCCGTCAAGGTCTTGGGCTTTTCCAACACTGTATTTACAATCAATTGTTTGCAGCTATAGCAAATATAGTTCTGGACTATATTCTATGTAAACTTTTTGGTTTAGAAGGTCTGTTTTTTGCAACGGTTGCGGCTAATCTGCTTTTCTGCATTTTCCCCTACGCTAAAAACCTCTACAAAGTAGGTTTTGAAATGAATCACAAAGGTTATATTTTACGAATAATAAGAGGTATTATTATTTGTATCGTATGTTGCGCAATTACCGACGTTGCCTGTCTGCCTTTTGATAATGATATTTTAGGTTTTGTCTGTCAGGCTGTAATTTGTGTTATTATACCTAACGCAATAATTTTCCTTTTGTTTATGCGAACTGAAGCGTTTAGAAAAACAAAAGAATATGGCATTATGTTACTAAGTAAATTTTTGAAGAAAGGAAGAGTCAAATGATAGATGAAAAGTTAGTTGCTGAAATAAAAAGTCGTGATTTTTTAGAAAATGTTAATTACTTTGATTACTATAACGATGTTGAAACAAAATTGATTTTAGGATCCTGGCCTGAAAAAAAGGTATTTCTATCAATTATTCTTCCCGTGTATGATCATCCGCAGGAGTTTATCCGCCGAGCAATAAGCAGTGCGCTTAACCAACCCTGTAGTTACGACTTCAGATTATTGGTAATCGACGATTATGCCAAACAAACAACGCCTACTGAAACCGAGCTGTATTTACGTGAACTTGACAGCGAAAAGGTTGTATATTACAAAAACCAAAAAAATCTTGGCGTATTCGGTAACTGGAATCGTGCTATTGAACTTTCTCAGTCTACCTGGGTTACTTTTCTTCATAGTGACGATTTTCTGCAGGACAACTTTTTGGAAAATATGGCCAGAATTATTGGCGATCATCCTGAAATTGACCAATTATGCTGTAATTACAGAATGTTAAACTTCCTTAAAAACGATATTTCACCCAATAAAGAGTTTAAAGGTCACGCTTGCACAAGAAAGGTTCATAAGGTTAAAGCTTGTGAATACCTGCACGAAATGCCTACCTCGGTAAAAGGTTCATTTTATAAACGCGAAAAGCTTATAGAATTAGGCGGTTTCCGTCCGCAAGATATTGCCTTCGGTCTTGATGATTATACCCTTATGCTCCGCTTTGCCCATTACTATAATACCTACTTAATCGACGAAGTGCTTTATTTAAACTGTTGGGGTTATAATGACAGTCTTAATACTAAGCATTGGTTCCCTCAATTGATTTCCGATTATTATATGTGGATGTATTTTGCCGAAAAAGAAAACGTTATTTTAAAGCCTCTGTATAAAATACATGCCCGTCATCTTACTATTGAAAGAGCTATTGACTTTGATAGCGGTACCAGTTGGGTTGGCATCCCTGTTAAAATAAACTTTGAGGAACTGCAACGCATTTGCGGCATAAAAACCTTAAAATACAACCGCTTTTTCGCGAAGTTATTAAGAAAAACCATTTCGGTGCTCAACCGCTTAAAGAGACTTCCTGAAACAAGTTTTATGGTAGATCTCACTGAACATACCGACACTTACACTATTGAATAATAATATTTGCCCCCATTTTACGGGGCAAATATTTTACATTTGTTTTCACAAAACTCAAAAGGAGGACTTTTCATGAACGTTTGCGATTATGATGTTCTGAACGCATTAAAACAAAAAGGATACACGAATCAAAGGCTTATGGCAGAAGAAACCGGTTATTCGGTAGGAACCGTAAATAACGCATTAAAAAATCTGCTTTCAGACGGATATATAGACCAAAATTATAGTCTTACGGATAAAGCAGATAATGAATTTAATTGCAGCGCACCGAAAAACGCTATTATTTTAGCGGCAGGATACGGTATGCGAATGGTACCTATCAACGTAGAGTGCCCCAAAGCCTTTGTGGAAGTTCACGGCGAAGCCTTAATAGAACGCCAAATCAGACAGCTACACGCCGCAGGTATCAAAGAAATTTATATCGTAGTTGGATTTATGAAAGAACAGTTTGATTATTTGATAGATAAATACGGTGTTGAGTTAATTGTTAATACCGAATATTCTACTAAAAATAATCTTCATTCTTTACGTCTTGCCTCAGACAAACTGAGCAACAGTTATATTGTCCCCTGCGATATTTGGTGTGAAGAAAATCCGTTTTCAACAAATGAACTTTATTCCTGGTATATGTTGTCCGATAATAAGGTTAAGGAAAGTTATGTGCGTATCAATCGTAAGAACGAACCTGTTGCAATACCCGAAGATGAAGAGGGTAATGCAATGATAGGCATTTCTTACGTTTTAGAAGATGATGCCAATAGAATAAAAACCGAACTCGAACATCTTGACGGTGATGATAAGTATAATGATTCTTTCTGGGAAGAAACCTTGTTTTCTGCAGGAAGAATGACGGTTAACGCCAAGATGGTATCTTCTGATAAAGTAATAGAAATAAACACCTACGAACAGTTAAGAGAATTTGACAGCGATTCAAAGCAGCTCAAAACCAAGACTATGACTGTAGCGGCAGATGCATTGCAGGTTCTCCCCGAAGATATCAAAAACATCGAAATTCTTAAAAAAGGTATGACAAACCGTTCCTTTATCTTTGAGTGTAAAGGTTCACGGTACATTATGCGAATTCCGGGCGAAGGAACAGATATGCTTATAAACCGAAAGGAAGAAGCTTTGGTTTATAATACCGTAAAGGGAAAAGATATTTGCGAAGATGTGCTGTATATTAACGCCGAAAACGGTTATAAAGTAACCCGCTTTTTTGAAAACGCGCGTGTTTGCAACCCTGAAGAAAGACGAGATGTAGCAGACTGTATGCGCTTTTTACGCAGTTTTCATAACAAAAAAATGTCTGTCGGACACGTTTTTGATATATTCGAAAAAATTGATTTTTACGAATCGCTCTGGAATGGACAGCCTTCTGCATACCGTGACTACAAAGAAACTAAAGAAAAAGTGTTTTCTTTAAAAGAGTATATCGAATCGACTGCTGAACCCTACTGCCTTACACATATTGATGCTGTACCGGATAATTTTCTTTTCTTTAAGGACGAAAACGGCATTGAGCAAATTCGACTTATCGACTGGGAATATTCTGCTATGCAGGACCCTCACGTAGATATTGCTATGTTTGCAATTTATGCTATGTATGACCGTGACCAAATAGAAAATCTGATAGACGCTTATTTTGACGGCAAATGCCCAGTGGCTACCCGAAAGAAAATTTATGCATACATTTCAGCCTGTGGACTGCTCTGGAGTAACTGGTGCGAATACAAGCGTCAATTAGGTGTGGAATTCGGTGAATACTCACTTGCGCAGTATAGATATGCAAAAAATTTTTACAAAATTGCAACTGAAAAATTGTGAAACTTTCGCCCTTGCAATTAGTAACAATTTCCTATATAATAAAATTGTCGTATTGACCGATGAAAATTCATATATTTTTTCATCGCAAATGAATTTAAGGAGGAATTTTTTTGAGCAAGAAAAAAGTATTTGTGGCAATAGTTCTTACGCTGCTTCTTTCTGTATTGCTGTCATTTGCTGTTTCTGCAGAACCTGCAGAATCTGAAGGTCAGTGGATACACAATGCTGACGGCACATGGAGCTATATGGATAGCTACGGCGAACTTGCAAAAGACGCTTTAGGCTATTCGATTGATGGCTATTATTATGGCTTTGACGGCAACGGTATTATGTATACCGGTTGGGTACAGCCACATAAGAACGAACTTTGGTATTCAAACGAATACCGCGAAAGATGGTATTATTACGGCGCAGACGGTAAGGCTCCTGTGAACGGTTATGATGCCGAACTGGGATATATATTCTCCTATGACGGTGAGATGCTTTGTAACAGTTATTCAATTACAACTTACAGCTACGGCGTATGTAATATCTATGTTTCAGATGAAACCGGCCGCGTAACCGAGCTTATAGGTGAAGGTTGGATATGGCACAATAACAAATGGTATTTCGTAGAAGTTGACCAATATGGCAACAAACAGTTATACACGCATGGTATTTATAACTTAGGCGGAACCGAATATTATTTTAATGGCGGTTTTTTGGAAAGCAACGAGGTATTTAACGCAGGTTATTGGGACGAAGACCTTGAACAGTGGGTAAACTGCTGGATTTTTGTAAACGCTGAAGGCAAGGTTGTTCGTGATGGCTGGTATAATATAGACGGCGAATGGGGCTATATAGACAACGGTGAGTGTATAACACACGGCATTCACAATATCGCCGGAACAAACTATTATTTCGATTATGAAGGCAGAATGTCTCAAAATGGATATATCTACTTCTATACTGAATATGGTAATTATCGCATCGGTTATGCCAATGAAAGCGGCGCATTGCTCTGCAACCAGTGGCTTCAAGTAGACGGAAGCTGGGAATACTATGACTCTAACTGCGAACGTGCTGAAAGCGGTATTTACGATGTTGGCGGTACAGCTTACTATTTTGACTACGACGGCAAAATGGTTACCGAAAGAATAGAATCTAACTACTGGTTCGACGCTACCGGCGCAGGCAGAGTAATTTCGGACGGCTGGTTTGAAACTACTGACGGTTGGATGTACTTTGAGGACGGTTACCGCCTTAATGACTGTGTTGCCGAAATAGGCGGCGTTAAATACGCTTTTGATTATTCCGGTTATTTGTATGATTACGATACTTATTTAGAAGTTTGGGACTATGAAACTGAAGACATTGTTTATTATTCAGTTAACGCTGACGGAACCGTAAACACTACACCCGGTTGGGATAAGGTAGACGGCGAATGGGCATATATTGGTGAAGACGGTCTTCTTAAAACCGGTTGGTTCCATGACGGAACAGCCTGGTGGTATCTATACCCGTATATGTATAAAAACGTCACCCTGTTCGATGATGGTAGAATTTATTACTTCTTCTCTGACGGCAGATACGTTGAAGTAACCGAAAACGGTTTTTACAGATATTACTATGGCTCGCTTTACATTGAAAATGGTGTTTGTGCAGATGGCTGGCGCCAGATAAACGGCAACTGGTATTATTTTAATTATTTAATGTGTGCCGGCGGAATATATGATATCCATGATGTGCCCTACTATTTCGACCAAGACGGCGTTTTGCAGTCAGGCGGATGGATTAACGCGGGATATACTTGGCTTTATGCCGCCGATTCCGGCGCTCTTTACACAGGTCCTCAGACCATTGACGGTGTTACATACCTTTTCAACCGTAGAGGTGAGCTTGTAAACAGTGGTATCCATTACTACAATGATGTAAATTATCTTACCAACTCAAGCGGTGTTATTATTGCTAACAGCGCCGATGCAACAGGTTGGTATCAGGATAACGGCAACTGGTATTATCTCGATAACGGATATTTCTGTAATTCTGGTTCTCAGTATGAAATAGGAGATCAGTATTATGGTTTCGATGGAAATGGTGTTATGCGCGCCGATGCCATTTATAATGGCCATTATTATCAGGCAAACGGAGCTATGTATACAAACGGTTGGCTGCTTCTTAACGGTGACTGGTATTATGCAGATGAAAATGGCTGGCTGGCAAGCGGCTTAACAAGAATCGGCAGCGATTTCTATTATTTCCGTAATTATAAAATGGTTGTAGGCACCTATATTTATAATGAAGAAATTGTAGTAACCGACGCTTCGGGTAGAATTTCCTACACACAGAAATTTACAGAGGGTTGGAACCTGATTAACGACGATGGTCACGGTTACTATTACTATATTCAAAACGGCGAATTTTACTGTGGTTGGCTGGGTAACTATTATTTAAATCCCTATATGTATTGCGGCGATTATTTCGAAGTAAATAATAAATACTACTATTTCTATGATGACGGTACTTGCGCAATAAACTCATGGATTCAGTATAGTGACGGCGACTGGCTGTATGCCAAGGCTGACGGTTCACTCTGCCGCAACGAGTGGGTTTTAAGCGGCGGAAATTGGTACTATTTTGACTATATCTGGATGGCAGAAGACGGTATCTATTACATCGAGGATGAAAGACATGAATTTGATGAAAACGGCGTATGGCTGGGTAAAGTCCAATACGATAATAACAACGGTTACGAAGACGGTTGGCAGTATATGGACGGCAGTTGGAAATACTTCCAATACGGTGATTTCGTAAGAGGTGTCGCAAAAATTGACGGTACTTGGTACGGCTTTGATTACGACGGATATCTAGCTTCAAACTGCTTTGTTAGCGATTATTATAGTGAGGGTGACTATTATGTAAACGAAAGTGGTATTGTTCAGAATTATACCGGTTGGAAATTGATTAACGGCCGTTGGTGCTATTTCACAACAGAAAATAAGGCAGCTGGTGGCTGGTTCGTTGTTGACGGAACCACTTATTTTGGTACCTATTTCTATAGCGCAGTTACTGACAGCTATGATGTAGGTATAATAACAGGATATATGGTTATTGACGGACAGCTTTATAACTTTGCATCCAGCGGTGCTTGTCTCGGTGAAGTAACAACAGACGGTTGGCACTATGACGGCAGTGACTGGTACTATGTTCGAAACGGCAAATTAGTAACCAATGACATCATTACCATTAGCGGTGTGCATTATGCATTCACTGGCGACGGTAGAATGATTTGTAACGATTATTACTATGATGACGATACATACAGATACATTTACCTTGGTTCAAACGGCGCACAGGTTACCTCAGCAGGCTGGATCTTAATGGATGACGGCGAATGGGCTTATGTAGATGCAGAAGGTTATCTGCTTACCGGTACACATATAATCGGCGGAACAAGTTACTTCTTCGATTTTGAAAACTACTATTATTATTACTAATAACTGATCTCTTGATTATATTGTATTAAATTCCGCAGTTGCGGCTCTTAAACGGTGCCGCAACTGTTTTTTCGTTTAAATAGTTGACAAAATTATTTTATGTGGTATAATATGTCTTAGATTCACGAAATTAAAATTTATAATTTTCGTGAACAATTACAGGCGGTGATTATATGAACAAAGTACAACGCGCCATTATTATGGCGGCGGGTATGGGCAACCGTATGAAGCCTGTTACCCTTTCCGTTCCCAAACCGCTTATTTCGGTAAACGGCAAACGAATGATAGACACGGTAATACAGGCTCTTCACAAAAACGGCATTTTTGAAATCTATGTCGTAGTAGGTTATTTGAAAGAAAAGTTTAAACCCCTGGAAGAACAGTACAGCGGTTTAACCTTGGTGGAAAACCCATATTACGACACCTGCAATAATATTTCTTCTCTTTATATGGTAAGGGATAAAATTGAAAACGCAATTATCCTTGACGGTGACCAGATTATTTATAACGAAGAGATTTTAAGTCCCGATTTTGAGCGGTCAGGTTACAATGCTGTATGGACCGATGAACAAACTGACGAATGGTTACTAAAGGTAAAAGACGGAATTGTTCAAAGTTGCAGTCGTACCGGCGGCAAAGGCGGTTGGCAGCTTTACAGTATTTCACGCTGGTCAAAAGAAGATGCCATTAAACTAAAAAAGCATCTCGAGACAGAATTTGAAGAAAAACAAAACCGAGATATATACTGGGATGACGTGGCGCTGTTTTGCTACCCTGAGGAATATACATTAGGTATTCGTTCTATGACTTACGATGATATTGTTGAAATCGATGGTTTCGACGAGCTGGTAAGAATAGACGAGAGTTATAAAAATTTTGGAGGACAGTAAAATGAATAAAGCAGAAACCGTTAAAAAACGCGGCAAAATTGACTGGATAATAACCTTGGTTCCATTATGTATCATTGTGGGACTAAGTCTGTTGTTTTTCATTTTGCCCGAACAGTCTAACAGTGTTATCAATCAAGTACGCTTTTTCTTAGGCGACACCATGGGCTCTTATTATTTGGTAATAGGTTTGGGCATTTTCCTTATTTCTATATTTATCGCTTGTTCTAAATACGGTAAAATAGTTTTGGGCGGACAAACCGAAAAGCCTAAATATTCCTTCTTTGCGTGGGGTTCTATGATGTTTACTGCAGGTCTTGCGGCAGATATTTTGTTCTACTCCTTCTCAGAATGGATTCTTTACGCTACCGATCCTCATATTGCAGAGCTTGGCAGTATTCAGAAGTGGGCAAGTGTTTATCCCATTTTCCACTGGAGCCTTATTCCTTGGGCTTTTTACCTTGTTTTAGCCGTTGCCTTTGGTTTTATGCTTCACGTTCGCAAAAGAGAAAGACAAAAATATTCTGAAGCGTGCCGTCCCCTCTTAGGCAAACACACCGACGGTATTTTGGGCAGAATTATTGACCTACTTGCTGTATTTGCTTTAATTGCAGGTACAGCCACAACATTCAGCCTTGCAACACCTCTTATGGCTCGTATAATCAACGAACTTTTCGGCATACAACTCAATACTACAATAGTGACTATTGTTATTTTGTTGGTTACCTGCGTTGTATATACATATTCACTTCTCAAAGGCTTTAAGGGAATAAGTTTCCTTGCTAACAGCTGTGTATGGCTCTTTTTCGGAATTCTTGCCTTCGTACTGCTTTTCAGCGGCGAAGCCAAGTATATTATTGAAACCGGAATTTCTTCACTGGGTACTATGGTTCAGAACTTCTTTGAACTCTCTACCTATACCGATCCGAGCCGCACCACTTCTTTCCCCCAGAACTGGACTATCTTCTACTGGGCTTATTGGATGGTATGGTGCGTAGCAGCTCCCTTCTTTATAGGAAGCATTTCAAAAGGCAGAACTATCCGTCAAACAATTTTAGGCGGTTACTGCTTTGGCGTAGGTTCCACAATTTTAAGCTTTATTATTCTTGGAAATTATTCTTTGGGCAAACAGGTTTCGGGTGCTATAGATTTTATTTCTATCTACAACGAAACGGGCGACTTATATGAAGTAATCATTAATATTATCAACACATTACCTCTTGCCCCCGTAGTATTGGCAATAGTTCTCTTGACTATGATGCTGTTTTACGCCACTTCTTTTGACTCAATAGCTCTTATTGCTTCTTGCTACAGCTATAAAAAGTTAGATCAGAACGAATCTCCAAGCAAATGGATTCAGTTTATGTGGTGCGTACTTCTTATTGTATTGCCCATCGCTTTGATTTTCTCAGAAAGTTCTATGAGTAATCTGCAGTCTGTAAGTATAATAGCTGCCTTCCCCATAGGAATTGTTATGATTCTCATTACGGCAAGTTTCATTAAAGACGCTAAAAAGTTCTTGAATGAAATCAATACCGAAAAGAAATAAAGACAACAAAAAAAGCGGAGTAAAACTCCGCTTTTTTTATACAATCCCCAATGCAATTTCAACTACAAGGGCTACGATAACAACCAGCGCCGAAATAATAAATCCGTGTAGCATAGGTTTTATGCCCGATTTTTTCATATCCTTAAACGATGTGTTAAGCCCTATTGCCGCAAGAGAGCAAACCATTAAAAATTTGCTTGCCGATTTTGTTGCAGAAACTATTTCGGTAGGAATAGTAAATATACTTGCTACTATTGACATACCCAAAAAGCCTAAAATAAACCAGGGAAAAATTTTAGAAAAACTGAAATTGGCTTTAATTCCTTTTTCGTTTTCTCCGCTTTTGATGGCTTCTTTTCTTTTTAGGTTCATTTGAATTAAAGCAAAAGTCAGTACAGTAGGAATAATTGAAAGTGTACGAGTTAGCTTTACCATAGTCGCAAAATCACCTGCCGCTTCCGAAAAAGCATAACCCGTTGCCACAACCGACGAGGTATCATTAACCGCTGTTCCCGCCCAAATGCCAAAGGCTTCAGCGCTCATACCCATCGCCCTTCCCATAATTGGAAACAACACTATCATCGCCATATCAAAAAGGAATGTAGCTGATATAGCATAAGCAACATCGCTGTCCTCTGCATCTATTGTAGGCGCAATAGCGGCAATAGCCGACCCGCCGCAAATTCCGGTTCCTGCAGAAATAAGATTAGAAAGTTTCCAGTTTAGTCCTAATGCCTTGCCAATAAAGTAACCTCCGCCGAAACAGGTTGCAAGAGTAAATATCATAACCACAAGCGACATTTTGCCAACGTGTAAAATTGTGTTGATATTAAGAGAAAGACCGAGCAATATAATAGCAAATTTAAGGACTTTCTTTGATGTAAATCTAACGCCTGATGCAAAAAAACTGTTTTTACCGCTAAAATGATTAACTATCATACCAATAAACATCGCAATTACAGCGCCGCCGATTAAATGAATAGGCAAAAGGTTTTCTATAAAAACTGCAACAGCGGCAACTATAACAGATAATGTAATACCTGATAAAAATTTCAAAACTTTCATAATATAGTCCCCTTACTTTTATTTTTATGTAGTGTATCACAAATAGCATAAAAAGTAAATCCCCACAGTATAAATCTCCTTTTTATCACAGATAATAACAGCGTATTTTGTAAGACAAGGAGATTGATTTATATATGAAAGCAACAGGTATTGTACGCCGTATAGAGGCTTGTGTTATAATAGGGCAAACCGTAAAATAGTCAGTATTGGTGCGGTTTTTGAGCAGTTTGCCCCATTGAACGCATTGGTGTCAAAACAGGGTTTTTCGGCGATTTTAGAAAGGAGAGAAAATCATTCTAAATATGCGTCAGAAATACATACTCTGAGCAGCCAAAACTAAATATTCAAACTGTCACAAAGCCGAATGAGCGTTAAGAAACTCATTCGGCTTTTGCTATACTTCTTTATTCCCGTTTAGAATCCACTTCGGATCGTAACCAAACTCCATGCCTATAAGTTTAGCGAGCATTGGAGAGAGCGTTGTGATTTTATTACTCTTGCCGGTCGGGTATAAACAAAAGGTTGTTTCCACAAATGTCATTTACAATGTTGGAAATACTCGTGTTAGTTTGTTCTATATGATATAATTAAGATAAATAAGTTTAATCTTCGCGAGGAGGAACCTGTCATATGAGAAAGATAACCCGTCTTTCGCCCTTATATTCCTTGCAGAAAGGCTTCTGTTTTTACCTTATTTCCGCTTCTATTTCCATATCAAGCATTCGGCTTTCCTGTTCCGCCGCAGGCATTGCAGTTTCCTGATCCACGACATCCCTGACAAGGGACGATTCCGGTTCCGCCACAGTTGCCATGCGTTATATGACCGTTACCGCCGCATTGGTCGCAAACCTTCGGACCATTCTCATCGCTGCCGGCATATCCTTCGCCCCCACAT
>JAZNAG010000090.1:0-1582 GCA_045586405.1 Acutalibacteraceae bacterium | reverse complement strand
CCTGGTTGTTTTAGCAACAACACATCCTTTTACACTTAACTTACATTTGGGGTCCTTAGCTGTGGGTCTGGGCTGTTTCCCTTTTGACAATGAAACTTATCTCACACTGTCTGACTCCCAACTATAAATTTTCGGTATTCGAAGTTTGATAAGGTTCGGTAACCCGTGAAGGCCCCTAGCCCATTCAGTGCTCTACCCCCGATATTCTTAACGTTGAGGCTAGCCCTAAAGCTATTTCGAGGAGAACCAGCTATATCCTAATTCGTTTGGAATTTCTCCGCTAACCACAAGTCATCACCGACTATTTCAACAGGCGTGTGTTCGGACCTCCACAAAATTTTACTTCTGCTTCATCCTGCTCATGGTTAGGTCATTAGGTTTCGGGTCTACGTCATGCTACTATACGCCCTTTTTAAACTCGCTTTCGCTGCGGCTCCGGTACTTAGTACCTTAACCTTGCAACACAACGTAACTCGCCGGCCCGTTCTACAAAAAGTACGAGGTCACTTGCGCTCCCTCTGCTTGTAAGCATATGGTTTCAGGTTCTCTTTCACTCCCCTCCCGGGGTTCTTTTCACCTTTCCCTCACGGTACTATACTCTATCGGTCATCAGGTCGTATTTAGCCTTGGGAGATGGGCCTCCCTCCTTCCCACCGAATTTCTCGTGCTCGATGGTACTCCGGATGTAACTCACACGTCTATTCTTTTTCGCTTACAGGACTTTCACCTTTTTTTGTCGGCTTTTCCAATACCGTTCAGCTAAATCTTAGACTATGCTTTGGCGTTACTCCATACCCCTAAGATATTTCTATGTTAGGTTTGGGCTCTTACCCGTTCGCTCGCCACTACTTAGGTAATCATTAGTTTATTTTCTCTTCCTCCGGGTACTAAGATGTTTCAGTTCCCCGGGTTCCCCTCGCTCTTGCGATTCTCATTGCTGAGTGTGTTCCCACATTCGGATATCTGCGGATCTAGGCTTATTTGCAGCTCCCCGCAGCTTTTCGCAGCTTGTCACGTCCTTCATCGGCGCCTGATGCCTAGGCATCCTCCATACGCTCTTATTTGCTTTGTCTCGTGATACTTTCGTATCTCCGTGTCTTTGCTCTAATGTTTCTTTCTTACAAGACTACTTTTAAGCTTTCTTAGTATTTATGTTTCCATATTACTCGTTTTTGCTTTACTCGTATTCAATATTTGTTTGTGTTATGCAGTTGTCAATGTGCCATTTTTCGTATAAAAAAACATAAGACCTGTTTCCATTCCTTATGCTTAACCAGAGGTATTTCTATACTTGGCCCGCCTACACCGTTTACCCTTCTTGGTACTGCCTGTAAGCTGTTTCTATACGCGCCGTCCTAACGGGACAGCTTTGTTATATTACCACACCTCTATATCCCCTGTCAACTGTTTTTACGCGCTTTTTTAAATTTTTTTTATTTTTTTTATTCTTTTTTTCTCGCTGTTTTTTCCTTTCCTTACTATATATATTATATAGCTTTTTTATCCCTTACCCACTACATCTAACAAAAAAAGAACAAGCTATAGGTAGCTTGTCCCTCTTTTTGTTTGATGGTATTTGATT
>JAZNAG010000089.1:0-128507 GCA_045586405.1 Acutalibacteraceae bacterium | reverse complement strand
TTTGGATTTATTGACACCCAGCGTATTTATGTAATATTCTGCTGTACCGTTTATTCCAAGAGGTGTTATTATTTTTATTATATCGTTACTGTACGAAATGTTATTTTCATTTAATATTCTAAGCATTGCAGATATGAACGTAGGCATAGAATCCACTAAAGTACCATCAAAATCAAAAAGAAAAGTACCCATAATATTATCTCCTTTTGTTCTATTATACCACGCCTTGCACAAAATGAAAAGGATTTCGCAAAAAGAAATACGCCCGATTCCTCGGGCGGATAATTTTTACTTTATAAACCTAATTACTTAGATTCTTTAATTGCAGCCTGTGCTGCTATTAGCAAAAGAGGGAAAGTTATTCTAACTATCAAAATTATTATATGTACAGAGTTTGTCCACCTTTTACGCAATATGTTTTGTTTTGTTCAAAAAACCAGACATCTATTGAAGAAGGATTATGGATAATGCGTTTATCAATGCTGGTTTCAAGACGCTCATATGCTTTTACATAATCGTATATTTCTATGTTAGTAGCATACCAAATATCTTCACGTCCACCAATATACTCGGCAAATTTTTCAATAACTTCCCAATTGTCATTATGGTCAAACTCATAGCTGTGTCCCCATACATAAAATAACCAATTATCACAACAATAGCGGTTTTTCTCTTCAATGAATTTCTTAGCCAGCTCCATAAGTTTTTGATTGTTATGATGACAGGTTGGGTGAAGTGTTAGCCAGTTTTCAGGGAATCTGAAACTTTCGGTTGTTTTAGTTGTCCTTGAATAGCAGATTCCACATTTTTCCAAAGCACTTACTACTTCATCATTAAATGTACCAAAAGGATATGCCATTCCCCTTGCTAATGTGCCATACTGTTGTTCAATGTTTTTTCTGTCTTCTATAATTTCCGTGAAAATTTCCTCTGTCTTTATCTTCTCTAAAAAAGGATGCGTCAAAGCATGAACAGCAACCTCATGACCTGATTTTATATACAACTTCTTTGCTTCGGACAACTTCATTCTACCATAAAACTTTTCGCGAGTTGCTTCTTCCGACAGATACAATCCTGTGTTTATGTTGAACGTTGCCTTGATGCCGTATTTATTCAGAATTTCAATCAGCCTAATATCCTGTACAACACCATCATCGTAACTCAATGTGAGCACTTTTGACTTACCATCTTTTAATTTCATATACATAATAATTATACCATCCTATTCTATATTAACATACGTGTTTTTTGAATCCAATTAGAGTATATCATGTTCACAAAAAAAATGCAACGATTTTCACTAAATATTACGGTTTGAAGGCAATATAATAAATCCGCCCGAATTTCTTCGGGCGGATAATTTTAGCTTTTGTAGGGAAATCAAGGTAGTTTTATTTTAAGTGTTCACGCTAAAAAGTTTTGTCCCTTTTATGCGATTTCACGCTAAAACACTTTGTCCCATAACAATAAACCTAATTACTTAGATTCTTTAATAGCAGCCTGAGCGGCGGCGAGGCGTGCAATCGGCACACGGAAGGGTGAGCAGGATACGTAGTCGAGGCCAATCTTATGGCAGAACTCAACGGAAACAGGGTCACCGCCGTGCTCACCACAGATACCGCAGTGGATAGAAGGACGAGCTTTCTTACCGAGGGTAACAGCCATATCCATAAGTTTACCTACGCCGTTCTGGTCAAGTTTAGCAAAGGGATCGTTTTCGTAGATCTTGCTGTCATAGTATGCAGTAAGGAACTTACCTGCATCGTCACGGCTAAAGCCGAAGGTCATCTGAGTAAGGTCGTTAGTACCGAAGCAGAAGAATTCAGCCTCAGTAGCAACCTCATCAGCAGTAAGACAAGCTCTGGGGATTTCCATCATAGTACCAACTTCGTACTTGAGGTCAGCGCCTGCAGCGGCAATTTCAGCGTCAGCAGTAGCAACAACTACGTTCTTAACGTATTTAAGTTCCTTAACCTCACCGGTAAGAGGAATCATAATCTCGGGAACGAGATTCCAGTCGGGATGAGCTTTCTTAACATTGATAGCTGCACGGATAACAGCAGCGGTCTGCATCTTAGCAATTTCAGGATAGGTAACTGCAAGACGGCAACCACGATGTCCCATCATGGGGTTAAATTCATGGAGAGAAGAAATGATATTCTTAATGTCCTGAACAGTTTTGCCCTGAGCCTTAGCAAGAGCCTTAATGTCAGCCTCTTCGGTAGGAACGAACTCATGGAGAGGAGGATCAAGGAAACGGATACATACGGGATAGCCTTCAAGAGCTTCGTAAAGCTTCTCAAAGTCGCCCTGCTGATAAGGAAGAATCTTAGCAAGAGCTGCTTCTCTTTCTTCTACGGTATCAGCACAAATCATTTCACGGAAAGCAGCAATTCTTTCAGCTTCGAAGAACATATGCTCAGTACGGCAAAGACCGATACCTTCAGCACCGAGTTCTCTTGCCTTCTTAGCATCGGCAGGAGTATCAGCATTGGTACGAACCTTAAGTGTTCTGAACTCATCAGCCCAAGCCATAATTCTGCCGAACTCACCTGCGATTTCAGCATCAACGGTGGGGATGATTTCGCCGTAGATGTTACCGGTAGAACCGTCAATAGAAATATAGTCTCCCTCTTTGTAGGTTTTACCTGCAAGAGTGAACTGTTTATTTTCTTCATCCATAATGATTTCGCCACAACCGGATACGCAGCAGGTACCCATACCACGAGCAACAACGGCAGCGTGAGAAGTCATACCACCACGAACGGTAAGAATACCCTGAGAAGCCTTCATACCGGTGATATCTTCAGGAGAGGTTTCAAGACGAACAAGGATAACCTTTTCGCCGCGGTTGTTCCATTCCTCTGCATCTTCAGCAGTAAATACAACCTTACCGCAAGCAGCACCGGGAGAAGCGCCGAGGCCCTTACCTGCAGGAGTAGCAGCCTTAAGTGCCTTAGCATCGAACTGAGGATGGAGAAGTGTATCAAGGTTTCTGGGATCGATCATAGCAACAGCCTGTTTCTTATCGATCATACCTTCGTCAACGAGGTCACAAGCGATTTTGAGAGCAGCCTTAGCGGTTCTCTTACCGTTTCTGGTCTGAAGCATATAGAGTTTACCGTCTTCAACGGTGAATTCCATATCCTGCATATCTCTGTAATGGTCTTCGAGAAGTGCGCAAACCTTATTGAATTCTTCAAATGCTGCGGGGAACTTATCAGCCATTTCAGCAATGGGCATAGGAGTACGAACACCTGCAACAACGTCTTCACCCTGAGCGTTGGTAAGGAATTCACCCATAAGGCCCTTTTCACCGGTAGCGGGGTCACGGGTAAAGGCAACACCTGTACCGCAGTTATCACCCATATTACCGAATGCCATCATCTGTACGTTAACAGCGGTACCCCAGCTATAAGGAATATCGTTGTCACGACGGTAAACGTTTGCACGGGGGTTGTCCCAGCTTCTGAATACAGCTTCAACAGCGCCCATTAACTGCTCCTTAGGATCAGTGGGGAAATCTTTACCGATTTTGTTCTTGTATTCAGCCTTGAACTGTTCTGCAAGTGTCTTAAGATCGTCAGCAGTAAGCTCAACGTCCTGAGTTACACCCTTTTCTTCCTTCATTTTGTCGATAAGCTCTTCAAAATACTTCTTACCAACTTCCATAACTACGTCAGAATACATCTGAATGAATCTTCTGTAGCAGTCATAAGCCCAACGAGCGTTACCGCTCTTTGCAGCCATAGTTTCAACAACGTCTTCGTTAAGACCGAGGTTAAGAATAGTATCCATCATACCGGGCATTGAAGCACGAGCACCGGAACGAACCGATACGAGAAGGGGATTTTCCTTATCGCCGAACTTTTTGCCGGTAATGCCTTCCATTTTATCGATGTATTCCATAATCTGTGCCTGGATATCATCATTGATTTTTCTGCCGTCCTCATAATACTGAGTACATGCTTCGGTAGTAACGGTGAAGCCCTGAGGAACAGGAAGACCGATTTTGGTCATTTCTGCAAGGTTAGCACCTTTACCGCCGAGAAGCTCACGCATAGAAGCGTCGCCTTCGCTAAACAGGTAAACAAACTTGTGACTCATTACGAATCAACCTCCTATATTTTATGGATTTCTCCAATTTTTAACTGACTCTTTCGAGTATCCAATTTATTATATCAAATTATATATAAAAAATAAAGTATTTTTTTAAGTTTTTCTTAAATTTTACCTTTTGATTCAACTATTAAGTAAAAAAGCAGTGTTTTTTGAACATTTTTCCAAAAAACACTGCCATTTTTTAATTTTTCTTTGCCAGAGAAATAACCCTGAGTATTACGGGAGCGAGGATAATGTTAGTTGCAAGTTCAAAGAGGAAGTTGCCACCTGCAAGACCTAAAAACATATAACCTACAGTATTAGAAAAACCTGAAGCCGCGCCCCACTCGGCAATAGTTTTCAGGAAGAAAACAACACAGCCTAGCAAAAATACGCCCGTATTTACTATGGGGCAAACCACCGCCGCACAAATTACGGCAACATAGCGGTTACTTTTTTCTAAAAGCTTATAAGTGATACCTGCCAAAAGTCCGCAAAGTGCGCCCTTTAAAAGCACCGTAACTATGGTTCCGAAAACATTGATGGACAAAAATGCCGCCGCGTCACCGCTAAGAAGCACTGCCACACCAAAGACTAAGCCAAGCCATGCGCCGATTCCCGCACCGCACAAAGCAGCACCTATAACGATAGGCACCAGCACAAGTGACACCGAAAATGGTCCCAATTTAATAAAGGAGCCCATAAGCTGAAGCACTACAACCAAAGCGGTCAGCACTGCGCCAAGCACCATTTTTTGTGTCTTCACTTTCCTACTTACGTTTGTCATAAAAATACCTCCGATACTGTCACGCAAAGCGAGTACAGTTCATAATATTTTAATCCGCTTTCGCGGGATTAAACAAATTAAATATTCTTTTTATAAATAGTGAGAAGTCCGTCTAAAAGCAGATTTTCATCATAAACAATATCTTTCTTACAGTGACGGATAATCTCTTTAGAAAGACCGCCTGTAGCCACCACGGTTTCAACAGCACCGTATTCGTTTTCCATACGCTCTACTATTCCGTCTATCATTGCGGCGGCGCCGTAAACAAGGCCCGATTTCATACAGTCAACGGTGTTTGTGCCGATAACACTGCTTGGAGCCTCTATATTTACGGACGGAAGTTGGGCAGTATTTTCAAACAGCGCCTTTAAAGTAAGGCGTACACCTGCGGCAATAGCGCCGCCCAGCATTTCACCGTTTTTACCTATAAGGCTTATAGTGGTTGCGGTGCCCATATCAATAACTATACAGGGGAGCTCATACTTACCTATGGCACCTACTGCACCTGCAGCAAGGTCAGCGCCAAGCTGTGCAGGGTTATCTATTTTTATATCAAGACCTGTTTTAAGCCCCGGTCCCAGCACTAAGGGGACAACCTTGCATAAAGCCTCAATACCCTTTGCTACAGCATTGCCTACAGAGGGCACAACCGAAGAAATAATACAGCCCTCAATACTTTTATAATCCTCACCGTGAAGGGAGAGAACATCTTTAATATCAATGGCATATTGGTCGCTTGTTCTGCCCAAATCGGTAGCAAGACGTGCCGTTAAAACAAATTTATCATTTTTGCAAACACCAAGAGTTACGTTTGTGTTGCCAATATCTATTGCGAGTATCATTATTAAAGATCCCTTTCGTGTAATATAACGCCGTTTTCACGAAGTTTTTTAGCAAGTAAATTATAGTCTATTTTTGAAAAATCATCACTCATAGCAGCGGCTACACCTGCAGCTTCGCCACTAACTGCGCATACGGGGATAACGCGGGTTACGTCCCACATAGCATCGGTAGCGGAGATATTTCTACCTGCGCAAAGAAGATTTTTAACCTTTGCACCGTAAAGGGTGGAGAAAGGAAGTTCATATACGGGCCCATTCTTTTTCCAGTTGGAGAAAAGACCTACACTGTCGCTGTATTCCTTGTGCTCATCCTTTGTATCAATGCAGACAATGCCTTTAACCCGACGGGTCATTCGTACCTGAGGTATGGAGGAAATAGTGGCTATTGAGTGGTCGTCGCTAACACCGCCGTTTTTGAGAAAATGTTCTAAAGTAACGCTGTGTCCCATTATAACCTGCTCGGTTATTTCAGCTGCGTCAAGTCCTGTAAATCTACGCTTGGTAAGCAATTCACAGGATTCTTTATCCTTATCTTCATCGGGAACGTCGGACGCGCCAACTAATCTTAAATGTTTTTTGCCGTTTATAAATTCATAGAACCAACCGGCAAGAACGTTGCCTTGACCGAAAAGAGCTTCATCTTCACCGCTTAAATGAACTATATCTGCATCGCCCGTGGCGTCAACAACACTTTTAGCTTTAAATGCCTGTCTGCCTGATTTGTTTTCCACAAGCAAATGGGAGATCTTTTGGTCATTCATTAAGGTACTGCAAACTGTTGTGCCGTAAAGAATATTAACGCCTTCTTTTAAAAGAAGTTTTTCGGCAAGTATGGCAAAAACCGAGGGGTCGTACTGAATAGTATAACGATGCTTACTTCTTTCCTCAATACTTGCTTCGTTTTTCCAACACTCAGGCAAATGCCTCGCTTCGCTACCTTCTTTTATAGAGAGTTTAAGCAGTTCTTCAGCTATACCAAAGGAAACCTGCCTGCCGCAACCGTCACAAATGGGAAGATAAATAGCAATAAGACCGGCAGTAGCCAAACCACCAAGCATATATTCTCTTTCAATAAGCATGGTTTTTGCGCCTTGTCTTGCTGATGCTAAAGCAGCGCTTATACCTGCTATACCGCCACCGCAAACAATAACGTCATATTCCGCCAAACAGGCAATTTGTTTCGATGGTTCACTCACAAAATTCATTTTGTTTCTCCTTTTAAACGAAATGCTTTAAGCGATAATTTGATTTTCGGCTTTTAGTTCATAGAAACTTTTAACCATATTTATAAACTTCATAACAAGTTTACCATCACTTAAAACACAGCGGTAAATATCTTCGCCGTTTTGTATTTCAAAGTATTTTCCCGGTGAAAACGGTAATGTAGGTACGCCGTTTATTGAGGTAAATATTTCGGCTTTATCTCCACAGACTTCACCCTTTAAAACAAAACCCTCACAATTTAGCGTTACACTTCCCTTTCCCACTAAAACGAATTTGTTCTTTTTCTCGTCAATCATTTTGATATCGGTTTGACAGGAAAGTTCTGTAAGTTTTCCGTTTTTAATTTCTTCTTTAAGGGTTTTAAAGATAAATTTGCTCCAGTCTGATACATAGCGAACTTCTTCTCTTCCTTTCTTTTTATGCAAGAAGGAATATTTATCGCTATATTCTTCAAAACCGCATTTTTCACAGTAAATAGTATTACCGTCTTTTACCTTAATTGAAAATTCACCCTTACATTCAGGGCAAATATAAAGCACGTTTTCAATACCCTCAATATTGCCTTTTTTGGCATATACTACTTTTCTTTCTTCCTGCTCTCTGTAGGCATCAAAAAGCAAAGCGGAGTCGGTTTTTTCTTTAATTTCCTCTAAAGAGGCAGTTTTAAGTTCTTCTTTATCAAAAAGTTTATACACATCAAGAAAGGTTTTTCCTCTTCGCATCCCCTTACTCCATTTAGGCATAGCAAAATAAGTACCGTATGTACGGGCAACAAAAGCGTCAACACCAAGCCATTTTAAAAACTTATATGTAGCCGAAGGGATGGGGGTTGAAATACCGTCTTCGCACATAAGACCTGCAGGGTAAATTACAAGGGGGTTTCCTGCATCAACAACAGCCTTCATATCACGCATATCCTTAACGGTAGTCTGAAACTGCTGTTTGGGAATAACGCCGATTTTATCAAGGAACTTTCTGATAGGCAGACTTTTATAGAAAGAATTGCTTATCACAAAGGTCATTGTTCTGCTTGTTATACCGATAAGGTTCACGAAATCATAAGCCGCCTGATGATTTGCAATTATAACAAAAGGACCTTTTTGTCCTTTGACTTCATTTCTTATTATCTGCCTTTTAAAAATAAGCCGTGCAACCACCGCTGATACCGCTTGTGCAAGGCGGTAACAAAAACGGTCAGGTTTTTTGTATCTCATTTTTCTCTCCCCTAACGAGACTATTCTATCACACATACCCCGTAAATTCAAGAATTAAGAAAAAAGAGGTCTTTCGACCTCTTTTTTAATCACAGCAAATATCTTTTTTCTTTGCGGGGGCGTCTTCTTTTGCAGAGGTAGTTACGTCGCCAAGGCCCGAGGTTTCGGAGAACATAACGTTTGATTTGGTCATATCAACCGCATCGGTAGGCACAATTATCTTTGATGCTTTACCGTTGGACATAGAAATAAGGGCTTCATACTTTTTAAGTTCTAATACGGCGGCATCAACCTGCGCAGATTTAAGGGCGGCAAGACCGTCTGCCTCTGCCTGTTTTGCAAGTAAAATAGCCTTTGCTTCACCCTCTGCTCTGGCAATACGGGCATCTCTTTCACCTTCAGCCGCAAGAATCATAGCCTGTTTATCACCTTCTGCGCGGGTGATAACGGCGGCTTTGTGTCCCTGAGCCTCAAGCAAGGTTTCACGTCTGTCGCGCTCTGCCTTCATCTGCTTTTCCATAGCGTTTTGAATTTCGGCAGGGGGAATAATATTTTTAAGCTCAACTCGATTTACCTTAATACCCCACTGATCAGTAGCACAGTCAAGAATTTCGGTCATTTTGCCGTTTATGGTATCACGGGAAGTAAGGGTATCGTCAAGTTCAAGTTCACCAACTATATTACGAAGTGTAGTTGCGGCAAGATTAGAAAGTGCGCTTATAGGGTTAACAGCACCGTAGGTGAAAAGATTAGCATCAAAAACCTTGAAGTAAACAACGGTATCTATCTGCATTGTAACGTTATCCTTAGTAATAACAGGCTGAGGAGGAGAATCAAGCACCTGCTCTTTAAGGGTTACTCTTTTTGCAATACGGTCAATAACCGGTACGAGAAAATGCAGACCTGCGCCCCAGGTATACTTATATTTACCAAGTCGCTCAATTACATACTCGGTTGCCTGAGGAACTACCCTAAGGCAAAGAAGTAAAAGCACCAAAATAATAGCAATAATAACAAATTCCATAAAATCATCCTTTCAAAAATTAAAGCATAAGACGGTAAATGTTTTTACAGTCTTCTTTACTGAGTTTAACATAGCCCTCTATATAGCCGTTTCTCTCGGGAGAGCAGCAGAGAGTTTCTACAAGGCGGTCAATATCCTCTTCCCTTGCGCCCAACTCATCAAAGTTTTTGGGCATACCGATAGATATAAGGAAATTTTTAAAAGCGGTTATACCTGCCATAGCGGTTACTTCGGGATGGTCAAAATCCATATCACAGCCCCATACTCTGTTAGCTATTTTTGCAAATCTCATAACATCGTTTTTCATTACATAGCTAAGCACCGCCGGCATAGCCACCGCAAGACTTGCGCCGTGTGCGCAGTCGTAAAGAGCAGACAGCTCGTGACCGAAGGAATGGCTGTTCCAGTCCTGAGTACGACCTACACCGCAGACATTATTGTGAGCAAGCATTCCTGCCCACATAATGTTGGCTCTTGCCTCGTAATCGTGAGGATTGTCTATTACTTTAGGCGCTTCGTGTTTCATTGTGAGAATAAGCGCTTCGATAAGTCTGTCGGTAACCTCAACTTCTTTTGTGGTGGTAAGGTATCTTTCATAAAGATGCGCGATTATATCGGTTACACCGCAAGCCGTTTGGTAAGCAGGCAGCGTTTCGGTAAGTGCAGGGTTTAATATACTGAATTTCGGACGCAGACAGTCCCCTCTTGTACTGCGCTTATACATTCCTTTTTCGTGGGTTATAACGGTGTTGGGGCTACCCTCACTGCCTGCCGCGGAAATGGTAAGCACCGTGCCCACAGGCAACGCGTTTTCAACGGGACCATAACCGAAAAAGTCCCAGAAATCGCCGTCATAAACTGCGCCTAAGGCTATTGCCTTTGCAGAGTCAATAACACTGCCGCCGCCAACAGCCAAAATAAAGTCTATATTCTCTTTTTTGCAAAGGTCAATACCCTCATAAACAAGTGAACTTACGGGGTTTGGCTTAACGCCGCCCAGCAAAACATAACTTAGTTTTTCTTTATCAAGCGACTCTTTTACCCTGTCAAGAAGGCCCGAGCGTACAACACTTCCGCCGCCAAAATGAATAAGCACCTTACTGCCGCCGAATTTCTTTACAAGTTCACCCGCTTTTTCCTCGGTATTTTTACCGAATTCAAAATATGTGGGTGAATAAAAATTAAAATTATCCATAAGCTTTTTCCTTTACTGTTTTCTTAATCTTAGGATACCACAAAAGTGCTGATTTGTAAAGAAAAAATGGCGCCGTCAAGCACCGTTTTTTGATTTTATAAAGAATTATTTTGTTCCGAAAAGTCTGTCGCCTGCATCGCCCAGTCCGGGTAAAATATATCCGTTTTCATTAAGACATCTATCAAGAGTTGAAACGAAAATATGAACATCAGGATGTGTTTCGGCAACCTTGCTTACACCCTCGGGCGCACCAATAACTGCCATAAATTTAATATCCTTACAGCCACGCTTTTTAAGAGATGCAATAGCGTCACAAGCGCTGCCGCCGGTAGCTAGCATAGGATCAACAAGCAGAACAAGTTTATCTTCAATTCCGTCAGGAAGTTTGCAATAATATTCACAGGGCTGAAGAGTTTCTTCATTTCTGTACATACCGATATGTCCTACTCTTGCAGAAGGAAACAGCACGTGAATACCGTTCACCATACCAAGACCTGCTCTGAGTATGGGCACGATAACTATTGCATTGTCCTTAACCACACGCTGTGTGCATGTTTCAAGAGGCGTTTTAACCTGTTTTTCGGTGGTAGGTACACCCTCTTTAAGACACTCAAAGGTCATAAGGGTGGTGATTTCCTCTATAAGCTCACGAAATTCTTTCATACTTGTTTTTTCATCACGAAGTATGGCAATTTTGTGATTTATAAGCGGATGGTTAAATATAGTTACGTTATCGTAATGCTTCATTAGAAATTACTCCTCGTCTTCAGAACCTTTTTTAATATGAAGAACTTTGTTAGCAATGATACCGAGGATAAGAGCGCAAGCAATAGTAGTAATAGTAACCTTGCCGAAAGAAACGCTCAAACCGCCGATACCGGGGATAAGAATAGCAGAAACAACGAAGAGGTTGCTGCTGTCATTAAGGTCTACCTTTTGAATCATCTTAAGACCTGAAACAGCGATAAAACCGTAAAGTGCTACGCAAACGCCGCCCATTACACAGTTAGGAATAGAAGAAAGGAAAGTAACGAAAGGTCCGAAGAAAGAGATAACCATACACATAACAGCAGTTGTAGTAATGGTAACTACAGATGCGTTTTTGGTGATAGCTACACAACCAACAGACTCACCGTAAGTGGTGTTGGGGCAACCGCCAAAGAAAGCGCCTGCCATAGAACCGATACCGTCACCAAGAAGAGTTCTATGAAGACCGGGATCTTCGAGTAGGTCTTTATTGATGATAGAAGAAAGGTTCTTGTGGTCAGCAATATGTTCTGCAAATACAACGAATGCAACAGGAACATAAGCTACAGCAACAGTAGCAATAAAGGAAGCATCGATTTCTTTAACGCCCTTGAGGGCCTCAACGAAAGAGAAATCAGGTATTGCAAATATTGTCATATCCTTGAATGCAGCAAAGTTGATAAGCTGAAGTGAAACATTATTGGTAGCAATACCTATTACTGTAAAGATAGCGGCAACAGCATAACCTACCAAAATTCCTAAAATAAAGGGAATAAGTTTTGCCATTTTCTTGCCGTAAACAGAGAAAGCAAAGATAGAGAATAAAGTAATAATACCGCAAATAAGAGCAACATAGGGACTGCCGCCTTCAACCTTGCCTACAGTAAGGTCATTTACTGCATTTACAGCAAGAGAAAGTCCGATAAGAGCAACGGTAGGTCCGATTACAACAACAGGCATAAGTTTGTTAATCCAGGCTACGCCTGCAATCTTAACAATGATAGCAATAACCACATAAACAAGACCTGCCATCACTGCACCGATAACAAGACCTGCATAACCTGCAGAAATTGAAGCGGCGCCTGCAAAAGCAGCACACATAGAACCGATAAACGCAAAGGACGAACCTAAGAACACAGGACTTTTAAATTTGGTAAACAACTGATAAACAAGAGTACCTACACCTGCACCGAATAACGCTGCAGACTGACTCATTCCGTTACCTACGATTACAGGAACAAGAATGGTAGCAGCAAGAATAGCAAGTACCTGCTGGAAGGCAAAAACAAGCATTTGCCCGAATTTTGGCTTATCGCCAATGTCATAAACTAATTTGTTTTCCATTTTTTTGACCCCTCACTAAAAATAGATTTTTAAAACAAATAGGCTTTCCTATTTCTTTTTATAGCATTCTACCACATATAGTATGCTTTTTCAACATAAAATTACATTTTATACTATTTTTTGTGCATATTGCTATATAAAAAAGGTCGGGGCATCCCGACCTTAATTTTTATACTCTGTCTTCAAAGCGCTCAGCGGTAATAATGCCGTCTCTAACGGTAAGTTTGCAGACTCTCGCCGTTCTTTGTTCAACAAAAGGACCTTCTTTTCTTTCTCCTATATCTCTGCCGTGGTAAATGGCGTAATATTCACCTTTATACTTTATAACGCTGTTATGCCCCGTGCCCTCTTCAAAATCATTTTTAATAATAACAGGATCAAATTTTCCGTATTTTGTATGCTTTATAAAAACAACTTTTTTAAGGTCGGCTTCATCAGACTTGGCAGACACATAGCCCAAATGATATGTATCGTCCTCAAAACAGCCGCCGCTGTACATAACATACTGATAGTCGCCCTCTTTAAACCAGAAAGCCCCCTCTATTGTGTACCAGTCACCGTCTTTTTCGTTGCACTGAGGAGTAAATCTTTCTTCAGGAAATGACGGCAGAATAACCTCTTTAGCATTATGCTCGGGGGTAAAGGGATCGATAAATCTGTCAACAAAAACCCTTGTTCCCTTTAAATCTCTATCCAGCTTATTCTCTGCATACCAAAGATAAAGACCTTTTTCGGTTTGCACCATATGAGAGTCAATAGAGAAACGGTCGTAAAGGTGAACAGGATTTTCAAAAGGACCTTCGGGAGAGTCGCTTTTTAAAACATGCATATGCTGACAGCCGTGCTCACTGTTGAAAGATAAATACATATAATAAGAATTATCAATTTTTATAACCGAGGGCGCCCAAAAGCTTTCCATACCCTCCCCTTTTGTTACAACACCGATATATTCCCATACACCGAAAAGGTCGTTACATTTATAGGCGGAAACACCGGGGCCGGTCATATCAGAAACATACATATAAAGCATATCGCCGTCTTCAAAAATAAACGGATCGGGTTGCTTTTTGCCCTCTTCATTAAACTTTAGTTTCATAATTTTTACCTCTTTAAAATTAAAGCGACAACCCTAAAAAAAGGCTATCGCTTTATTTTTATGCGTTTACAAGATGAACGCCGAAACCGCCGATTTCTTCTTTGAAGTAGATAAAGTTTATTTCACCCTTATCATCATAGGTAATTGAGCTTTCGTCAAACTCAAAGCCCTGAGACTCAAAGAAACGGACAGCGCGTTTAACAGAGGTTACCGAAAGACCAATATGACCGCATTTGCCAACGCCCATAAACTTCATAACCTCAAATTCTTTGCCTGCGAAAATTGATTTTGTGCGGTAATCCTTGGCTTTTCCGCAAATGCTTGATAAAAGACCTGCTGTCTTTTCGCATTCTTCTTCATCTTTAGAATTTATACCGATATGCTTAATCTTAGCATCAAGCATAGTAAGTACAGCTTCTTTAGCAAGTTCGGTAATGTCGTCCCACTGGCAGTTATCAACCAACTTTTCGGGCACCATCCAACTGCCGCCGCAAGCAATAATTTTCGGAAATGCAAGATATTCACCTAAATTTGCAGGAGAAATTCCGCCTGTGGGAATAAAGCGCATATTTGGGAAAGGACCTGCAAGAGCCTTTAATACCTTAAGACCGCCTGCTGCTTCGGCAGGGAAGAACTTAACAACTTCAAGGCCCATTTTTTGAGCAATTGAAACTTCGGAAGGATTAGTACAACCGGGAGTTACCGGAACGTTGTTTTCTACACAGTAGCCAACGATTTCAGGGTCGAAACCGGGAGAGATAATGTATTTAGCACCGGCAGCAATAGCTGCTTTGCACTGTTCAAGAGTTACAACGGTGCCTGCGCCCACAAGAATGTCGGGGGCTGCTTTAGCAATATTAGCAATTGCCTTATCTGCGCCTGCTGCACGGAATGTAACCTCAGCAACGGGAATACCACCCTTTTTAAGCGCATTAACGAGGGGAACGGCTTTTTCGGGATCGTTAAGTTTTATTACCGGTACAAGACCGACTTTACTGATTTCTTCTAAAATGGGATTCATAATAATTCTCCTTTTAGTTACTTTAACTTTATTTTAAAACTCTTTTAAAATATTGTCAAGGCTTTGTCTTAATCTTTCCATATGAAATTATGGTTTATGCTTTCTCCACCATCAACAACAATGCTTTGTCCTGTGCAGAAGGTATTTACTACCGTTAAAAAGTATGCCCACTGCGCAATTTCCTCAGCGGTTGCCCACCTTTTAAGAGGGGTTTCAGCCATAATTTTATCCCACAGTTCTTTATCCTTTATAACGCACTCGTTAAGGGGTGTAATAACTCCGCCGGGGTCAAGGCTGTTACAGGTAGCGCCGTACTCTGCCACCCTTTTTGCAACATTTTTGGTATATGCCGCTACCCCGCCCTTACTGGCGCAATATTTGGGGAATTCGCTTCCTGTATGGGCACTTGCAGAGCCGATATTAAGAATAGATTTTATACCTTCTTTTACGCCGTATTTTTCGGTAGCATCTATAAGTGCGGTAAGGTTAACGGCTATATCGTCTTCATTCTGAACCCCTGCATTGTTTATAAGTATTTCTACATTTTCTATGTGGGGCAGATTTTCACTATCCCTTATATCGCATTTAAAATGGGTATAATTTTTATCATTTATTGAAGTTTCTTCTTTGTCAATGCCAAAAACATTATGCCCTTTGCTTAAAAAAAGCTGTGCTATGGCTTTGCCGATACCTCTTGAGGTGCCTGTAATTAAAACATTCATACTTCATTTTCCTTTAAATAATCAAAATATGCTTTTCCAACATTATTTTCCCGCCACTTTTTTGCTATTTTATAGCCGATGGGTGAGAAAATTATTTCCATAATAAGCTCTGCTACAGCGCCGGTTAAGGCACACATAGCGCACTGAAGCACCGTCCAATAAAAACCGTCCCAAAAAATAGGGGCAAAAAAGCGGAAAACTATAAGGGAAAAAATAAAATTATCAAAAAACTGACCTATAAAGGTAGAAACATAAGAGCGCATCATAAAGGCGGTTTTACCGTCGGGATTTTTAGTGAAACATTTGCCGATAAGCCAGTTAAGGCTGTTATTTATAAGGGCGGAAAGCAGAAAAGCAACCGTACTGCCGAGAAGTATAAACCAGGTACCGCCAAAGATACTGTCAAAGGTGGTATAGTCGTCTGCGTTTGAAGGAATTATACTTACAATAAAGAAAATAAGGCAGGTAAGCAGGTTTATCATAACGGCGTGTAAAGCTATCAGGTTAGAGGCTCTCGGTCCAAAGTGCTTGGTTATAACGTCCATACACATAAAAGAAAGCCAGGATATAAGTATACCGCCGTCCAGCGCGATAAAATCAAGCTTTAAAAGGGTTTTGTTTGCAAGAAGATTCATACAGATAACACTGACAACAAACAGTGTCACCACCGTAGCGGGAATACAGTTAAGCAGTATTTTAAACTCCTTAACTCTTTTTCGTATACCCAAGTTGCTCACCCCTTCCTATAATTTTTATCATTATAACACAACTTGCCAAATAACGCAATTATTCATAATTTTTTGCACAAATCATTGAAATTTATACCGTTTTATCATATAATTTAATCAGAATAATAAGGAGGTTTTATTATGAAATGTAAATATTGCGATTATGAATCTACAGAAGATTTTAAGTTCTGTGCAAAATGCGGCAAGCCGTCACTCCCCGATGAGCAGCCTACCGTATACACCGCTACTGTATACAATCCTCTTGCCGACACCGTACTGTCCGTTTTGAAGGACGATCTTTTTATGGTGCTTTGCATTTTAATGACCATCACCGCCGCTTGCGGTCTTTTTGCCGGTGGTATACCCGTAATTAACATACTGCTTAGTATATTTTTATGGCTTGCTTATTCCAAGGCTAAAAAAGGCGTTGCCGATGCAAAAAATTTACGCTGTATCAGCGGTACGGTTTATGCAAATTATATATTAAGCAACGTACTTGCAATAATCGTTATAGTCTGCGGTGTTATAACTGCGTTTTTACTCACCGTTTTATCAGCCGATAATATTTTACTAAGAGAAGTTTTTGAGGAAGCCGCTTCTGAAATACCCTTCCTTTATAACTTGCCTCAGGCTTTTGTTGCTGTAGCAGGTTGGGTTTTGGGCTTAGTTCTTATCTTCCTCGGTGGCTTAATTCTTGTTTTCAATATTCTGGGTATGCGCAAAATACACCGTTTCGCAAAATCTGTTTATGAAGCCGTTTCAGATGTCAACCGCGATTTCTATAAATCTCCCTCGGTTAAGGGTTGGCTTATTTTCTTCGCAGTCACGAATATAATTTCTGCCGTTTCTTCTGTTTCTTCTAATTTCTGGAGTGCGGCTTCGGCAGGCTGTGCGGCAGCATCCTGTTTCTTGACAATAATGCTTATAAAAAAATATATTGTCTAAAATTTAAAGCATTTACGCGATTTATAAAATAAACTCCCAAGTTAAATGACTTGGGAGTTTTTATATTTTAGGCTATTACGCTGTCAATAACTTCTTTAAGTTTTGCCTGTCTTATCTTTGCGGCTTCTTTACTGTTTTCTCTTACAGAATAGTAAACCTTGATTTTCGGTTCGGTGCCCGACGGTCTTACAGCCAGCCATGAGCCGTCTTTCCAAACGAACTTAAGCACGTTTTCTTTGGGCAAATCGCGAATACCGAGAGAAAAGTCAATAACCTCATCTACGCCGTCAAAAATTTCTTTGCCTTTTTCGCGGAAGTATACCATAAGCTGACCGATTTTCTCGGCGCCGTCTTTACCTTTTAAGGTAAAGCTGTCAAGACAGTCAAGATAGTATCCGTACTTTTCGTAAATTTCATTCAGGCCATCAATAAGGGTTTTGCCCTGCTTTTTATACCAAGCCGCCATCTGACAGATAAGCATTGAGGAAACAACAGCGTCCTTATCTCTGGTATGTGTGCCCACAAGATATCCGTAAGATTCTTCATAGCCGATAACATACTCCTGAAGACCGGTTTCTTCATACTTATTCATCTTATCGCCGATATACTTAAAGCCGGTAAGTGTTTCTTCTATCTGAAGACCGAAGGCTCTGCCGATATTGGCGCCAAGCTCTGAGGTAACAATGGTTTTTATAAGGGTACTCTTTTCGTTAAGGCTATCCTTTTTTTGTGTAAGCACAAAATTAACAAGCAGTGCGCCTGTCTGATTACCTGTAAACAGCACATATCCGTCATCACCCTTTACGGCAATACCTACGCGGTCACAGTCGGGATCGGTACCGAGAACCAAATCAGCATCAATTTCTTTTGCCTTTTCTATTGCCATATTAAGAGCATCTTTTTCCTCAGGGTTGGGGCTACGAACGGTGGAGAAATTGCCGTCGGGCATTTCCTGTTCTTTAACTACCGTTACGTTCATACCCTCAAGCATTTTGCGTACGGGAATATTACCTGTGCCGTGAAGAGGGGTATAAACTATTTTAAGGTCGGTTTTTTCCTCAAAAAGACTTTGTTCTTTTACTTTTTTAAGGAACTCGCCCAACATATCCTCGCCAATGAGTTTAATATTATCGGTATTGTTTTCAAAGGGTATTTCGCCAAAGTCGGTAATGGAATTTATATAACCGATAGCACTTTCGGCATCCTCGGTACAAAGCTGACAGCCCTTACCGTCATAAACCTTATATCCGTTATACTCTTTAGGGTTATGGGAAGCGGTAATCATAACACCGCAGTTACAGCCGAGATGCGCCGTAGTAAAGGACAGTACAGGTACGGGCACCAGCATTTCGTAAAGATAAACACTAAAACCGCAGGCGGCAAAAATATCTGCCGCAACCCTTGCAAAATAAGCCGAGTTATTTCGTGAATCGAAAGCCAGAGCAACCTTTATTTGCTCGTTATTAAATTTATCTTTAAGGTACTTTGCGATACCAAAGGTTGCTTTGCCAACGGTATATTTATTCATACGGTTAGAGCCTGCGCCCATAATTCCGCGAAGACCGCCCGTACCGAAAGCAAGGTCTTTATAAAATCTGTCTTCTATTTCCTTTTCATCGGAAATAGAAAGAAGTTCAGCCTTGGTTTCCTCATCAAAGTTCAGCCATTGTTCAAATTTTTCTCTGTAAGTCATAAAAAAATTCCTTTCGCCAAAATTGTAAACTTCAGTTGCTTACTTAATTATTATAACATCAAATCACTTTTCATGCAAGATTTAACATAAAGACAGTTGAGAAAATTTCAAGTTAATGATATAATATTTGTAAATGATTAAAAGTAAGGGGATTAAAAATGAGTATTGTTAAAAATGAACCTAAAAACAAAAACGGTTTGCTTCAGGCTATTCGCGCTCAGCTTGAGCATAGAGCCTTCTGGCTTTATCTGCTTTGCGACGAGGCAAACAAGCGCGGTCTTGACCCCCGTGATTTCGCAAGCGCCGCCATTAAGCGCTGCGGTCTTTCTCAGGGCGCCGACCTTGTTAAAAAGGGCAAAACCGACAGCCTTAAGGGACTTCGCAAAACCCTATTTACAAAACCTGCACAGCTGGTTTTTGAAATGAAAATACTTGAGTCCACCGACGATAAGCTTTCTATTGACTTTAACTACTGCCCTCTTGTAAAGGCCTGGCAAAAAGCAGGTTGCAGCGATGAAGAAATAGCAATGCTTTGTGATATTGCAATGTGCGGTGACAACGGAATTGGAGAATGTTACGGCAGTATTTTGGAGCTGCCGAAATGCATTGCAAAGGGCGACGATGTTTGCTCACTGCGTTACAGCAAAAAATAATGCTACATAAAACAGGTCGAGTGCGAAAACGCACTCGACCTGTTTTTTATTTCATAGATGTTGAGTTATTCAAAACACTTACGCTGTACATAAATAAAACATCTGCATCTGAAAATTCAACAAATTGATCTAAAAGTTCTGAATTTATATATCTTATATCTACCAAAGTTACTTCCGAGTAACCCTGAGCCAAAAGCGGCATTAAGGATGAGGCGTAAGAATCTCTGAAAACAACAAGCCTTTTGCCGTTTTGATTTTGGGGATTTTCAATTTTTACAAGTGGCTGATTACCCGACAAAAAGAACTCATAGGTATCTTTACCGTTTGCTTTATCCATATCATACACCGCTTTTGCGCCTGTGACTTTAAAGCCGTTTATCATATCGTTGGTAAGATAAGTTACGGTGTCGGGCTCAACCTTTAGCGCCGACTGACCTGCATATACTCCGTAAAATTCTTTGCCAAGAGTATTTTTCTCATACTCTGTATCGATACTTGTACCCATAGAGGTTGCCAGAAAAGATGCCACATCAACTATTTTATCCTGCCGCCAGTGGCTGTCGGTAAAATAATAATCATCAGCTGATAACAAATGGCTTATTTCTATAAGAGTACAAAACTGCAATTTATTATACATATAATTTTGAAGTTCTTTATAATCTACCTTCAAATCAGCAATATATTCATTTTTATCGGGTATTACGGTGAAATACACCTTGTTTTGCTCAAAATACTTTTGCTGCATTTTTGTAAATAAATCGGCAGCATAATCTAACATATTGGTGTTCAGCGGATACTCAAGTTTTGAAATATGGCCGTCTTTAACAAACACTTCATTATTTTCTTTTTGCAAAAGCAAATTAAATCTGGCATACGCTTTTATACTGCGAAAAGTATCTCTTAAGGGAAATCTGTCGGTAGTATATTCCTCAAACTTTTTTGCAAACTCGCCCGAAGTTACGCTTTGCAGGGTGATTTCGGGAAAACCTGCTAATTGTCTGCGCTCACTTTCGGAATAATCGGATGTTTTTATAAAAAAGCACCAGAAGGAGAAAAACAAAACGAAAACAGCGCACAAAACTACTGTAAAACACTTCTGAAGTTTCATTTTACTCCTCCTTTAAAATCTGAAATACAAAAACGGATTAAACGAGCCGTCTACCAGATACGCCGTTACTATTATCAGTAATAAAAGCAGTACAACCGGTTCTGCCCATTTCAGTGCCCTTGCTTTTAAACAGATGTTTTTCGGTATGGGTGTAGCGCCGATTATGGCAAGAATTAACACAAAGCCGTAATCCTTCAAATAGTAAAGCGCCTCGTGAGAAATAACAGGGTAATCACCTGCGCCAAACATTCCGCCGATACATTCAACGGCATCTTTCAAAGTTAGCGAGTCGAATATAACAAAGCTTATAATAACCAGCAGTAAAACATACACTCTCGAAAGCACTTTAGAGCGGTCAAGCCATTTTAAAAGAAAGCTTTTTTCTATTATCAATAAAACCGCAAAGTAAAGCCCCCATATAATAAAATTCCAACTTGCACCGTGCCAGAAGCCCGTAAGCATCCAAACGACGAATATATTAAAAAGTAATCTTACTTTTCCTACTCTTGAACCGCCAAGCGGTATATATACATAATCTCTGAACCATGAGCCGAGAGATATATGCCATCTGCGCCAGAATTCTGTTATGCTTTTTGAAATATAAGGGTAATTAAAGTTTTCTATAAAATCAAAACCGAAGAACTTACCCAGACCTATAGCCATATCGCTGTAACCCGAAAAGTCAAAATAAATATGCAAGCAGTAAGATATAGCATAAAGCCAGAAAAACATTACGCTTTTATCATTTGAAGCCTTGAATATTTCACATACTTCCCCCAGCGTATTGGCAATTAAAACCTTTTTTGAAAGGCCGAAAACAAAGCGCCTTATTCCCGTTGCCGCTTTTTCAAAGCTGTGTGTACGGTTACTAAGCTGTGCAGCTACATCGCGGTAACGAACTATCGGTCCTGCAATAAGCTGAGGAAACAGCGAAATATAGGCCGCTAAATCAATAAAGTTCTTTTGAGCCGCAACGTTTCCCCGATACACGTCTATGTTGTAGCTGAGCAACTGAAACGTATAGAAACTGATTCCTATAGGCAGTGTTACCCTGAGCAGCGGTATTGATAAATTTGTTGCCGCATTTATGTTTTCTATAAAGAAATCGGCATATTTAAAATACCCGAGAAAGCCCAGGCACAATACTACCGCCAAAGCAAGAAACAGCTTTTTGTATTTTACGTATTTTTCTGTTAGTAACCCCAGAATATATCCGCTGAAAACAGTCAGCATCATAAGCGCTACAAGGCGAGGTTCTCCCCACGCATAAAACACTATACTGCAAACAAGCAATGCAAAGTTTTTAAGTTTCTTGGGCGATACGCTGTAAAGCAATAGTACGCAAGGTAAAAAATAAAATAAAAACGGAATACTTGAAAAAAGCACGTTTTTCTCCTTATTATACATTTCGGCACGACTTTCGTCGTGCCGAAAATTTAAATTATTCTAAAGTAGTAACGTCTTCTGCAGAAATTGTTTCTCCGCCGTCATCCTCGTTTGTTTCAAAACTCTTTGGACACATAAGGAAGAACACCTTGTTACCCTCGTTTTCAACGATAAGCTCTTCAGCCTCTACACAAATATTCCAACGAAGATTTGCAGAATCTTTCAATGTTGTTTTAAAAGCCTCAACATCTGCGCCCACTTCAAGTTCAAAAACGTAACCGACAAATGCAATAGAACTCATCGCAGGTGCAAACATTGTGCCCTCTTTAAAGCCCTTGATTTCAGTGTTATCAAAACCGCTGAGAAGCCCCTCTTCTACAGGTACAGCGGCACCCATAAACTGAATGATTTCATTATTTATCAGGCGGTCTGCTATTTCCTGTGTGGTGCCTGTAGAGTTTGCCTTAAAGTCTGCCAAAAGGGTTTGTCCTACGGTTTTTTCAGCATCTTCACTACCGTTGCCGCCGCATGCAGCAAGTGAAAATACCATAAGCGTTGCCATTAAAATTGCTATAATCTTTTTCATTATAACAGCTCCTTTCTTTTGTTCATAACTATTATACATAATCATTAAATTTATGTCAATTGGTTTACATTGGAAACACTTCGGGACAAAGGCCCTCTTTTATAAAATCGTCGTTGCGAATTAAGCCTTCGCCAAATCCTGCTGCCCTCATATATTTCCATTTAAGGTCAATTTCTGCTGAGGTACTGCCCACTTCTTTGCCTAAATCCTTTAATATTTCACCGTCGGGAGCCACTATCATTGAACAGCCGCCCTTTTCATCACTTTCCATAGAGTAGGAAGATTTAGCCACGAAACAGTTGCAACGAAAAGCAATGAGTTTAGTTTGTGCGCGAATAATATCGGTTTTTTCTCCCCGCTGATAACCGGGAATAAGTATAATATCCGGCTTTTTTGATGCTAAATATTCTATTTGCTCATTAAAGTAAACATCATAACAGGTCATAAAGCCAAAACGTATACCGTCAAGGTCGCAAACACATGCGCCGCTGCCCCGCTCTACGCCAAGTTTCACTTCAGAGGGCGGCAAATGAATTTTATCGTAAACAAAAGCAACTTCACCTTTTTTATTAAACAGATAGGTGCTGTTTTTAATCTTGTTGTCCCTTTCTTCCAAAACGTTTATGGCAACATACGCTGATTTTTCCTTTGCAATGACGGCGGCTTTTTTGAGCATTTCTTTAGCCCTGGGCATTGCCTTTTTTTCACTTTCAACGTCAGATATACCGCCTGCATTTGAATATTCAGGTAAGACTACCAAACAGTCTTTTTCAATATTTTCAAGTTCATCTATTAAAAACTTTGCGATTTTTTTGTCAGGATTTTCCCCTGCAAAATAGGCAGGTTGCAAAACAGTTATTTTCAAAGAAATCACCTCGTTTTCATTATATACCGTAAAAAACAGAAATGCAAGGCATAAGCCTTTTATCATTATAAAAATCCCCAATTTTAATTGGGGATTTTTATATTTAAAGTATAATTTCAAAATACTGTTCAGGTTTTAAATCCACAACCGTGCAGTCATTTGCATATGTACATTCCGGCAGAATAATCATAGCTGTTAACTCTTCCTTGCTTACAGGCAGAGGCGCAAGATGCCAAATGGCTGTGTTTATTTTCACAAGTGCACCTTTCGGAACAATGAAGGCTTTTGACAGCTCAGGCACAGGTGTTCCGGCAGAGGCGGGTGCCACATGGATAATCATATCGTCATTCAGCGGCATAATCATTTCCCAGGTGGTATTATGGTACTCCTGTTGAGTGATAATCATTTTTTCAGGCTTCTTAACCAAAATTGAAGAATAGCCGATTCTGTGCTGACTGTCAGCAACTAAGCGGTCAGGGAAAAATCTGTGAAGCTCACCACGTAGCGCATAGCCCTGAGGCGCATCAATTTGGTAAAACTGACCGAAAGGTGCAAATTCTGCAGGGGTAATCGGCATTGCAGTAATCTTATTCATACTAAAACAACTCCTGTATTTATTATACAATCATTATACTTGGCATAAAACAAAAAATCAAGGCAAAGCCTTGCAAAACACTTCTTCACTATTCACTATTACTTATTACTTCCAAAAATCTTCTCGGACGGATTTAGTGAAAAGTGAAGAGTGAAAAGTGAAAAGTGAAAAAGTAAAACCTTCCCGAACTTCGTCCGAGAAGGTTTTTGGGTGTTTTGAACTTAGTGGCACGAATTATATGTGCCTGAAAACCGAATTATTTTTTTATAACTATTGTATTAACCTCCTTATCTCCTATTGATTCTTTAGTAGCAATCAAAATAATACCGTCAATGGGATAAATAAAGAAAAATAAATTTCTAATTATTCTCTGTTTAATAGATGCCGGTTCATTAGTGTTTTTATCCAAAACATATAATCTAAAAATTCGCTTTCCGATACTTCTTCCTTTAAAAATCACATCTCTAAAAACAAAAGTAATCGGATAAAGAAATACTAATAGCATAAAAATCAATATGTAACCAATGTTTTGAAATGAAGGTTGCTTAAACATATCCATAAATATGGTCGTATATAACAAACAAGGCAATCCCGATAAATTCCAATCTATAGTCCAAGCAATAATTCTTCGAACTCGCACATTGTTATTCATTAAATCATCTCCTTGGGTGTATTATAGCATAATTTTAAAGTCTTTTCAATGAAAAATGAAGCATTGGCTTCGTCAATATGAAGCACTCGCTAACGCTCGCATGAAGCGAAGCGCTCAATTTTCGTTCTTAATGTTGCGAAGCAACGCTTCATAGCGACAGCGACTTCATTCTTCATGCACCATCAGGTGCGCTTCATTGCAACCAAAAAAAATATCCCAAGTCTTTCGACTTGGGAATTTTTTTGGTTGCGGGGACAGGACTTGAACCTGCGACCTCCGGGTTATGAGCCCGACGAGCTACCAGCTGCTCTACCCCGCGATATATTAAATTTTTCATCTCTCTTTTTTTAAGGCTGAGATTTTCCTTCTTATCGCTCGGGGGCTCATTCTCACAAACGCCTTGCGTTTGCTTGCCCTCTTGCGGTGCCCAAAACTTTTTTCAGGCTTGGAGCGCCTAAAAGTTTTGACCGCGGCGCTGCGTTTTGCTCGCTGCATCGTCCACCGGACGCGCTCACAGCCTTACCCGACGAGCTACCAGCTGCTCTACCCCGCGATATATTAAACTTTCCTAGTGCCTAACTATTATAACATATATTTTTTATTTTGCAAGTGTTTTTTTCAGGTTTATTTGATAATTATTTGTCATTCTTTTTTCTTGAACTTTATCCTGAACTGTTTTATAATAGATATGTATTGTTATATTATATACAACAATTTCGTATTTTATTCATGGGAGGTTATTTTTTGGAAATCAAAGAAACCATACTATCCCCTGTCGGCAGAACTGCCGGTGGTACCTATCTGCCGCACCGCAAAAGCACTTCGCTGTGCCAGTCGGTAGTTATTGCCCCACCAAAGCAGGTTATTATTCCGTTGAGTCAGCATATAGGCGCGCCCTGTATTGCTACCGTTAAAGAGGGTGACCAGGTTTTTGTTGGTACCCTTATCGGTGACAGTGATAAACCTGTCAGCGCCCCTATTCATTCAAGTGTTTCGGGTACCGTTGAGAAAATCGATACCGTTCTTATGCCAAACGGCAATACTGCTGAGGCGGTGTTCATAAATTCTGACGGTAAAATGACACCTGATCCCGCTTTAAAGCCACCTAAAATCAAAACAAAGGCAGACCTTATTAAAGCCACAAGAGATTGCGGTCTTGTAGGTCTTGGCGGCGCAGGTTTCCCCACCCACATCAAATTTAAGCTTAAAGACGAAACCAAAATAGACACGCTTATTATAAACGGTGCAGAGTGTGAGCCCTATATCACCGCCGACGAGCGCTGTTGTCTTGAAGACTTTGACGATATACTTGAAGGTGTTTATCTTATTAAAGAAAAGTTAGGCATTGAAAAGGTTATAATCGCTATTGAAAACAACAAGGAAAGCGCCATTGAAAAACTTTATCAGGTTGCAAGTGACAAGCGCGATGAAGACGATATCGTTAAACTCATGCGTCTTACAACCCGTTATCCGCAGGGTGCTGAAAAGGTGCTTATTTATTCAGCTCTTAAGCGTAAAATACCCCTTGGCAAGCTACCCAGCGATGTTGGTTGTATCGTGCTTAACGTTTCGTCTATTGCCGCTCTTGCAAAATACGTAAGAACCGGTATGCCCCTTGTTTCCCGCCGTTTAACCGTTGACGGCGGTGCCGTTGAAAATCCTGCTAATCTTATTGTTCCTATCGGTACAAAGATCAGTGAGATTCTTGACCTGTGCGGAAGAAAAGACGACGGTCCCTCAAGACTTCTGCTTGGCGGTCCTATGATGGGCACTTCGATACCAAGCGATGATTTTGTAATATGTAAAGCCAACAATGCCCTGCTTTCTCTGACCGAGGACGAGATGCCCTCTCCCACAAGCTGTATACACTGCGGCAGATGCGCTTCTCACTGTCCTATGAAGCTTAACCCCACCGCTATTGAGCAGGCGCTGAGCATTGGTAATCTTGACAGAGTTAATGCTCTTTATGCCCAGTATTGTATGGAATGCGGAAGCTGTGCCTTCAACTGTCCTGCAAGACGTCCCCTTGCACAGTCTATGCGCCTTGCAAAAAATGAACTGAGGAGGAACGCAAAATGACAAACAAGTTAATAGTTAGTTCTTCTCCCCATATACACGCTCCCGACACCACAAGAGGCATAATGCTTGACGTTATAATAGCTTTGCTTCCTGCCGCCGCCTTCAGTATTGTGCTGTTTAGCTGGCGTGCCGCTCTTATCATAGCCGTATGCGTTATATCGGCTGTGCTTTTTGAGTATCTGGGTTGCAAGGTTTTTAAAACCGAAAACACCATTAAAGATTTAAGCGCTGTTGTAACAGGTCTTCTGTTGGCGCTGAATCTTCCTCCCGCTTTAGCAGGTAAAAATATATGGATGGCTGTTGTAGGCTGTTTTGCCGCTATATTTATTGTAAAGCAGATGTTTGGCGGTCTCGGTCACAACTTCGTTAACCCTGCTATCGCCGCAAGAATTATACTTCTTGTTTCCTTCCCCGCTCAAATGACCACCTATTACGCTCCCTTCAGGGGTGCTGTTACCGAGGCTACTCCTTTGGCAGAAGGCGCTGCCAGTTACGGCATTAAAGAGCTTCTTTTCGGAACTCACGGCGGAAGCATTGGCGAAACCTCTGTTTTACTTCTTGTAATCGGCGGTTTGTATCTTATAATCCGCGGTGTTATTAAGCCGATTATTCCGCTTTCATTTATCGGAACGGTTGCTCTTTTAACACTTATTATGGGCGATAACCCCATTTTTGCAATTTGCACAGGCGGTGTAATTCTTGGTGCTGTATTTATGGCTACCGATTATGTTACCAGTCCTGCCACAAATCTCGGCAAACTGATTTTCGGTATAGGTTGCGGTATTATGACCGTAATTATCCGCTCCGGTCCTGCTGTTGAGGGTGTTTCCTTTGCTATTTTATTTATGAATCTCTTGGTTCCCCATATTGACAGTATTACCGTGCGCAAACCTTTTGGATGGGAGGCGCCGGAGAAATGAAAAAATTAGACATTAACCGAGTTCCCGTTACCACCGCAATACTGTTTCTTATATGTATAATAGTTACCGCCGCTCTTGCAGGCACCAACTTTATTACTAAGGACAGAATTGCCCTGCTTAATGCGGCGGCAGAAAAAAAGGCTATGTCCCTTGTACTGCCTGCCGAAAAGTATGAAGAAGCAAAAACTTCCTTTAACAATACCGAGTACACCTATTTCGTTGCCAAAGACGGCGAAGATACAAAAGGTTATCTTATTACAACCTCTACTGCCGGCTACGGCGGAGAAATAAAGATAATGGTAGGTGTTAATAACGAGGGCAGAGTTACAGGCGTTAATATTCTCTCTGCCAGTGACGAGACCCCCGGACTTGGCGCAAACGTAACAAAGAAATCTTTTTACAGCCAGTTTACCGACAAGGTAATGTATATTGTTTTACAGAAAAATCTGGCTGATGCCTCCAAAAACGAAATAAAGGCTGTAACGGGCGCTACTATTTCCTCTACCGCTGTGACTAAGGCTGTAAACAGTGGCCTTGAAATTTTAGACAGCATACCAAAAGACCTGAAAACAGAAACCGAAAAGGATGGTGAAGAATAATGGCTAAAAATAAAACCCTTTCATACTTCACCAACGGTATTATAACCGAAAACCCTGTTCTTCGACTGGTTCTGGGTACCTGCCCCACCCTTGCTGTTACCACCACCTTTATGAACGGTATAGGTATGGGTGCCGCCGCTACGATAGTTTTGGTTTGCTCTAATATCGTTATTTCTTTACTTAGAAACGTTATACCAAGTAAAGTAAGAATTCCTGCCTTTATAACTATTATTGCAGGTTTCGTTAGTATAGTTCAGCTTCTTGTTAAGGCTTATACCCCTGCTATTGATAAGTCACTTGGTATATTTTTACCCTTAATAGTTGTTAACTGTATTATTCTTGCCCGTGCCGAAATGTTTGCAAGTAAAAACAGTGTTCTGCCAAGCCTTCTTGACGGTCTTGGAATGGGCATCGGCTTTACCGTAACCCTTGCTATTATGGGACTTATCCGTGAAATAATCGGTACAGGACAGATATTTATCAGCGAAGCTCTGACTATTCCGCTGACTTCTGCTCTGGGTATTGAGCCTATGCTCATCTTTATACTGCCACCCGGTGGCTTCTTCGTGTTTGGTCTGCTTATCGCACTTTCAAACAAGCTTGCCACAATGCAGGGCAAAAAGGCTGTTGAGAGCATTGGTTGTGAGGGCTGTCCTATGAAGGACGACTGCGCAGGTACTGAATGTAATACCGAAAAGGAGGAAAAAGCTAATGGTTAGTTCTATTGTTGCTATTATCCTTGCAGGTATGTTCACCGATAATATGGTGCTTTCAAAGTTCCTTGGAATTTGCCCCTTCCTTGGTGTTTCAAAGAAGGTTAGCACCGCTGTAAGTATGGGCGCCGCCGTTACAATAGTTATGATTCTTGCAACTGCTGTAACCTGGCCCATTTACCACTTCTTACTGGAAGAAAATTATGCATATTTACAGACCGTTGTATTTATTCTTATTATTGCCGCTTTGGTACAGTTGCTTGAAATAATTATAAAGAAGTTTTTAAAATCTCTTTATAAGTCCTTTGGTATTTATCTTTCTCTTATTACCACCAACTGTGCCGTTTTAGGTATTACCCTGCTTAACTTTACAGAAAACTATAATTTTGTAGAGTCACTATTTAATGCTCTTGGTGCGGGACTTGGCTTTACCCTTGCAATGTTCATTTTCTCGGGGGTTAGAGTAAGACTTGAGACCTCTAATATCCCGAAATTTCTTCAAGGTCTTCCCATTACTCTTATTGCCGCCGCGCTTGTGTCCTTATCCTTTATAGGATTTGCAGGAATGTAAGGGGGTATAAAAATGGAAATACTTATTCCCGTTATTATAGTTGCTGTTATCGGCCTTATTTTAGGTCTTGGTCTTTCTCTTGCAGGTAAGTATCTTTCCGAGCCTGCCGACGAAAAGTTTGAGGCTATAAGAGAGGCGCTTCCCGGCGCTAACTGCGGTGCCTGCGGATATACAGGCTGTGACGATTACGCCGCCGCCGTTAAAGATGGCTCTGCAGAGCCTAACCTCTGTATTCCGGGCGGAAAGGACACCGCCGCCGCTCTGTCAGCGGTTCTCGGCATAGAGGTAGAAACAAAGGAAAAGGTTGCCTTTGTTGCATGTAACGGTGACTGCTTTAAGGCGAGTACAAAATACGCATACAGCGGTGTTGCCGCTTGCGCCGCCGCTATTGCCTTTTACAAAGGTCCTCTTAAGTGCCAGTTTGGCTGTATCGGCTTTGGCGACTGCGCCAAGGTTTGCGAATATGAAGGTATCACCGTTAAAGACGGCGTTGCAAAAATAAATACCGACCTTTGCAGAGGTTGCGGAAAATGCGCTACCGTCTGCCCCAAGGGTATTATTTCAATGAAAACAAAGAACAACAGTCTTAACGTTCTTTGCAGCAATACCGAAAAGGGCGCAAAGGTTATGAAGATTTGTGAGGCAGGCTGTATCGGCTGTACCAAATGCGTAAAGGTATGTAAGTTTGACGCCATAAAGGTTGAAAACTTCCTTGCAAGAATTGATGCAGACAAATGCACGGGCTGCGGCGAATGTGCCAAGGTTTGTGTAAAGGGCTGTATCTCGTGATAAAACAAATAAAAGGGATGTTCTCAGAACATCCCTTTTTTACAGAAAGGTATATTATGACTTTAAAAGTAAAAGACAGACTGCACAGCCTTGATTTTATAAGAGGTATTGCCCTTATAAGCATGATACTTTTTCATACCTGTTGGGACTTATCTTATATATACGGTATAAAAATACTTCAGTCTATGGGCACCTTTGCTTATGCGTGGCAACAAAGCATTTGTATTACATTTATATTTCTTTCGGGCTTTTGCTTTTCCATTGGCAAAAAACATTTAAAGCGCGGTATTATCGTTTTTTTATCCGGCGCTCTTGTTACTGCCGCCACCTTAATTTTTATGAAACAAAATGCCGTAGTTTTCGGTGTGCTCACCTTTATCGGCTCGGCTATGATAATTTGTACCTTTGCCGAGAAACTTCTGAAAGGCTTACACCCCGAAACGTTTTTTAGCCTCAGTTTTCTTCTTTTTCTTTTTACAAAGGATATCAACAAAGGTTATTTTGGTTTTTACGGTGTAGAGCTTTTAAGAGTTCCGAGCATTTTTTATAAAAATATTTTTACCGCTTATTTAGGCTTTCCCCATTCCTCTTTCTCATCAACCGATTATTTTTCGCTTTTTCCTTGGCTTTTCCTTTTTCTTTCGGGATATTTTATGTTTAGAATTTTCAGAAAAAGAAACATTACTATACCAAAGGGGAAAAACATACCCGCTATAAATTTTATTGGCAGAAACACTCTTTTAATATATCTTCTGCATCAGCCCGTAATTTACGGTGTTTTATCAATAATATTTGCAAAATAAAAACCGCCGAAGCGGTTTTTTATTTTTGCTCGTCAAGGGTTAAACTGAAGCCATCGATAAATTCATTAAGGAAAATATCAACCTCTTTCATTTTAAGGCTTTTAACCGCCTTTTCGTTTGCCTTTTTGGCGGCGGCAAACTCTTTGTTGCCCATAGCCGTTTCTTCTATACATTTAATAAGGGCGCTGATTTTATCAGCCGCTTTTACTATTTTCAAAGTTTCCGCGTCAGGTGTATAAAGAGGTAAAAATTCTTCCTTTAAATCATCAGGCAACATAGAAACAAGCTGGTCTTCAGCTATTTTTTCTACCTTTTTATAAGCGTTTTTTATTTCGTCGTTATAATACTTAACGGGGGTTGGCATATCACCTGTAATTATTTCACTTGTGTCGTGAAAAAGCGCAGCTGTGGCGCATCTCTCGGGGTTTATACTACCCCCAAGGCGCTTATTGTTTATAACAGCAAGAGCGTGAGCGATAATAGCCACCTCAAAAGAGTGCTCACTAAGTGACTCGCGGCGGGTATTGCGCATAAGCCCCCATCTATATATGTTTTTCATTCGTGAAAGTACGGCATAATAATTGCTTTTCATCTTTTTCTCGCCTTTTCTTTTAGTTTGTCATTGAATATTATAGCAGAGTTTGTTATAATATTCAATAGAATATAGATAAGGAGTATTTAAAGTAATGATCTTTTCTTTTGAGAAGAAAAATACGCTTGTAAAACAAAAAGAGCAGGGCTTTTCTACATTTTTAACAGCCCTTCTTATTGCTTGTGCCTTTTTCCTGCCGTTTATCTTTTTTGGGAAAGGGTATTTTATTTTTTACGGCGACTTTAACGTTCAGCAAATTCCTTTTTATCAGATGTGTCACGCCGCCATTCGTTCAGGTGAGTTTTCTTGGAACTGGCTTACCGATTTGGGCACCGATTTTATTGCCTCTTACAGTTTTTATCTGCTGGGCAGTCCTTTCTTCTGGTTGACAATTCCTTTTCCTAACTCTATAGTTCCTTATCTTATGGGACCGTTACTCATTTTAAAATTTGCCCTTGCCGCCCTTACGGCTTACCTATATATACGCAGATTTACACATACTCCTTTTGCCGCAAAAATAGGCGCTTTACTTTATGCCTTTTCGGGCTTTTCTATTTATAATATTTTCTTTAACCATTTTCACGAGGCCATTATTTATCTGCCCCTTTTACTTTTAGCCTTAGAGCTTTTGCTTACCGAAAACCGCCGCGGTATTTTTGCCATAATGGTTGCTCTTTGCGCTATCTCCAACTATTTCTTCTTTTTCGGTATGGTGGTATTTACCGCAATTTACTGGTTTATAAGGGTGATATCGGGTGCTGTTAAGTTTAAATTTTCCCGTTTTCTCGCCCTCTGTATTGAGGCTGTAATCGGTGTTTTACTTGCCGCCTTTATACTGATTCCGTCAATATATATGATAACCGGCAATTACCGTGTCAGCGAATTTTTAATGGGTTGGAGCGGTATTCTCTACGGAAAAGAACAGATATATCTTAACATTATAGAATGTTTCTTCTTCCCGCCGGATATTCCTGCCCGTCCCGTGTTCTTCCCCGGCGCAAATGTAAAATGGTCGTCCCTTGGGGGTTGGTTACCTCTTATAAGCATGAGCGGTGTACTGGGCTTTTTAATAAGCCGCAGAGGTCACTGGTTAAAACGCATAATCTGTGTTTGCACCTTTATGGCTATGGTGCCTGTTTTAAACAGCGCTTTTTATGCCTTTAACAGCTCTTATTATGCAAGATGGTTCTATATGCCCATTTTAATGATGGCTCTTGCCACTGCTTATGCTATTGAAGAAAAGGATATAGAGTGGAAAACAGGCTTTAAATGGACAGCCGCAATTACGGTAGGTATTGCCCTTGCTGTCGGTCTTTTCCCGCAAAAAGTTGACGGCAAAATAGTGTTTGGTCTTTACACCGATGCAGGCAAAGAAAATAACCGATATTTTTACCGCTTTCTTATAGCTGTGGGTATAGCTGTTTTTTGTCTTATAATCTGCCGTTTGCTTATTTACCTTAAAGAAAAGAAATCAGACATTTTCCGCAGAGCCACGGTATTTTTCCTCTGCTTAGTCATTACAGGCTACAGCTGTGTATATCTCTATCAAGGCTCTACCCATTCTTACGAAATCGACAGCGTTATGATAGACAGTCTTATTGAGGGAGAGGTTAACCTGCCCCCTGAAGACGATTACCGTATAGATACCTTTGACTGTGTAGATAACACGGGTATGTATTTAGGATATCCTACAATCAATGCTTTCCATTCGGTAGTGTCTACCTCTATTATGGAATTTTATGATTTTATAGATGTTCAGCGAGATGTTGCCAGCCGACCTGACAAATCCTATTATTCCATCAGAAATTTACTTTCCGTAAAATATCTTTTAAGCCGTGTTGACGGTGACAGCTTTGTGGGTGAAGACGGCAAAACGCTTATGCCGGATTACCGCTATCTGAACACCGAAGGCGGTTACTATGTATATGAAAATACAAACTTTATTCCCTACGGTTTTTCATATAATTATTATCTTACAAAATCTCAGTGCGAAGAGCTTTACAAGGGTAAAGAACGTGCCGATATAATGCTTAAAGCAATTATACTTGAAGACCAAGACGCCGAAAAATACTCGCTTAATATGAAATCCTTCGCCGACTTTGCAAATGAAGAGCATACCCTTGTTGAAGACGGCGAGGCGGTTGAAAACAGCGACGATATGTCAGTTCTTACCGACGCAGAAACCCTAAAAAAAGACAGCGCAAGGCTTAAAGAAACTTCCGCTATAAACTTTACACGCGATTCAAAAGGCTTTTCCGCCACAGTCAGCCGAAACGAAGAATCTCTTGTATTCTTCTCTGTGCCCTACAGCGAAGGCTTCAGCGCAACCGTAAACGGCGAAAAAGCAGAAATTTTGAAGGCTAACGTGGGCTTTATGGCTGTAGTCGTTCCTCAGGGAGTTTCGAATATACGCTTTGATTACACTACGCCTTTCTTAAAAGAAGGAATTTTAATTTCCCTGTCTGCTCTTATTGTGTTTATCATTTATCTTTTTGCAAGTCTTCTTATAAAACACAAAAACGGTGAAAACGAGGTTTATCCCGAGGGCGAAATGTTGCTTGACAAATGGAACAGTGAGGAATTTGCAGAAAAATTCTCCTTTAGCGAAAAGCCCACTTTAAAAAATGAAAGTCTGCTTGATTCGCTAAGCGAGAGCCGGGAGATATTTATACCAAAGGAAAGTGATACCTACTCAGGCTTCAATGTCGACCTTTCTGCTTTTGAAGAAAAAGAAGATGTTGACAACAAAGATGAGCAGTAGTATAATAAGTACGAAAATAAAAAAGGGGAGCTTGATATTTACTCAGGCTGAGAGGAAACCGTTTTGTTTCGACCCATAACCTGATGCGGATAATGCCGACGTAGGAGAATACGCCTTAGTTTTGTGCCCCGCGTTTAATGTACGCGGGGTTATTTTTATTTTCAAAATATATTAAAAGGTGATTATGATGAAAAGTAATTTAAGAAAGTTAACTGTATCGGCTCTGTTTATTGCTCTTGGTGTAGTGCTGAGTGAACTTATCCCCAGTATTTCCCTGCCATTCGGCGGAAGCGTAACGTTATTTTCACAGGTACCCGTTTGCCTTATTGCTTTACTGTTCGGTACAAAATGGGGCCTTGCTTCCGGCTTCCTTTACGGCTGTATACAGCTTTTGTTCGGTATGAACAACCTGTCCTACGCTACCTGGTGGGGCGCCGCTGTAGCCATTGTCTTGTTTGACTATATTATTGCTTATACCGTGTTTGGATTTTCAGCAATATTTAAAAAGGCTATGAAAAATCAGGCTCTTGCCGCCGTACTCGGCGTACTTTTAGTATGTTTTTTAAGATTTTTATGCCACTTTATTACCGGCGTTACGGTGTGGCGCGAAATTGCAGATTTATGGGGCGCTATATGGTACTCTATCACCTACAACGCAACATATATGATTCCTGAAATGATCATAACACCTCTTGGTGTATATCTGCTTATTAAAAGTTCTTTGCTCAAAAAACTCGAGCTGTAAAATCGCAGCAACAAATCCTTCCGTTTTCGTCGGCACGGAAGGATTTATTTTTATGTGTCTTAAAATTTTTATTGACTTTTACTACTCTTTCGTCTATAATTTTAGAGTGATAGGCTATGTATAATAGCTAAGTTATGTTTAGCATCTCGATACAAGGAGGGAACCGTATTATGAAAAGAACTTATCAGCCTAAGAAACTCCATCGTAAGAAGGAGCACGGCTTTTTAAAGAGAATGGCAACTGCCAACGGCCGTAAGGTACTTGCCCGCCGCAGAGCAAAGGGCAGAAAGCAGCTGACTTACTAAAGGCCACATTGATGTGGCTTTTTCTATTTCAGGGAAAAACAAATGATCTATAAAACATTTAAGCTAAACAAAGATTTTCGTCGGCTGTACGGTAAGGGAAACTGTCAGGTTTCTCCCTTTGTTGTTACCTACTCTAAAAGAAATGGCACCGACGATATTCACATTGGCGTTACCACAGGTAAAAAACTTGGTAATGCCGTTTGCAGAAACCGCGCAAGACGGCTTATAGTTGCCGCTTTTCGCCAGACTCTGCCAAATTTAAAAAACGGATACGATTTTGTTTTTGTTGCCCGTACAAGACTTCTCACAATTAAGAGCACCGTTCTTTATGAAATTTTCAAAGAACAGTTTATATCAGCGGGCATCTGGAAGGAATTTGATGAAGAAAATTCTGATTAACCTGGTACGTTTTTATCAAAAACACCTATCTAAACTGAAGCGAACATCCTGTTGCCGTTTTCATCCTACCTGTTCGGCTTACGCTATTGAAGCCATTAGTATTCACGGCGCTTTTAAGGGTTCACTTTTATCACTATGGCGAATTTTGCGCTGTAACCCATTTTGTAAGGGCGGTGTAGATCCTGTACCGCCTGCCAAACCTAAAAAATAATCCTTTTACGGATGGTGTATAAATATGACCAAAATTTTCGACCTTATTAACACTTATTTATTTGCACCCGTTCTTCGCTTTTTTATGGATATGACCGATGGCAGTTATGCCTGGGCAATTTTCCTTTTTACCCTTGCTATTAACATCGTTCTCATTCCTCTCAACATAAAAAGCCAGAAGGCTTCGATAAGTCAGCTTAAAATGAAACCCAAGCTTGACGAGCTTAAGCGCAAGTACGGCGATGATAAGCAAAAGTACAACGAAGCTATGCAAAAGCTTTATCAGGAAGGCAATATTTCTATGGGTGGCGGTTGTATGCCCTTGCTAGTTCGTCTTCTTCTTGTTATGAGCGTGTTCTATCTCGTAACCCAGCCCCTTACCTATATTGCAGGTCTGGATAAGGGCGTTATAGACACCGCTATTGAAGCTCTCGGCGATACCGCAAGAGCCAGTTACAAACAGCTTGCTGTTATTGAGCAGGCTATGTCAGGTAACGCTGCTTTTGCCGGTATAAAAGAGGCTATTACGGATATTGATTTCCACTTTTTAGGCTTAGACCTGACTGCAAAACCGCAGTTCAGCCTTAACTTCTCTAAGCTTACAGGAGAGCAGTTAAAACTTTGGATAATACCTTTCTTATCCTTTGCTACCGCTATGTTCTCAAGCATTCTTTCTATGGTACAGCAAAAGCATACCAACCCCGATGCTCCCAATATGGCAGGTATGATGCTCACTATGCCTATTATGTCCCTTGTTATTTCCTTCAGCGCACCTGCCGGTCTTGGCTTCTACTGGGCTTGCTCAAGCCTTATCGGTGCCTTTATCAACATCTTTGTTCAGGAATGCTTTGGACCCAGAAAGGCAATTGCCAACGAACAGGCAAAGCTAATAAACAAAAAAGCCGACGAGGAGAATAAATTTTCTTCTGTCAAAAACGCATAAGACACTTTTAAGGAGGTCCTTTTCTTGATTAAAGAAGCTATCGGCTCTGCCGAAACCGTTGAAGAAGCTCTTGAAAATGCAAAGGCCGAGCTTTTTGCACAGCTTGGCGATGATATAGAGTTTGAAATTGATGTTATTTCACAGCCCTCGAAAAAGATTTTAGGTCTTTTCGGCGGCAGTCTTGCTCAGGTCAGAGTTTACACCGAAATTCCTGATCCTGTAGTTAAGGAAAAACCCGCAAAACGCGAAAAAGCAAAAAAAGAAAATAAAAAGAAGGCTGAGCCCTCAAAGGTTCAAAGTGAGCCTGCCGAGATTAACGCAGTTGACGCTGACACCCTTGAAAAAGACAGCCCCGCAGACAGAGCAGTAAAGTATGTTAAGACCATTCTTAACGCTCTTGGCTGTACCGATACTACCATAAAGGTTGCCCTCAAAGAAAACGGCGCTCTGCTTATCCTTTCAGGTGAAGGTCTTGGCGCTTGTATCGGTCACAGGGGCGAAACCCTTGATGCTATTCAGTATCTTGCTTCCCTTTCGGCTAACAGCACAAAGGGTTACTATAAGGTTTCTATTGATATCGGCAATTACAGAGAAAGAAGAGAAAAAACTCTTATTTCTCTTGCTAACCGCATTTCAACTCAGGTTCTGCGGACCGGCAGAAGCCGTTCTCTTGAGCCTATGAATCCTTATGAAAGAAGAATTATTCATACCGCTATTCAGGAAATCGACGGTGTTTCTTCTCACTCTGTTGGCGAAGGGGATCGCAGACACATTGTTATCACAAGCGATAACCCTGTTCAAAAAGCCCCCAAGGCTGAAGCAAAAAATGAGGCAAGAGAACCCAAAAAAGATTCCGAAGCCCTTCCCCTTTACGGAAAAATAAAATAAAACAAAACTCGGCAGTTATCTGCCGAGTTTATTTTATGCAAAAAAATAAGCCGCCTGAAGCGACATAAAAAACTCAATATGATATCAGCCTAACGGGACTTTTAAAAAGTCCCGTTATTATATTTAAGCTGATGTCAGAAAAGAAACAAATTAGCCGATTTTGTTAAGACGGCAAACGAGATTTGATTTCTTTCTGGCTGCGGTGTTCTTGTGAAGAATACCCTTAGCGGTAGCCTGGTCGATTTTCTTAACAGCAACCTTAACTGCAGCTGCGGCATCGGCAGAATTTTCAGCGATAGCAGCGTCAGCCTTTTTAACAGCAGTTCTGAGTGCAGAACGATAGGCCTTGTTACGCTCATAAGCAGCAGTACTTGTAAGTACGCGTTTCTTAGCAGATTTAATATTGGGCAAACCTGACACCTCCTTTTAAAACATTAACAAAACTATAATAGCACCTCTTTATCAAAAAATCAATATTTTTTTGATAAAATTTTAATATTTGATAACAATAACACAAAAGGAAGTGACATTATGCTGGGCAGAAGTGACCTTGCGGTTGAACTTAAAAGCAATATAGAGGAAAACAGCGGCATTAAAAGTGAAAGTGAAGACATCGGACTGCTGACCGTTACCAGAATTAAGGTTATAAATGAAGAAGGCAGCCATGCAATTAAAAAGCCCGTGGGCACCTATATTAACATAGATATCCCCGACCTTTTATACCACGGCGGTGATTACATTGAGCTTGAAAACGTGATAATAGAGGAATGTTCAAAGCTTTTGCCTGTTAAAGATAATATTCTTGTTGCAGGGCTTGGCAACCGAAATATCACTCCCGACGCTTTGGGGCCAAAGGTAGCAGACAGAATTTTAGCCACCCGACATATATCAAATGAAATAAAAAATCAGACAGGCCTTAAAAATCTTAAAAACGTTTCGGTTATACAGCCGGGCGTTCTTGGACAAACGGGTGTTGAAACGGCAGAAATATTAAAGGCGGTAATAAGCGCTTCGGGTGCCAAAAGTCTTATTGTTATTGATTCCTTTGCTGCGGCAGATCCAAAAAGGCTGGGCACCACCATACAAATATGCAACAGCGGTATCTCACCCGGCTCAGGTGTGGGCAATAACCGTCACGAAATAAGTCTTAACACTGTAGGTGTGCCCGTAATTGCCATTGGTGTTCCCACCTGTCTTGACGCCGCACTTTTTGCAGGTGGCAGTATAAAAGGCAAAAAAGCGCCTATGATAGTAACACCAAGAGAAATTGACCTTTTAATTGACAGAGCATCAAGTGTTATTGCCTGTGCCGTAAACCTACTTTTACAGCCCGACACCGACCGCAGCACTCTTTTATCCATCGTATAGAAAAACAATGTTTTGCATATATTTAGTTAGGTGATGAATATGCAAGACAAAAGCGGCTTTTTCGGTCTCATTTTTGCTTCTGCACTTTGTGTTTGCGCAGTAATTACAGGCGCTGTGTATATATCCGGTGAAACCGTTGCCCTAAGCCAACAGGGACAAAACATCAGCGAATATATCATAGACACCTCATCAGAGCAGACTGTAAGCGAATTAGGGCCTGAAGAAAGCTCAACTCCAACACTCAGTGACGGCACTGTGGTAGGTAAAATAAACGAAAGCTTTATAAGCCCCTATAAAAGCAATACCTCATATAACAGAGTTTATATAAACAACAAAACAGGTGTGCCCCTTGATATAAAAAAACTGCTGGACAGCGATAACCCCGTAAGCATAGAAAAAAATGCCGAACCTCAGGTGCTCATCGTTCATACCCACGCCACCGAGTGCTTTTTAGATGAGGACAGAGATTATTATACAACGGCGGACCTGTCCCGCACCACCGACAACAGCAAAAATATGGTGGCAATAGGAAATATTATAGAGCAAAAGCTAAATGCCGCAGGCATAAAAACTTTGCACGATAATACCGCCCACGATTATCCCTCGTATAACGGAAGCTATTCACGAAGCAAGAAGACCATAGAAAAATATCTTGCAGAGTATCCTTCAATAAAGGTGGTAATAGACCTTCACCGTGATTCTATCGGAAAATCAGAGGGTGACAAAACGAAGCCCATCGTTAACATAAACGGCAAAAAAACGGCTCAGGTTATGCTTGTTATGGGCTGTGGCGCTAACATTAACGGACACGAAAACTGGCAGAAAAATATGATTTTCGCCGCAAAATATCAGCAAACACTTGAGGTTTTATACCCCGGACTCGCAAGAGGTATTTGCTTTGTAAACAGTAAATATAATCAGAATTTATCTTATGGCTCTATCTTACTTGAAATAGGCACCGATTCAAACTCTTTTGAAGAAGCCTCACTTGCCGCCTCTTTTGCCGGAGATGCATTGGTATCGTATCTCAATACATTAAACGACTAGAAGTGTGAAAATGAAAAGGAATACAAAAATTTTTTGGCGCTCTTTTTTCATAAGCCTTATTATTACCCTGTGTTTTTTAATTATCGTTCTTGGCGTTTGCGAAAGCTATAAGCAAATACGCCGAATAGGTTTTAATGAATATAAAAATGCCGTCGGATTTACCGACGGCGAATTTTACATTTTAGATTTTACTATTTAGACTCGTCAAACTTAACAACAGTTTTGGTTTCGTCTGAAAGGAAAGCCGCTTCCATAACCTTCATTACTCGGCGAACTTCGGAAAGCTTTATTAATGACTCTTCTTTCTTATCAACGGCATTTACAAAGTTGCGATAATAATCGTGAACATCACTTACGGGACGCTCAAGCTCATATTCGTCAAGTGTTATTTCGTCTCTGGGAGCCATAGTCTTGGTTATACCTGCGGCGGTCTGAACGGGAAGAACCTCTTTTTCATTCCACGCCTTCATTTTAGCAACCTTGGCTTTCTCTCTCCAGTCGGTAATAAGAGCTGTACCGTTTTCGCACTGCATATAGAATCTGGGCAGAGCTATAAAGTTATAAGTACCAACCTCTACATAACCGCGCTGACCTGACTTAAAGCTCATTGTAAGCTTAAAGCCGTCGTCAACCTCTTTATTTGTTATATGAGTGTTCTCACAGTATACGGTATCGATTTCCTCATCGCCGAAAATCTGAAGAAGCTGGTCAATAAGATGAACGCCCCAGTCAAGAATCATACCGCCTCCGTGTGCCTTTTCACATCTCCAGTCAGAAGGAATACCGCGGGAGCCGTGAACACGGGACTCAATATTGATTATCTTACCGATTTCGCCGCTTTCCTTAAGCTGTTTCATAGCAAGAAAGTCTACATCCCAGCGTCTGTTCTGATGTACGCTGAAAAGTTTGCCCGACTCTTTTGCGGCGGCAATCATTTTGTCAAGAGCTACAACGCTCATTTCAACAGGCTTTTCACAGATAACGTTTTTACCTGCATTTAGCGCTTTAACTACCCATTCAAGATGATCGTCGTTAGGAATTGCAATTACAACTATTTCAACATTACTGTCATTTAAAATAGCTTCGTTGGACTCATATACGAAAATGCCGTTTTCTTTTGCGGCTTCTCTTCTTACCTCACGGATATCATAAATACCGGTAAGGGCAACTACGTCACTGTTTATAATCTGATTACAGTGCCAGGCGCCCTGTCCGCCGTATCCTATAACCGCAACATTCTTTTTCATTTTTATCACCTACTGGTTTTTTTTGCTACGTTTATTGTAGCAGATATAACTTCATAAGTAAACCCATTTTTTAAGATTTTTCTTTATTTTAAGGCTTTTTTAAGGCTTTCCAGATTATTTTTCATAAGTGAAACATAGGTTTCACCCTTTTCCCATTCCTCTTTGGTCACATTATGGCAGGAATGAAGAAGTTGTTTTTTAGCATTTGTTTCACTGATCAACATATCCGCTGTTTGCTGTGACGAAAACTCAGTATAAAAAACGGTGGATATGTTATCTTTTTTTATAAACTCAATAAGATTTTTAAGGGTATTTATATCCGGCTCACTCTGCTCGGCGCAACCGGGGAAAGCCGCCGTATATTCAAAGCCGTATTCCTTTGCAAAATAAAGAAAAGGGAAACGATCACCGAAAACAAGGGGCTTGTTTTCTTTTTGCGAAAGTTCTTTAAAACCGTTATCAAGGTTCAAAAGCTCATTTTCTAAAGTTTTGAAATTTGCCTCATAAAACTCTCTGTTTTCGCTATCTGTCTGACACAATGTATCGCATATTGCACGGCTCATTTTTATGGCGTTTTTGGGAGAGGTCCATATATGCTCGTCAAAATCGTGGGTATGCTCTTCCTGGTCGTCGTGGTTATCGGCGCAAAGAAGTGTTACGCTATCCTTTAAAGAAAGGCTTATTTTTCCGCCGTCTTCCTTTGTGTTTACAAGCCGCTCTGCCCAGTATTCACTCTCGCCGCCAATAAGTATAAAAATATCACAGTCGGCGGTTTTCTTCATATCAGCAGGGGTGGGCTCAAAGCTATGGCTTTCACTTCCCGGACGCACCAGCATTGTTATTTCCGCTTTTTCCCCTGCTATAGCCCTTGCAAAATCATAACAGGGAAAAACCGTTGTTACAATATTTATTTTATTGCTGTTTTTCTTGGCGCCGCACCCTGTAAGAAGAGAAAGCACCGTAAAGAAAGCTACTAAAAGACATAAAAGTTTTTTCATTTTTATTCCTCTTTTTTATACTTCTTCTATTATTTTACCTTAAAAAATACTTTTGTCAACAACTAAACCTTGACAGAATCTGCCACACTATATTATTATATATTAGTTACAATAAGAATTACAGGTGAATTTTCAATGGAAGTTAGAAAAGAAAACAAAATGGGTGTTATGCCTGAAGGCAGACTTCTTGCAGGTATGGCTGTTCCCATGATGATTTCAATGTTGGTACAAGCTCTTTACAATATAGTTGACAGCATCTTTGTGTCAAAGCTTGGTGTTGAAGCCTTAACCGCCGTTACCCTTGCTTTCCCGCTTCAAAGCCTTATGATAGCTTTTGGTGCAGGAACTGCCGTGGGTATCAACGCTCTGCTATCCCGCTCACTTGGCGAAAAGAACTTTAAAGCCGCCAACAATGTGGCAAACTCGGGTATTTTTATAAATATCTGCACCGCTTTTGTTTTCTGCCTTATAGGTCTTTTCTTTTCCCGCACATTTTTTAATTTACAGGATTTGTCTTCCGACTCCTATAATGTGCAGACCGTAATAAATGAGGGTACCGCGTATACCACCATTTGTCTGGGCGCATCACTGGGCATTTTTATGCAGTTTTGCTTTGAAAGACTCTTACAGTCTACAGGCAAAACCTCCCTTGCTATGATAACCCAGTTAATAGGCGCAATAATAAATGTTATTTTTGACCCGTTACTTATTTTCGGAATCGGTCCCTTCCCAAGACTTGAAGTTGCAGGTGCTGCTGTTGCCACCGTTCTCGGTCAGTTTGTTGCCGCTATTGTGGCCATTATCTTTAACATAGTTTTCAATAAAGAAATATCACTCAACATAAAGCAGGTAATCAAGCCCGATTTCAAAACCATAAAAAACACCTACAAAATAGGTTTCCCCTCAATTATTATGCAGTCTATCGGCTCGGTAATGACCTTCCTTTTAAATATGATTTTAGGTAATCTTACTATGGTTGCCACAACGGTATTCGGTGTTTACTTTAAGCTTCAAAGCTTTATATTTATGCCGGTGTTTGGTCTTAACAACGGTATGGTGCCCATTATTTCTTATAACTATGGTGCAAAAAATGAAAAGCGCGTTAAAAAGACCGTACGGTTGTCTATTGTCACCGCTATACTGATTATGCTGACAGGCCTGTCTATTATAGAAATTTTTCCGAAATTCTTGCTTTCGCTATTTAATGCCGACGCGCAAATGATAGAGCTTGGCGTTCCGGCGCTGAGAATAATTGCCTTACACCTTGTTTTTGCAGGTTTTTGTATTATTGCCGGAAGTGTTTGTCAGGCTATCGGAAACCCCTTCCATTCACTTATTGTGTCAGGCTGTAGACAGCTTGTAGTGCTTATTCCCTCAGCCTTTCTTTTATCTCTTACGGGAAATGTTACTCTTGTTTGGTTTGCCTTTCCTATTGCAGAAATTTTCTCTCTTACTTTAAGTAGTATTTTCTTAAAATCTACAATGAAGAAAGCCACTGCCTATATGCAAGACGCAAAATAACATAATTATTGCAAAAACCTTATAAAAGGTTTATACTATATTTAACAAAGCTGATAGGAGCTATATTAAATGATTTATCAGAGCACAAGAAACAACAGTGAAAAAGTAAACAGCACCGAAGCTATCGTCAAGGGTATTGCCGCTGACGGTGGTCTTTATATGCTTAAAGACTTTTCTGCTTTAAATTTTGACTATAAAAGTGTCTTAAATCTTACCACAATGGAAACCGCCGAAAAGGTGCTTCACGCTTTGCTTGACGATTTTAGCGAAGAACAAATGCACCGTATGGTAGAAAGCGCCTACAGAGGCAGATTTGAAACCGACGAGCTTACCCCTGTTGTAAAGGTTGGCGAGAACTTTGTTCTTGAGCTTTTCCGCGGTCCTACAAGCGCCTTTAAGGACGTTGCCCTTTCAATGCTTCCCCGTCTTATGACCGAGAGCAGAAAGATGCTCAATAAAACTAAGGATACCGTTATTCTCACCGCCACAAGCGGTGACACAGGCAAGGCGGCTCTTGAGGGTTTCCACGATGTAGAGGGTATTAAAATTATTGTATTTTACCCCGACGGCGGTGTTAGTGCCGTTCAGAAAGCACAAATGGTAACACAAGAGGGTAATAACGTTTGTGTTTGCGCCGTTAAAGGTAATTTTGACGATGCACAGACAGGCGTTAAAAACGCCTTTTCCGCATTCAGAGAAAGCGGTAACGATACCGTTGAGCTTTCAAGCGCAAACTCCATTAACATAGGCCGACTGGCTCCTCAGGTAGTTTATTACTTCACCTCTTATGCAAACCTTGTTAAAAATGGCGAAATAAATGTAGGGGATAAAATAAACTTTGTTGTACCCACCGGTAATTTCGGCGATATTCTTGCAGGATATTTCGCAAAATGTATGGGGCTTCCCGTAAACAAGCTTATCTGCGCTTCAAACGCCAATAATGTACTTACCGATTTTATAAATACCGGTGTTTACGACCGCAGAAGAGAGTTTTTCAAAACCGTTTCTCCCTCTATGGATATTCTTGTTTCAAGCAACCTTGAGCGTCTTTTGTATCTGCTGTCCGACGGCAACGCAGAAGAGGTTGCAGGTTATATGAAAGATTTAAGCGAAAAGGGCTTCTACAAGGTAAGTGATGCTTTACTTTCAAAGCTCAAAGAAACCTTTGTTGCCTCTTTCACCGACGATAAGGTTACCCTTGAAACCATAAAAGAGGTTTACGATAAAGACGGTTATCTTTGCGACACCCATACCGCTGTTGCTTTCCGCGCAGCTCTTGATATAAAAGAAAAGGGCAAAACCGTAATTCTTTCTACCGCTTCGCCTTATAAGTTCCCTGTTGCCGTACTTTCTGCTCTGGGTGAAGATACCCCTGATAATGAATTCAGAGTAATGGATAAGCTAAATCGGATTACAGGGGTTGCTATTCCTAAAAATCTTTCAGGTCTTGAAAGCAAAAAAGTGCTTCACAGCACCGTTATTGAAAAAGACGAACTTACCGAATTTGTTATGAAAAAGGTGGCGGAAGAAAAATGGTAAAATGCACCGTTAATGTTCCTGCAACTACGGCAAACCTTGGCCCCGGTTTTGACAGTGTGGGCTGCGCCTTTGCTCTTTATAACACCATTACCTTTGAACTTGCTGACAGCGGTGTTTGTTTTAAGGGCTGTGATGAGGCTTATGCCAACGAAGATAATCTTGCCTTTGTTTCTTTTAAGGCGGTATATACATATTTAAACAAAACCGTGCCGGGCTGTATTATCAGTTTTGATAAAATCAACGTGCCCTTGTCCCGCGGTCTTGGTTCCAGCGCTGCCCTTATTGTTGCGGGTGCCTCGGGCGCAAACTGTCTTCTGGGGAATCCTCTGAGTAAAGAGGAAATACTTAAAATATGCAACGATATTGAAGGTCACCCCGACAACCTTTCCCCTGCTATTTACGGCGGTCTTACGGCCTCTATGGTGACAAACGGTATCCCTCATTCGGTACGCTATGAAATGCATCCGTCTCTTCACTTTGTGGCGCTTATACCTGATTTTGAGCTTTTAACCAAAGAGGCAAGAAGTGTTTTACCAAAGCAGATTCCTTTTTCTGACGCTGTATTTAACGCTTCTCACCTTGCTGTGCTTTTAAAGGCGCTTGAAAACGGCGACAAGGAAGTTATTTCTTTAGCCCTTGACGATAAATTGCATCAACCCTACAGAAAACATCTTATAAAGGGTTATGAGGCGGCAGAAAAAATTGCTAAGGACCTTTCCTGCATAGCCTTTTGTATCAGCGGCGCAGGTCCTACCTGCCTTTGCATTACAGACAGGACCGACTTTGCCGATAAAATGCGAGAAAGACTAAACGCCGAAGGTTTCAACTGGCAGATTATGCCTCTTGAAATTGACCGCAAAGGCGCACATGCAGTATGAGAAAAACCCTGACTTTCGTCAGGGTTTTGTTTTATAGAGATACTTTTATTTCTTTACCGCTTTCTTTATAGGCGGTCATTTTTATGCCTGCGCTTTCAAACATTCGCTTTGCGGCAAGTGTAGAGAAACTGTCGCTGTATTTATCGGAATAGTAAATTACCTCTGATACTCCGCTTTGAATAAGGGCTTTTGCGCACTCATTACAAGGGAAAAGAGTTACATAAACCTTACTGCCCCGAAGGTTACTGCCCGAATAATTTAAAATCGCATTAAGCTCGGCGTGGCAAACGAACATATACTTTGTGTCAAGCGCCTCGCCCTCTCTGTCCCAGGGATAAATATCGTCGTCACAGTTTCTGGGCATACCGTTGTAGCCAACAGATAAAATTTTGTTTTCACTGCTTACTATACAAGCGCCCACCTGAGTAGAGGGATCTTTACTGCGCTGAGCAGAAAGTATAGCTATGCCCATAAAATATTCGTCCCAATTTATGTAGTCTTGTCTTTTCATTTTTTTCTCCTTCTTTCAAGCAATAACATTAAGGTAAACATAATTGCGGGGAAAACAGTTCCTATAAGGAATGCTGTATTTAAACCTTTAGCGTCGGCTATGATGCCTGTTACCCACGGACCTACAGAACAGCCCAGATCGCCAAGCATAGCTAAAAAGGCAAACATTGCCGCACAGCCAAAGGGAAATTTTGCTGAAGAGTAGCTTAAAACACCGGGCCACATAACCGATACGCAAATACCGATAAAACTACTGGCTGCCAGTGAAAGCACCGCATTTTTTGAGAGCGCCAAAACTATATAGAACACTACTGCGAAAAAGGACATAACAAGAAGTACGTTTCTTATTTTAACCTTATCGCCGACAAGCGAAAAGCCGATTCTGCCAATGCCCATACATAAAGCGAAAAGGCAAGGCCCTACCAAGTCGGCAATAACTTTTGTTATATGCAGTGACTGTTCAGCAAATGCCGAAATCCAGTTAGACACCGATATCTCACTTGCCCCTGCCGAAAACATAAGGGCAAGCATTATGTAAAACATAGGAGAGGTAAGAAGCTCTCTAACCGAATGATTTTCGTCTTGCCTTGGCTCTACCACATCAGAAAATGCAAACAGCACCGTATCAATAAGGGGTATTGACGCCCAGAACAGTGCTATATAGCCCCAGTTGTTCTCTCCCATAAAGTATAACATAACTGTGGTAGTTATTACAACAAATACATTTCCAAGGCAGAAAAAAGAATGTAAAAACGCCATATTGCCCGATTTATTATCGGTGGGCAGATACTCTATAATAGGCGATATTACCACCTCAATAAGTCCACTGCCGATACCGTAGGTTATAACCGAAAGGGTTAGCGCGGTATAGGGCGAAAGTACGCGCGGTAAAAAGCAAAGCATAAAAAATCCCAAAAAGGAAAAGAATTGGGACATCATAGCAACCTTTTTATACCCGAAAGCTTTTACCAGTTTTATTGACAAAAAGTCAACCACTATTTGCGTAGCAAAGAAAATAAGAACAAGGCGTCCCAGTTTTTCATAAGATACGCCATAATTTTTTTGAAATATTACATAAAGCAAGGGCAGAAATGAACAGGCTATCGCCTGCACAACATAACCTATATAGCAGGCTGTTTTTGTGCCGTTATAATTTTTCATCGGTTTATTTCCTCAATGATGTCTGCTATTTCACCGGGGTTTTCTACGATATATCTCGCGCCGGCATTTTGAAGCTCCTGCCTTTCTCTAAACCCCCAAAGCACACCCACGGGGGTATTGCCGCTGTTAATTCCTGCTTCGATATCATTATAAGAATCGCCTACGAAAAGACATTCGTCAGGATTAACCTCCATATCCGTCATAGCAAGAAAAGGCATATGGGGTTCAGGCTTTGCGGGAACACCGTCCCGTTGTCCGATTACTGATGAAAATGTGCCTTTTTTAAAGTATACAGGAAGTATCAAATCCGCCATTTTTTGTGATTTATTAGTAACAACCGCCAACATTATACCCATATTTTTAAGGCGGTCTATAAGTTCATAAATTCCATCATATACATGGGATTTATCTGTGCAATGAGCACCGTAATGCTCAAAAAATTCTTCCCTGATTTTCAGCACATATTCTCTGTCTTCTCTGAATTTTTCAGGCAGGGCGCGTCTTATCATTGTTTCGTTTCCGCATCCTGCAAAATATTTATACTTTTCTGCTTTATGAACAGGATATCCGTATTTTTCAAGAATAAAATTGACGCTGTCTGCTATATCATCAAGGGTATTGACAAGCGTTCCGTCAAGGTCAAACAATACTGCTTTTATCACTTCTTTTTCTCCCCTTCATTCTCATATATTTTAATATATCACTAATAACATCTAATTTCAAGAATTCTATTGACTAAATGAAGACAAAAGGTTAAAATAATTATGTAAAATTAAAAGTTTTTATAAGGAGTTTTTATTATGAGCGAAAATATTAAAAACGAAGATTATACACCTGACCTTATCAATCTTACCGATGACGAGGGAAATGAATACAATTTTGAAGTGCTTGACAGACTTGATACCGATACAGGCTCTTATCTTGCCCTTCTGCCTATGTATGATGATCCTCAGAAGATGCTTGACGATTCAGGCGAGCTTGTTATCGTAAAGGAAGAGGAAGAAAACGGTGAGTTCTTCTACAGCGAAATTGAAGATGACGACGAATACGAGACCGTTGCCGATGCTTTTTCTGACAGACTTGCTGATTTTTACGAGATTTCTGACGAATAATTTTAAAATTTTCTTATCCTGCTCTGTTCGCGGACCGTGGCTATTATAACCCTACACCTATATTATTGGGGCTGTTGCTCAGACGGCGGGTATGCAGGCCTCCCGATTTTTTCGGACGTTGGAAGCTCAAAACCGTTTGGCTGGCACCCACCTGCTTTAATTGCAGGTTATTAATTGCCCATTACGGCAGAGTGGGATACCGTTTTATTATATATCAAGTCTTTCCTGAGGCTTTATATAATTTAAATTTAATACGAGAGGAAGCGATGAAGATGAACTTTACAGGAATCGTGCGCCAGGTAGATACTCTTGGCAGATTAGTCATCCCAAGAGAGCTCCGCAAAATGCTGGATATTACCGACGGTGTAGACAGCTTTGAAATGTACCTAAATGATAACAAAGAAATCGTACTTAGAAAACATAACCCCTCCTGTGCGCTTTGCAACAACAAGGAAAAGCTTATTAGTGTAGATAACAAGCTTGTTTGTATTGAATGTATAAACAAGCTGAATAAGCAACGCGAAGAAAATGGTTATTAAATAAAAATGACGCTCGGTGAGCGTCATTTTTTTATTACTCTTTAATCAGTTCTTTTACATAAAAGCCCTTGCTGTCACCATCGGTAGCGCACTGAAGAATAAGATACGAAATACCTGTGGGACAAGGATTTGTCATTTTTACCTTGAAGAAAAGTTCTTCACCGATAAACACCTTTGCCTCGCCTTTATCTGTATCAAAGTCAATATTTATGGCAACGAACTCTGCACCGATATCTGCCGCGTCAATTTCAAACCAGAAAGGTGACTGTACCGCTGCATACGGATCGCAGGTGTTATACCAACGGTCAGAAAGGGCAATTCTTGCCTGTTTTTCTACTATTTTGAGATTTACGGTTACTTTGCCCTGTTTAGAGGCGGGGAAATTCCATACAGCGCCGCCGATATCGTTTATAAGACGGTCATCGTGATGCTTTGAAATGCTGAGCACCTCGTTATAATCGCCCTCGGGATTGGGAACGGGCAGAGCGCTGTAGGTACGGTTTAAGGAACAATGTCCGTTTCGCACATGAGGTTTATTATGCTGAGAACCGCAAACACTCTTTACATAAGTATGAGTTGTTAAATTGCTCATACCGTTACGAAAATCTTCTTTGCGGGAGGTTTCGTAAAGCCAGTCAATGTCAAAAATAACAAGACGACGGGAAGCTTTGTTCTGTCCTGCAGAAACAAGCACCTTATTAAAGGGAAGTTCAAAAGCCTGGAACTGATGAACACTCTTATCAGCAGAGGATGCGGCGCCGCCGATATAGCGGAAATCAGAATTATTTCTTATTTCATTTAAAAGAATTTCACGATAACCTATAAAGTTTTCACCGTCATCAGTAATTGCGGCATGTGCTACGTCGCGGTTAGTAAAGGCATTTTCGCCAAGACCTTCCATAACACCTCTTGTAACAGGGGGAAAAGTAAGGTTATGATTAGGCTGAGGTAAGGGTTTTGTATTATTCCAGAAGGTAATTACTCTACCGTCTGTAAGGCGGAGCATAAACGCGGTAGTATTAGTACCGTAAAATGTTGACTCTTCGGGCTCGGTCCAACTGTCACCGCCGTCATAAGAATAGGATTTATAAAAATTATCGGTGGGAGTACGAAGTATCATCACCATTTTATCTCTGCTAAGTTCTACAACATAAGGTTCGCTTCCGCTGCCTACAGACCAGCGAAGCCCCTTATGAGGAAATACGGTTTCAAAAACCGGCATAGCGGTAATTTTGCGCTCTGTCCAGGTTTTGCCGAAGTCATCAGAATAGAAGAACGAAGGTATGCCTTTTTCCTGTGCAGTAAACCAAACGCGGTCGGTAAAGAAAGACTGCTGAGGCAAAAAAGCATCGTAATAGCCGCCCTCGGCAACCTTTATTACTTCGGGATCGGTATCATCGGGACCTATTGTTGAACGATAAATATAAAGATCCTTTTCAATATACTTATTGTTATTATAACCCTCGCAAGAAGCAAGATATACGCCTGCCTTTTCAATATAAGTACAAGCGTTCATTTTAGCTTCAGAATATTTAATATTCCAGGAAAGACCGCCGTCGGTAGAGGAAAGATAGGCAATTTGCGCATCTCTTGACATATGCTTGGTCTGATACAATCTGCCGTAAGAGCGAATCTCACCGTCAGGCAGTATACAAACGTCTCTTCTTGAATCGTCAAGCGGTGTTGCCACAGCAACGGGCGCATATATTCTCTTAAGCATATCCTTTTGGTCGTCGGTCAACCTTTTTTCAAGATTTTTAAGGTAACTATACACAAAGGCTCCCCCTTTTATCTTTCTAAAGTAGTTATAACACAAGTAAAAATCTTTGTCAACAAAACTATACAATTAAAAACCGCAAACTTTTTTCGGTTTGCGGTTCTTATTTTATTCGGTTTCTTCACCTTCTGAAGAGCTTTCTCCCTCATAGTCATAATCGATGTAATCTTCTCCCTCATATTCTTCATTTATCTCGGGAATGAGAATAGGCTCTTCAACATATAAATCTTTCTCATAAACAGGCTCTTCGGGGAACTTAATTCTTTCTCCGTTCTCATCCTTTAAGACTATTATTTCACCTTTAGCACTGAGCACGGTCTGAATTTTATCACCGCTGACACTAAGCTTTGTGTTCATTGCGCTAAACAGGGCAGGAATTTTTTCCTTAAAAGCATCTATGGTGTCGATAAAATCACCCTGCTCATTATCTGTATAAAGAGGCTGGAAGAGTATTTCTTCTTTTTCGATAACAACTATATCGTTAACATAACCGGCATCATTTTTATAACGCACGGCTACGGCATACATCTCGCCCTCGTTATATCCGCATATCTCTTTAACGGTTATTTCGTCTACCACAAGATTTTTAACCGACTCCGCTTCTCTTATTATAACGTTAGCAATTTCCTGTGTACCGTCTTTAATGATGCTTTCTACAAGTCCCAAAGGGAAGCCGTTATATACAGACCTTAGAAGATCGGCTGCCGCCTTCTCTGTCTCGTTCATATCGGCGCTGATATCAGTATATCCTCCATTTGTCTGCTCTATCTTTTCTTCAGTACAACCTGTAAAAGCAAAAATAAGTAATAATACACAAAGAACAGCAATTATCTTTTTCATAAAAAATACTCCTATACCTTTTTCTTTTATGTTACCAAATAACCCACAAAAAATCAAGAAAAAAAACAGAGCCGTCAAGAAGACGGCTCTTTAAGTACAATTATTTTTCTACAAATTTAAGAACAGATGCAGGAAGTTCAGCCTCATCAGCAGAAACGGTGAAGAAGAATTCAATACCTGTTTCTTTAGAGATAGCATCAATTTTCTCAAGGAATGCTGCCAACTCGTCATAATTTCTGGAACCGATGCGAAGAGTTGCATCGCCAAAAATATCTGTAACATCATAGTTACTTGCACATACACCGCATATCATTCCAAAATATGCATCAAAACCGCTTATACCGTAATGGTCAGCGTCTATTAGTCTTACTTTATGAGTAATGCTGAATTTAAGTGTATCGCCCTGCTCAAAGCAAACTACACAGCCTTTGCTTTTTTCTGCGGCGGCGTTCACAACATCCATCAATTTTTTGGTTTTGCCGGAACCCTTTTTGCCTATAATGATTTTTACCATATTTACCAGCTCCTTTTATATTCACCGCTTAACGCGGATATTTTACTTAAGTCTTGCTTCAAGCTCGGCCTTCTTTTCTTCATAACCGGGCTTACCGAGAAGCGCAAACATATTTTTCTTATAGTCTTCTACACCCGGCTGATTAAAGGGGTTTACACCAAGTACATAACCCGATACTGCACAGGCTTTTTCGAAGAAATAAATAAGTCTGCCAAGGTCTTCTTCATCTGCTTTATCGATACCGATAACAAGGTTAGGAACACCGCCGTCGGTATGAGCAAGTACAGTACCCTCGAACGCCTTCTCATTTACAAAGGATAAAGGTTTGCCCGAAAGGAAGTTAAGACCGTCACCGTCATTTTCTTCTTTTTCTATTATAACATCAGAACCTGTTTCACCTATTGTAACTACCGTTTCAAAGAGAATACGGCTTCCGTCCTGAATATACTGTCCCATAGAATGAAGGTCGGTAGAAAAGGTTACGGAGGAAGGAAGAATACCCTTGTGGTCTTTACCCTCACTCTCACCGAAAAGCTGTTTGTACCATTCAGCCATCATAGCGAAACGAGGTTCATAGCTAACCAGCATTTCAACCTCTTTACCCTTACGGTAAAAAACGTTTCTTATAGCGGCGTATTGATAACATACGTTCTTTTCGATATCTTTCTCGTTATATTCTTTAGCGGCAAGTGCGGCGCCCTTCATTAAAGCATCAATATCAGCACCTGCGGCAGCAATAGGAAGAAGACCTACTGCGGTAAGAACTGAGAAACGGCCGCCAACATCGTCAGGAACCACAAAGCACTCATAACCTTTACTGTCGGCAAGTTCTTTCAAGGTACCTCTTGCACGGTCGGTAGTGCAGTAAATACGCTTTGCAGCCTCTTCCTCGCCGTACTTTTCTTCCAAGAACTTTCTGAGCACTCTGAAAGCTACGGCAGGCTCGGTAGTTGTACCGCTTTTTGAAATTATATTAAGAGAAACCCTTTTGCCTTGGCAAAGAGCCAAAATATCATTAAGGTAAGAACCGCTTATTGAGTTACCCGCAAAATATACCTCGGGAACGTCTTTTCTTACGCTGTTATAGAAAGGACCTTTTAAAAATTCTATTGCAGCACGTGCACCAAGATAACTGCCGCCGATACCGATAACGATTAAAACATCGGTGTCGCTCTTTATCTTTTCTGCAGCCTTTTTAATTCTTACAAATTCTTCTTTGTCAAAGTTGAAAGGTAAATTTACCCAACCGAGAAAGTCACTTCCGGCACCGCTTTTATTGTTTATAACATCGTGTGCCAAGTAAACCTCAGGGGTAATTTCCTTTATATCATTTTCACTGATAAATGATTTTGCATAGTTGTAATTAAATCTTAACGCCATTGTTCTTAAACTCCCTTGTTTCCTTGTTATTATTCTACTATAAAACCCTATGTTTTTCAACAGTATTTTAGATAAATTTATAAAAAATATACAATTTATTTACTAAAGTGAGCACAAAGACTTTAATAGTATAAAGAAAGACCGCCATACCGTCTTTTCGGCTATATCTTCATTTGCTGTCAGCGGTATACTTCCTATCTGTGTGCCGTTTATGCTATAAACAATTTCTCCTATTTTTTCGCCCTCTTTTACAGGTGCCGTCACGCTTTCGGGTATAACGGTCTGTGAGGTAATTTCTCCCTTTTCACTCTTCTTTATAAGGGCAGAAAAGCTATTTTTCGGAACAAGAAGCAGCATATCCTCTACCCCGTCTTCAACCTTTATGAAGATTTTATCATTATCATTTGCCGAAATTTCCATACTTTTATAATGGGCAAAGCCGTAATTCAAAAGCTTTTGCGCCCCCGAGAATCTGTCCTTACTTGTCTGTGAGTTCATAACCACCGCTATAAGAGAGAGTCCGTCACGCTCTGCCGAGGCAGAAAGGCAATATCCCGCGTCGGCGGTTGTGCCCGTTTTAAGCCCTGTGCAACCCTCATAAAATCTTACAAGCTTATTGGTGTTAACAAGCTCAGATTCGCCGTTTCTCAGCGTATCCATCCAAATGGTTGTATATTCGCATACCTTTTCGTGTTTTAAAAGTTCTGCCGACATAAGTGCAACATCAAAGGCACTGCTATAGTGGTTTGCGCTGTCAAGACCTGTGCAGTTTTCAAAGTTTGTGCCGTTCATTCCAAGCTCTTTGGCTTTCGCGTTCATCATTACCACGAAGCTTTCTTCACTTCCGGCAACAGCCTCGGCAAGCATAACGGTAGCATCATTCGCCGATACTATGGTTACCGCCTTTAAAAGCTCATGAACGCTCATAGTTTCACCGGGCTCAAGCCATATCTGACTGCCGCCCAGCGCCGCCGCAGAGTCGCTGCAGGTAAGAACCGTATCAAAGCTTAGCTGTCCGCTTTCTATGGCTTCAAACACTAAAATAAGTGACATTATTTTGGTAATGGAAGCCGGCGCACTTTTTTTATCGCTTCCCATCTCGTAAAGCACTCTGCCTGAATTCTTTTCAATAAGAATTACCGATTCTGCCTTAATATCAAGCTGTTCGCCCTCGCTTATAACCGGCACCGCCTCAAGAGGAGAGGTATCCGCTACCTCATTGATAGCACCTGCAGAAAGTGAAAAAACTAATAAAAAACAAATAAAAACGCTTAAAAACTTTAACATAAAAAGCATACCCCCTTAAAACAAGGATATGCTTTTCATATAATTTTAATAACCCAGTTCTTCGCCGCAGATTATTACTTTTACTCTGTCTTTTTTGCGCTGTTTTGCCATTATGGTATAGGCACAGCAAATTCTGCCAACTGTGTCGCAACCGCTTGTAATGGTATGCTCTTCATTTTTAAGTGACATACACTCACCTGTTTTAGAACAATAGGAGTCTACACCCAGTCTTACACAGTTTTTAGGACAGGCGATTTTCTTTATGCGGTCAAAGCCTTCCTCAATGGTGTCTACGATTTTATTTACACCTGCAACAACTATTACGCTGTCGGGGCCGTATATCATAGCCGCTACCCTGTTGCCGACACCATCAACATTTACAAGGTCGCCCTTTACGGTTATGGCGTTAGAAGATGTTAAAAATACATTGGCAAAAAAGGCTTCTCTGAATTTTTGCTGTCTTTCTTTTGGGGTAATGCCCTCTGCATAGCGGTCGATAATATTATAATCGCCCTTTCTTATAAACTCTACCGCCTCTAAGCTGTCAAGCGTCATACTTCCGCCAAAGGCAACGGTCTGCTTTTTTTCTATCAGACTTTCAATTATAGGAATAATATCTTCCTTTTTTTCTGCGTAAAAAGGCTTCATATTATTTTTTTCTAAAGCCTTTAGGGTTTTTTCTATTCTCTCGTTCATTCTATTGTTCCTCCGCCTACAAGAATATCATCAAGGTAAAATACCGCCGCCTGTCCCTTTGCCGCGGCTCGCTGTTTTTCGTCGAATACCAACATGCCCTCTCTTTCTCCCGTTAAGGTAAGGGTTGCAGGGCTTTCTTTATGTCTGTAACGAAGCTTTGCTTTTACCCTTAAAGCCCCATCTGCACTGTCAAAGGGGATAAGGTTTATGTCCTTTATTTTAACGGTATCTGCAAAAAGAAGTTCTTCGTTATCGCTTAAGGTTACGGTGTTGTTTTTGGCATTTTTGCTTATTACAAAGGCGGGTTTTCCAAGGGCGATACCAAGCCCCTTTCTCTGCCCTACCGTATAGCCGATTATACCTTTATGACGGCCCAGCACCTTTCCGTCTACCGATACAAAGTCACCATCAGGGTATTTTTTGCCTGTATAATTTTCAATAAAGCCCTTATAATCGCCGTCGGGGACAAAGCAGATGTCCTGACTGTCAGGGCGGTCGGCAGACACAAGCCCTATCTGAAGAGCAATTTTTCTGACCTGTTCCTTTGTATATGCCGACAATGGCATAAGGGTGCGGGAAAGCTGTCTTTGAGTCAGCTTATAAAGCATATACGTCTGGTCTTTAGATAAGTCGGCAGGTCGTTTAATAATATATCTTCCTTCAGCGTTTTTAAAAACGGAAGAATAATGCCCCGTAGCAACATAGTCAGCACCTATTTCGTCGGCGAAAGTAAGCATTTCCTCAAACTTTACCGCCATATTACAAAGCACACACGGGTTAGGAGTGCCGCCCTGCTCATAGGTGTTTACAAAATCTTTCATTATTATATTTTTGAAGGTTTCTCTTCTGTCAAGAACTATATGCTCTATACCAAGCTTTTCGCACACGCATTTCGCAATTTCGATATCCTTCTCACCGTTATCGCAAAGAAGCAGTGTAACGCCTATTACTTCATAACCGTCTTTTTTCAGAAGATATGCGGCAACCGACGAATCAACGCCGCCGCTTACACCAACTATAACCTTTTTCATTAAATCACCATACATATTATATAATATACCGCCATAAGAAGCAAGTATATAAGCAAAAAGACTCTCTTTCGAGAGTCTTTTAAAATTATTTTGCGTAGTCGATAACGCGGTTTTCTCTTATAAGATTTACCTTTATCTGACCGGGATATTCAAGCTCGTTTTCAATACGGGCGGCAATATCGTGAGCAATAAGCACCATCTGGTCGTCGCTTATCATTTCGGGTTTAACTACTATACGGATTTCTCTGCCTGCCTGAATAGCAAAAGAGGTTTCAACACCGTTAAAGGAATTGGCGATTTCCTCTAATTTCTCAAGACGCTTAATATAGCTCTCAATGTTTTCTCTTCTTGCACCCGGTCTTGCGGCAGAAATAGCGTCAGCCGCCTGAACTATGCAGGCGATAACTGTTTTAGCCTCAACCTCACCGTGATGAGCGTGGATAGCGTGGATAACTGCTTCATTTTCTTTATACTTCTTAGCAGCCTCTACACCAAGCTGAATATGTGAGCCTTCTTGCTCGTGGTCAAGGGCTTTACCGATATCGTGGAGAAGACCGGCGCGCTTAGCCAGAGTAACATCAGCACCCATTTCAGCGGCCAAAAGACCTGAAAGATGGCAAACCTCCATAGAATGATTAAGTACATTCTGACCGTAACTTGTACGGTACTGAAGTTTACCAAGAAGTTTAATAAGCTCGGGATGAAGATTATGCACACCTGCTTCTATCATAGCGCGTTCGCCTTCCTGCTTAATGGTTGCCTCTACATCGGCAGTAGCCTTGGCAACGGTTTCTTCAATGCGTGCAGGATGGATTCTACCGTCAAGAATAAGTTTTTCAAGAGTGATTCTTGCAATTTCTCTTCTTACGGGATCAAAGCTTGAAAGGGTTATGGCTTCGGGTGTATCGTCAATTATAAGGTCAACGCCCGTTGCGGTTTCAAGAGCACGGATATTTCTGCCCTCTCTACCTATTATTCTGCCCTTCATTTCATCGTTAGGCAGAGCAACAACCGAAACAGTCATTTCAGACGAATGGTCAGCGGCGCAACGCTGAATAGCGTGACCGATAATTTCTCTTGCCATTTTGTCGGCTTCGTCTTTAGTATGCTGTTCGTGTTCCATAATACGAACAGCCTTTTCGTGAGCGAGCTCGCCGTCAAGCATAGACAGCAAATGCTCTTTAGCCTGTTCGCAGGAAAAACCTGAAATACGCTCAAGAAGTTCAAGCTGACTCTTTTTAATGCGCTCGCACTCTTCCAACTTTTCTTCTATTTCTTTAGCGCGTTTTTGAAGTTTTTCTTCTTTAATTTCAAGATTGTCTATTTTCTTGTCAAGGTTCTCTTCTTTTTGTTGGAGTCTGTGCTCCTGTCTTTGAATATCACTGCGACGTTCACGCAGTTCCTTATCGTTTTCCTGACGAAGACGTAAAACTTCGTCTTTAGCCTCTACAAGAAGTTCTTTCTTCTTGGTTTCGGCAGTTTTCATAGCATCGCTCAGAATTCGTTTGGCTTCTTCTTTGGCAGAGCCTATGGTTTTATCGTCTGACTTTCTTCTGTAAGTCATACCGATAAAAAAGCCTACTACAGCCAATACTACTGCAACGCCACCGCCGATAATGTACGGTATGTACGGCATATTAAATTCCTCCTATATATTAAATGCGTTTTATCAGGGACTCACCCTCCGAGGCCGCATCTTTACCCCGGTATAAAGTCAATAGTGATTTTTTGTGTTCGCCAAAATTACACTATACCACCATTGTAACCTACTGTATATTATTTTAGCACCATTTATAATTTGTGTCAAGAAAATAAAAAGCCTTTGCAACAGCAAAGGCTTTTTATTTTTATTCAATATCTGTATCGTCAGCTAAGATTTCTTCATTTTTGTTTCTTGTTGAAAGTGCTATTTTAACAATAGTAAGAACAAGTATGGCTATAATACCTAAAACGAGTACCCCTGCCAGCGCTATGACCACTATCTTCTTTGTGGCGGGAACAGTTATTTCATTACCTGTCTCTTCGGTTTTTTCACTTGACAAGATATCAGGAAAACGCTGAATTGTTCCCTCGAGAGTATCGTATCTGTAATACGTCTCCTGTCCGTCTGCCGTTCTTCCTAAGAAGACAATAAAATCAGCCAGTTCACTTACCATATACTTATAGCAAGGAATTTTTCTGCCGTCCTTTTCAAAATCGCTTTTGAAAAGTTTATCGAAGGTCTGAGTGGGTTCTGAAACAATATAAAGTTTGTCACCGAATTCTATAAAGTTGAAAGTCTTAAACTCATTGTTTTCAAAAATATAGAAGCCTTCTTGGCTATTATCAGCGGCGCGAAGATATACTATATTCATTTTGCCTGACGCATCGGCATAAACGGCTATTTCCTGATCATTATATGTGGCGGTGGTAAGGGTAAAGCCCGTGGGAACGGTATAATTTTCGTTTGCCTGAGTTACAACAAACTCTTTACCGTTTACGGTTGCCTTAATAAGCTCTTCATCTGATATGGTTGTATCTCTGCCGTTTTCGTCAAGACGATTAAAGGTTACGGTATAACGGCGCTCTTCTCCGTTTGAAGCGGTTACTATTATTGTTCTTTTATTAAGACCTACCTTAAGTTCTCTGTTACCCTGAACAGTCACCTTTGCATCTTCATCACGGGTTGTGCAGGAAACAATACCGTCGGTTTGGGTATAAGGTACAATTACCATATAGTCCGTAACGCTTTCTTTGAATTCGGGAGAAAGGGTACCTGAGGCAACGGTAATAGAGGTAAGGGCTGCACCTGCATTTTGGGTAGGATCCTGAGATGAAGTGCTGCTCTGCTGAGTACCTGCCTTAACTGTTTTAGAGGCGCCGGACAAGGTCACTTCAGAAGTACCATCGCTTATTACACATTCTGAAAGGCTTATTGTGGTTTCACCCTCGGCAAGTACCTCAAATTCTACTCTGAAATAATGAGATGTTACAAAGTCGTCAGCCACGAAATAAACAACACCGTTTGAAAAGTTGGTGTCACCTGCAGGGCTTGATGAAATATATTTAAGTTTTGTACTGTCAAAATGCATTTCGCCCAAAGCCTGAGCCTCTCCATCCAGTTCGAATGAGGCAGTAACAATGAGGGTTGCACCTACTTTTGGATTTGCGCTGGAAACCGTTATAGCTGTAGAGCCCGAAAGAGCAAAAGCGTTTATTGTAATCATACTAAGCATTATAACAAAAACAGTAAGTACAGCTACTATTTTAAAAATTACTTTTTTCATTATTTATCCCCCTGCTATGTTATTTTAAGAAGTTTTCGTTTTATCAGCGAAAGGTCACTCAGTGTAACCTTACCATCATAATTTACATCGGCTGCACTAAAGGAGTTACCGGTGAGTTCACTTTTTCTGAGAAGATGTTTTTTTATCAAAGATAAATCCAAAAGCGAACATTTACCATCTGAGTTTACATCAAAAGCAACTATAAGAGTATATGTATATCTCACGTTGCCGTCATTGTCGAGTATTTCTACCACATCACCGTTTTTAATAATTCCATCAGTTGACGAAACCCTGGCAGAGCCGTTTGTAACATTAAGGTTAGTAACGAACACTTCCGTACTTGTTTGCGGCATTATGGCGGATATGGTTTTTTCGCCTGCTTTATAAACCGTACTGCTGATTTCGGGATCTCCATTTGTCGATCCCTGAGAAGCTTTTCTAACCACCGATACGGTGTAGGTTTTCTCAATTCCGCTGGTGCTTTTTACGCTTATTTTTATAGTGTTAGCACCTACCGCCAAATCTATAGTGCCGCCGCCTGTAACATTAGCCTTTTCATCAGCCTTAACAGGTGTTACAACGATTTTTGAAACGTTACCTTCAACTATTATTTCATAGTTTGAAACGTATGGATTAAAGGTTGGCGTATACTCGTATCCGTTTAAAGAAATATCAGCAAGATAACAATTATTATTGCCATCAGTTACCGGATAAGGCATAACCTCTTCAGGTATATTTTGATAAACAGGTATATTAAACACAAGTTCAGAAGAAAGAATTTCTGCATATCCTCTTGCTGTCTGCTGAGACTCATGAACCGCCGCCTGTATATTACTCATATACTGGTGACTGAAATACTTTTCTGCCACTACATTAAATTTCTTGTAGTACAAATTATTCTGTCCACGGTTTATATACTCACCTGCATAAAACTTTGCACCGCCTATTATAGCAGCAGCCCTCGAATTCCAGCCCTTGTTTTTAGCATAAATAAGACCATTTTCAACCGCGCTTTTGCCACTGTGCGCATAAGCGCCTATATTGTAAAAGTTATAATATCCTTTATATCCTTCTTGTGTTCCCGAAATGCAGTTGCCCGTTCCCTTAGAACCTTGTTCTACAATTATCATTGCGGCAAGGGAAATAGGGCTGACACCAGATTCTTCAGCCGCCTTCATAAGCACGTCGGCATAAGTCGTATAGGTAACTTGCTCATAAGCCTCTTCTTTAGGCAGTGCGCCTTCCATAAAGGTGCCGTTAAGGGCAAGTTGAAGTCTTTCTTTGGTATTTTGTTCTTGGTCATAATTCATTTGTATGAACTGGAATATTTCAGAGCCTGTAGTTAAGAAATTTCTGGGGTCAAGGTAATATTTCACCACATTATCTGCGGCTTCTACCCATCCGCCCGAATCCCAAACCACATACTTGCCTGTCGACCAGTCGTATGCGCCTTCATCCATTGATTTCCAAGACTCAGGCGCCGAGGCAGCAACCGTATTAAGACCTGTAACGGTTTCTCCTGCTACAACCTCATCCCAGTTAGGTTTGATATGGTCTGCAACAAACTTCCAATTAGGATAAACCGTGTGAATCTGACGAAGCCTTACCTTATAACTTTCAGGAAAGCCCTCCTGATCAAGATAGGCTTCAAAGTTTTCGTCCGCCGTATAAGAAACTATCTTCAGACACGAACTGTATACATAACCTTCAACAACCTTTTCTCCGGACTGAACAACAACCTGATACCATTTATCTCCGTCATAGTCATTCTCTTCACCAACAACGGTAAGCTCCATATCCTTAGGAGCACTGCAAAGTTTTTCGTTCCAGTCACCTGCATGAGAAAAAACATAAGTGCCTTTATCCTTGGTAATAACAGCGCTGAAACTTTTTGCACTACCGATTATTTTTACATAACTGTAATGCACAAAGCCTTCTATGTTGCCTGCATCTGTAGTGGCAGTAAGCTTATACCAAATGGTTTTATCATTATCCCTGAAGCCTGTCTTTGTTACCACAACCTGTGTATTCTCTGACAAGGTGCCAAGAAAATCAGATTTATCAGACGGCCCGGCATAAACATTTGCATTGCCACCCGTTATATAACCCTGACGAACAGAAAGACCGGAAATTTCAAAACTCGATATTACAACAACTGAGCAAATCATAGAGACGGTAAGCAACAGTGAAACGATTTTTTTGAGTATTTTCATACCGTTTTCCTTTCGACATAATATTCCATAATATAAATCTATTATATATTTTTATGCACTTATTGTCAATATTCTCAACTTGTTTTTTGGCAATTGAATACCGTCTTGAAACCGAGATTTAAAGACAATAAAAAGATGCGCAAGGTTCTGCGCATCTTTTTTTTATAAATATTTTATTTTAAAGCCCTCATGGCGTTGAGTATTGCAATTATTGCCACGCCTACATCGGCAACAACGGCACCGAACATTCCCGCGATGCCCAAGGCACCTAAAATAAGGAACAGCACCTTTACGAAGAGAGCAAAAACTATATTCTGTGTAGCAATACTTCGTGTCCGCCTTGATACCTTTAAGGCTTCGCCCAGTTTAAGCGGGTTATCGTCCATAAGCACTATGTCAGCCGCTTCCACCGCCGCATCGCTGCCGAGAGCTCCCATCGCAATGCCTACATCGGCAAGGGCTATTACAGGAGCATCGTTGATTCCGTCACCTACATAAGCAATTTTTCTGCCTTCTTTCTTTATCTTTTCAAGGGCAGATACCTTTTCTTCGGGCAGCAGCGACGCGCAAACATTTTTTATGCCTGCCGTATTTGCTGTTTTTTCGGCTATTTCCTGCCTGTCGCCTGTCAGCATATATGTTTCTTTTATGCCGAGCTGATAAAGGCGCTCTACCGCCTCAGATGTTTCTTCTTTTATTTCGTCTGCAAGAAAAACAGTACCTGCATATTCACCGCTAATGGCGATATGCACCGCCAAAGAATCGTCTTCCTCACAGAAAATGCCTATACGGTTCATAAGCTTTGTGTTACCCACAAAAACCTCACGGTTTTCTACCTTTGCAAAAATACCGTAACCCGTCAGCTCTTTTACATCACTGACAAGAAATTTTTTATAATTTTCCTTTGCCGCACTTACAATAGATTTTGCTATAGGGTGATTACTGTAGCTTTCTGCCGCGGCACAAACAGCAAGCAGTACCTCATCACTTAATTTCTCACTTTTAATATGAGATACGGCAAAACTGCCTTTTGTCAGCGTACCCGTTTTATCGAAAACAAAGGTGTCACATTCCGACAATGTTTCCATAAAACCGGTACCTTTTATAAGTACACCTCTTTTTGAAGCCGCACCTATACCGCCGAAAAAGGTCAGCGGTACCGATATCACGAGGGCGCAGGGGCAGGATATTACAAGAAAAATAAGCGCCCTTTTTATCCACATAAGCAAATCGCCGCCGAAAAACTGCGGTATGATTGCAAGAAGTAGTGCCCCCACTATAACGGCAGGAGTATACCATCTTGCAAATTTCGTTATGAATTTTTCACTTTTCGTTTTGTTTACTGCGGCATTTTCTATAAGCTGTGTGATTTTAGAAACAGAGGACTCAGAAAATGGTTTTGTCACCTCTACTTTTACAGCACCGCCCATATTTATAAAGCCTGCAAGCACTCTGCTTTCTATAGAAATATCCCGAGGTGCCGATTCGCCCGTCAGCGCCGAGGTATCAACATAAGATTTTCCCTCTGTCACAACACCGTCAAGGGCAATTTTCTCGCCGCCAAGCACCGTAATCACTTCGCCCACCATAACGTCCTGAGGTGAAACGATACACTCTTCGCCGTTTCTTATAACCCTTGCAATATCGGGGCGTATATCCATAAGCTCTGCTATACTTTTACGGCTTTTGCCCACAGCATAAGACTGAAAAAACTCGCCTATCTGGTAAAAGAGCATTACGGCAACGCTTTCGGTAAATTCACTAAGCACAACAGCGCCAATTGACGCCACCGCCATAAGAAAATTCTCATCCAAGAGCCGTCTGTGTCTTAGCCCCAAAACCGCCTTGATTATTACATCATAACCGATAGTTATGAAGGATGCGAGGTAAAAAGCCGCCGATAAGGTTTCGTGCAACTTTAATTTATCGGTTATTATGGCTACTATAAGCAATAATGCCGAGGCTATTATACGCAGTAAAATCCTTTTTTGTTTACGCGTCATTTATTTACTTCCTTATTAAACTATCTCACAGTCAGGTTCTATCTTTTTAATAATATCCTGAGCCTTTTTTATAATTTCGTCAAATATATCGTCGGCAGCTTCTATAGTAAGCTTTTGAGCGATAAAATTTATGTTTACGCTGTCAACGCCCTTGATTTTTGCAATTTCACTTTCCATTTTTGCGGCACAATGCGCACAGTCAAGGTCGCTTAAATTAAATGTCTTTTTCATAAAATTTCTCCTATTCTTCGATATGCTCCATACCGTTTTCTATAATGGTTGTTACGTGGTCATCTGCAAGGCTGTAAAAAACGGCTTTGCCCTCTTTTCTAAAACTTACAAGTCTTGCCTGTTTTAAAATTTTAAGCTGATGAGATATTGCCGAAATGGTCATATTTAAAATTCCCGCTATATCACAAACGCACATTTCCGATTTTGACAAAACATAAAGAATTTTTATGCGTGTTGAGTCACCGAAAACTTTATAAAGGTCAGCAAGTGCATAAAGTTCTTCCTCTTGTGGCATAGCCGTCATAACTTCGGACACAATATCTTTGTGGATATGTATAAATTCACATGCTGGCAAATCCGCCATAACGAGCCTCCTTTTATCATTTGAACAACCGTTCAAATGTTCTGTTTTCATTATATTCAAAGTCCCGCTTTTTGTCAATATTTTCTTGAAGAAAAACTTATTAAGTGATATACTTATTCTAACAAATAACTGAGGTGTGTTTATGAAGCTTAACTATAAAAGAACTATACTTATCGGCTTTGGCTTTATGTCTATTCTTGCTTTTTGGCAGTTTTATGACCAGGTAATTCCCTTTATACTGGAGTATACCTTCGGTCTTAAGACATTTGCCGCTAACACAATTATGGCGGCAGATAATATTCTCGCCATATTTATGTTGCCCCTTTTCGGCGCCATTTCCGACCGCACAAGAACAAGGCTGGGCAAACGAACACCCTATATTCTTTACGGAACACTTTTTGCGGTGGTTTTACTTATCACCTTAGGTCTTTTCCAGCAAAAAGTCAATTTCTGGGGCTTTTTCATTACCCTTATGCTGCTTCTTATAGTTATGGGTGTTTACCGCACACCTGCCGTTGCATATATGCCCGACGTCACCGAAAAGCCCCTTCGCAGTAAAGCAAATGCAGTTATAAATCTTGTGGGCTATATCGGCGGTATTTTTGCTACTATTGCTATGATGTTTTTGCTCAAAAGTGAAAAAAATGCACAGGGTGAAAGCGTCTACACCGAGAATCAGTCATTTATGCCGGTGTTTATCGTTATCGCCGCCTTTATGCTGATAAGCGTTCTTATAATGGTTTTCTCTTTAAATGAAAACAAAATTTTAAAAGAAACCAATATAAAAGACGAAGAGCCGACAGAGGAAAACAAGGGCAAAAAAATGCCCAAAGAGGTAAGACGAAGCCTTATCTTTATTTTGCTTTCGGTACTTTTCTGGTTTATGTCTTATAACTCGGTTACCACCGCTTTTTCAAGATATTGCGTGAATGTCTGGAAGGTGGATCTTGGCACCTCTTCAGGCTATCTGCTCACCGCCACTATTTCGGCAATAATTGCCTTTGTCCCCCTTGGTCTTCTTTCCTCAAGGGTGGGCAGAAAAAGCACTATTTTAATAGGTGTAGCCCTTATGACCGCCTGTCTTTTTGCCGCTATCTTTATAACAAAGCAGACACCTCTTATGTACCTTATTCTCGGTCTTATCGGTATTGCCTGGGCAGCCATAAACGTTAACTCTTTCCCAATGGTCGTGGAAATGAGCAGTGGCGCTGACATTGGTAAATACACCGGTATATACTACACCTTTTCTATGGCGGCACAGATTACCACTCCCCTGCTTTCAGGTTTTATAATTGACAACTTAGGGTTTGGCTACAGAGCACTTTTCCCCTATGCCGTAATTTTCGCCGCCCTATCCTTTGTTACAATGCTTTTTGTAAAGCACGGCGACTCAAAGCCCAAAGATAAAAAGAGTTTGCTTGAAAACTTTGATGTGGAGGACTGATTATGCCCATTATAATCTGCCTTTTATGTCTTGTTCTTCTTTTTCTGTTTCTTGTTTTTCCTTCCCCAAAGCGCCACCCCGACACAAAGCTTTTAAAGGGGCTTTATATTGCTCACAGAGGGCTTCACGATAAGGCTAAAGGTATTCCCGAAAACTCCCTTCCCGCCTTTAAGGAGGCGGTGGACAGCGGATTTGCCCTTGAAAATGATATACACCTGTCAAAAGACGGTCACGTGGTGGTTTTTCACGACGACACAGCGCTGAGAGTATGCGGTATAGACAAAAAAATCTGTGATATGACTCTTGACGAAATTAAAGAGTTAAGACTTTTTGGTACCTCTTGCCAAATACCCACATTAAAGGAATGTCTGAATGTGGTAGACGGAAGAGTGCCGCTGCTTATCGAGTTTAAGCACGACGGTAACGCCGAGAAACTGTGCAAAGCGGCAAAGGACGTTTTAAAGGACTATAACGGTAAATATTTTTTACAGTCTTTTTATCCCCAGAGCCTTTATTTTATGAGAAAATATTTTAAGAATATTTGTCGCGGACAGTTATCCTGTAATTTTAAAGGTGAGGCGTTACATAAAAAACTGTCTTCTTTTCTCCTTTACAATTTTTTATCACGTCCCCACTTTATATCCTTTGAGCATACCGATTATAAAAATCCTTTTTTCCGCTTTGTCATAAAACTCGGTGCAACCCCGGTGGGCTGGACCTTTAAAAGCGAAAAAGACCTTGCCCATAACAGCAAAGCCTTTGACTGTTTTATATTTGAAGATTTTACACCAAAAAAATAACGCCTGACGGCGTTATTTTTTCTTAAAGGGTGACGGCAGTTGGGAAAGGGTTACGGCGGCAAACATTACTATACAGCCTATTATTTCTCTGCCTCTCATAGTATCGCCGAACAGGGCACCGCCAATGGCGCCGAACACCGACTCAAAGCTCATAGATATAGACGCTATTGTAGGGCTATCGCACTTTTTCTGTCCGATTATCTGAAGAGTATATGCTATACCGCTGCTCATAATACCGATAAACAGTATGGGAAGAGCCGCCTTTAAAATGTTTTCTATATCGGGGCTGTCAAAAATGAACATAAGTATTGTCGAAAGCGTACCGCATACAAAGAACTGAACACAGGAAAGCTTTACGCCGTCAACTCCGCTTCCCACGGTATCAATAGACAGAATATGAAGCGAAAATGCAAGTGCGCAAAGCAGCATTATAAGGTCGCCTGTATATATGCCGGTAACCCCCTCTGCAAAGCAGAGCAGATAAAGACCGACAACCGCTATTATTACACTGCACCAAACGGTTAAAGTAGGCACCTTTTTCATAAATATATTAAGCAGCGGTACAATAAGTATATACATAGCGGTTAAAAATGCCGAACGGGCGCTGACCGCTACTCCCTCAGGATAAAGAGAAATGCCAAACTGCTGTAAATTCATAGCTACGCAAAGAAAACAGCCGCAAATAATACCTGCCGTAATAAGTTTTTTTCTATCGGTTTTGGTTTTAGGAACAAGGGGCTGACCGCTTTTTTTAGAAAGCACAGCCGACACGCCTATAAGAAAGAAGCTGCCGATGAAGGAGCGTATTGCATTTAAGGTAAAGGGCTCTACACCCGCCGCATTTGCCAGATCCTGCGCCACAAAAGCCGAACCCCATATAACAGCGGCAAGAAGCAATATAAGGCTTCCTTTAATATTGTTTTTATTCATAACTTTGGCTAAATATAATCCTTTCATATTTTACAAATATATAGTATAATGGAATAAAGTGCTAATTTCAAGTATATTCGGGAGGGGCTTTATGAAAAAGTATATTCTTGCTCTTGATGAGGGCACTACCAGTGCGCGCTCTATTATATTCAATAAAAAGGGCGAAATTGTTTCGGTTGCTCAAAAAGAATTTACTCAGTTTTATCCCAAAGCCTCCTATGTTGAGCACGATCCCTTGGAAATTTACGCCTGTCAGTACGCTACAATGTCGGAAGCGGTTATAAAGGCAGGTATAAGCCCCTGTGAAATTGCGGCAATAGGCATTACAAATCAGCGAGAAACTACTGTTTGTTGGGATAAAAATACAGGCGAACCTATTTATAACGCTATTGTATGGCAGTGCCGCCGCACCGCCGATTTTTGTGAAGAAATAAAGCAGAGAGGTCTTGCCCCTTACATAAAAGAAACTACGGGACTTAACGTAGACGCATATTTTTCGGCAAGTAAAATACGCTGGATACTTGACAATGTAGAGGGTGCCGAAGAAAAAGCCGAAAAAGGCGATATCCTTTTCGGCACCATTGACACCTGGCTGGTTTACAAGCTAAGCGGAGGAAAGGTACATATTACCGATTACACTAACGCTTCACGAACTATGCTTTTTGATATAAAAAAGCTGTGCTGGGATAAAAAATTATTAAAGGAATTTAAAGTTCCCGAAAGTATGATGCCAAAGGTTTTGGGAAGCAGTGAAATTTACACCACCATAAACTTTATGGGCGAGGAAATTCCTGTCAGCGGTATTGCGGGCGACCAGCAGGCTGCCCTTTTCGGTCAATGCTGTTTTGACAAGGGCGAGGCTAAAAACACCTACGGCACAGGCTGTTTCTTGCTTGTAAACTCGGGTGATGAATTTAAAAATTCAAGTCGCGATATGATTACCACCATTGCCGCCACACCTAAAGGGCACCCCATACAGTACGCTAAAGAAGGCAGTGTCTTTGTAGGCGGTGCGGTTATTCAGTGGCTGCGAGACGAAATGGGGCTTATTGAAAAGTCAGAGGACAGTGAGTATTTTGCCAAAAAGGTTAAGGACAACGGCGGCGTTTATGTTGTTCCCGCCTTTGCAGGTCTTGGCGCGCCGTATTGGGATATGTACGCAAGAGGCACTATTACGGGACTCACCCGCGGAACAGGAAGAAATCATATAATAAGGGCCTGTCTTGAAGCTATTGCATACCAGACAAATGACCTGCTGACAAGTCTTAAAGAAGACGGTGACGAAATCACCTGCTTAAAGGTTGACGGCGGAGCCGCAGCAAATAATCTTTTAATGCAATTTCAGGCTGATATATCGGCGGTTAAAATTGACCGCGCATTATCGGGGGAAGCAACCGCCCTAGGCGCCGCATTTCTGGCAGGTCTTGCGGTAGGCTTTTGGAGCAGCACCGAGGAAATACAAAAAATTGTGGGGACTTCTGATTCATTTGCGCCGAATATGGACGCTAATATGAGAGAAAATCTTATAAACGGATGGAAAAAAGCGGTTGAAAGAGCGCTACTTTAGGAGAAATAATTATGACGGAAAAATACATAACGGTACTATCCAGCGACGGCATTCATAATCTGAACTGTAAGCTATTTATACCCGACGGAGAAATAGTTGCGCTTTTTCAGGCTGTTCACGGAATGACCGAACACCTTGAAAGATACAACGATTTTTTAAGAAGCCTTTGCGAAAAAGGTTACCTTTGCTTTATCCACGATAATCTCGGTCACGGCAAAAGCGTTAATGACGACAGTGAGCTTGGTTTTATAGCCAAAAGGGGCGGTGCCGATTTTCTGGTCGAAGATGTAAGACGGGTTTATCTTGCCGTAAAGGAAATGTATAAAGATAAAGAGCATTATCTTTTCGGGCACAGTATGGGCTCTTTTATTACAAGACTTTATTGTCAAAAATACGGTGACGGCCTTTCGGGTTATATTATGATGGGCAGCGGCGCCGCCAACCCCCTTGCAAACATAGGCCTTTTTATAACGAAGGTTATTGCCGCCTTTAAAGGCCCCCGTTACATTTCAAAGCTTGTGGACAAAATGGCTTTTGGCTCATACAATAAATCTTTCAGTGAGAAAAACGGCTGGCTCACCTCAAACGATGAAGTAAGACAGAAGTATTTAGGCGATAAATATTGCACCTTTAAGTTTTCGGTCAGCGCTATGAACGACCTTATTCGTATGAATAAAGACAGTAACTCTAAAAAATGGTTTAAGTCGCTGCCAAAAGGACTTCCTGTTTTTATTGTTTCAGGCAGTCTTGACCCTGTTGGCGATAAGTCAAAGGGTACCGACAAAATAAACAGTCTGCTTTTAAAGGAAAATAGGTACAATATTTCTTATAAACTGTATGACGGCGCAAGGCACGAAATACTTAACGATTTTTGCAGAGAAAAGGTAATTGCCGATATAATATATTGGCTTGACTTTAAGAAGACAGAGTCTTAAAATATATACATAAAGTATGAAAGGCAGAAATATATGAAAGACGGATTTATAAAGGTTGGCGCAGGTAAAATAAAAACCCGCGTTGCCGACACCGTAGCAAACACCGCCGAAATAATAAAACTTATAAACAAAGCAAAGGATATGGGCGTAAAGCTTCTTGTTTTGCCGGAGCTTTGTTTAACCGGTGCTTCCTGCGGCAGTCTGTTTTATAACGACACCTTGCTTAAAGGTGCTTTGGACGGACTTTCTCTTATTTTAAAAGAAACCGAAAACACCGATATTGTTACTGTTATCGGTATGCCCGTTAAGACCGACGGCAAGCTGATAAGCTGTGCTGTGGTTATAAACGGCGGCTGTGTTTTAGGCGTTGTTCCCGCTACACAGAAAAGCGATATTTTTTCAAATCTTATTCCTGATACCGACACTGTTACGCTTTTTGAAAACTGTGTTCCCTTTGGCGAGGATATTGTTTTTCGCTGTGGCGCTTTCGATGATTTTGCTTTCGGCGTTACCTTTGGCGAAAATGCAGATATTTTTGCCTGTCCCGTTATTATGGCACAGCTTTGCGCTTCTGCCGAAACGCTGGGCGCTGACGAAATGAGAAGAACGCTTATAAAGGCAGACAGCTATAAAAACATCTGCGGAATAATTTCTGCTTCCTGCGGTGAGGGTGAATCTACCACTAATCAGGTTTACTCCGGTCACCTTGTTATAGGTGAAAGAGGTAAAATTTTAAGTGAAAACACCCCTCTTGACGATACCGATATTTTGGTAAGCGAAATAGACGTTTCTGCGCTTTGCAGTGATAGAGCCAAAAACGGCTATTTTACCGATTATGACGGTACGGTTTTTTTTGACTCAAGCCTTTGCCAAACAGTTTTAACAAGACCCGTTAGAAAAAATCCTTTTATTCCCGAAAACAAAGCGGAGCTTAACGCCCGTATTGAAACCGCCCTTAATATTCAGGCGGCAGGGCTTAAAAAGCGTATTGAACACACCTTTGCAAAAAGTGTAGTAATAGGTATTTCGGGCGGTCTTGACAGCACCTTGGCTCTTCTTGTATGCGCAAAGGCTATGGATAAGCTGGGCAGAAAAAGAAGCGATATAATTGCCGTAACTATGCCCTGTTTCGGCACCACCAAAAGAACAAAAACCAATGCTGAAATTTTATGCGGTCTTCTTGGTGTTACCTTTAAAGAGGTTAACATTACCTCTGCGGTAAAACAGCATTTTGAGGATATCGGTCACGATATAAATATTCACGATTTAACCTATGAAAATGCTCAGGCGAGAGAGCGCACACAAATACTTATGGACCTTGCAGGTAAATATTCGGGCTTTGTAGTCGGCACAGGCGATTTGTCCGAACTGGCGCTTGGCTGGGCAACCTATAACGGTGACCACATGTCTATGTACGGTGTAAACGCAGGGGTTCCAAAAACCTTTATAAAAAGCATTGTTTCTTATGTTGCCAAAAACAGCGAGGGTGAGCTTTCAAGGGTGCTTTTTGATATTGTTGATACCCCTGTTTCCCCTGAACTTTTACCGGCAGAAGAAAACGGTGAAATTTCTCAGAAAACCGAAGACCTTGTAGGTCCTTACGAGCTTCACGATTTCTTTATTTATTATTTCTGCCGTTTTGGTTTTTCGCCAAAAAAGATTTACCGCCTTGCTCTTTATGCCCTTGGTGACAGTTATGATGCCGATACTATAAAGAAGTGGCTTAAAAACTTTGTGAAGCGCTTTGTTACCCAACAGTTCAAACGTTCTTGCCTTCCTGACGGCGCAAAAATAGGCTCTGTAAGTCTTTCGCCCAGAGGCGACCTTTCTATGCCGAGCGATGCCGCGTATACACTGTTTATGGCTGAGGCTGAAGAACTTTAATTTGCTATTGTTTTGTGAAAAAACCACCTTTATGTTTTAGGAGACGGGTAAAATGAAAATACCAAACTTTAAAAAAATAAACTTATCTCCCCTGCCGCTGTTTAAGCGTTTGAAGCTTAATTTCAAGGCTTCTGCCATAACCCTTTGCTTTACTTATCTCTACCTTATTGCAGAGATTATCTACAAGGTAAAGTTTGAAAAAGCAGGTTGCACATGGGAAATAATTTTATTGTTTCTTATTTTTTCTGTTTACGGTATTCTTAAAAAACTTTTTAACACCGACCAACTTCCTTGCGATAATGACGGAAATCCTCTGCCCACAGGGGATAGCCCGGTTGATAAGAAAAAGCGCAACGCTTTTTACAAAAAGAGCGCACTTATTTACTCGGCAATTTTTGCTGTTATTACAACCATAGCCTGTTCCTGCAGTTCTTTACTCAGCAATGTTGATATCGGTGAGCAGTTGTTTTTTAACTCTAAACTGCCCGACTTTATTCTTGCCGCTATAATATCAATAATTTTCTTGCCCATAATCTACATATTTGCTTATTTTATTGAGCATTTATGGTATGAATACAAGCTTTCGGTTTATAATGAGCTGATAGAACAAGAGGAAGCAGAAGAAAAACGCCACAAGGCAATACTTCTAAAGCTTCAGCAAGAATTAAAGGAAGAAAGCAAGCCTGCTCCAAAGCGCCGCGGCAGACCGCCTAAAAAAACAGCAGAAACGGCAGACGAATAATTAAAACCCTTGAGGATAACTCAAGGGTTTTTCTTTACTCTGTTTCTTTATAGAAGATACTAAGCACTGTTTCAAAAAGTTCGTTTTCGTCAGGATAAAATTCCGCAAAGGAATTTTCGCCCACCGTCTGCTCACCTTTTATATTTACAAATTCCGCTTCAATGTTTTTCTTGTTTTTCATTGTCGACGAAATATGATAGGTGATTTTACTAACATTTATATCGGTAATTGCATTTTTGCTGATTTTGTTATAAAGCTTTACGGGAAAGGTTATATCATTTTTAGACCTTTGTATTACCTCTTTAAAATATTTTTGCAGATAATCGGTCTGCCTTTCAAGGCGCAAAAGACTTGCATCAGCTGTTTTATCGTTACGGCTTTGCAGATAGGCGAAGGCGTTACTGCCGGTAACGGTAAAGGGCTGGTCCTTATAAAATTTTATACCATAATTTTCAATTGTTTCGTTAGGAATAACCGTCATATTTCCTACCGCATTATGCAGAACTTCAATAGTTTTATCGTCAACTGCAAAATAAGAATTTACAGGCATCCCGTAAAGAAAGCGGGAGACTGCCTTTGCGGTGTTCTCAGCGCTTTTATGTTTACCGTCGCCATAAGCAAAGGAAAGACAAATCTGCTTTTTTTCACTGCCTATAAAGGTACCCGCAGAGGAATAAATATCAATATCTACCATACTGTCTCTGGGTATTCCTATTATATCTATTTTACTGGTAGAGGTATCTGTAACTATTAAATAAATGGCATCGGCCTGTCCTGCTCTGCCTGTAACGAAGGCGCCGCCGCTCTGCCTTTTGGTGTTATCTACACCTATACACAAAATTGTTGATATATTGCTGTTATACTTATATTTTTTGCCGTTGTAGGTTACGGTATTATCGTCTTCTACCTGTGTTGCCAAATTATCGGTAGGAGTCATTATAACATCATCGCCCGTAGATGCTCTTTTACCGAAATAAAGCAGTGAAGTAATCAAAACAACAACCGCAAAAGCCACCGAAAGCAAGGCTATAGCTATCGCCAAAACGATTTTTTTACCTTTTTTCATTGGTTTTTTTAACTTCGCTTTACTATTTTGTGGGTTGATCATCTATAAGAACCCCCTGAACTAAATATCTGTAGTTGTCGTTAGTTATGCAGGTGCTCAGAGTAATGATTTTATCATCTGCCGTTACCTGTGTCTCTTTTCGAACATTAACAATGGTGGATTTGGGATTTTTGGTCATTTCAATATATTCTGCAAAAATCTCTTTGTTTTTAAGGTCAAAGGCATAAAGAATATGACGGCTGTCAAAACGGTATGCCGAATATATTTCATAGGTCAGTATATGCCCCGGTGTATAAATGTAAATATATTTATTGTTATCAAAAAAATCTTTTTTTCTGAATTTATGAAGAGTGGCAAACATAGAGCCGTTGTTCATATTATGGCCATAAAGAATGGTATTGGGATCAGAAAAGTCTTTTGCATTTAACATCTGTGAATAAATACAGCCCGCAAATTCGTATTTACCCTCTATGTTATGGTTAAGATAATAATCCTCAGGTTCGTCATTACTTTGAAGCACAGCATAATCAACACTTGTTCCGGGAATTTTTATCCAGGCATAAATATCATCGTTTTGAGCCTTTAAGGCGGCAAAATCTATGGGATTGTCGGGAAGCTCGGGCTGCGAAGCCGAAGAAGATGGTTCTGATACCGTCGGCTCGGGCTCGGGACCAAAAAAGAAGATATAAAGGCTGATGCAAAGCGCTATCATACCGAGAGTAAAAACAACCGCGCCGGTTACAAACAGCGCTTTTCGTTTTTCCATTTTATCATCTCCTTTTCTGTTTAAAAGTATACCATATTAACATTTTAGTGTCAAATAGAGATAAAAAATACCCACCCCAAAAGGAGTGGGTAAATATCGGTTTTAAAATTATGCTTCTACCTTCTTGCGAGAAACAACCATTAAAGCTGCACCGCCGAGAACAACGGCTACAAGCATCATAATTACAGAAAGGCTCATACCGGTTACGGGTGAATTAATAGTTCCGTCAGGAACGTTAAATTCAATCTTAACATCTTTGTAAACCTCAGATACATATACGGTATCAGCAATAGGTTTAATGATTACGGTGATATATTTGCCATCTTTGGGAACAACGTGGTTATCTACTATTTCGTAGTCGGTACCCTTAACAGCAGCAGTGCCGTCTTTTTTAACGATAGTTACGATTTCAAAGTCTTTACCGATTTCAGCTTCGCTCATATCAGGCTTATAGAATTTCCAACCTTCAAAGTCTTTATCATCGTTTTCAACAGGAACAAGGGCTAGATCTCCGTTTTCTTTAACGGTAACACGCTCTGCAGTTTCAGAGCTTGCGCCGGTATTAGTTCTGTTTATAATTACTTCGTGGAAAACAGTTCCGCCGGGGCTCTTGAGAGCAAACGCAGATACAGAAAATGAAAGTACGAGAACTACAGCCAAAACCATTGCAATAAACTTTTTCATTTTAACCCCTCCATAAAGAGATATTTTTAGTTATAATTATTATAGCATCTTCTTTTGCATTTGTAAAGTGTTTTATGATTTTTAATAAAAATTTTCTTTACCTTACGGTTAAAATATTATAAAATACTTTTGTGAGGTGAGAAAAATAAACTCAAAACATAACCTTAAAGTTTATCGGTACGATATAATAGATTCTACCAATACTCAGTGCAAACGGTTGGCAGAAGAGGGCGAAAAAACAGCCCTTGTTATTGCAAACGAGCAAAGCAGCGGCAAAGGCAGACTCTCCCGCAGTTTTTATTCGCCAAAGGACAGCGGTATATATATGAGCCTTCTGCTTACCCCTGATATAAACGCAGAAGACTGTATTCTAATAACCACCGCCGCCGCCGTTGCAGTAAGCAACGCCATTGATAAAATAACGGGTAAAAAAAGCCTTATAAAATGGGTCAATGACATATATCTTGACAGTAAAAAGGTTTGCGGTATACTTTGCGAGGCAGGGTTTAAACCCGGTGGGCAAAACCTTGATTATATAGTGCTTGGTATCGGCATAAACCTTTACACAAAAGGCTTCCCTGCTGATATAAAAGACAAAGCGGGTAGCCTTTTTGAAGAAAAGGTCGATATAAAAGAAGAACTTACAGAAAATATTATTGGGGAGTTTTTTGATATTTATGATACCTTGCCAAGTAAAAATTATATGCGGCTTTACCGAGAAAAATCTATGCTTAAAAACAAAAGGGTTTCTTTTGTAAAGGACGATAAAGAATATATAGGCACGGTAATGGATATAAACGATAATGCCGAAATAATAATAAAAACCGAAAACGATACCTTCACTCTTTTTGCGGGTGAGGTTTCATTACAAATTTAAAAGGGTTGTCAGCTTTGACAACCCTTTATTTTATCCTAAAGTTTCCTTTATACTGGTTACAACCTTTTGGTCATAACAAGAAAATTTTTCGTCTATGTCAGAAGGCAAAGTTTTCTTTGTGAACAGGCTTACAACAGGTACTAAAACAATACCGCCGAGCATTGCAAAAACACCTGAATAGAGCGAGTTTGCAAAAACAAAGTTAAGTACGGGAACGTTTGCAACATTTATAAGTCCCACGCCTATAAGAAGCTGTACCGTTTCAAGACCTACGCCGAAAACGAAGCTGGTAAGTACGGCGGCTTTGGTGGTTTTCTTCCAGTAAAGACCGTACATAAAGGGAGCAAGGAAAGCTCCTGCCAGCGCACCCCAGGAAACGCCCATCATCTGAGGAATGAACACAGAGTCAGACCATATTGTGTCTTTAAGAATGGCAATTATAGCCGAAATCATAATAAAGAAGACTATAAACACACGCATAACCAGTACGCTCTTTTTGTCGCTCATTCCACCTTTACAGGCGGGTTTTACAACATCAAGCGCAAGAGTAGAAGAAGAAGTCAGCACAAGAGAAGAAAGGGTGGACATTGACGCTGAAAGTACCAAAACTATAACAAGCGAAACAATTACGGGGGAAAGTTCACTCATCATTTTAGGAATAATTGAATCGAACAGCACCTTGCCGTTTTTCATAACGGGTTCATAAAGTTTACCGAAACCGCCGAGGAAATAACATCCGCCTGCCACTATAGTAGCAAACACGGTAGAGATAATTGTACCCTTTTTAATCGAACTTTCGTCCTTTATAGAATAGAATTTACCCACCATCTGAGGAAGTCCCCAGGTACCGAGGGAGGTAAGCATTACAACAAAGAAAAGGAAAATAGGGTTAGGTCCGAACATTGAGGTGTACTGACTGCCGGCCTTAACACCCAGCGCCTCAACAGCCGCATTAAAGCCGCCGTTTTTAACAAGAACCGAGGCGATGACGGCAATAATACCGCCAAGCATAATTATGCCCTGAATAAAATCGTTAATGGCGGTTGCCATATAGCCGCCGAAGATAACGTATACGCCTGTCAGCACCGACATTACGACAACGATTACCCAGTAATCAATGTTAAATACATTACTAAAAAGTGAAGAAAGACCGTTATAAAGAGATGCGGTATAAGGAATAAGGAAAATAAAAACTATAAAGGAAGCTATAACCTTAAGGGTTTTGCTGTCATATCTTTTTTCAAAGAAGTCGGGCATAGTTTTTGAGCCTAAATGCTGAGTCATAACCCTTGTTCTTCTGCCAAGTACCACCCAGGCAAGCAGAGAGCCGATAAAGGCGTTGCCAAGGCCTATCCAGGTAGAAGCGAGACCGAAGTTCCAACCGAACTGACCCGCATAACCCACGAAAATAACTGCCGAAAAATAAGAGGTTCCAAAAGCAAAGGCGGTAAGCCAGGGGCCTACGCTTCTGCCGCCCAGTACAAAGCCGTCAACATTTGTGGCGTGTTTTCTGCAGTAAAGACCTACGCCTATCATAAGCCCGAAAAAGCAAATGAGCATAGGAATTGTTATCATCATAGTCGGTGTCATTTTTATCATCCTTTTCGCTTTAGTGTTTTAAAGCGATGAATTGTATGCATACACTTTAACACTTTAAAGCACATTTGTCAAGTGTTTTTTGAAAATATTTCTAAAAATGCGGTTTTTTTGTTGACATTTTCGCTTTAAAGTGCTAAAGTATTAGTATAATAATTCGATTGAGGTATCATTATGACTATTGTTCATTTGCTTGAAAGAAATGCAAAAGAGTTTGCAAACGGCACGGCGCTTATCGAGATTAACCCCGATCAGCCTGAAACTCGAAAGCTTACTTGGCACGAATACGAACTTGTTCAGCCAACCAACAAAAAACATTACCGCAGGGAAATTACCTGGGAAGTTTTTAACGAAAAGGCAAACCGCCTTGCCAATATGCTTAAATCAAACGGTATAGGCAAAGGCAAAAAGGTTGCTATTCTACTTATGAACTGTATTGACTGGCTGCCCATTTACTTTGGTATTCTTAAAACGGGCGCTCTTGCCGTTCCCCTTAACTTCCGCTATTCTGCTGACGAAATTGACTACTGTCTTGACCTTGCCGAAGCCGATGTTTTAATTTTCGGTAATGAATTTGTAGGCCGTGTTGAAGCAGTAGCCGAAAAAATAAGCAAAAAATGCACCCTTATATATCTGGGCGCGAGTTGTCCTGATTTTGCCGACGATTTTAATGACCTTATTTCTGAGTTTTCGGGCAACTTCCCCGAATGTACCTTAGAGGAAAGCGACGATGCGGCAATTTACTTCTCTTCAGGTACTACAGGCTTCCCCAAAGCAATTTTACATAATCACGAAAGCCTTATTCATTCCTGCCGAGTTGAACAGGCTCACCACAATCAGACTAAGGACGACTGTTTTTTATGTATTCCGCCCCTTTATCACACAGGCGCAAAAATGCACTGGTTTGGCAGTCTTCTGACAGGCAGTAAGGCTGTAATACTCAAGGGCACCGCTTCAAAGAGTATTCTTGAAGCGGCAAGCAGCGAAAAGTGTACTATCGTATGGTTGCTTGTTCCGTGGGCGCAGGATATTTTGAACGCTATTGAGCGCGGTGAAATAAATCTTAAAGACTATGACCTTAAAAACTGGCGTCTTATGCATATCGGCGCACAGCCCGTACCGCAAAGTCTTATTAAAAGATGGCTTGAAGTCTTCCCGAACCACGATTACGATACTAACTACGGTTTAAGTGAATCAATCGGTCCCGGCGCCGTTCATCTGGGTATCGAAAACGTCCACAAGGTCGGCGCAATCGGTGTTGCCGGTTACGGCTGGGAAATCAAAATAGTTGACCCCGACGGCAAAGAGGTAGAAAAAGGCGACGTTGGTGAACTTTGTCTTAAAGGCCCCGGCGTTATGACCTGTTATTACAGAGACGAAAAGGCTACCAATGAATCCCTTAAAGACGGTTGGTTGTTTACGGGTGATATGGCTATGCAGGATGAGGACGGCTTTATCTACCTTGTTGACCGCAAAAAAGACGTTATTATTACGGGCGGTGAAAACCTCTACCCTGTGCAGATAGAAAACTTCCTGTCGGCTAACGAAAAAATTAAGGATGTTGCGGTTATCGGTCTGCCCGACTCAAGACTGGGCGAAATAGCCGCCGCTATTATAGAGGTTAAAAAGGGCATGACGCTAACTGAAGAAGATGTTAACAACTTCTGTCTTGACCTGCCCCGATATAAGCGTCCCAGAAAGATTATTTTTGCCGATGTTCCCCGTAACCCCACAGGAAAAATAGAAAAGCCCAAGCTTCGTAAGATTTACGGTGCTGAAGGTCTTGTGGATTCTCAGAACAAGTCATAATTAAAGGATGGTATATATTATGAAAAAACTTATGATAGGTAACGCTGCAGTTGCCGCAGGTCTACACGACGGCGGTTTGGGTGTAGTTTCAAGCTACCCCGGAACCCCCTCTACCGAAATCACTGAATTTTTATCTAAATATGACGATTTGCACTCTGAATGGGCGCCTAACGAAAAGGTTGCCTGTGAGGTTGCCTTTGGCGCAAGTCTTGCCGGTGCGAGAAGCGCCTGTGCTATGAAGCATGTAGGTCTTAACGTTGCTGCCGATCCCCTTTTCACACTTTCGTATACAGGTGTAAACGGCGGTATGGTAATCTGCGTTGCTGACGATCCTGCTATGCACTCTTCACAGAACGAGCAGGACTCCCGTCATTACGCTATTGCCTCAAAAGTGCCTATGTTAGAGCCCAGCAATTCACAGGAGGCTTATGATTTTGCTAAAACTGCTTTTGAGCTTTCTGAAAAGTTTGACACACCTGTACTTCTGCGTATGTGCACACGTATTGCTCACAGTCAGTCGGTTGTAGAAACAAGCGAGGCCATTCCTGCCGTTTTAAAGGATTACGAAAAAAATCCTGCCAAATATATAATGATGCCGGGCAACGCTATAAAGCGTCACCCCATTGTTGAAAACAGAACGGTAGCTCTTGCCAATTTTGCTAACAACTGCATTTACAACAAGGCAGAATACAACGGCAGTGATATCGGTATTATTACTTCGGGTTGTTCTTACCTTTATGTAAAAGAGGTTTTGGGTGACGACGTGAACATACTTAAAATCGGTATGCCCTATCCCCTGCCTGATAAACTTATTAAAGAATTTGCAAGTAAGGTTAAAAAGCTTTATGTTATTGAAGAGCTTGATCCCGTTATAGAAAATCACGTAAAATCTCTGGGTATTGAGGTTATCGGAAAAGAGATGTTCTCACTTCTTGGTGAATTTTCTCAGAGCGTTATTGCAAAGGCTTTCGACAAAGAAGACCTTTACAGCGTTTCTGCCGACAGCGTTATCCCTCCCCGTCCTCCTATGATGTGCGCAGGCTGTCCTCACAGAGGTATGTTCTACACCCTTTCTAAAAACAAAATTACCGTTATGGGTGATATCGGCTGCTATACTCTTGGCGCCGTTGCTCCCCTTAACGCTCTTGACTCTACGCTTTGTATGGGTGCTTCTGTATCAGGTCTTCACGGCTATAATGCCGCAAGAGGCGAAGAGGCAGAAAAGAAGAGCGTTGCCGTTATCGGTGACTCCACCTTTATGCACTCGGGTATGACAGGTCTTGTTAACGTGGCGTATAACGCTACTAACTCTACCGTTATTATTCTTGACAACTCCATTACAGGTATGACGGGACATCAGCAAAACCCCACCACCGGCTTTAACATTAAGGGTGAAATTGCCGCTAAGGTTGACCTTGAAGCGCTTTGCAAATCCCTTGGTATAAACCGTGTAAGAGTGGTAGACCCCTATGACCTTAAGGCTTGCGAAACCGCCGTTAAGGAAGAACTTGCAATAAATGAGCCGTCGGTAATCATTTCAAGACGTCCCTGCGTACTGCTTAAATCGGTTAAGGCTCTGCCCTCCTTAAAGGTTGACAACGACAAGTGCCGTTCCTGTAAACGCTGTATGGGACTTGGCTGTCCTGCTATCAGTATGAAAGACGGCAAGGCAAAAATCGACAATACCCTTTGCGTTGGTTGTGGCGTATGTAAACAGCTTTGCGCATTTGATGCGATAGTTTAAGGGAGGAAACGAAAATGACTAAAAGTGTTATGATAGTAGGTGTTGGCGGACAAGGAAGTCTGCTTGCATCAAAATTACTTGGAAACCTTCTCTTAAACGAGGGTTATGACGTTAAGGTAAGCGAGGTTCACGGCATGAGTCAGCGCGGCGGCAGCGTTGTTACTTATGTTCGCTACGGTGAGGAAGTATTCTCTCCCATTATTACCGAAGGTCAGGCTGATATAATTATTGCTTTTGAAAAATTAGAAGCCGGCCGTTACGCCGCCTTCCTTAAAAAAGACGGAAAAATTGTTGTTAACACACAGCAGATTGATCCTATGCCTGTAATTATCGGTGCGGCTGAGTACCCCGAAAACGTACTTGATGAGCTTACCGACAAGGGCGTATGTGTTGAGGCTCTGGACGCTCTGTCCCTTGCCGAAACCGCAGGCTCCAGCAAAGCCGTAAATATTGTTCTTATGGGCAAAGCGGCAAAACACTTTGGTATTCCCTATGACAAATGGATCGCCGCCATTGAAAACACGGTGGCTCCAAAATTTATAGAGATGAATAAAAAAGCCTTTGATTTAGGCTACAATTCTTAATTAAAAGAGGCGAGAAAAGATGGAAAAGTATTTCCAAAAAGAAATCGAAACCATGCCGGTTGAAGACATTAAAAAGCTTCAGTCGGAAAAGCTCAGAAAGCAGGTGCGACACGTTTACGACAACGTCCCCTACTACCGTGAGCTTATGGACAAGAAAGGCGTTACCCCCGATGATATTCAGGGTATCGAGGACCTTCACAAGCTGCCTTTTCTTACCAAGGCTGACCTTCGTGAAGCCTATCCTTACGGTCTTTTAGCAAAACCGCTTAAGGACTGCGTACGTATTCAGTCCACAAGCGGAACAACAGGCAAACGAGTTGTTGCTTTCTACACACAGCACGACGTTGATTTGTGGGAGGACTGCTGCGCCAGAGCTATTGTTGCCGCAGGCGGTACAGACGAGGATGTTTGTCAGGTTGCTTACGGCTACGGTCTGTTTACAGGCGGTCCCGGTCTTAACGGCGGCTCACACAAGGTTGGCTGTCTGACACTGCCTATGTCCTCGGGCTTTACCGAAAGGCAAATTCAGTTTATGACCGACCTTAACGCTACTATTCTTTGTTGCACCCCCTCTTATGCCGCTTATATTGCAGAATCCTTAAAAGAAATGGGTTACACACCCGATAAAATACCGCTGAAAGCAGGTATTTTCGGTGCTGAGCCTTGGACAGAGGAAATGCGCAGAGGAATTGAAAAAGACCTTGGCATTAAGGCTTACGATATTTACGGACTTACCGAGACTACCGGCCCCGGTGTATCCTTTGAATGCAGCGAGCAGACAGGTATGCACATCAACGAGGACCATTTCCTTGCCGAAATTATTGACCCTGAAACAGGCGAGGTATTACCTGAGGGCGAAAAGGGTGAGCTTGTATTTACCTCTCTTGACAAAGAGGCGTTCCCACTGCTTCGTTACCGCACTCGTGATATTTGCGTTCTTTCACGTAAAAAATGTTCTTGTGGCAGAACCTTTATTAAAATGGCAAAACCCATGGGCAGAACCGACGATATGCTTATTATCCGCGGTGTAAACGTATTCCCCAGTCAGATAGAAACCGTACTGCTAAACGAAGGATATCAGCCTAACTATCAGATAATTGTTGACAGAGTCGGCAACAACGATACCTTTGATGTTAACGTTGAAATGAACCCCGATCAGTTCACCGATACAGTAAGCGGTATCACCGCCCTTGAAAAGTCTCTGGCTAATGCTATGAAGGTAATGCTTGGTATCAACCCTGCCGTTCATCTTGTACCGCCTAAAAGCATAGTAAGAAGCGAAGGCAAGGCTGTGCGCGTAATTGACAAGCGCAAACTACACTAATAAAGGAGAATGCAGTATGTCTTTAAAACAACTTACCATATTTGTTCAAAATCAGCAGGGCGCTTTGGTTGAAATAACCGACACTCTGGCTAAAGGCGGAGTTAACATTCGCGCCCTTTCTATTGCCGACACTCAGGACTTTGGTATTCTTCGTCTTATAGTAAATGATACCGAAACCGCAGTCAAATTGCTGGGTGAGGAAGGCTATCTTATTAAAACCACCGATGTTGTAGGTGTTAAAATCGGCGACGAGCCGGGTAAACTTTCGGGAGCGTTAAAGGTGCTTGACGATAACGCCATCAATATGGAATATCTTTACGCCTTTATGACACGTACCGAAAAACACGCTTATGTTGTACTTAGAGTTGCTGATAATAATAAAGCCGAGAAGGCTCTTGAAGCCGCAAGCTTCCATATTATCACCGACAGTGATGTAAATAAACTGTAATCAACAGAAAATAAAAAGCTCTCTGCTTAATGAACAAGTCCAGTAAAAACCGGACAATAGTAAAAAAGCACCTCCTATGGTAGAATTAAAGAACTACCATAGGAGGTTTTGTTATGGCTGGAAAAAAGGGAATGAAAAAATATCCTGAAAGCATAAGAAATGAGATACGACAAAAGCAAGAAAACGGGCAATCGGTAAAATCGTTAAGTAAAGAATATGGAATAAGCCGATGGGCAATTCAAACTTGGTGTGGGTTAAGTAAAGATCATGAACGAATCCCAAAGGCAAGAGGAAGAAAACCCGCAAAGACCTTGCAGGAATACAAGTATGAAAATAAGCGATTGAAAATGGAAAATGAACTGTTGCGGGATTTTCTCTTGCTCACAGAAAGGAAGTGAGAACAAGCGTAAAATATATGGTAATTTACCGACATAAAGATAAGTATTCAATTAGTGAAATGTGTCGGTTCTTCAAGGTGTCCCGAAGTGGATATTACGGTTATGTATCACGAATGGATCTTCCGGCAAAGGATCTACCGCTGGCAGAAAAAATACAAGAATGTCAAGAACGGTGTGGCAGAACTTACGGTTACCGAAGAGTACATATATGGCTTGAAAGAAATGGAATTTATCGCAACCCAAAAACGGTTTTACGAATAATGCAGAAATACAATCTGCTGTCAGTGGTTAGGAGAAAGAGGTATAGAAATTACGGAGAATGTTTTCATCGGTACAAAAATCTCCTCAAAAGAAATTTCAAGGCAGAAAAACCAAATCAAAAATGGGTTACGGACATTTCGTACATAAAGACATCGCAAGGAACATTGTACTTATCTATTATCAGAGATTTATTCGACAATAGCATAGTAGCTTACAAAACTGGAACAGAGCAAAATATCAACCTTGTGTTAAGCACAATTAAAGAAGCAAAGAAAAAAGAAAAGGTCACCGCAGGGTTGCAGCTCCACAGTGACCAAGGCTTTCAATATACCTCACACGGATATTTTAAGCTAACACAATCATACGGCATAACGCCTTCAATGTCAAGCAAAGGAAATCCTTATGACAATGCGATGGCTAAAAACTTTTTCTCAATTCTTAAGACGGAGTGCATTTATCGCACAAAACTCAAAACCTATGAGGAGGCTCGCCTCCTCATAGGAGAATACATTCATTTCTACAATCATGAAAGAATACAGATAAAAACAAAACTGACTCCGCTCGAAAAACGAAGTCAGTATGTCGCTTAAAATTTAATACGCACTACCATAGTGTGCCTTTTTATGCTGTCTGCACAAATTGGGGCACTTCACACCCTTGCGGGTGCTTTTTTTATACTTTTATATTCACTTCTACAGTGTTTTTATCACTTTCAAATACATATTGCTGCGCCATAAAACCTGGTACAAGGTTGAAAATTTCAGTTTTATCATACTTGTTTTCACTTGCCACCTTTACATCGGCAATAACAGGCAGAATGTACTTAAAGGGTTGGTCTGCGCTGATTTCTATACTGACGCTGTCTTTTGAAAACTTATAAATAATTTGAGCGTCGGCAATTTTTTCACCTCTGACATTTACAAAACCGCTATTTACCTTTACAGTGTTGCCGTCAATTTCTATTTGGGCGCTCGTATCAAGGCAGGTAGCGTATACTTTGCCGTCCTTTTCTATTTCGGCTCTCGGTGTCAGTTTTTTATGACGCTCATTTTTAGTGGTAAGCTGTTGGTTATTAGGCTCTGACAGTCTGTAACTGAAAAGCGAAGCAGCCGTAATAAGCCCTTTTTCTTTATGATAAAGAAGCGACATTGAATTACCTGTAGCATATCCCCTGCCCGATGCAAAGCCATCTTTACCAATATCGTAACATGAAAAATCGGCAATAAAATCGCCTGTGCATATTTTATAGCTGTCAAGCTCGGGATAATATTTGACATAAGGTGTAAAATCGTCAGCAGGAATTTTGCCGTCTTCTTCAGAAATTCCAAGCAAAAGCGCATCAACAAGACCTACAACATGGGTAAAACTGTGGTGAACGCATGCGTTCTCCCCTGCTTTTTCATAATGAGGACCGCCTGCCAGAATACCATTCGTTGTGCATTTTTCCATAAGGTCAAGATTTCTTTTTGCCGCATATTTAAAGCATTTGTCATACTTTGAATACATCATATAAATGCCTGCCGCGCCGTCACTTGTACGACTGCCGTAGTAGGTCCATTTATAGTTTCTGCAGGTAAAACTGTTGTCCCACGCGCCGTCGGGCAACATAAAATCAAGTTGGCTTTTAAGTACACGAGTAAATACTTTTATTGCACTTTCGTCATTTAAAACAACGGCACATTCCGCCAGGGCAGGTACGCTTTCCTCTACGTTGTAGCCAATATCAATAGCTCTGCAACCCTTAGGGCTTTTAATATCGTGGGGGTGTCCCTCACCGTAAAGAATTCCGTTTTCGCTTATATGCTTTAATCCGTATTGGAGAGTTTCAAAAGCGCGTTTTAAATACTTGTCTTCACCAAAATATTTTCCTGCCAAAGCCATACACAGCCCTGACGCACATTGGTAGTTTATATTAGACATAAAGGTGTGCGTAAGATTATTATAAACCCACTCTGCCATATCAAAAGTACGCTTTTCAAAAGCATCTTTATCTATAATATGCTCCGAATATTTTTCAAGGGTTTTAAGGTAAGAAATACAGGAAAAAACGGTAATTGCCTTCCAGGTAGAATTCGCATCATTGTAAAGCGCATTATCGTCACAAATAAAGTTTTCCTGAAAATCAAAGCAAAGCTGTGCCGCCTTTCTGTACTTTTCATCACCTGTTTTATCAAACATATAATAAAAGGCATAAACGGCATTATCCCCTCTGCCGTGCAGAGTTTTACAAGCAGGACATAAAAAACCGCCCTTCATATTTTTATCAAAGCTGTCTTTTATTTGTCTGTTGATAAGGCCGTCGCACCAGGTTTTGAGAAGTTCTTCGTATTTCATTACACTTCACCTCAATGCTATTTTAAACCTTCTGCCTTATTTCGTCAATTGCAAATTACCACAAAAGTCTATTACAAAAACAAACATTTTATTTACTGCTAAACAAATTTTCAAAAAAGCTTATTATTCGTTTGATAGTAGCGGTTTCTTTCTCCGTAAAGCCTTGCTTTTCGTTAGAAATTTCCGTTTCATTTTTGTCGTTTTCAAAAGTTTCTTCTTCATACTGCCAAACGAGATTACCTTTTAAATCGTATACATTAAACCCTGCTTTTTGCGCTGTGGCTATTGCGTTTTTCAAAACGGCAAAAGCACCTATCTGGCTGTCTTTATCATCAGCGCTTTTTCTCACTCTGTACTGCGAAGTTTTCTCCTGCGGCAAATCTTTATACGGATCGGTAAAAGGTATATTAAAATACTCGCAAAAAGCTTTGCAGGTAGTTTCTGCAATTTTTTGCATATTAGCGTGAAACCAGTCCGCATCTTCCTTGTTATCGTGAAAAATATGTTCTTCGTAATAAGCAATAGCATTTGTAGCATAAAGCTCATAAAGGTCGGTTCTGCGGTTTAAAGTAACGGGGCTATTATATACTTCTTTGCGATATTTTATCATAATTTCCGCCAGTTTTTCAGCACTGCTGTAGCCGGGATAAATAATGGGCCTGTAGCCTATGGCTGTTCCGTTTGCCGCATTAGTATGGCTGACATAGTGTATATCAGGGGCGTAAGCGTTTGACTCTTTTACCGCCTGTACCATAAGCGCGGTGCCGTCCTCATCAGATTTCGGTACACGCTTCGGTCCTCTTTTGTAATCAATACCGTTTGCTTTAAAATATATTTCCAGCTGGTCTAAATATTGGTTGTTGTGAGTGGTTTCATCACAGCCGGAAACAGCGCAGACGTTCCACTTGTGATAAGGCGGACTTAAATATACTTTTGGCATTTTCTCACCTCCTTTAAAGGAATTTTATGGCAAAAAAATGCGTCATTCACCGACACTTGAATATATTGTTCAAAACCAAATCAGTCAAGTTTATCATATAAAAACAGCGAAGCGCTAAGGCTCCGCCGTTTTGCTTTATTTCTTCCCGCAGTTTTTATCAAAAGAAGGGTTGCATGCGTAGAAGTTTTTGCTGTCAAGCTTATCTGCCGTCAGTCTGAGCGCTTCACCGAAACGCTGGTAATGAACCAGCTCTCTTTGGCGCAAGAATTTAAGCGGCTCGCGTATATCGGGATCGTCTATAAGCCTTAAAAGGTTATCGTAGGTTACCCTTGCCTTTTGCTCTGCCGCCAGATCTTCGTGCAGGTCGGCAAGAATATCACCCTTTGCCTGAATATACTCGGCTCTCCAAGGAAGCGCAGACGCCGCAATGGGATAAACGCCTGTAGTATGGTCTACGAAATACTTATCAAATCCGCTTTCCATAATCTGCTTTTCACTAAGATTTTTAGTCAGTTGATAAACCATAGCGCAAATCATTTCAAGATGCGCCAGCTCCTCTGTACCGATATCGGTTAATATACCTTTTACCTCGTTATAGGGCATACTGTAACGCTGAGTCAAATATCGCATTGAGGCGCCCAGCTCACCGTCGGGACCGCCATACTGGGATATTATGATTTGTGCATATTTGGGGTTAGGGTTTTTAATATTAACGGGATACTGAAGTTTTTTCTCATATTGCCACATTAAAAATCACCCTCCTTTGCTTCCCAAGGCCACGGAGAATCTATCCAGCTCCAACGCTCGTTTGTCGGCGCATCGTGTGTTGTAACTATAAATGGGCCAAAGCGTTTTTCATACGTCTTTACAAGCTCTGTTCTTTTGTTTCTAAGTTCTGAAAGCAGAGCCAGTGCCCGTCGGTTATTTGGGTGAACATCAAGATACAGTTCCATTTCCTTAATGGAAAAATCAAACTCGTGAATTCTTCTTTTTAATCTGTATTTATCGTTCATATATTTTTACCTCCCGGACAAAAAGGTTTGTCAAGCTCGGGAAAAGCTGTGCCTCTGATGAAAGCGGTTTCCGGCTCGTAAACCTGCTCGATTTCCTGATTTTCTATGAATACAAGGGTGAGTGCCTGTCTGCAAGCAGTATCTGTATTTTCACCCATATTCATTCTTTCTATATCAAACATTTTCTTTAATCTCCTTTCGGGTATAATACCCGTTAACAGTATATGAAAAAAATCAGGATGGAGTTCCATCCTGATTTTTAAGTTATTTATCTAAATTTTTACCGCAACAGCGTTTATACTTAAGACCGCTTCCGCATGGACAGGGCGCATTAAGTGGAACAACACCTTTGCCCCTTACAGTACGGCTATTTTCTCCCGTACCGCTTTCCTCGGCAACCTTTTCACGCTTTACTTCCTCGTCACGCCTTACCTGAACGGAAAGGCAAAGTTTTGCAGTTTGTTCACGAATAGCGTCAGTCATAGCCTCGAACATATCGTAGCTTTCATTTCTATAAGCTACAACGGGGTCGTGTTGACCGTAAGCACGAAGGCCAATACCCTGTTTAAGCTGGTCCATAGCATCTATATGGTCCATCCAGTTTGAGTCAACGCTTCTAAGCAGCATAACTCTTTCAATTTCGCGCATTGTTGTACTTCCAAACTCAGCTTCACGCTTTTCGTATCTTTCAAGCGCTTTTTCTTTAAGGGACTCTACAATATCTTCTTTTTCAATACTATTAAGTTCACTTGTTGTATAGCGGTAATCCGCATCATTACATATCCAACCGCCGAAGAACTTTCTCAGTCCCTCAAAATCCCATTCATCCGCCGAAGTATCACCTATAAAGAAACCTATATTAAAGTCGATAGTATCGTTTATCATCTTTATAACGGTATCCTTAAGGCTTTCTCCGTCAAGTACCTTATTACGTTGTTCGTAAATAATTTCACGTTGCTTATTCATTACGTCGTCAAAGTTAAGAACGCTTTTACGGGAAGCAAAGTTAATACCCTCTTTCTTCTTCTGGGCACTTTCAATGCTCTTAGTCAGCATACCGTACTGAAGGGGCATATCCTCTTCAACCTTAAGGGCGTCCATAACACCTGAAATTCTGTCTCCGCCGAAAAGACGCATAAGGTCATCTTCAAGAGAAATATAGAACTGTGTTGTACCGGGATCGCCCTGACGGCCTGCACGGCCTCTCAGCTGATTGTCAATTCGTCTTGAATCGTGACGTTCGGTACCTATAATGCAAAGACCGCCTGCTTTTCTTACCTTTTCTGCCTCGGGTGCAATTTCGGCTTTAAAGTTATCGTAAAGCTCTTTATACTCAGCTCTTGCTTTGGCAATTTCTTCTATATTCGTTTCGGCAAAGCCTGTTGCTTCAAGAATAACCTCGTCGCTGTAGCCTCTGTGTTTAAGTTCGCTTTTTGCAAGATATTCAGCATTACCGCCAAGCATAATATCGGTACCGCGGCCTGCCATATTCGTGGCTATGGTAACGGCGCCAAGTTTTCCTGCCTGAGCAATAATTTCGGCTTCCTTTTCGTGATGCTTTGCATTAAGCACATTATGAGGAATTTTCTGCATTTTAAGCAGTTTGCTTAAAAGCTCACTTTTTTCTATTGTAACGGTACCCACAAGCACGGGCTGACCTTTTTCGTGGCAACGAACAATATTTTCGATAACCGCCTTAAACTTTGAAAGTTCGGTTTTATAAATAACGTCGTCCATATCATAACGAACAACAGGCTTATTAGTAGGAATTTCAATTACGTCAAGTTTATAAATCTCGTTAAACTCGGCTTCTTCGGTCATAGCGGTACCCGTCATACCCGAAAGTTTATTATAAAGTCTAAAGAAATTCTGGAATGTAATTGTGGCAAGAGTTTTAGATTCCTGAGCTATTTTTACGCCTTCTTTTGCTTCTATTGCCTGATGAAGTCCCTCGTTATAACGTCTTCCGAACATAAGACGGCCCGTATACTCGTCAACAATAATAACCTCGCCGTCTTTAACAACATAGTCAACGTCACGCTTCATTACACCATAAGCGCGAATACCCTGTGTTATATGATGAGAAATAGTTATATTTTCCGCGTCATTTAAGTTTTCAATACCGAAATAAGCCTCGGCTTTTTCTACACCTGATGGAGTAAGAGTGGCAGTCCTTGCCTTTTCATCAACAACATAGTCGCCGTCATACATAGCTTCCTCGTCGCTGATTTTATCGTTCATTTCCTTAACAACACATTTTTTAAGGCTCTTAACAAAACGGTTTGTTCTTTCATAAAGGTCGGTGGATTTATCTCCCTGACCCGAAATTATAAGAGGAGTTCTCGCTTCATCAATAAGAATAGAGTCAACCTCGTCCACAATAGCAAAATTATGGCCACGCTGAACTCTTTTATCGGCATAAATAACCATATTATCTCTAAGATAATCAAAGCCGAGTTCGTTATTGGTACAGTAAGTTATATCCGCAGCATAAGCCTCACGCTTTTCATCATTTGTCATTCCGTGAACTATAAGACCAACGCTCAGTCCCATAAAACGATAAATTTTGCCCATCCATTCAGAGTCACGCTTTGCAAGGTAATCGTTAACCGTTACAATGTGAACACCCTTGCCCGAAATAGCGTTAAGATAGGCAGGTAAGGTGGCAACAAGAGTTTTACCTTCACCTGTTTTCATTTCACTTATTCTGCCCTGATGAAGAACTATACCGCCAATTATCTGCACGGGAAAATGGCGCATAGAAAGAACTCTCGCAGCGGCCTCTCGACAGGCGGCAAAAGCCTCGGGAAGCAAACTGTCAAGGGTTTCACCCATTGCATAACGTTCTTTGAACTCGGCGGTTTTGCTCGTTAACTGCTCATCACTTAAAGCCTTATATTCTTCTTCAAGCTCAAGTATCTTTTTTTGAAGTGGCAATATTCTCTTTATTTCTTTTTCGCTGTAATTACCGAAAACCTTTTGAAATAAACCCATTATATAATCTCCTTAGAGTGTTCTGCTTTTTATTATACATCATTCTTACTCTTAAATAAAGAATATTTTGTAAACTATTTTGCCCTTATAATACCACCCGAAACCGTAAGTCCCGAGGTCACCTTTATACTGTTATCCCTGAAGATAAATACCGCTTCTACATTTTTGGTATTTTCTATAAGCTGTGTTGCCGTTTGACTGCCAAGAAGCATACATACAGTTGACAGCGCATCGGCATCGGCAGAGCCTGAGCCTATAATTGTCACAGAGCTTAAATCGTTTTCGATGCCGTAACCCGTAGCGGCATCAATTATATGGTGATAAATTTTGCCGTCTTTTTCTATATACCGCTGATAAATGCCAGATGTAACAAAGGTGGCTTCTCCGTAAACAATGGTTGCCGCTATTTCGTCGCTAAAAGGCTTTCTGATACCTATACTCATTTCTTTATCGCCATAGCAGTATACGTTACCGCCCATATTAACGGTGGCTCTTTCAACACCGTTGGCTTTAAGAAACTCTACCACCTTGTCGGTTATATAGCCCTTTGCTATAGCACCAAGGTCAAGTTGTCCGTTTTCAAGCTTTACCTTGTTTTCGCTTATTTCTATTTTTCTGTAATCAATTTTTTTAAGTGCTTCTTTTATAGCGGTATCGTCAGGTAAAACTTTATTGTTAAAATCATAAAGAGAGCTTACGGGGCAAACGGTTATATCGAATTTACCGTCACAAATATTTGAATATTCTATTGCCATTTTTATAAGCGAAAGCGTTTCGGCATTTACCTCTACAAAATCATCGCTGTTATTTATTTTGTATATGTCGCTTCCCTCTTTTGTGCGGCTAAGCATATTTTCGTAATAACTGCAAAGCGTAAAAGCCTCTTTTATGACTTCACTACCGCAGTCAGCCGAAATGGTGACAACAGTATCCATCATAAAAAAGGTTTCGCTGCTTTTATAAACTTTTCCGACGCAAGAGCAGCAGAAAAGCAAAACAATGATACATAACACGGCAACACATTTTCTCATAGAAAACATTATACATTCTATTTTCTTTTTTGTAAAGGTGTGGTATAATAATATCATTAAAAAGAAAGGGCGTGGCTGTATGATAAAAAAAGCAGATATCGTTTTGCTTATAGTTATTATTGTCCTGTCTCTTACGCTTTTCTTTATCCCTTTCTCAAAAACCGAAGGCAGCACCCTTAAAATCAGCATAAATAATGAAGAATATATGCGTGTTCCCTTAAATGAAAACAGACAAATTGAACTGCCCGAAAACACCGTTATAATAGAAAACGGCTCTGCCTATGTAGTGTCTTCAAAATGTCCCGACAAGGTTTGCATAAATCAGGGTAAAATAAACAAAGAAGGCCAGACCATTATTTGCCTGCCTGCAAAAGCTGTTTTGGAGGTGGAGTAATGGCTAAAAAAATCACCGTTTATTCACTTCTCACCATTTTTGCCCTTGTTGTTTCCTATATTGAGGGTATTGCTTTTGCTTTTGTACCCATACCCGGCTTTAAAATAGGCATTGCAAATACAGTTTCTATGTTTTTAATTTCAAGAAAACAAACCCTTGGCGGTATTCTTGTAAATCTTACCCGCATTTTACTCTCAGCCCTTCTTTTCGGCAATTTTTATTCCTTTATCTTTTCTCTTGCAGGTGGCCTTCTTTCAACCATTTCGGTTATTTTACTTATGAAATGCAAAATTTTCTCATTTGCAGGGGTAAGCACAGTTGCTGCCGTTATGCACAACCTTGCCCAAATAATCGCCGCTGTTTTGCTTTTAAACACTATGGGGATAGCAGGGCTTTTACCCGTTATGATGCTCTCAGGTGCGGTTACAGGTTTTATAAGCGGATTTCTTTTAATTATTTTTTCAAAAAAGTATAGTAAAATACTAAGTAATATAGTATAATAGTTAGGTTGATTACAAAATTTTGGAGTTGATATTTAATGTGCGGATTTGTAGGCTTTACAAACAGCATTAAAGATGATGGCAGTCTGCTTACCTCTATGATGGATAAAATCGTTCACAGAGGTCCTGACAGCAGCGGTAAATATATTGACGATAATATTGCGCTTGGTTTCAGAAGACTTAGTATTGTTGACCTTGCAGACGGCGACCAGCCTATGTTTAACGAGGATGGCAGTCTGGTAATAGTTTTCAACGGCGAGATTTATAATCACGCCGATTTAAGATGTGAGCTTGAGGCAGCAGGTCATACCTTTAAAACAAGTCATTCCGATACTGAAACCCTTATTCACGGTTTTGAAGAATGGGGTGAAGATTTAGTTCTTCGCCTTCGCGGTATGTTTGCCTTTGTTATTTACAATAAAAAGGACGGCTCACTGTTCGGCGCCCGTGATATGTTCGGCATAAAGCCTTTCTACTACACCTTTGTGGGCGACGATTTTCTTTTCGGTTCTGAAATCAAGGCGTTTTTACTGCATCCTCAGTTCAATAAACAGTTAAATGAAGATGCCCTTGCACATTATCTTTCATTCCAGTATTCACCAACCGAAGAAACCTTCTTTAAAAATGTTTTCAAGCTTCCCCCTGCCCACAGCTTTACTTTGAGAGACGGCGAAATGAAGAAAACAAGATATTTCCGTCCCGATTTTAATGAAGAAGACGGCGCGCTTGCCTACTACAGCGACCTTGTTGACGCGCAGGTAAGAGAATCTGTATCGGTACATAAACTGAGTGCCGATGTTGAGGTTGGTTCTTTCCTTTCTAGCGGTATTGACTCAAGTTATATAGCAGAAGCCGCCAATGTGGACAAGACCTTTACCGTAGGTTTTGAAAGTCCTGACGGCGACCGTTATAACGAAATTCATTACGCTAAGAAATTTGCTGACACTATCGGTGTTGAAAACATAAGCAAAATTATCACCCCCGAAGAATACTGGACCACCTTCCCCAAAATTCAGTATTTTATGGACGAGCCTCTTGCCGATCCCGCCGCTATTGCTCTTTACTTTGTTTCAAAACTTGCTTCAGAGCACGTTAAGGTTGTTATGTCGGGTGAAGGCGCCGACGAGCTTTTCGGCGGTTACCGTATTTACCAAGAGCCATTAACCCTTACTTCTTACGATAAACTTCCCTTTGCCGTTCGCAGAATTATCTCTAAAATCTGTGAGCATCTGCCGCAAAAGCACGGTATAAATTACCTTGTTCGCCGTGGCAAAACTATCGAAGAACGCTTTATCGGCAATGCAAACATTTTCTCTCTTAAAGAAAGAAATAAAATTCTTAAAAGCGATATAGCCAAAAATGCCGTGTCACCTCAGCTTCTTTGCAAAAAATTCTACGACGAGGTAAAGGATAAAGACACTGTTACAAAAATGCAGTATCTTGATATAAATATGTGGCTTATGGGTGATATTCTCCTAAAGGCAGATAAAACCTCAATGGCAAACTCTCTTGAGCTTCGTGTACCGTTCCTTGATAAAAAGGTTATGGAACTGGCTCAGAAAATTCCCCTTAAGTGCAGAGTAAACACCAAAACCACAAAACTTGCTCTTCGTCTTGCGGCAGAAAAAACTCTGCCCGAGCTTACCGCCAAAAAAGACAAGCTGGGTTTCCCTGTTCCTATCAGAGTTTGGCTTACGGAGGATAAGTATTATAATATTGTTAAAGAAGCCTTCCTTGGTGCCGCCGCTAACAAGTATTTTAATACTGATGAGCTTTTAAAGCTTCTTGAAATTCACAGAAGCGGTAAAGCCGATGTCAGCAGAAAAATCTGGACAGTTTATACCTTCCTTACCTGGCATAAAGAATATTTTGAATAACTTTTACCTCCTTTGGCAAAGATATTACCAAAGGAGGTTTTTTATATGAGTAAAATGGCAAGCTTTTTAGAAGGTATGGCGCTTGGTATGGTGGCAGGTATGGGCGTTATTATTGCCGGTAAAATGATGATTGACAATAACAGACAGCTTACAAAAGGCAAAAACAAGCTTGAAAAAGCCGTCAGCGATTTCGTAGACGGCGTTCAGACAATGATAAAATAGTAAAAACAGGTTTTCTCTTTCGAGAAAACCTGTTTTTTATTCATCAAGCTTAAGTACTGCCATAAATGCGTCGGGCGGAACCTCCACCTTACCAAGACGGCGCATTTTCTTTTTACCCTCTTTCTGCTTTTCAAGAAGTTTTTTCTTTCGGGTAATATCACCGCCGTAGCATTTGGCAAGTACGTCCTTACGCATAGCCTTAACCGTTTCTCTGGCAATTATTTTACCGCCAACCGCAACCTGAACAGGTACTTCAAAAAGCTGACGCGGAATATAATCTTTAAGCTTTTCGGCTATTCTTCTTGCTCTTGCGTTAGCGTTATCAATATGAACTATAAACGAAAGCGCGTCAACCACATCTCCGGCAAGCATAACATCAAGCTTTATAAGTCTTGATTTCTCATAGCCCTTTGCCTCGTAGTCATAAGAGGCATAGCCTTTTGTACGGGATTTGAGAGCATCGAAAAAGTCATACACTATTTCTCCCATAGGCATAATATAGTGGATATCAACTCTGTCACCCATATACTTCATATCGGTGTAAACGCCTCTGCGCTCCTCACAAAGCTGCATAATAGCACCAACATAATCGTTAGGGCTATATATATGCACATCAGCAACCGGTTCCATAGCCTCAACAATAGATGCAGGATCAGGATAGTTTGTAGGATTATCTACGTCCACTGTACTGCCGTCGTTTAAGGTAAATCTATATACAACGCTGGGAGCGGTAGTGATTATGTCAAGGTTATATTCTCTTTCAAGTCTTTCTTCAATAATTTCCATATGAAGAAGACCTAAAAATCCGCATCTGAAACCAAAGCCTAAAGCCTTACTTGTTTCAGGCTCGTAAAGAAGTGAAGCATCGTTAAGCTGTAGCTTTTCAAGAGCTTCTCTAAGGTCGCCGTATCTTGCGCCGTCGGCAGGATAAATACCGCAGAAAACAACGGGATTTACCTTTCTGTACCCTTCAAGTGCCTTACTTGCAGGGGCATCTGCCAAAGTAATGGTATCGCCAACGCAGGCATCTTTAACGGTTTTAATGGAAGCGGCAAGATAGCCAACCTCACCTGCTTCAAGACAGTCACAAGGAAGCAGACAGGTGGCCTGCTTTCTGCCCACCTCAACAACATCAAACTCAGCGCCGGTAGCCATCATTCTTATTGTGTCACCGGCTTTAATCTTACCGGATACCACACGAAAATATACAATAACACCCTTATAAGCATCATAGTAAGAGTCAAAAATCAGCGCCTTAAGAGGTGCATTTCTGTCCCCCTCGGGAGCAGGAATATCGGTAACGATTCTCTCTAAAACCTCTTCTACATTTACACCTGTTTTAGCCGAAATTCTCGGTGCATCCTGTGCGGGAATACCTATAACATCTTCGATTTCATTTATTATTCTGTCCGGCTCGGCAGAGGGCAGATCAATTTTATTAACAACAGGCAAAATCTCAAGACCGTGGTCAACGGCAAGATAGGTGTTGGCAAGAGTCTGCGCCTCAATACCCTGAGAAGCGTCTACCACAAGTATTGCACCCTCACAGGCGGCAAGAGAACGGGATACCTCATAGTTAAAGTCAACGTGCCCCGGAGTGTCTATTAAATTCAGTTCATATTGCTGTCCGTCACTTGCGGTATGGTAAAGAGTAACTGCGTGAGCCTTTATGGTAATTCCGCGCTCTCTTTCAAGCTCCATACTGTCAAGTATCTGCTCTTCCATTTCTCTTTGCTCAACAGAGCTTGTCAGCTCAAGCAAACGGTCTGCAAGAGTAGATTTTCCGTGGTCAATATGTGCAACAATGCAAAAATTTCTAATTCTACTTAGCGGAAAAGACAAATCAATTCTCCTATACAATAAAAATACAAGGTTAGTATATCAAAAAAACACTTTTTTTGCAAGCATTTTAAAGGCGTTTAACCGTTCTCGCCTTCAAGTTCTTCACGCTTTAGGCAAAGTTCTTCCCAGGTAGCATAAACTCCTGAAAGATAAGCCTCTTTTTCTTCTATTTCTCTCGTTAAGTTTGAAAGAGAGAGAAAATCGCTGGCGATTTCGTCACTTTGCAGTTCCGTTTTCAGCCCCTCTATCTCTTCCTCCCTTAAAGCTATTTCTTCTTCAAGCTTTTCTATCTTTTTAGTTACCTTTGAAAGCTCTTTAAAGGCGGAATAATATTTACCCTTGCCACCGACTGTCTTACTTTCCTGAGGCTTCTGATTTTCTACTGCACTTTCTTTTTGCATAGCCTCATATTCACTGTAACCATAGTTATACTGACGCGCCTCTTCTCCCTCAAAAACCAGCAAACTGTCACATACCTCTTTGATAAAATATCTATCGTGCGAAACGCACAGAATGGTACCCGGATAGTTTTTAAGCATTTCCTCAAGTGCCTCTTTACCTACAATATCCATATGGTTTGTAGGCTCGTCAAGTATTAAAAAGTTAGGCTTTTTCTTTAGTATTTTACAAAGGCAAAGGCGTACTTTTTCGCCGCCCGAGAGTACCGATACGTTTTTAAAAACATCCTCACCTCTAAAGAGAAAGGCGCCAAGGTCGCTTCTTGCCTGAGTTTGTGTAAGGGTTGGAAAAGCGTCCCAATAATCCTCAAGCACCGTTTTTTCGCTTACATACTGTGCAAGGTGCTGGTCAAAATAACCTATACGAAGATTCACTCCCTGTATAATACTGCCGCTAATCTTCGGCAGCATACCCATTATAGTTTTAAGCAGGGTAGATTTTCCTTTACCGTTACCGCCGATAACGCCCAGTTTTTCGCCCCTCTTTATAAGAAAGTTAACGGTAGACAGGGATTTATCATAGCCTATTTCAAGATTTTTTACCTCTAAAACATTTCCGCCGCTCATTATCTCAGGGGTAAAATCTGCAAAAAACGCTCTCGTATCACTTTCCTCAGGAGCTCTTAAAATTTCAGTTTTTTCAAGAGCCTTTATACGCGACTGTACCATAGCCGCTTTTGTTGCTTTATATCTGAAGCGTTCAATAAGCTCATTTGTTTTTTCTATTTCTCTTTGCTGCTGTTTATACTCTTTAAGACGGCGTTCTTTATCTGCTTCCTTAGCATTTGCAAAGTCGCTGTAATTGCCTTTATACCTGTGTATTTTTCCATATTCTATTTCATAAACAGTACCCACGATTTTATCAATAAACATTCTGTCGTGAGATACCACAACTATTGCCTGAGGGTAAGCCTTAAGATATTCTTCAAGCCACTCTATCGTTTCAAGGTCAAGATGGTTTGTAGGCTCGTCAAGAAGCAGTATGTCGGGTTTTGAAAGAAGCAGCTTCATAAAGGCAATTTTGGTAAGCTGACCGCCCGAAAATTCTCTTAAAGGCTTTGCCCTTTCGTCCTTAAAACCGAATTTCAAAATAACCGTTTCTTTTTCCTTTTGGTAGTAATAACCGCCAAGGTTTTTATAAACTTCTTCAAGCGTGCTGTATTTTGCCGCAGCCTCTTCGTCACCGTTTTCAACCAAAGGCATAAGACGGCTCATTTCATCTCTTATCTTGGCAAATTTATCAAAAGCTTTTTCCAGTTCGTCTTCAAGAGAAACTGATAAATCATCAAAGGATATCTGCTTTAAATAGCCGATTTCTATATCCTTTGACGCGGTTACAGAGGAGTTTGCGCCCTCTGCTTCTATTTCGCCGTAAATAAGCTTCAAAAGTGTAGTTTTACCGCAACCGTTTCTTCCCACAACAGCAATTTTCTCTTTGTCTTTTATTTCGAAATTTATATTGCTGAGCAGCGTTACACCGCCGAAAGAAACCTCTGCGCCGCTAACACAAAAATACAAAATTTATCACATCCACAATTATTTCTAAACCTTATTTTAACATAAGTTTCATTTTGCGGTCAATACTATACTCGGTGATTTTATGAAAACTAAGCTTTTTATTGTTTTTATTTGCGTATTTACTGCCTGTGCTCTGCTTTTCGGCGGTATTTTTTTCATAGCAACAAGAGAAAATCTTATGGGTGCCGACGTGCCGAAAACCGATGTTCCTTACGATAACGGTGACTTTGTACCCCCTGATACCACCCTGCTATTTTCTTTTCCTGACGGCTACGGGGCTGTTATAAAGCTTTCATTCAGTGAAAAATTCATAACTGCGCTTATACTGAAAGATGCCACAGAGCAAACAGCACAAAAATATGGCTTTGATGTAGAGCATACCGTTATTTGCGACTATCCCTTTATTATGGATTTTATTGATATTCTGGGCGGTATTGAACTTACCGAAAGTGAAAGCCTTTACCGCCATACAGGAGTGCAGATATGTAATATGCTTGCTTCCTTTAAAGACGATACTTCCTTAAGAGCAAGAATTCTCGAAGCGGTATTTGTCAGAATTTTAAAATCAGGCTTTTCAAGTGATGCACTTTACTGTATAATAGAAGACACAGACTCAACCCTTTCCATGCCCACCTGTTACGGCTGGTGCGAGAATATGAATGAGCTGTGCAAATCTTTTAATATACTGAATGAGAGGTAAACCCTTGAAAAGCTTTATTAAGTGCCTTTTGTGTCTTATAATTTCTTTGTGTTTTATAATAAGCACGGGCTGTAAAGAAATTGAAAAGGCTCCTGACAAAGAAGCCTTCGTTGATAAGGGTATTGAAGTTCTCGTACCCCAAACCGAAAGCAACAGTAATATAGTTGCCTTAAAGGTTAAAGAAGCCAAAATAAGTGCCGAAGAAGAGAAGTATTTATGGTCTTATAAATACTTAAATGATGATGAAAAGGCTGTCTACCGCATTATGCTTACTATGGTGCGAAATTTAAGTGAGGGTTGGGTAAATCTGGGTTATCTCGGCAACAACCGCTCTGTTATTGTGGCTAAGGCTTACAGAGCTTTGTCTAACGATTTCCCCGAATATTACTGGATGCCCAGCTCTTACTATATAAATGTAAGCAAAGGTGAAACCTCTGTTTCTTTTAAGAAAAATGATGCACAGGATGGCTACGGCTACACTGCAAAAGAGGTTGCCGACAATGCCGAAGAGTTCAGCGACTCTATACAGCGCTTTGTTGAAAAAACCTATAAAGCAGACACTCTTTTTGAAAAAGAAGTCATACTTCACGATATGCTCTGCAAATATGTCACATACGACAGCGAGTTTGAAGGCGAGGAAGAAAGCGACTTATACTCTGCCTTTGGCGCTTTGGTTTACGGCCGCGCAGTATGTGAGGGCTATGCCAGAGCCTTTAAGCTTATTTGCAAATTTGCAGGTATAGAGTGCATACTTGTCACCGGTGATTCAAAGGGTGTCGGCCATATGTGGAATATGGTAAACCTAGATGGTCAGTGGTACCACGTTGATGTTACCTGGGACGACTTGAGAGCAGAACCTCTTCACACCTATCTTAACGTAACAGAGCTTTTTATACGCGCTGACCACGATATTGATATAACTTATGATGTTGCCGACAGTACCCTTATCGCTCAGGGCAATTCCTATAATTTCTATTTACCAAAAGCAACAGACACAGACCTTAACTATTACAGAAAAAACGGCCTTGTTCTCAAAGAAAACGCTGTTGAAACCTTTGCTGATGCTTTAATCAGCGCTTATGAAAAGGGCGACACCTATGCTGAAATGCTGTTCGAAAATTCTGACTACCAAAAAGATTTCAAAGAAAATTACGAGGACTACGTAGTAGAAATACAGCAAAATACAATAGATAAGCTGGGTAAAATGAAGTTTAAACTTCAGACAATTTCTTTCCCCTTGGGCAGCTGCGTTATCTATTTTAAGACATGATTTGACAAACACCGTCTTATAATATATAATTAAAAAAGTTATAAGTATTTAATACTAAGGAGTTTTTTTATGGAAAAAATTACCGATTATTTCGGCTGTAATGTCTTTAATGACGCAGTTATGAAAGAATATCTTCCCGAAGATACATACAAGGCGCTGAAAAAGACCATAGAGCAAGGCAAATCCCTTGACCCGAGTATTGCCGGTGTTGTAGCACAGGCAATGAAAGACTGGGCAACCGAAAAGGGTGCTACTCATTTTACTCATTGGTTCCAGCCTATGACAGGTATCACCGCCGAAAAGCACGACAGTTTTATTATGCCTACCGATGACGGTAAGGTAATTCTTGAATTTTCGGGCAAAGAGCTTATAAAGGGTGAGGCTGACGGTTCGTCATTCCCCACAGGTGGTTTGCGCGCTACTTTTGAAGCGAGAGGCTACACCGCTTGGGACCCCACTTCCTACGCTTTTGTTAAAGACGGCTCTCTTTGTATTCCCACCGCCTTCTATTCACACGGCGGTCACGCCCTTGACAAGAAGACTCCTCTTGTTCGTTCTATGCAGGCACTTAACGATTCCTCTCTGCGCCTTATACGTCTTTTCGGTAATACCGACGTAAAAACCGTAACTCCCACAGTTGGTGCTGAACAGGAATATTTCCTTGTAGACAAAAAGCTTTATGACAAGCGTGAAGACTTAAGATTTTGCGGAAGAACTCTTTTCGGTGCTCCCGCCCCTAAAGGACAGGAACTTGGCGACCACTATTACGGTGTTATCCGTCCCAGAGTTTCTGCATTTATGAAGGAACTTGACAAAGAACTTTGGATGTTGGGTATCCCCTCTAAAACAAAGCACAATGAGGTTGCGCCTTCACAGCACGAAATGGCGCCTGTTTTCACCACCGTTAATATTTCCACCGACCATAATCAGCTTACTATGGAAATACTTAAAAAGGTTGCCGAAAAGCACGGCCTTGTATGTCTGCTTCACGAAAAGCCCTTTGGCGGTCTTAACGGCAGCGGCAAACACAATAACTGGTCTCTTGTCACCGATACAGGTGTTAACCTTTTAAACCCCGGTAAAACACCCAGTGAAAATCTGCAGTTCCTGCTTATTCTCTGCGCTATGATTCGCGCTGTAGACGCCCATCAGGATTTACTTCGTCTTTCGGTTGCCTCTGCAGGTAACGACCACCGTTTAGGCGGTCAGGAGGCTCCCCCTGCTATCGTTTCTATGTTCCTTGGGGACGAGCTTACCGATATACTTGATTCGATAGAAAGCGATACCGCTTATACACAAAAGGCTCGCGAAAAGATGGATTTCGGTGTAAAAACTCTGCCTTCAATAAGAAAGGCTACCACCGACAGAAACCGTACCTCTCCCTTTGCATTTACCGGTAATAAGTTTGAGTTCAGAATGCTTGGCGCACCTATGTCTATTGCAGGCGTAAACACCATTTTAAACACTATTGTTTGCGAAGTGTTTGACGATTTCTCAAGCCGTCTTGAAAATGCCAAGAACTTTGACAGCGAGGTACACGCTATTATCCGCGAAACCTACAAAGCCCATAAACGTATAGTCTTCAACGGCGACGGTTATTCTGAAGAATGGCAGGAAGAAGCAGAAAAGCGCGGCCTTTTAAATCTTGCCGATACCGTATCTGCTCTTCCCTACTACACTGAAAAAGAAAATATTGCTTTGTTTGAGAAATATAATGTTTATTCCGAAGCTGAGCTTAAATCAAGAGAGTCTATAAACATCGAAAGATACAACAAGAGCCTTCACATTGAAGGTCTTACCGCTATAAGAATGGCAAAAGAGCAAATTCTGCCCGTGCTCAGCAAGGTTAGTGCTGATATCTGCCTTAACCTTTCTGCAAAAGAAGGCGCAGGTATGACCGCTGCTTATGAAAGAAGCGTTGCCGAAAAGTTAAGCGGTATTACCGACGGAATTTATCTTGACTGCTCTGTGCTCAGCGATGCTATAGCCGATGCCGAAGGCAAGAGCGATATTCTACAGAAAGCAAAAACATATCGTGACAGCGTTATTCCCGCTATGAACGCTATGAGAGAAAAGGTAGACACCGCCGAAACCTTAGTAGACGAAAACGAGTGGCCTTATCCCAACTACTGTGATTTGCTTTTCAGCGTATAAAACTAAAGATGGTAAACTTTTCGTTTACCATCTTTTTTATATGAATATATAGTTTATATCCCAGGCTGGAAGCGCCCTTTGTTTCCGCATATAAATTTTATACTCAGGGTTTATTTTAAGTATTTCCAACGGAATACTAAATAAATCTTCTGACCTGTGGTATGCGGCTATTTGCATTTTCGGTTTATGTTTTATGGTATTTATTGCTCCTTTTATAGCCGAAAGTTCATTGCCCTCCACATCCATTTTTATAAAGGTGGGCAGATTTTCTTTTGCAACGGCATCAACGGTATAAGCGTTTGTAAGGACTGTTTTTTCTGTACTGCTGTTGCCTCTGCCTTTGTTTTTAGACATTTCAATAACGCCGTCAAAACTATCAACCGCACCGTTGATAAGAGCAATATCCCTTAAATTTTCGGTGTTTTTCTTCAGCTTTTCAAAATTTCTGCCATCAGGCTCAAGAGCAGTAATACTTTTATAATTTTTATCGTAAAAAATAAACTGCAAAACAGTATCCCCGTTGTATGCGCCAAGGTCAAGAAAACTCTCGTTTTGAGGGTTCAATATCCCGGCAGTTTCATCATAATGGGTTTCGCAGGAAGTAAGATACTCTGCCCTGCCCGTCAGTTTATAATAAATAACATTCTCGAAAACCTTTTTTGACTGACTGTCAGAAAGCATATCATAAACCTTTGCAAGTTCATCTTTGTGTTTTTTCGCAAAGGCAATATCTAAAACCTCCTGCCCGTAAACAGGAACATCGGGCAGATACAGTTCACTTGTTTTTCCGATTTCAAGTATGTCGTTTATAACATTTTCAAGATGACTGCCAAAGCAACAAAGCACTATCATATCGCCGAGTTTGCTTTTAAGGTCCTCATATGAAGTTACGGTAAAGCCAAAAAATTCTTTGCCCTTTTTAAACCCGTAAGAAGCAAAAACTCCGCTTATTTTAATACCATCTTTTGAAAGACGGGCATAAATTTTATCGGCGCCGTTACCGGTGCCGTATAAAACAATAGGTTTCTCAGTTTCTTTTAAATAAGTCCAAAGGTCTTTCATATCAGTATTTTTCAACCTCGAAAATAACGGCGTCATTTTTACGCAGCGTTCCGTTAAGAGCACCGTAAATTTTCTTCTTTACAGTGTAGGAAGAAGTTGAGCCTACCGTGTATTTTTGCTCAGCATCCGAATAGTTCATAAGAGAAACTATACTGCGTTTGCTGTCGATTTTATGTTCTTTGGCACAAACAAAAATATTATCGGTATAGAAAGTAGGTCTGAGCCCTGCTTTCTTTGCAATCAATTCATACACCTTATAATATTTAGGCGCGTCTTCATTATCAAAAGCACCTTTAAGTTTTGCCACCTGAGTTTCAACAGAGAAAAGGCTGATAATAATTTTACCGCTACCGAATTTTCTCAAAACGATAGCAGGAGTACCGTCAGAAAAACTTGCCAGCACTTCGCCTTTGACCTCATTTACGTGATAAATATAAGCAGGGCTTACAGGAAGGTCGCATCCATCAATATTAACGGTAAGAGGTTTCGAGGGAGCCTCTCGTGAAATAATATCCATACCCGAAAGTTCAGGGAACATTCTTAAGAATCCCCCGCCCATTGATATGTACACAGTAGCACCCTGTTTGGCTTTTTCCTTAAGATTTTCCACGTCACTTCTTTGCAGTGCGCCGTTGCCTTCAATAGCAGGAACAATATAGAGCTTACCGTCAACCAGTTCTTTAGAGGCTGAGCAGTAGCGTACACCTATATCATTTTGTGTAGCAAGGCACATAACATTAGCCGCAAGTGCGGGAGAATTACGTAAATTAAGCGGTACTACGCAAACGGCATCTCTTTCATACTTAGGTATATCGTATTGAGAAATAATGTTCATTACACGTCTTGCTTCTTCGGTAACAGGTTTTTCCCACCTATCCCCCATAAGAAGCCCATAATCCGAGCCGATATTGTTGTACTTATATGGGGCAAAATCAATATCGCCCTGGTCAAAAGCGCACCACCAAAAATAGCCGTGACAGTTGTGAATATATGCGCTTAATAGGTCGCCCCTGATAAAATCAGCCTCACTATCAAGTGAGCAGGTTTGGTAACCGATAGAGCCCGTTTCTTCAATAAAGCAGGTTTTGCCCGACAAATCTTCATATAGAGAGTTTTCCGCCGAAGTATGAATAATAGGGCGCATAGTATTCATTTTGTCAAAAGGCTGACGAAAAATAGGATACGGATGTGTAGTTAATATATCAACACATTCCGAATGTTCAAGAAGTTGCCAACCTTCAGTATTTTCAGGAGATATAGTTTTTGTGGAAAGGGTGTCAAGACCTGAAATAATGGGGTGTTCTTTATCTATAACACGAATAGCATTTGATACCATCATAGACCAACTGTACTGGGCTGAAACATCACCGTTAATGGTACGCATTACCGAACACTCATTACCAAGGTCCCAACCGCCGAGAGCCGAATGTTTACAAAAACGACTAACTATATACTTTATATATTTTTGTTCCCACATAAGCGCTACGGGGTCAGTAAATACATTTTTGTTTTCAAGCAAACGCGGGATATAATTCATACTGCTCATAAATCCCGTAAAAATAGCAAGGTCAACTCTGAAACCGTATTTTAAGCAAAGGCTCATAACGGTTTCCAACCTATCCATCATAACGGGAGATACACCTGCAACACCCTCAAGGGTACTGCCAAGAGGTGTATCATCTTCATAAACTACCTCAAGAAACTTTCCACCCCAAGTGGTAAGTTCTTTTATGGGTTGAAATTCATTCCAAAGTGGAAAAATACGAAGCCATTTTACACCGGCTTTTTTAAGGGCAATAAAATCTTTTTCTATTTTCTGCTCGTCAAAATCACGTCACATACGAGTAGCGTTTTCACTTGCCCAATAATTTACTCCAAAAGCAAATTTTTTTCCAAACATATAAATTTCTCCCTAAAATCAGTTGTTAGAAAACTCCGAAAGGACAAGGCCTTCATTTTTTTGCAGTGCCCAGTTTATATTCCACTCGCTTGTAAAAATAAGCAGATATCTATCCTTAAAGTCCTGAACAAGCTTGGTATCGGAGGTAAGGTTAAGATTTTTAACATCTATATTATCCCCTTCTATCCAACGGATTAACTCATAGGGCATACTGGTTTTTCTTACATCTACATTGTATTCGTTTTTAAGGCGGTATTCAAGCACTTCAAACTGAAGTACGCCAACAACACCTACAATAACCCTTTCCATACCGCTGTCAGGTTCGTGGAAAATCTGAATAGCACCCTCTTGGGCTATTTGGGTCATACCCTTTACAAATTGCTTTCTTTTAAGGGTATCTATCTGTTCATAAACGGCGAAATGTTCGGGTGCAAAGGTAGGTATACCCTCAAAGGTCACCTTATTTTTAGCAGTGCAAATAGTATCGCCTATTGAGAAAATACCGGGGTCAAATACACCGATAATATCACCTGCATAGGCTTCGTCAACAATTTCTCTTTCCTGTGCCATAAGCTGCTGAGGCTGAGAAAGTCGCATAGCCTTGCCCGACTGAATATGAAAATATTCTTTATTGCGCTCAAATTTACCCGAGCATATACGCATAAAGGTAAGTCTGTCGCGGTGCGCTTTATTCATATTCGCCTGTATTTTAAATACAAAAGCAGAAAAATTATCGTCCTCTGGGTTAACAGTACCGTCTACCGTATTTCTGGGCAGAGGAGGTGTAGTAAGGGTTAAAAAGCTTTTGAGAAAAGGCTCAACACCAAAGTTAGTAAGGGCAGAACCAAAAAATACAGGACTTAGCTTTCCGTATCTTATCTGCTCTAAATCAAAATCATAACTTGCGCCGTCAAGCAGTTCTATCTGGTCAACAAGGTCGGCGCGAAGATAAGGACCGATTAGTTCATCAAGTTTCTCTGTATCGGTTATATCGCACTCTATTGCCTCAAGTTTATTCTGACCTTTTTTAAATTGTTCAAAGGCGAGAATTCTTCTGTTTTCTCTGTCAAAAACGCCCTTGAAATCACTGCCTGAGCCGATAGGCCAGTTCATAGGATAGGTACCTATACCAAATTCTTTTTCAAGCTGGTCAATAAGTTCAAAGGGATCGCGGGAATCTCTGTCCATCTTATTTATAAAGGTGAATATGGGAATATTTCTGCGGGCAACAACCTTGAAAAGTTTTCTGGTCTGAGGCTCAATACCCTTTGCGGCGTCAATAACCATAACAACGCTGTCGGCTGCCATAAGGGTACGGTAGGTATCCTCTGAGAAGTCCTGATGTCCGGGGGTGTCAAGTATATTTATGCAGTAGCCGTCATATTCAAACTGTAAAACTGAAGAAGTAACCGAAATACCTCTTTGTTTTTCAAGTTCCATCCAGTCGGATACAGCGTGTCTTGCGGTAGCCTTACCCTTAACACTTCCCGCAAGCTGAATGGCGCCTCCGTAAAGAAGGAGTTTTTCGGTAAGTGTGGTTTTACCTGCGTCAGGGTGGGAAATTATCGCAAATGTTCGTCTGCGGTTTATTTCCTGTTTCATATCGCTCATAAATAATCTCCTAAACTGTAAATAAAGGACGGTGCAAATGACACCGTCCTTAAGCCTTAATTATCATTGCGGCGTCTGAATCCGCGGCGCTGTCCGCCGTTGTTTCTGGGCTTTCTTTCCGGCTCTTCGTCGGCACCCTCTTCAACAACTGCGCCCTCAATTTCAACAAGTGCATCTCTTCTTGAAAGGTTAAGTCTGCCCTGGTCATCGATTTCGGTAACCTTAACTATTACTTCGTCACCGACACTTACAACATCTTCAACCTTTTCAACACGCTTAACATCAAGTTTGCTAACGTGAACAAGGCCTTCTTTACCGGGAGCTATTTCAACAAAAGCACCGAAACTCATAAGACGGGTAACCTTGCCCTTGTATATAGCACCTATTTCAGGGTCATTGGCAATAGTTTCAACTATTGAAAGCGCCTGGTTACACTTGTCAATATCAATACCTGCGATATATACATGACCGTCATCTTCAATATTGATGGTAACTTCGCACTGTTCCTGAATAGACTGAATAACCTTGCCCTGCTTACCGATAACATCACCGATCTTAGCTGGATCAATAACGGTAGAAAGCATTTTGGGAGCATATTTAGAAAGTTCTTTTCTGGGCTCGGCAATACACTTGCAGATAACCTCGTCAAGAATGTAATTTCTGGCTTTATGAGTCTTTTCAAGAGCCTCTTTAATGATAGCGGGAGTAAGACCGTGTACCTTTAAGTCCATCTGGATAGAGGTGATACCGTCTTTGGTACCTGCTACCTTAAAGTCCATATCGCCGTAGAAGTCCTCAAGGCCCTGAATATCAACCATAGTCATAAAGTCGCCGTAAACGCCTTCATCGCCGGTGATAAGACCGCAGGAAATACCTGCAACGGGAGCCTTAATGGGAACACCTGCTGCCATAAGAGCAAGGGTAGAACCGCAAACAGAAGCCTGAGAGGTAGAACCGTTGGAAGAAAGAACTTCACTTACAACTCTTATAGCATAGGGGAACTCTTCAACGCTGGGAAGAACAGGGATAAGAGAACGCTCGGCAAGTGCGCCGTGACCGATTTCTCTTCTGCCGGGTCCACGGGAAGGCTTTGTTTCGCCAACACTGAAAGAGGGGAAATTATAGTGGTGGATATAACGCTTTTCGGTTTCTTCATCAAGACCGTCAAGCTTCTGAGCTTCGCTAACTGACGCAAGAGTAGCACAGGAAAGTACCTGAGTCTGTCCACGGGTGAACATACCTGTACCGTGAACTCTGGGAAGAAGGTCGATTTGTGCGTCAAGTGGACGGATTTCGTCAATGCCACGACCGTCAACACGCTTCTTCTCATCCTTGAGCCAAGCGCGAACAACATGCTTTTGAACAAGATACATAATCTCGTCAAGTTTTTCTTCCACGCCTTCAAAACGCTCGTCAAACTTTTCGTGAACAGCGTTGTAGATAGGAAGAAGAGCGGCATCGCGAACAAGCTTATCATCGGTATCGAGAGCCTTCTTAACATCTTCAATGCAGAAGTTCTCAATTTCTTCCATAATAGCAGGATCGGGATCGTTAGATAAGAATTCAAACTTTTCCTTGCCGATTTCAGCAACGATACCGTTAATAAACTCAACAACCTTAACGTTAGCCTCGTGGCCCTTCATAATGGCGTCAAACATAACGTCATCGGGAATCTCGTTAGCGCCTGCCTCGATCATAGCAACAAGGTCAGCAGTAGAAGAAACGGTAAGGTCAAGGGTAGTAGTCTTTCTCTGCTCAAGAGTAGGGTTGATAACGATTTCGCCGTCAACAATACCAACATTTACAGAAGAAATAGGACCTGCCCAGGGAATATCAGAAATAGCAATAGCGGCAGATACGCCGATAGCAGCAGCAATCTGAGGATCGCAATCGGGATCAACACACATAACGGTTGCAACAACCGAGCAGTCGTTTCTCATATCCTTGGGGAAAAGAGGACGAATAGGACGGTCAATACAACGTGAAGCAAGTATTGCCTTGTCAGTAGCTTTACCTTCTCTTCTGGTAAAGGAACCGGGGAAACGGCCTACTGAATACATTTTCTCTTCATAATCAACAGAAAGGGGGAAGAAATCAACGCCCTCTCTGGGTTTGGCGGAAGCGGTAACGGTACAGAGAACTCTTGTGTCACCGTAGGATGCCATTACAGCCGCATTTGCAAGCTGTGCCATTTTGCCGGTTTCAAGTTTTAACGGTCTGCCGGCAAGTTCGGTTTCATAAACCTTATAATTTTCAAACATTTTTTTACCTCCTTAAATTCACCTCAGGGGGCTTACTCTTTAGCAATAAATCCAACACCGAAACCTTCGATGCTCGATTTACCGCTAAGCATAAACCACCTGAAAACTGCAAGAAGGCAGACCGAAAAGTAAATCGGTCTGCCAATTTTGTCTTTACTTACGAATGTCAAGACGTTTGATGATAGAACGGTATCTGTTAATGTCTACCTTAGTAAGATAGGCAAGAAGGTTACGACGATGACCTACCATTTTAAGAAGACCGCGGCGGGAATGATGATCCTTAGCGTGAACCTTAAGATGTGCGGTAAGCTCGTTGATACGCTCGGTAAGAAGAGCGATCTGTACCTCGGGAGAACCGGTATCACCTTCACTGATAGCATACTCTTTAATAAGAGCCTGTTTTCTTTCAGCTGTCATTTCTTTCACTCCTTTAAAAATTTTGTCCGCCGTTAACCAAGCTGTCGGTCAATAGTGAATCCTTATAAAAGGCAGACACCGAAAGCATAGTAAACGGTAGCCAACAAATTATAACACAGTACATTTAAAAAAGCAAGTGTTTTTTATTATATTATACCCGTAACAAAAATTTCTATACCTATAGCTATAAGTATAACGCCACCGAGTATTCCTGCCTTTCCTGCAAGAGAAGTTCCAAACCGTTTTCCAAGCTTTACACCTATAAGACAAAGCGCAAATGTAACCGCCGCAATTATAGCCGCGCAAAGAAGCGCCATATATACATTATATTCAGAAATCGTAAAGCCTGTGGACAGCGCGTCAATAGAGGTTGCAACCCCCTGCACCATTAAGGCACCAAAGGTAGTTGCCTTTGGCTCGGTTTCTGCTTCGCCTTTGTTTTTAATACCTTCAATAAGCATTTTACCGCCTATAAAAGAGAGCAGAATAAGGGCTATCCAGGGTATAAATTTTTCAAAGGACTGAAATATGTTACATATTGTATGTACGCATACCCAGCCTATCAGAGGCATAGCCGCCTGAAAGAGTGCAAATACCAGTGCAATAGCGGTCATTTTTCTTAGTTTCATTTTGGGCTCGTTAAGTCCGTTAGCCATAGAAACCGAAAATGCATCCATAGCAAGACCTGCGCCAAGGCCTATGCTGTTAATAAAGAAAGCAGGTGTAAACAAAAACATCCATCCTTAAAAAATATAGGCACGGGAATTCCATGCCTATATATATAATACATTTTTAGCTCATAAAAGTCAATATTATCCTTTAATTGCTCCTGCGGCTACCCCTTTAATAATATACTTCTGGCAGAACAGATAGAACAGAATTACGGGGATAACGCTAAGCACCAGCACCGCCATCATAGCACCCATATCTATACTGCCATATCCGCCCTTCAGATATTGCACCGCTATGGGAATTGTCTTGTAGTCGTGCCCTACCGTCAGATAAGGTAGTAAATAGTCGTTCCAAATCCACATAGTATCAAGAATAGCAATAGTTATTGCGGTAGGTTTAAGAAGTGGCAGAACAACCAGAAAGAAGGTCTGAAGCGGAGTACAGCCGTCAATAGTAGCCGCTTCCTCAATGCCGAGAGGCACCGATTTTATAAAGCCGCAAAACATAAACACTGAAAGTCCTGCGCCAAAACCAAGATATATAACTATAAGTCCCGGCGGATTATCAAGACGGAGTAAATTTGCAGTTTTAGACATTGTAAACATAACCATCTGGAAAGGCACTATCATTGAAAAAAGCAAAAGATAATAGAAAATCTTTGAAAACTTATCCTTGCTTCTCACAATGTACCAAGCCGTCATTGAGGTAAAAAACAGTATTGCAGCCACCGAAAACACCGTTACAAAAATTGACAGAAAGAAAGCCATTGGGAAATCGGTGGAGGTTATACCCTCTATATAGTTTTCGATACCTGCAAAGGTATCGGCAGTGGGCAACTTAAAGGGGGCAGAGCTGATATTGAACTTTGTTTTAAAAGAGTTCATTACCACTACCGCTACGGGAAAAATAAACACAACTGACGCTATAAGCAAAACAGTAAAAATTATAAAAGAGGCTATTTTGTTTCTTTTTTCCATTATGCTTCCTGCTCCCTTTTACTTGTCAGATAAAGCTGAAGCAGAGCAATTACCGCTACAACTATGAAAAATACTACCGCCTTTGCCTGTCCTACCCCCTCGTAACCTACCCTTGAATAAAATGTATTGTAAATATCAAGGGCAAGCATTTGCGTCTGTTTCGCAGGCGCACCTGCCGTAAGGGCAAGGTTCTGGTCAAAAAGCTTGAACGAGTTTGTAATAGTCAAAAACAAACAAATTGTAATTGACGGCATAACCGAAGGAATTATTATTTTACTAAGGGTAGTAAAATAGGAGGCGCCGTCTACCTTCGCCGCTTCCAAAACTGAATTTGGAATGTTCTGTATACCTGCTATATAAATTACCATCATATAGCCTATCATTTGCCAGTTCATAAGAATAAGCAGTCCAAAAAAGCCGAATTTGGCATCGCTTGTTATAGAATAGTTGAATTTAAGCAACACACCGTTTATAATAAGCTGCCAGATATATCCGAGCACTATACCGCCTATAAGGTTTGGCATAAAGAAAATTGTTCTGAAGAAATTTGTACCCTTAAGCTTTTCGGTCAAAAGCAGAGCCAAGGCGAAAGCAAATATATTTATGGTAATAACGCTAAGCACCGTAAAGACAAGGGTAAAGAGAAAGGCTCTTATGAAATTTCCGTCAGAAAAAGCCAGTATATAGTTTTCGATGCCTATAAACTTTGCATCGGCAACGGTAGTGAAAGAGCAAAAAGAAAGATATATTCCTGCAATAAAGGGAATCAGAAAAATAAGGGTAAATGAAATTAGCGTGGGTAAAACAAAAACAGGAAAATATTTTCTTATTTGTTTAGGCTGCATTTATTTTCTCTCACTTTGCCATTTATTTTTAACCGTTTCTTTCAGTTTTTCAAAGGTTATATTTCCCTGCGCATACTGAAGAAGAGAATCACCAAAGGTGGTTTTGAATTCTTCACTCGGGAATCCTGCAAACACCCAAGGAATAATTTTTGTATTTTCATCATTCATATAACGGAACATTTCTTTTGCCAGAGGATCATCCGGCTGTTCGCTTTCGGTAAATGAATTAAAGGGAGTGGCAAATCCCAGTTCCTCGGTTACATACTTTTTGCCTGTTTCGCTGCTGAAAAGCCAGTTCAGAAAATCAATAGACTTCTGCTGTTTTTCCGCACTTACCTTGCTGTTTACCGCAAGATAGTTTTCGGTACCTATACAAATGCCTGTTTTATCTTCATCTGCCATTCCCATATATATAGGCAGCATACCGATATCCTCAGCCTTTACTGTGTTACCGTTTACATCTTTAATCTGAGACCAAGCCCAAGTGCCGTTTTGCACCATAGCACATTTAGAAAGTGCAAATTCCGCCATTGAATCGTTAACCGATTTAGAGCCTAAAAGATTTTTACCGGTAACAGAATTTTCGGTGTAAAGGTCAAAAATATTTTTATAATTTTCAGAATATTTAAAGTCTATATTAGCTGCCTTAACCATAGCTACTGTAGGATCTATATCAGGATTACCCTCATAAATTTCATAATAAAGAGGTATATTTGCAAGGTGACTCTGCCAACGCCAGTCTTCACCGCTGGACAGTGAGGTAGAGGCAAAAACACCGTCTATGCCCAAGGCGGTTTTATTTTCTGTCATGTCCTCAACAACCGCTTTAAGTTTTTCAAAGGTATTTATTTCGCTGACACTGTTAATAGAGGTTTTTTTATCGGGCAAATCAAAATACTTTTTCAAAATAGCGCCGTTGTATATAATTCCGTAACCCTCCACAACATAAGGAACGGCATATACCTTGCCTTCGTTTTTTATAGCAAGACTTTTGTCGCTGAGAAGACTGTATAGCTTTGTATCGGTAAGATCGGCGCAATATTCCTTCCAGGACTGATAACCGATAGGACCGTTTACCTGAAAGATAGTGGGCGCATCGTTTTTTGCAACCTCACTTTTTAAAGTCTGTTCATAGGTGTTAGCCGCCGCAGTTACTACCTTTACGGGAATTCCCGTTTCCTTTTCGTATGCCTTTGCAATTTTCTCGTATGCCTTTGCCGATTCGGGCTTAAAATTGAGGAAATAAATCCCCTCACTCTTTTTACTGCAACCCGAAAGAGAAAAGCACATAGTGAAAATTAAAAGCAAACAAATGAATACTGATGAGATTCTTTTCATAAAAACAACTCCTTAAATTTTTTCACTCTTATTGTTGACAAAACTTTTTTAAAAAATACATTTTATTGTTTCAAAAAAATGCTTGACTTTGTCAAACTATTATGGTATATTATTTTAGCGTTCTAAATTTGCTGGTGTAGCTCAGTTGGTAGAGCAGCTGATTTGTAATCAGCAGGTCGGGGGTTCAAGTCCGTCCACCAGCTCCATTTTTGAGCTGACCTTTTTCGGACTTGAAACCTAAGAGGGTAAGGTGCGTTAAGAAAACAATTGATAATTGTTTTAAGCGCCGCAGCGCGAAGGTCGGTACTGCACAATGTGTGCGGTGACCAAGCGCGGAAGGTTTTTCGTCAGAAAAAACTTCGTCCGTCCACCAGCTCCATTTTGGTGGTAAATGAACTTCCAAAGCGTAAACTGAATATGGGAGAGTTCCCGAGTGGCCAAAGGGGGCAGACTGTAAATCTGTTGTCTCTGACTTCGATGGTTCGAATCCATCCTCTCCCACCATCTAAAAACACCATTGAAATCTGAACCCCCAAGTTCGGACTCAATGGTGTTTTTATTATAAAATCCAGTATTTATGCGGCTTTTCGAGGTCGCATTTTCTTTTTGTCAGCCGGACTAAAAATAGAAAAACGCAAATTTTACAATCCGAAGATATAAAAGCAAACCTTTTCGAACCCCTTAGTCCGACTGCACGTGTCTTATAAACCCGCGTCCTTCAAGGCATATTCCTCTTCCTTCTGTTCGGGAGTCTTGTATTGCAATTTTCGGTGTGGGCGTTTGCTATTGTAGAAAATTATGTACTTGTCCACCGCACTTCGGAAGTCTGCCTCCGAACGGTATTTCGTGCGATATAATTCCTCGCGCTTCAAAGAAGCAAAGAACGATTCCATTACAGAATTGTCATACGGCACGTGCGCACGCGAAAAGGAGTGCGTGATGTGTAGTGAGCTCATATAGTCGTTCATCGTCTTGGAACGATAGTTACCGCCACGGTCTGTATGGAAGATCAAACTTGAATCCGGCTTACGTGCTTTATAGGCAATCTGAAAAGTCGACTTTACAAGCTGCGTGCTGTTGGTCTTTCCAATTTTATAACCCACGACCATGCGGGAGTACAGGTCGATAATCACGCAAATGTAATAAGCGTTTTCACCGTACTTGAAATAGGTAACATCACTAACCCACACTTCGTTAGGCTTGCACGTGTCGAACTCCTGGTTAAGGTGATTTTTATACTTGCGCCCTTCGTCCTCGTAAAGTTTCTTCGCCGACTGACGGATGCTGACCAATCCCATATCACGCATAAGCGTGCGCACCATTTCATTGCTTACCTTGAAGCCTTCACTTTTCATAACTGCCGCAATTTTAGCCGCACCGAAGATCTGATTGCTTTCGTCGTAGATCTCCTGTATGCGAAGCCGCAATTCCTCTTTGCGTTTTGCATACCACGTGTTGTCTTTCTTATTGCGGAGAACGTGGTTATAAAATGTTCCTCGGGGAATATCAAACGCATCGCAGATTACACGCACGTTATATTTGCCGTAAAGCTGCTCGGCGGCATATAATCGCTGCTTTAATGGTGACTTCGGCGTGCAGGTTGCAGATTTGAGAATTTCGACGATATCTTCCAAACGTGCGACCTTGTTTTCAAGCAAATGAAAATTGCGGACATTGACCTCCTTTCGTTTGCCCGCTTCCAGTTCGTCACGGTAAGCACGCACCCAGCCATAAAATGTACTTTTGGGTATACCGGTGTCAGCGAGGATACTCGCAGACGGCTCACCGGATATAACACGGTCAATGACCGCTTGCTTTTCTTCTTGTGTGTAAGTTCTCATATTTTCAACTCCTATATTGAATGCATTGAAACAATTTTACGACATTTTATGTAGGAATTGAAAGAAATAATAAAATGTGATATAATTATTGTAAACTAAGTCGAGGAGGAAAATATGGCGAAAAAGCATCCAGGATTTTGTGCGTTATGCGGTGAATACTTTGATGATTTATCATTCGAGCACATTCCTCCAAGATCAGCATTTAATAAATTCTCTGCGAGGGCTGTTTCTGGAAAAGATTTTATCGGAAAGACTACCGTTCCTTGGGATTTGAAGCATTTACCTTACAACAATTTACAAAGAGGTATGGGGAAATATTCGTTATGTTCTGTGTGTAATAGCACGGCAGGCGTATGGTATGTAAAGGAATATAAAAAGATTTCTCACATTTTTGTTGAAGCTCTGTCGCAGATTACATCAGCCAATTTTCCCCAGTGCATTGAAATAAAAGAGATGTATCCTTTGCGTTTTATTAAACAGGTTATTTGTATGTTTTGTTCGGTTAATAATCAAGAGTCTTTACGAGCTTATAATATGACAGAACAAGAAATACCTTCGCAGGATAACCCGCTCGTGCAAATGATGATTGAATCTAAAAAGAGTTTATATCAAGCATCAAAATTGGTTGATGAACTTAGAAGATTTGTTCTCGATAAAAACGCAAGCGGTTTAGATAGTAAGAAATTTAAGGTTTGCATGTACGTTACCAAAAGTAGCTTGCACAAATTAAATGGGTTATCAAGCGTTATGAAAATCGAGAATAACACTTTCTCTATTTCAAGCGAAATATCAACCTTTCCTCTCGGCTTTATATTATATTTTAATCCTACGGAGGATTTAGAATATAAAGGTGTTGATATAACTAATTTTGCAAACTGTAATTATGATGATGTTGCGAGTGTCCGGATGCCTATATTTGTTTATGAAATGAATACATGGGTTCCGCTTGATTATCGAACTAAAGCAGAAATACAAAAAGGAATAAATGAAGCTGAAGATTTTCTAAAAACAGATAGAGAAACATTGTAAAAGCAGGGGGATAAGATGACCGTCAAAAAGGAAAAAGAATTTGTAATTGACGACGCTCAACTCATGGTTGAGTGGGACTGGGAGAAAAACAACGCAATCGGTCTCGATCCTTGCAAATTGACAACAGGTTCTCACAAGTATGCGTTTTGGATATGCGCCAACCATAAGATAAAGTTTGAACAAGAAATACGATCAAGAGTCAAAGGTGAAAGAATTTGTCCGCAATGTTATGATGAATGGAGAACCTCGATTGACCGTGAAAGATATATTAAAGGGAAAAAGGTCTTAGCGGAAACGCACCCTGAATTGGTTGAAGAATGGATAAGTTGTGATGATCCCAAATTTACTCCTTACACATGTGTTGCAGGTTCTAATGTGAAAGTAAAATGGAAATGCAAAAAATGCGGTGGTGAATATGAAGCATATATTGCGAATCGCACATTAAGAGGTTCTTCATGTCCGTATTGTGCAAATCAAAAAGTACTTATCGGCTATAATGATTTGCAATCACAGCTACCTGATTTGGCGGCTGAGTGGAGTAAGAAAAACACAATTAAGCCCACCGAGGTTACAGCACATTCGAACAAAAAAGTATATTGGGTTTGCCCACTTGGTCATGATGATTATTTGATGTCCATCAAGCAACGTAGCAATAGACAGGGCTGCCCTATTTGTGCACAGCAAAGTCAAACATCTTTTCCCGAGCAAGCCATTTATTTCTATCTTAAGCAAGCATTTAATGATACCATAAACAGATATATATTTGAAGGACGAGAAATTGATATATTTATTCCGTCTAAAAACATTGGAATTGAATATAACGGATATTATTCTCATAAAGAAAAGTCGGAAAAGGATATTCGCAAAAAGGAGTTTTTCGAATCTATCGGTATCACATTGTTTGTTATAAAAGAATACAAACGCACCGAAGAAAAGAATCAAGCAGATTTTTATATTCATGAAAGAACATCTTTTAATGATTTGACCCACCTTATACGAGATGTGCTTAGATCAATTTGCCCTGACGTATTGATTGATGTTGATTGTTCAAGAGATTCTATTGCTATCAAAAACCAATATGTTATCTTGCGAAAAGAAAATAGTATTGCCGCTGTAAGACCAGATTTAGTTGAAAGATGGGATTATGAGAAAAACGGTTCTATAACACCTGAAATGGTTACACTCGGTACAGGACAGCGATTTTATTGGAAATGCAAAATATGCAATAGATCATATTTGGCGTTGCCCAGCAAAATTGCTGAGGGAAGCGTGTGTTCTAAGCATCGCAATCTTTTAAAATATGATGGTAATGATTTAACAACAAAACATCCAGAGCTGCTCAAATATTGGGATTATGAAAAAAACGATGTCAATCCATCAGAAATCTTTGGTGGTGGCGAAAGGGTTGTATATTGGAAGTGTGAAAAAGGACACAGCTACACTAAGTCAATATTAAAACGTGTGCGAGGCGAAGGATGTCCAATTTGTGCCGGCAAAAAAGTATTAGTAGGCTTTAATGATTTATCAACCGTTTGCCCTGATGTCGCTAAAACGTGGAACTATCCAAAAAACGGAGATGCATTACCTACGCATGTTACAGCACACAGTAATAAGAAATTTTGGTGGATATGTGAACATGGGCACGAATGGGAGGCAAAAGTTTGCAACCGAGTAAACGGCAGAGGGTGTCCCGAGTGCTATAAAGCGCAAAAGGGGCAACGTCAAATAAATATGTATGATGCCGATACTTTTGCATTCATTGCAACTTTTGATAGCGTTAAGGCTGTTTGTGATTACTTGGGTTTAGATAGCAAAAAAGCGAATGGCACCATCTCTCGTGTGTGTAGAAGAGAGCAAAAAACGCTAATGAAAAAGTATGTTTTAAGGAATGCCGATGATGATGAATTTAGCAAATAAAATTTACCGTTGAGCAACAATGTGAGAGTTCGAATTCATACGCGAAAACGGCAAAAATATCTTTTTTGTAGCCCATAGACAAAACGAAACCACCCTTTTGGGTGGTTTTTCGTTTTGGTGGGAGAGGATAGTATAGGAGAAGCATTGGGTTCGTCGAAGCAGCCGCAAAGGTGCGATGACATTTGCGGACTGTGAAGTCTCGAGTAAGGTGATTTTTTCGGTAACACTCGGAGTGTTCGAAAAAATGCCGACGGAGAGTATCCATCAAAAAACAGCACCCTTTTCACAAACGGAATTGGGTGCTATTCTTTTTCAAATTTAATTATATCGCTTACTTCACAATCAAGTGTGTAACAAAGTGCATCAAGAGTTTTCGTGTTTATTGCTTCGCCTTTTTTCATTCTATGTAATGTATTTGCAGAAAACCCTTGCTTAAAAATGAGGTTGTATTCAGTTATTCCTTTTTTGAAAAGCATCTCATAAAAAGGTTTATATGAAATCATTTTAATCACCATTTTAATATTATCATGCTCAACGTCTTGACTATACTCAAAATATTGAGTATAATTTGATATTGGGTGATATAATGATATATTCTTCTTTTGCATTTATATTTCTTTTTCTTCCTGTTGTACTTATTGGTTACTTTGCCTTGCAAAACCTAAAAAATCCTTTATGGCAACGAATTTTCCTAATAATCGCTTCACTATTTTTCTACAGTTATAACAATATTAAGTACCTTCCTCTTATTTTATCTTCAGTTGTTGTAAATTATTTTGTGGGATACCTTATTGAAAAATTTTTGTCCAAAAATACCCTTGTTTCCCGTATTTGGCTTACGGTGGGAATTTGCTTTAATATAGCACTACTTGGGTACTATAAATATTATGATTTTTTCATAGAGAATCTAAACTATATTGCAAAAACAGATTTTTTATTAAAAAATTTATTATTACCTTTAGGTATTTCTTTTTTCACCTTCCAACAACTTTCGTTCCTTATTTCTATATATAAAAAAGAAGAAAAACTTGACGTTTTTTTTAACTACGCCCTATTTGTTACCTTTTTCCCACAACTAGTAGCAGGTCCTATTGTACTCTATCATGAAATAATACCTCAATTCAGAGACGAAGCAAAACGCAAGTTCAATGCTTCAAACTTTGCATCAGGTTTATATATGTTTTCTATAGGTATGTTTAAGAAAGCGGTTATTGCCGATACAGTTGCATTATTCGTTGACAATGGCTTTGGTATGGCTAATTTAAGTCTTGCTGCGGGTTGGGTAACCTCGTTAAGTTACACTTTACAAATCTATTTTGATTTCTCCGGTTACTCTGATATGGCTATAGGTTTAGGAAAAATGTTTAATATTGATATAACATATAACTTCCTCTCCCCTTATAAATCCGAAAGTGCCACTGTTTTTTGGAGAAGATGGCATATTACTTTAGGTCGTGCACTTTCATCGTACATATATAAACCATTAGGCGGAAATCGCAAAGGCATTACACGTACTTGCATAAACCTGTTCCTCACCTTTTTAGTAAGCGGTATTTGGCATGGTGCCGACTGGACCTTCATTATCTGGGGTTGCGCCTATGGTATTATTGTATTGATTGAGCGTTTATTTAAAAAACAATTAGAATTTGTTCCTCATAAAATACGTGTATTTTTAACGTTTATGACCGTCAATGCTTTATGGGTTCTCTTCCGTGCCGAAAGTTTTGGTGAAGCCATTACCGTTTACAAGGGTATGCTCAATTTTGGTAATATAGGCTTAAGCCAAGTTGCTTCTATTGCTTTAGACGGTTTAATAAATTTCCCATCAATAATTGATTACTTATATGTGTTTGGATTATTGCTAACTCTATTTTTGGTAGTATTCCTTTGCAAAAACAGTGTTTATCTTTTTGAAAACTTTAAAGTAGACCGAAAACACTATATTTTTACAGCAATTCTATTTGCTCTATCTCTAATCTTCTTGTCAAGAGAAAGCGTTTTCATTTACTTTAATTTTTAAAAAGGAGGATACAATTATATGATTAGTGCAAAAAAATGGATAATTTCTTTCACTGCAATCGTACTTGCTATTGTGCTCTTATTATCTACTATCACTTATATTGTTGATCCGGGATTTCAATTTAGGGTTAAAGATAACACTTATTTTCTTGCAAGTCGTTATGTTGCTCCCGGCTTGGTGAAAAACCAAAACTATGATACTATCATTTTAGGTTCTTCAATGACACAAAACTTTGATGTTCCTCATTTTGAAGAAACACTTGGTGGAGAAGTGCTTAAAATAGGTGTTTCCGGTATGAACGCTGCAGAAACCATCGATTATCTCAATTTGGCATATAATTCTAATAAAGCCTCACGTTTTTATATTTGTATAGATATAAGTTCGTTTCGCACACTCGGTGATTCGAAAAATGAAGAATATATGTTTAAAAATGATCCTATTTCAAACTTAAGATATATGATCAGTTATAAAACATGGCTACGTTATTTACCTTTAGGAATATGTACCTCTGTGTTAAGTAAGTTTGATAAAGTACCTTCTTTTTTATCCAAGAAAACTAATATTGACTTACTGGATGATTGGAGTGACGACCATAAATGCAGCCGCCAAACAGTAATAAAGAACTACTTAAATAATTCTTATAATGTTTCTCAAGTTGATTTGAATAATCTCGAGCAAAACCTCAAAAATACTATCTCTGTATTTTTCGAAAATATTGATACCGAAAAAGGCGAGCATATTTTGTTTTTCCCCCCTTATTCCGCACTGTTTTGGTGTACAGCGCAAGACAGCGGTTACTTTGAAACATATATCAATGCAAAAGAGTATTTTTACGAATTAGCAGAACAGAAGAATTGTAAAGTATATGATTTCCAAGCCGCACCAATAATAACCGACCTGGATAATTACAGAGATACAACTCATTACGGAAAGCATATCAACAACTGGATGGCAACTGAAATGCAAAACAGCACATACTTAATAAAAGAAGACAATCGACAAACTGTAGGTCAAGACCTTAGGGAAATGATTTCTATTTTTAAAAATGAAAATTCTGAACTATTTTCATCAAAACAATAAGACAAATTCAAACATAAAAAAACCACCCTTTCGGGTGGTTTTTTCTTCACTTTATCACTTTTTTCTATCGTGGCGTAACATTCCCACAAAAATAGAAACAAGGGTAATTGATTCACAGATTATAGCGCCGTATGAGCCTGCAGCTATGTTATAAATAAGCCAGGCAGGCGAACAAATAAGGCCGCATTTTCTAACGTCTGAGGCGTTTTTAAGGCGAAAGCCTATATTAAGCGCTGTCATACCGATAACCGGCAGGATTTCAATTATAAGGTTAAATAAGGTGGGTTCTTTGCCAAAAAGAGTAAAATTTAAAATATACACCGTTATGTAGGTTGAAACGAAGAATATAAACCAAGGTATACTATCAGCCTTTAGCTTATCCTTAAAAAGAAAAACCACAGCTCTAAGGGTAGCAATTATATTAAGCAAACCGCCCACAATTGCACCAAGCATTAAAAAATTCACGGCAAAAAGAGCGCCGCCGATAAGTTGAAGCGCAATAACCGTAGACTGTTTTTTACCCTGATAAGAAATTATATTAAAAGCCATTGCAACAATGCCGATAGCCTGTGCGATTATTTCATAATTTTCCATTTTTTATCCCCTTATAAAAGATAAATATGTCATAACACAAAGCCGTAAAAAAGTCAAGGAAAAGGTTATGTTATAGGTCTTGTTTTTTTAGGATAATAACAGTATAATAATTGTATAAAGATTATTTTAGGAGTTTGTTTTATGAAATGTTCTGATATTCATATTCGTGATCCGTTCATTTTAACTGATGACGGAAAATATTATATGTACGGCTCAAGGGCTAAAAACTTTGCTATGAAATCAGGTGGTTTTGATGTTTATGTGTCAGACGACCTTGAGAATTGGAGTGAGCCCACCGAATGTTTTAATTCAGAAAAATTCAATATGAACAGGGGCGCAAACTGGGCACCCGAAGTACATAAATACGGTGACAAATATTATATGTTCGCCACCTTTACTAAGGAAGACAACTTAAGAGGCACCTATATTTTAAGAGCCGACAGTCCAAAAGGCCCCTTTGTTCCCCACAGTAACGGCGCCGTAACGCCTGAGGGCTGGGAATGTCTTGACGGCACCTTTTACATAAGTAAAGACGGTACTCCCTATATGGTTTTCTGCCACGAGCATACACAGATAGTTGACGGAACAATTTGCTACGTAAAACTTAGTGACGATTTATCCAAAACTGTCGGCGAGGTAGTAACTATCTTTTCGGCTTCAAGTTGTCCAGGTGTATCAAGCGTTACCGCTGCGGCTCACTATGTTACCGACGGTCCTTTTATGTACCGAACCAAAACCGACGAACTGCTTATGATATGGTCTTCCTTTATTAACGGAAAATATGCCGAACTGCTTGTAAAATTCAACGGCGGTGAAATCGGTGCCGACATAACTCATTTAATTCCGCTTATAGACAGTGACGGCGGACACGGTATGATTTTCAAAAAAGAAGATAAGCTTTACCTTACCTTCCATTCACCCAACACGGCAAATTTTGAACGTCCCCACTTTACCGAGATTATAGACAACGGCGATACCATTTCATTGAACTATATTTAATCTTATAAGGAATAATTATTATGAGAATAATTTTTGTGCGCCACGGACACCCCGACTATAAAAATGACTGTCTTACCGAACTTGGTCACAAGCAGGCAAAAGCTATGGCAGAGCGCCTTAAAAACGAGAAAATCGTGCATATATATTCTTCTCCCCAAGGCCGTGCCACACAAACTGCGCAGTACATAGCAGAAAAGTTCGGTTTAGAAATAGAAAAATGCGATTTTATGAGAGAAATTTCTTGGGGTTCTATAGACGAAAACCCAATTTTTGCCGACGGTCATCCTTGGGATACCACTAATAAAATGGCAAACGATAATTTGCCATTTTTAAATGAAAATTGGCGAGCTGAAGAGCCTTTTTGCAATAATAAGATTATCTCTTATTTTGATAAGGTTTCAAAAAACTTTGATGAGTTTCTTGAAACCTTAGGCTATTTACGTGACGGCAACTATTACCGCGTTTTAAAAGAGAATAACGATACGGTAGTCTTAACCAGTCACGGCGGCTCTTCAAGTGCTGTTCTTTCTCATATTTTTTCCCTTCCCTTTCCCTTTGTTCTGGGCACCCTTCGTCCCAAATGCACATCAATTTCTATTATAGAATTTAAAGGTGAAGAAGGAACCCTTATTTCCCCCGTCGCCGAAACCCTTAATGATTTTGAGCATATAAGAAATATTGATTAAATAAATCTCATAGCGTTTTTATAACATATTTTTTCGGCAATATTAAAACCAAATCTTCGAGTCAGCGCATCGGAAAGCTTTTGCATTTCTGATGCGTTTTTTATTTCAAGATTACAGCTCATACCGTCAAAATCACTGCCAAGTGCGATAATATCTTCTCCACCCACATTTATAAAATGCTGAATATGGCGCAGAATATCGCAAATTTCGGTTTTATCGGTACCGTTTAAAAAGTATGAGTAAAACACCACGCCTATTATTCCGCCCATATTTCCAATAATTTTTATTTGCTCATCAGTAAGATTTCTGTGATGCCCGAAAAGAGTGTCACTTGCCGAATGCGAGGCCACAAACGGCTTTTTTGAAATTTCGGCAACCGACATAAAGCCGCCAAGGCTTAAATGCGAAACATCTACAAATATATCGGTAGAATTTATAGCGTCAACAACCTCCCTGCCGAATTTTTTAAGGGGCAAAAGATGCTCCGTTTTATCAGCCGAACAAGGAAAGCCGAGACAGTTTTCGCCGTTATGAGTAAGCCCCAAAAAACGCACTTTTTGATTTTTAGCAAGACTCAGATTATCAATATTGTTATTTAAAAATTCACCGTTTTCTACCGTTAAAACCGCCGATACACTACCCGTTTTGTTTGAAATATTATTGTCGAAAATTTGGCACTTCTCAGTAAAATATTTTGTGGCCGCTTCACCTTTAATTTCTGACGGAGTATACACCGCAAAGCACTGGGCGATATAACCGCCCGAAATCAGCCCATTTTCGCTTATGTGTCCATTATTTTCTTTGAAACTATAATTTCCGTCTTTTAGCTTATCAAGAGTATCGCAGTGTAAATCAATTATTTTCATATATCTCACCCATATTATATATATTAAAAAAAAGGCGGTTACAAACCGTCTTTTTGTCAAATTACATAATCTAATAAAAGCATAACACAAAAACCTACAAGCAAGGCATAGGTTGCGCCCCGCTCATGTCCGTGCGAATGGGTTTCGGGTATCATTTCATCGCTTATTACATAAAGCATTGTTCCGCCTGCAAAGGCAAGAGCAAAGGGTAAAACTACAAAGGATATACTTGCCGCAAAATAACCTATAAATGTACCAACCACCTCTACCACACCGGTAAGTGCAGCCAGTATAAAGGTCTTTTTAGGTGAAACCCCTGCTGACAGCATAGGTGAAATAATAACCATACCTTCAGGTATATTTTGCAGAGCTATACCCCCTGCAATAATAAACGCCTTAGAGGTATCCCCCGAGCCGAAACCAACTCCCGCAGCAATACCTTCGGGCAAGTTGTGTATAGCTATTGCTGTTACAAAAAGCAAAACTTTGTTTAAGTCTTTACAATTTTCCGCTTCATTTTTAGTTCCAATAAGACTGTGTAGATGCGGCACAAATTTATCGAACAAATTGATACACACAGCGCCTACAAATATACCAGCCACCGTAACAACAACTGCATATCTTCCACCGTATTCAAGTGAGGGTATAATAAGTCCTATTATTGCCGCCGCAAGCATTATACCTGCCGCAAATGACATAACAATATCCGAAAAAGTATGAGATATTTTCTTAAAAGCAAAACCAATTATAGCGCCTATTACCGTTGCCATACCAACGCCAATGGCAGTAAGAATAACTATTTTCACCTCGTCACCGCCTTCAAGTATATTATAGCATAAAAGCGGCAAAGCCGCAATAATTATTCATTATTCATTTGAAAATCCGTTCTCGTTTAATGAATAATGAATGATGAAAAATAAATAGTGAATAATACAAACAAAAATCCGTCCTCTTACGAGAACGGATTTTCGTTTGGGTAGTTTGAACTTAATGACACGAATTAAATGTGCCTGAAAACCGTTATTTTCAATTATTAGAACCAATTAAATGATGAATCATTTTCTCAGGTTCCTCAACAAAAAGTTTTGTTGTTTTATAATGCTCAGTTTCATAATATTTCACCTTTTCAATTCCTGATTCAGAAAACTGTAATATTTCTGCATTTGGAAATGCCATTAAAATCGGTGAATGGGTTGCAATTATAAATTGAGAATTGCTTTTCAACAGACTATCTATTTCAACAATTAAAGTCATTAAACGCATGGGAGAAAGTGCCGCTTCGGGCTCGTCTAAAAGATATAAACCGTTTCCGCTAAAGCGATTTTGTACTATAGATAGAAAACTTTCCCCGTGCGATTGGTTGTGCAAAGAAACATTCCCATAGTTGTGGGTTGCTTTGACCTCGTCAATATATGTTGCGGCATTATATAAACTTTCCGCTCTTAAAAAGAAACCGTCTTTTGCAAAATCTCTTTTAGTTAAAGTTAAATATTCGGAAAGTTCCGAATGGGTATCTTTAGTAGAAAAAGAAAAGTTTTTTGTGCCGCCTTCAGCATTAAAACCATACGCAACTGCAATTGCTTCAAGCAAGGTGGACTTACCTGTACCGTTCTCGCCCACAAAAAAAGTAATATTAGAAGAAAACTTTAGTTCTTTATTAGCAGCAAGATATTTTATAATAGGTAAATCATTCAGATAGGAGTTCTCACTTAAGGAATTATCAAATAGAATACTGCTAATATATTTTGCATTACTCATTTTGAATTCTCCTTAGCAGTTTTAATTGACGCAATAAGTAAAATTCTAATTGTAGAACAAGTCTTGTTTAACTCTTTATATTTTTCAACACTAATATAGTCAGATTTAAAAAGCATTTCAAGCCATTTACCTGTTTCGTTTGCCTCTTTTAATGCAATTTC
>JAZNAG010000088.1:0-1969 GCA_045586405.1 Acutalibacteraceae bacterium | reverse complement strand
ACAATGCACCGTGACGTTGACTACGTTGTAAAAGATGGTCAGGTTCTTATTGTTGACGAGTTCACAGGTAGAATTATGCTTGGCAGACGTTACAGCGAAGGTCTCCACCAGGCTATTGAAGCAAAAGAAAACGTTAAGGTTGAGCACGAAAGCAAAACTCTTGCTACTATTACATTCCAGAATTACTTCCGTCTTTACAAAAAGCTTTCTGGTATGACTGGTACTGCTATGACAGAAAGTGATGAATTTAAAGAAATCTATTCACTTGACGTTGTAGAAATCCCAACAAACAAACCACTTGCACGTCAGGATAATGACGATGTGCTTTATAAAACAGAAGAAGCAAAGTTCAACGCTATTATAGATGTTATTGTAGAAGCTCACGAAAAAGGTCAGCCTGTTCTTGTTGGTACAGTTAATATTGAAAAGAGTGAAAAACTCTCAAGACTTCTTAAAAAGCGTGGTATTAAACACGAAGTACTCAATGCTAAATTCCACGAAAAAGAAGCTGAAATTGTAGCTCAGGCTGGTAAATTCGGTGCAGTTACTATTGCTACAAATATGGCTGGTCGTGGTACCGATATTATCTTGGGTGGTAACCCTGAATTTATGGCAAAGCTCGAAATGCGCAAAAAAGGTTACCCAGATGAGCTTATTGCAGAAGCAACAGGCTTTGCAGAAACAACTAATGAAGAAATTTTAGAAGCACGTAAAACATTCCGTGAATTAGAAGCAAAATTCAAAGAAGAAACAAAAGAAGAAGCAGAAAAAGTAAGAGATGCTGGCGGTCTTTATATTATCGGTACAGAACGTCACGAATCAAGACGTATTGATAACCAGTTACGTGGTCGTGCTGGTCGTCAGGGTGACCCTGGTGAAAGCCGTTTCTTCCTTTCTGCTGAAGATGATTTATTAAGACTTTTCGCTGGTGACAGATTCTATAATACTCTTGATGCCTTCAAATCAATCGGCGATATGCCTGTTGAAGCAAGACTCTTCACAAGCACAATTGAAAATGCTCAGAAGAAAGTTGAAAGTAATAACTTCGCAGTTCGTCGTAACGTTCTTAAATATGACGATGTTATGAATAAGCAAAGAGAAGTTATTTATGGTCAGAGAAACAAAGTTCTTGACGGTCAGGATATAAGTGCAACAATTCAGAAGATGATTGTTGACACAATTTCTGAATCTGCAGACTTCTACTGCCCTGCTTCAAACAATGTAAGTGACTGGAACTTCAAGGGGCTTGCTACAAAATACAACTGGCTTATTACAGAAGATGACATTAAAGACCTTACTAAAACAGAAGATGTTGCCGAAATTCTCCTTGATAAAGCACAAAAGCTTTATGATGACAGAAAAGCAGAGTTTGGCGAAGAGTTAATTAAAGAAATTGAAAGAAGTGCTCTTCTTCGTAACGTTGATATGCGCTGGATGGACCACATTGACGCTATGGACCAGTTAAAACGTGGTATTTCACTTCGTGCTTATGCTCAGAAAGACCCTGTTATAGCATTCAGAGAAGAAAGCTTTGATATGTTTGACGAAATGACAAACGAAATCAGAGAAGGTACTGTTGACTTCGTTCTTAAAGTAAGAATAAGAAAAGAAGACCCAGTTGAAAGAAAGCAAACAGTAAAAATTACTGCTACATCTGCTGACGACCAGACAGTTAAAAAGCAACCTGTAAAAAAAGCACAAAAGGTTGGCAGAAACGACCCTTGCCCTTGCGGTAGTGGTAAGAAATATAAAAAGTGCTGTGGTATGAACGAAAACTGATAAGTTTTCGTTCAACGATAAAAATCCTTGGATTTTTATCATATCGCATACGAGCAAAGCGAGTATATATCGCAAACACATTTAATGTGTTTATATCACATTTGCTTTAGCAAATATATCACTAAAAACAACCCTCGGATAGTCGAATTCACTCATCTATCCTAGGGTTTTATTTTAACTATTGCAATTT
>JAZNAG010000087.1:0-103477 GCA_045586405.1 Acutalibacteraceae bacterium | reverse complement strand
AAAGTGCACTTTATGCAAATCTTATCATTAAAAAGGGCGTTGTAACAGACTGATTGTTGAGGCTGAGAATATGGGTGTTAAAACAAATGCAATGCGCATTTTAGATAAGCATAAAATAGAATATACAGAGCATACCTACAGCGGTGTTATAAGCGGTATCGATGTTGCAAACATATTAAATCAGAACCCTGAACACGTGTTTAAAACTCTTGTTACTGTGGGACATTCAAAGACGAACTATGTTTTTATTGTTCCGGTTGCAGAGGAGTTAGACCTTAAAAAGGCTGCAAAAATTGTGGGTGAAAAATCAATTGAAATGGTAAAATCAAAAGAGCTTTTACCGCTTACGGGATATATTCACGGCGGTTGTTCACCCATTGGTATGAAAAAACGATTTAAAACTGTATTTCACAGTTCTGCCCAAAACTACGAAATTATATATTTCAGCGCAGGCAGAGTAGGGGCGCAGGTTGAAGTAAATACACAAAAAGCGCTTGGTTACATCGGCGCCACAACTGCAGATATAATTACAAAAAAAGACTGAGCCGATAGCTCAGTCTTTTTAAGTTTAATATTTTCTTTTAATTATAGATATGTTCTCGCTGTCTATTTTAAGTTTGCCGTTTTCCGGGGGGTTACCGAAAAGAACTTCTGCGTTAGAAAATTCTTTGGGTATATCCACAAAAGCTTCATCACACCAGCGGTTTACTGCAATAAGCAGAGCGTTGGTGCCGTCTTCGCTTTCACGAATATAGGCTATATGACCCATATTGGCATAAAGAGGTATAAATTTACCGCCCTTAAAGCATTTATTTTCTTTACGAAGTTTACCCAGCATTTTATAAAAGTCTATCAAATCGCTGTTTTCGTTGCCCCAGGGGTATGTTTTACGGCAGAAGGGATCGCCGTAGCCTTCAACACCTGCTTCGTCACCGTAATAAAGAGAGGGAACACCTGGGAGAGTGTACTGAAGCGTGGCGGCAAGTTTTAAAAATTTAACGGCGTGAGCGTATTGCTCACTGCTTAATTTTTGTACTGCCTGCCAGTTTCTGTCTCCGTTTGAATTATTTGAGTCGGCAAGAGTTGTCAGTATTCTTTTTGTATCGTGAGTGCCGATGTGGTTCATAAGCAGACTAACAGACTGCGGCGGATAATTTTCGGTTATGTCAAGTACAGCATCAATTAGCTTTCTTGAGCTTTCACCCTTAAAAAAACCGATAATGGCATCGGCAAAGGGGTAGTTCATTACCGAGTCAAGCTGACCGCCCAGCAAATATCTGCGTCTGCCACCGTGACTGATTTTATTGGTAGCGTCTTCCCATACCTCACCTAAAATAAAGGCGTCTTCTTTTTCGGCTTTTGCGGCTTTTCTTATATTATCAAGAAATTCATCGGGCAGTTCGTCGGCAACGTCAAGTCGCCAACCCTTAACACCTTTTTTAAGCCAATAACGGATAACTCCGTTTTCACCGGTTATAAAATCAGTAAAAGAGGGGGAGTTTTCCTTTGTTTCGGGAAGGGAAGAAATGCCCCACCAACTTTTATAAGAGTTTGGAAAATTATTGAAGGTATACCAGTCTGAAAACTCACTGTATGGGCTGTTATATGCGCCTGAATTTTTATATCTGTTATACCTGTTAAAGTAAATACTGTCGTCACCCGTATGAGAAAATACGCCGTCAAGAATAACCGAAATACCGTATTTTTCCGCATCTCGACAAAGGTTTATAAGGTCTTCCTCAGAGCCTAACATTGAATCTATTTTCATATAGTCGGCAGTATTATATCGGTGGTTTGAGTGAGCCTCGAAAATAGGATTCAAGTATATTGCCGAAACACTAAGGTCAGCAAGGTAAGGCAGTTTTTCTCTTATGCCCTCTAAATCACCGCCGAAATAGTCGTTGCCAAGATATTTTATCGTGTCACCCTGCCTGTGCTCAGGAAGTGCGTTCCAATCATTCTGTATATATCTGTCACTTGGCACACCGCTTTTTTCTTTTTTGCTGTTATAAAAACGGTCGGGGAAAATCTGATAAATGATTCCGCCCTTTAGCCAGTCGGGTGTCTTAAAGTCTTTGTTATATACTGTGAGCTGCCAGTTGGTAATTTCCTTTGAAACTATGCCTAAAGAGTGTTCTGACTTTGATATGTAAAACTGACCATACTCACTCTCATACCGAAAATGATACCAATAAATACCTTCATCAAAAGAAAGCTCGGTTTTATAGACAGTGTAGCTGTCTATGGTGGAGTCAGCTGTCATTTCGTATTCGCAAATACAGTCAGAATCGTCCTTTTTGATACACAAAAACACACCCTGAGCCTTGGCATCAAAGTGCAACAGAACGCGAAGCCTCAGAGAAGTATCTGAGGCTATCGCGCCGTAAACTGATTTGTAAAGACAGTTCCGTGAGTCAAAAGGATAGTATTGCATAAACTAAATTCCTTATTTAATAGGTTTGGTGTTCCAAATATTGTCGGCATAATCCTTTATAGAACGGTCAGCAGCGAAAATTCCTGACTTTGCAATATTAACAAGAGCCATTCTATTCCAAAGCTGTTTGTCGTTATAAAGTTTTGATGCCTTTTCCTGCGCCGCACAGTAATCGTTAAAGTCGGCAAGCGCCATATAGGTGTCAACACCGGTTAAGGTTTTGTAAATGTTGTCAAAGGGTTGACCGCCAATGCCTTTTTCAATAAAGCCAAGCGCCGCTTTGAGTTTTTCGTTGTTGCAGTAATAACTTGAAGGATTATAACCTTGTTTTTGAAGCTTTAAAACTTCGGGAGTATGCATACCGAAAATAATTATATTGTCGTCGCCTACCGCCTCGTGAATTTCAACGTTTGCGCCGTCTTCGGTACCCAGAGTAATTGCGCCGTTCATCATAAACTTCATATTACCCGTACCGCTGGCTTCGGTAGAAGCAAGAGAAATCTGTTCACTTATTTCTGCGGCAGGTATCATAAGCTCAGCAAGGGTAACCTTGTAGTCCTCAAGGAATAAAATCTTAAGCTTATCGCTTACCGTTCTGTCATTTTCTATTTCTTTTGACAGACGGCATATCATATTTATTATCTGCTTTGCAAGTAAATATCCGGGAGCCGCTTTAGCACCGAAAATATAGGTTTTGGGTGTAAAATCAGCATTGGGGTTTTCTTTAAGATAAAGATAATCTGATATAATATGAAGAGCATTAAGGTGCTGTCTTTTATATTCGTGAAGTCTTTTTACCTGCATATCAAAGATGGAAGAGGGATCAATAACAGTACCCGTTGTTTCTTTAATATAATTTGCAAGGCGCACCTTGTTTTCAAGCTTTATTTCGCCAAGTCTTTCAAGTACGCTCTTATCGTCGGCAAACTTCATAAGTTCACTAAGGTGAGAGGCATCTTTAACAAAGTTATCGCCTATAAGTTCGGTAAGATAAGCGGTAAGGGCAGGGTTTGCCTGACAAAGCCATCTTCTGTGAGCAATGCCGTTTGTAACATTAGTAAACTTTTCAGGATCAAGCTTATAATAATCGTTAAAGAGAGAATCGGTTAAGATTTTGCTGTGAAGCTTTGATACACCGTTAACCTTGTGCGAAGCAGCAACGCTTAAATTAGCCATTCTTACAACGCCGCCTGAAATTATAGCGGTGTCCTCAACCAGCTTTGAATCACCCGTTTTTTTCCAGATGTCATTTCTGTGTCTGCTATCAATTTCTTTAACTATCTGATAAATACGGGGAAGACGGTGGCGGAACATATCTTCCTGCCAACACTCCAGCGCTTCCTTCATTATGGTGTGGTTGGTGTAAGCAACGGTACCCTGAACAATTTTCCAAGCCCTATCCCAGTCGTAACCGCACTCGTCAAGAAGAAAACGCATAAGTTCGGGAACGGTAAGGGCAGGGTGGGTATCGTTAATGTGAATTGCAACCTTTTCTGCAAGATTATCAAGGGTGTTGTAGGTGCGAAGATGTCTGTTTAAAATATCCTGAATAGAAGCGGAAACCAGGAAATACTGCTGACGAAGTCTAAGAGATTTTCCTTCGGAATGGTTATCCTCAGGGTAAAGCACCTTGCTTATAACCTCAGCCATAGCCTTTTGTTCCATAGCGCGAACATAATCGCCCTGATTAAAGGCAGACATATTTATATCCTGACATTCAGCCGCCCAAAGTCTCAAAGCATTTATGGTTTTTCCATCTTTACCAGCTACCATCAGGTCATAGGGCATAGCGTGAACAGTAGTATAATCAATGTGCTCAACGTGGTGGAAATGATTATCCCAAGTTTCTTTTATTTTTCCGTCAAAGTGAACGTCAACGGCAGAGGCAGGGCGCGGTTCAAGCCAAACTTCACCGCCGGGGAGCCAGAAATCAGGCATCTCAGTCTGCCAACCCTCAACTATTTTCTGACGGAAAATACCGTATTCGTAACGTATACAGTATCCCATTGCGGGGTAAGAACCCGAAGAAAGTCCGTCAAGAAAACAAGCCGCAAGTCTGCCAAGACCGCCGTTACCGAGACCGGCATCAGGCTCTAACTCATAAAGGCTGTCAAGCTTAACCTTGAATTTAGAAAGCGCCTTTTCCATTTCTTCTGTAAGACCTAAGTTGAACAGTGTGTTCTTGAAAGAACGCCCCATAAGAAATTCCATACTAAGATAATAAACAGTTTTAGCCTGTTGCTTTTTTGTTTCTTCTTTAAATTTAATTCTTTTTTCTCCCATAATATCACGAAGAGCAAGAGCGCAGGCTTTATAAAAAAGTTCGTCAGACGCCTGGGCAGGAGTAACGCCAAAATTATGAGAAAGTTTTTTTTCGATCATTTCAGTCAGTATCTTTGATGTATATTGACTCATAACCGACATCTTCCTTTCGTTATTTGTACTAATTATAGTATACCTTATTTTCTTAATATTATATTACTCTAAAACAAGAAAAAATGCAATAGGCAATACATCGGTAAAATATGCTATTTTTTGTATTAGATAGCCAAGAAAATTATTAAAGCTGATAAAAATTTGAAAATAAATAAGCAAAATGCACAAAAAACGGGCTGTTTATAAAAACAACAGCCCTGTTTTTTCTACATAAGAGGAGAAAATATATGAAGTATCCATTGTTTAAAGCGGTCAAATAAAGGTCTTTTGTCCCATTCTTTAAGGGTAATCTCCTTCGAGTCGCTTAAAATTTCTTCAAAATGCCTTTCCATATCAAGTATTGTGTCTTCATTTGTAAACCATACACCACATTCAAAGTGGAAAAAGAAACTGCGATAGTCCATATTTACCGTGCCCACAGTAGCAGACGAATCATCGGTAATAAACATTTTTGAATGTATAAAGCCGGGTGTGTATTCGTAAATTTTAACCCCTGCCTCAAGAAGTTCTGAGTAATAATACTGTGTAACGGGGTGGACATAGTTTTTGTCAGGTATGCTGGGTGTAACTATGCGTATTCTTACTCCTGATTTTGCCGCCAGAGTAATGGCGCTTTTCATTTTATCGTCAAGAATAAGATAAGGAGAAGCTATATCAACATATCTGTGAGCGGTATTAAGCATTTGCAAATATATGCCCTCGGCTGTTGATCTGTTGTCCATAGGCGAGTCACAGTAGGGGATAACATAACTGTCGTTTTCTACCGAGTATTCGGTGAGGTACCGTGACATCATCATCTGCATACCTGTGTTATATTCCCACATTGTGCAGAACATTATTATAAAGCTTCTAACGGCACTGCCTTTTATCATAACGGCACAGTCCATCCAATAACCGAAACGCTCATACTCGTTTATATATTCGTCTCCGATGTTTATTCCGCCGGTAAAAGCCACCTTTCCGTCAATTACTATTATTTTACGGTGGTTACGGTTGTTCATAACGATGTTAAGCGAAGGATTTATGGGGCAGAAAATTGATACCGATATTCCGTGGGCTTTAAGGCGGGGCAGAAAATCTTTGTGTTGACGTTTTATAGAGCCGAAATCGTCAAACATAATTTTTATTTCAACGCCTTCTGCTACCTTTTTGATAAGAACATTATAAATAGCGTCCCACATCTTACCGTCGGCAATAATAAAATACTCAAGAAAAATGTATTTTTCCGCTTTTTTAAGTTCCTCTAACAGACGGCTTAAAAACTTATCTCCGGGAGAAAGATATTCGGCAGAGGTGTTCTGATAAACGGGAAAGCAGGACTCGTTGCAAAGGTATGCCGCCTGACGAGTGCGTGAAGAATCTTCGTAAGCTAAAATTCTTTTAACGGCAGGGTCCTGCTCTAAATGGCGCATATACCTTTCACTGCATTTTTTCAGTCTTTTTTTCAGGTGTGGGAAGGTACGCTGACCTCCCCATAGCGTATAAACTATAAGACCGAAAACAGGCAGAGCCAGTATAAAAACTATCCAGGCAATTTTATAACTGGGGTTATCCCGCTTGTTTATGATATATAGTGCGGTTATTATTCCTAAAAGTTCAAGCAAATAAAATAAAGGAAGAGAATTTGTCTGTAATTCTATAACGCTGATTAAAATAAAAGCGATAGTAAATACAGCCGCAAGGGCGGTTAGTATTATTCGTGTCTTAATACGTATGCCACGCTTTTTTTCTTTCATTTTTTCACCTTCTAAATTAAATCTTGACTTAAAAACGCGTATTAAATATAATACAATAAACAGATATTTTTTTGGAGTGATAAGTATGACTTACGGACTGTCTGCCGGAGAACTGGTTACGAGCAAAGAAACAGCTGAAGAAAATCTCCCCATAATAAGAGAAGCAGGTTTTAGCTCAATTGATTTGAATTTTGATATGATTTTCAATAAAACAGGCGGTAAATTAGCTTCCGATTTTACTTTTTCAAAAAGCGATTTTTATGAACTTAGTGACGAAAAGTTTTTTGAATATCTTGACGGTATAAAGGAAGAACTTTCAAAAAACAAAATAAAGGTTGGTCAGTGTCACGCGCCGTTTCCTTCTTGCTTTGAAGGCGAGGTAAAGGAATATTTTAAAAAGGTTATCAACCGCACAATTATTGCTGCAGGGTACCTAGACTGTCCTTATATAGTAATTCATCCAAGAAATTTCCCTCTGCTGAGCGGTATGGAAAAAGAAGATGTTTTCAAGGCAAATATAGAGTTTTATTCTGAGTTTATTGATGTTCTGAAAGAAAACAATGTTGTTGCCTGTCTTGAAAATATGTGGACAAGGTTAAAGGGCAAAATAATTGAGGCACCCTGTAACGATTATGATGAGGTTAACCGATATATCGAAACGCTGAACGGTATGGCAGGGGCAGAGTGCTTCGGCTTTTGCCTTGATACAGGTCATAGCGTTCTGACCGGCACAAATATAAGATATGCCGTTAAAACTTTGGGCAAAAATCTTAAAGTTCTCCATCTTCATGAGGTAGATATAAATGAAGACAGCCATACAATGCCTTTCTCATTAGGCACTGTTGATTGGGATTTCATAATGAAAGCCTTAAAAGATTACGGCTATGATGGTGAACTTAATTTCGAGGCTATGTGCGCTTGGCGCAGATACCCTGCAGAACTAAAAGAAGATGTAATTAAACTTATGGGTAGTATAGGCAAATATTTTTGCGAAAAATACTTTTAATGTTTTTGTGTAGCAAAGTAGTTTACAATACCTTTAGTTAGTGCTTTGGCGCAGACTGTCTGACGGTCTGCGCTTTTCATATCTTTAAGGTCGCCTTTGTCACTCATAAAACCGTTTTCGGTAAGTACAGAGGGGCAGACTGATGTTCGGTTAAGGAAAAAATAGTGCCAATATGTACCTGAAACTTTGCGGTACAAGTTACTTTCTTTTGTGCTTTCTAAAATATTTTTTGCTGCAGTATAAGAAAATGAATTAAAGTAATATGAACTAAAGCCGTTTGACGAGCCTGAGTTTCTGTGTATTGATATAACGAAATCGGGTTCGGCTTCATATACCGTAACTGTACGCTGTGTAGCATTTATATAACTGTCATCTGTGCGCGTCATTATTACTGTTGCGCCTATTCTTTCAAGTTCACTTTTAAGCGTTTTGGCAAGAGATAAGTTCATACTTGATTCTTTCGTGCCGTCCTTTGCTACAGCACCGGGATCTTTTCCGCCGTGACCGGCATCTATAACAATAGTTTTTCCGTGAAGAAAGTAACCGTATTCATTATCTGCCGAATAAAGAACGGTAGGCTGTAAAAACTTGAAAACAAGACAGTCGTACTCATCATATTCTGCCTTAAAACCGTAAAAGTTACCTGTTTTTTTTAGATAGAGCCTTAAAACATAGGTGTTATCTTGAATAAATTTATCACTGTGCGAAAAAAGAGGATTATCTTCTTCAAACTGAACATCACCAAGTAATGTGTTGCAGTACATAAATTTAATTTCAACATAGGAAAATGTTTTTTCAAAAATATTCCAGTTGTTAGTGTCAGGGTTTTCATAGCTTTGCTCTTTAAGTTCAAGGGTGAATGGCGCCTTAAAGTCGCAGCTGAAAGATAAGACTGTGTATTTGTCCTGTGTCTCGGTTTTGTCTACCGAAATGATATTGTTTTTAGGTAGACAGCCTTCATATATTTTTAAGTTATCTGTGTCGTAAACCCGCTTTCCGCACTGTAAAAGCCGATAGCTTTTATCAATACGGCTGTTTACTATAGCGGTTGGAGAGCAAAAGTCCACTGTGCCTACCGGAAGATAACTGTTTGTAGGCTTTGAAGAATCGTCGATAGTGTCACCGTCAAAGGTTTCGGCAGGATAATTTATCACTTCGGCTATATAACCGATTTCTACATTTCCTTTGTCTTTTGAAACAGTAGAGGGAATAACCGTTATCAAACCGCTGTAATAAATTTCTTGGTCATTATCAGATTTGCAAACAAATTTTACCTGACCTGCTTTTGTTTTCTTTTCAACCGACGGTACGGTAAGGGCGGCGCTGAAACAGTAGGTGCTGCTGTCATCGTCTGTCTTGCCTGAATATTCCCGATTAAGCTGTATTGCTTTATCCCAAAAATATGCGGTAACATCTAATGATGGGGTTTTGCTGATAACCGACACAACCATTATGTTTCCGCTTTCAAAAACACCGTCGCCTGATGGCGAAAAGCTTTCTATTAGTATATTTTGTCCTGTGGAAGTGTACAAAGCCTTGCTTTTGCAACCTGCAAAAACGATGCATAGGACCAAAAAAATTAAAAATAATTGTTTGAGTTTCAAAAACATATATAATAAATCCTTAATCAATACTTTAACCGTTTGTTATGAATATTATAATACGAAATTATGTCTAAATCAATAACACTTGCTTTTTTATGACGTGTATGATAAAATTAAAACGGTGATATTGATGGATCAATTATTTGTTCTCTACACCTGTATTTTATGTGTTTTAAGTGTTGTTCTTACTGTAATAGATAAGGACCACGCCAGACGAGGTAAGATAAGGATAAGCGAAAATGCGCTTTTAACCCTTGCTGCTTTGGGCGGTGCAACTATTATGTATATAACTATGCTGCTTATAAGGCATAAAACAAAGCATAAAAAGTTTATGTTGCTTTTGCCGCTTATGATAGTAATACATATTGCAATACTTTATTTTGTTTTAAATCAAATACAATTCAGGGCGGAGTGAAATTCTCCACCGGCGGTACAGCCCGCGAGTTATTTAACTGATTCGGTGAAATTCCGAAGCCGACGGTATAGTCCGGATGAAAGAATTATGCTGATTTCGCATTAAATTTGACGCCCTGTTATCCTTGGGCGTCATTTTTTTGGAGGAATATTATGAAAACCAGTAAAATACTACTCAGACATTTTTGTGTTACTGCAGTTATGGGTGCTATAGGCGCCATACTTATGTATGTGGAGTTCGCGGTTCCCTTTATGCCGGGGTTTATAAAGGTCGATTTTTCTGAGCTTCCTGCTCTTATTACAACCTTCGCCCTTGGCCCGTGGTACGGTGTTCTCGTTTGTTTGCTTAAAAATCTTCTTCATATGTTTGCGACCAACAGCGCTTTTGTAGGGGAGCTTTCCAACTTTATTTTAGGTGCTGTTTTTGTGGGTACGGCAGGGGTGATATATAAGTATAAGAAAACACGTGTAGGTGCGCTTGTTTCTTGCCTTATTGCTTCTATAGTTATGGCGCTGATCAGTATTCCGTCAAACTACTATATTACATATCCTTTTTACGGTGAGGCGTTTGGTCTTCCTACCGCTGCAATAGTTGAAATGTATAAAGCGATTTTCAGCGGTGTAGATAATCTTTGGCAATGTCTGCTGATTTTCAATTTCCCCTTTAATCTTTTAAAAGGTGTTGCTAACTCAATTCTTTGTTTTGTGGTGTATAAAAAACTTTCACCTATAATGCGAGGCAAATTGAATTGACAAATAGAAAGCATTGTGCTATAATGCTTTTTGCTAACTGAATATTTCCTTATCAAGAGTGGCGGAGGGACAGGCCCTTTGATGCCCGGCAACCTGTTTTTACAAGGTGCTAAATCCTGCGGTATAACCGAAAGATGAGGCTTTTTATAACCGCTTCTTTCGAGGCGGTTTTTTAGTCGAAAAAAGGAGAAAAATTATGTCAAAATTATTGTTTACATCTGAATCTGTTACTGAGGGACATCCAGATAAACTTTGCGATCAGGTAAGTGACGCGGTGCTTGATGCAATTCTGGCTCAAGATAAAACCGCAAGAGTTGCTTGTGAAACCTTTGCTACTACCGGTGTTGTTACCGTTATGGGCGAAATTACCACAACGGCAAATATTGATATCCCTGCCATTGTAAGAGGTGTTGTTAATGATATCGGCTACAATACAAGCGATGCAGGCTTTAACGGTGATACAATAGCTGTTATGACATCTATTGATAAGCAGTCACCCGATATTGCTATGGGCGTTGATAAGTCTTTGGAACTTAAAGACGGAGAAGAGGATGCTTATAATCTTCACGGTGCAGGGGATCAGGGTATGATGTTCGGTTACGCCTGTACCGAAACCGAAACATATATGCCGCTTCCGATTTTTCTTGCTCACAAAATGGCACAGCGTTTAACTCAGGTGAGAAAGGACGGAACCCTTTCTTATCTTCGTCCTGACGGCAAAACTCAGGTTACTGCTGAGTATCAAAACGGTGTTCCCGTAAGAATTGAGGCAGTAGTTGTTTCAAGTCAGCACAGTAGTGATATTTCTCTTAGCAAACTTCGTGAGGATATAAAGCGTGAGGTTATTGAAAAGACTGTACCCGCAAACCTTATGGACGAAAATACAAAAATATTCATAAACCCCACGGGCCGTTTCGTTGTAGGCGGACCTCAGGGCGATACCGGTCTTACCGGCAGAAAAATTATTGTAGATACCTACGGTGGAACAGCCCGTCACGGCGGCGGTGCTTTCTCGGGTAAGGATCCCACAAAGGTTGACAGAAGTGCTGCTTATGCCGCAAGATATGTTGCTAAAAACATTGTTGCAGCAGGTCTTGCCGATAAATGCGAAATTCAGCTAGCATACGCTATTGGCGTTGCAAAACCTGTATCGGTTATGGTGGATACCTTTAATACCGGAAAATACAGTGATGACGCTTTGGCAGAGGCTGTACAGAAGATATTTGACCTTCGCCCTGCGGCAATAATAGAAAAGTTGTCACTTCGCCGTCCTATTTACCGTCAAACAGCGGCTTACGGACATTTTGGCAGAACCGACATTGAACTTCCTTGGGAGCAAACCGATAAAACCGACGAACTTAAAAAATTCTTTAATTAAAGAAAGACTGTCTTACTAAGTTTGGTAAGGCAGTTTTTTTATGCATTAAAAAGTAAGAAAATGCATATATTTTTTTGTGACAATAATACCGACGGCGCGAAAAATTGCGTCGTCGGACGGTCACGCTAGGGAGGAAAGGAAATTGAAAAACAAAAAGGTGTTATATATACTTTTACTGCAGATTTCCTGCGTTGTTTTAACGGTTGCCATTCTGCTTTTTATAAAATACTTTTGCAAAGATACATTTTTAAAGGTTAAAGAAAAGCATAATGAGTATTTTGGTGAAGAAACCGAAATTTACGAAGAGGAAAATGCTGTTGCTACTACAGCTGTGCCTCTTAGTTACAATGAAATAAATACCCTTTGTTTACCGGTAAAAAGTGGGGTAGTAACCTCAAATTTCGGATACAGAAATGATCCCTTTACAGACGAGACCGCTAAGCATTACGGCACCGATATAGCGGCAGATGAGGGTACAAAAATTTATTCGGCGGCATCGGGCAGGGTAATAAGTGTTGGTTTTGACAAAAACGGATACGGCAACTTTTTTAAAATAGACCACGGGGGTTTTGTCACCCTTTACGGACATTGTAGTGAAATCAACGTAAAAGAAGGGGAATATGTTAATAAAGGACAGCCTGTTGCCAGGGTGGGAAATACAGGCAGGTCTACGGGAAATCATTTGCATTTTGAGTTAATAATAGGCGGGAAACCCGTAAATGCTTTGTGGTATTTGGAGTTTTAGTATGTCTTTTAAAATATTTTCAACAAAGGTTACAGTTTCTTTTCTTTTTATGGCGGTACTTTCACTTATGCTGTTTAGTGACAAAACAGGCTATGCGCTTTTAATGATATGCTCTGCTGTAATTCACGAGGCAGGGCATTTTGTTGCTATGCTTCTTTGTAAATGTACGCCTACCGAGGTTAAACTTATTCCCGGTTCGGTACAAATTTGTGCTCCTACGGTAAGGCTTAAACACGAAACCTTTATACTTGTCAGCGGACCGCTGTTTAACTTTTTTGCCTTTGCGGTTTTGTTTTTATTAAGTGATTTTTACGATAGTATTAAACTGCTTGAATTTTCTCTTATAAATCTGCTTTATTTTGCTTTTAACATTCTGCCTCTTTGCGGTCTTGACGGTGGCAGTATTCTGTTCAATTTACTACTGAAAAACAAAGGCCAAAAAACAGCAGAGAAAACTTTGAATTTATTGACATACTTGGCAGCGTCGGCAACCCTTTTTACTTTTTTACTGTCTGTTTTTCGGTCAGATGTTAATTATTCCGTATGTATTTTATTTTGCTACCTTATTTTGTCAATTTTTCTTAAATTTTAGTTGAAAGAAGTTCGTAATTATTGTATCATTACTATTGGTGATATTAATGGATAACAAAAGACTTGAAGAGTTATTTCTTACTGTGCAAAAACCGGGTAGATACAGCGGTGGTGAACAGGGAAGTATTGTAAAAGACAAAAACAAGGTGGATGTAAGGTTTGCCTTCTGCTTTCCCGATACCTACGAAATAGGTATGTCTCATCTTGGTATGAAGATTCTTTATTCACTTTTTAACAGCAGAGAAGATATCTGGTGCGAAAGAGTTTTTGCCCCGTGGGTAGACTTCAGAAAAGTAATGATAGAAAACAATATTCCGCTTTTTGCACTGGAAAGCCGTGATCCTGTCAGTGAATTTGATTTCATCGGCTTTACTCTTCAGTATGAAATGAGCTATACAAATGTACTTTCTATGCTTGATCTTGCAGGACTTCCTCTGAAAAGTAAGGACAGAAAGAATTTGTCACCCATAGTTGTTGCAGGTGGCCCTTGCGTTTGTAATGCTGAGCCTATTGCTGAGTTTATTGACCTTTTCTTTTTAGGTGAGGGCGAAGAGGTTGACCTTCAGGTAATCGACCTTTATAAAGAGTGCAAGAAAAACGGCGAAAGCAAAGAAGAATTTCTTAAAAAAGCCGCAAAAATAGATGGCGTTTATGTGCCGAGCCTTTATGAAGTTACCTATGACGGCGACAAAATAAAGAGTATTGAGGCAAAAGACGGTGCGCCCAAAACCGTTAAAAAGCGCATTATAAAAGATTTGGACAAGGCTCATTATCCCGAAACCTTTGTTGTACCCTACATTGAAATTGTTCACGACAGAGCCGTTCAGGAAATATACAGAGGCTGTATTAGAGGTTGCCGTTTTTGTCAGGCAGGCTTTATTTACAGACCTGTAAGAGAAAAATCTGCCGATGTTATAAATAAACAGGCACGGGATGTGTGCAGTTCTACAGGTTATGATGAAATTTCACTTTCATCACTTTCAACAAGCGACTATACTCAGATCGGTGATTTGCTTGAAAAACTCATCGACTGGACCGATAAAGACAGAGTAAGCCTTTCTTTGCCGTCGCTTAGAATTGATAATTTTTCTCCCGAACTTTTAGAAAAAATAAATCATATACGTAAAAGTGGTCTTACCTTTGCTCCGGAAGCGGGTACCCAGCGACTGCGTGATGTTATAAACAAAAACATTACCGAAGAAGAAATACTTGATACCTGCCGTATAGCCTTTGCCGGCGGACATACTTCGGTTAAGCTTTATTTTATGCTGGGGCTACCTACCGAAACCGATGAGGACTTAAAGGGTATAGCAGACCTTGCTCAAAAAATAGTTGATATTTATTACTCAATGCCTGATAAACCTAAGGGAAAAAGTGTTGATGTGGGTGTTAGTGTTTCTACCTTTGTACCTAAGCCTTTTACACCGTTTCAGTTTGAACCTCAAATTTCAAGAAGTGAAATTTTAAGGCGTCAGGAATACCTGAGAAGCCAAATAAAAACCAAGAAAATTTCTCTTTCCTGGCATGACAGTAACACAAGCTTCCTTGAGGGCGTTTTTGCAAGAGGCGACAGAAGGCTTTCTGCCGTTATTGAGTCTGCCTATAAAAATGGTTGTATATTTGACGGTTGGAGTGAGTGCTTTGACCTTGATAAATGGCTTGAAATATTTAAAGAAGAGGGTATTGACCCCGAAAAATACAGTGGTAAAAAGTTCGAGTTTGACGATATTTTGCCTTGGGAACACCTTGATTATGCCGTGACTAAGGATTTCTTTATAAAGCAGAATAAACTTGCTAAACAAGAGGTTACTACCCCTAACTGCCGTATCTCGTGTGCGGCCTGCGGCGCAAACTGTTATAAGGAGGGTGTCTGCTTTGAAAAACGTTAGAGTATTTTTTGAGAAAAAAGATGGTATGCGTTTTATTTCTCATCTTGATATGAACAGATTTTTCACCAGAGTACTGCGTAAAAGCGGACTGCCTATCTGGTATACCGAGGGTTTTAATCCGCACCCGTATCTTACCTTTGCTTTACCGCTGTCGCTGGGTTTTGAAAGTATATACGAAATCCTCGATTTCAGACTTTTGGATGATGAGTTTTCCCTTGCAAAAGTAAAGGACGCCTTGACCGCTGTATTACCTGAGGGTATTACCGTTTTAAAGGTTTCAGAGCCTATTAAAAAAGCGGGAAAAATTGCCTTTGCAGGTTTTGATATCCTATTCGAAAATGAAGAAACATCAAAAGCATTTTACGAGTTTATAAACAGCAAAAATGTGGTGGTTGCCAAAAAGACAAAAAAGGGTCAGATAAAGGTAGAAGAGATATCTGAAAAAATATCTGAAAAAAGACAAAACGGTAACATTGTGTCACTTGTTCTCCCTGCCGGAAATGACAATATAAATCCGTCAACAATTGTTACCGCTTTCGGTGAAAATAAGGCCGGAGAAATTTGTGCCCGTTATGTGCGCACCGCTGTGTTTGACGCGGATAAGCAACTTTTTGAATAAAATTTTTTAAAAGCAGCAAAGAGTGAACAAACTTCTTTGTTGCTTTTTGTTTATTTGTCACAAATAGCAATTTTTGTCTATAAAAATGTGTTTTTTGTCTTTACTATTTAAGAATTATTTGTTATTATATACTTAAGTGAGAAAGTTCGCTTAATATTTATTAAAAATATGGGGGATTACTTATGAGTAAGTTACCTATCGGTATTCAGCTTTACTCTGTCAGAGACGATATGAAGGCTGACTTCGCCGGAACACTGAAAAAAATCAAAGAAATGGGCTATGATGCAGTAGAATTTGCAGGTCTTTTCGACAATTCTCCTGCTGATGTTAAGGCTATGTGCGAAGAAATCGGCCTTATTCCTGTTTCTGCTCACGTTGGCCGTTCTGTAATTATGCAGGATGTTGCTAAGGTTATCGGTGGTTATGCTGAAATCGGTTGCAAATTTGTGGTTATTCCGTGGGCTTCTGCCGAAAAAGAACTTCCCGGTTCTGCAGGATATGAAGCATTCCGTAATGACTTAACCGTAATTGCTGCCGAGTGCGCAAAATACGGCATAAAGCTTCTTTACCACAACCACGATTTCGAGTTTAAGAAGATAGACGGCAAGTATATTCTTGATCATCTTTATGAAGATTTAGATGCAAGCGTTCTTCAAACTCAGATCGATACCTGTTGGGCAAATGTAGGTGGCGAAAATCCTGCAAACTATGTTCTCAAATATAGCGGCAGAGCTCCCCTTGTTCATATTAAAGACTTTGTTGGCTCTAAGAGTGCTAATATGTACGAGCTTATTGACGGCGGTGAAGTTGAAGGCAAAGAGGAAGCAGTTCCCTTTGAACTTCGCCCTGTTGGCTATGGTGTTCAGGATGTTCTTTCTATCATTAAGGCGGCTGAAAAGGCAGGTGCTCAGATGGTTATCGTTGAGCAGGATCAGCCTTCTCTCGGCAGAACTCCTCTTGAGTGCGCAAAACTCAGTATCGAATACATAAGAACAATTTATTAATTTAAATAAATTATAAAAGGAGAATTAATCATGGCAGATAACGTATTAGACAGATTCGACGGTAACTTTACCGAAGAAAAGGCCGCTGATAACGGCAAAAAAGTTAAGGTTGGTATTATCGGTACCGGTTGGATTGCCGAAGCTCACATTCGTCAGTACAAAGCAATGGAAGACGTAGAAGTTGTAGCTATGGCTGACCTTATCCCCGGCAAAGCAGAAGCTTTTGCTAAGAAATTCGGCATTGAAGGTTGCAAATTCTATCCTTCACACAAAGAACTTATTGATGCAGGCGAAGTTGAAGCAGTTTCTATTTGTACTTATAACTGTCAGCACGCAGAGCCTACCATTTATGCTCTTAACCACGGCGTAAACGTAATGCTCGAAAAACCCTTCACCGTTACTCTTGAAGAGGCTGTTGAGGTTATGAAGGCTGAAAAAGCAAGCGGTAAGCTTCTTACCATCGGCTTCCAGCCCCGTATGAGCGAAAATATGAAGATGATTAAGAAAATCGTTGATTCCGGTGAACTTGGTCAGATTTACTATCTTAGAGCAGGTGGCGGACGTCGTCACGGTATTCCTACTCCTTATGGTACTACCTTTATTGAAAAGGAAACCGGCGGTATAGGCGCTATGGGTGATATCGGTTGTTATTCTCTTGATATGCTTCTTAACGCTGTTGGCTATCCGAAGCCTTTAACCGTTACAGGTTATACTTCTGACTTCTTTGGTAAGAATCCTGAGTATTTCACCTATGACGGTAAACCCGCTAATTATGCTGATAAGTTCGGCGTAGACGATTTTGCTGCTGGTTTTGTTCGTCTTGAAGGCGGCATTATGCTCGACTTTATGATTTCTTGGGCTATGCATATGGATACTGTAGGCGACGCTATTATTCTTGGTACCAAGGGTGGTCTCCGTATTCCTTCTACTCCGTGCTGGAACGGTGAGTTTGATACTCCTCTCACTGTTTACAAAAATGTAGCAGGTAAAGATGTTGAATACAAAGTTCCTATGGGCGCATCCACTAAGAACGGTAAAGACTTGTTCTATAATAAGCTTCGTGAGTTTATTGACGCTGTTAAATTCGGTGGCAAACCTACCGTTCCTTCCAGCCAGATTATCTATAACCAGGCTATTATCGACGGTATCATTAAGTCTAATGCTATCGGTAAGGAAATCGAAATCGAAATTCCTGAAATCTAATAATCAAAATAAAAACGCCGCAACGATAAGTTGCGGCGTTTTTTTTGTTATTCGTCAAGCATTTTTAATATGCTGTCTTTTGGTATTGCACCTACGGTTTGGTTTACTATTTCACCTTGTTTCATAACCACAAGCATAGGTATGCTCATTACCGAAAAGGCGGCGGCAAGCTCGCTTTCCTTGTCTACGTTTATTTTTCCTACAAGCAGGTCGGCTCTTTCATTTGCTATCTCATCAACAATGGGGGATACCATTTGACAGGGACCGCACCAGTCTGCATAAAAATCAAGTAAAACGGTTTTTGAACTGTTTTTGACCTGCTCAAAATTTTCTTTACTGACATTGATTACCGACATATCCTACTTCCTTTCGTCTGTTGTATAATTATTATATCACTTTTTTATAAAATTTTCTACAATAATTTGCTTGACGGCAAAAATATAGTGCAATATAATATAATAGACTAAATATTATTTATCTAAAGTAGGCGAATAAAATGTTAAATCAAAAGATGTTAAAACTCGGTACAGAAAGCTCTGCTATAAGACAGCTTTTTGAGTACGGTAAAAAGAGAAAAGCCCAAATCGGTGATGATAAGGTTTTTGACTTTAGTATCGGTAACCCCAGTGTTCCTGCTCCTGAGAGTGTAAATGAAACTATTAAAAGTCTTATTGATACCGAGGACAGCGTTTTGCTTCACGGATATACTTCCGCCCCCGGCGATATGACAGTCAGAGAAAAGATTGCTGATTATATAAAGACTACCTCAGGTGTTAACGCCTCAGCCTCAAATATTTATATGACCTGCGGTGCGGCGGCTTCTCTTACTGTGTCGCTGACCGCTATTGCCAATGAGGGCGATGAGGTTATTCTTCTGGCCCCTTTCTTTCCTGAGTACAGAGTGTTCGCCGAGAGAGCAGGTCTTAAATGTGTTGTGGTAAATTGCCGTGAACCTGATTTTCAGATAGATATTGATGCTTTGAGCAAGGCAATAAACAAAAATACCAAAGCAATAATAATTAATTCTCCCAATAATCCTACTGGTGTTGTTTTCAGCGAGGAAACCATAATTGAACTCGCCGACCTTTTAAAGAAAAAAGAAAAGGAATTTGGAAAGCAAATATTCCTTATTTCCGACGAGCCTTACAGAGAACTTGTATACGGTGATGTTTTTGTACCGTATCCTGCAAAATATTATGATAATACAATAGTTTGTTATTCTTTCAGTAAATCTTTATCCCTTCCGGGTGAGCGAATTGGTTATATATTCGTTTCTCCCTTGTGTAAAGACAGTGCCCTTACTTTTGCTGCTGTTTGCGGTGCTGGCAGAGCTTTAGGTTTTGTCTGTGCACCCTCTATGCTTCAGCGTGTGGTTGCCGAAAATTTAGGTAAAACGGCAGACGTTAGTATATATAACAAAAACAGAGAACTTTTATATAATGCTCTTACCGAGTACGGCTATACCGCTGTAAAACCTGACGGTGCTTTTTATCTCTTTGTTAAAGCCCTTGAAGATGATGCTGCTGCTTTTGCCGAAAAAGCTAAAAAGCACGAGCTTCTTTTGGTTCCCAGCGATTCCTTTGGTATGGGCGGTTATGTAAGAATTTCCTACTGTGTTTCTACAAAGCAAATTGAAAATTCACTTCCTGCTTTTAAAGAACTATATGAGGAGTATAAATAATGGATAAATTAAGCAAAGCCAGAGAAGAAATAAACAAAGTAGATAAAGAAATGGCAAATCTTTTCTGTCGGCGTATGCAGGCGGTAAAAGATGTTGCTGAGTATAAAAAAGAGCGCGGTCTTCCAATTCTTGATAAGGAAAGGGAAGAAGAGGTTATAGAAAAAAACAGCGAACTTGTTTTGGATGAAGAACTTCGTTCTTATTACATAAACTTTTTGCGCTATAATATGGAGTTGTCCCGCAATTTTCAAGGCAAACTTAACGATGGCATAAAGGTTGCTTTTGCAGGTGTTAAGGGCGCGTTCGCTTTTGTTGCGGCTAAAAAGGTTTTTAAAGAGTGTATAGCTGTAGCTTACGAAAACTTTAAAGATGCTTATGATGCTGTTGTAAAGGGTGAGGCCGACTGTGTGCTTTTGCCACTTGAGAATAGCTATAACGGTGATGTCGGTCAGGTTATGGACCTTGCATTTTTTGGCTCTCTTTATATCAACGGCGTGTACGATATTTTGATTTCACAGCATTTACTTGCTAAAAAAGGTACAAAGCTTTCCGATATTAAAGAGGTTATGAGTCATTCTCAGGCCCTCGGTCAGTGCGCCGGCTATATTAAGAAACATTCATTTATCGCTACAGAGGCTTCAAATACCGCCGTTGCGGCTGAGTATGTTGCAAACAGTGACAGAAATGACCTTGCGGCAATAGGCAGTGAGGAAGCGGCTGAAATTTATGGCCTTGAGGTTATTGAAAACTGTATAAATGACAGCAATAACAACACCACCCGCTTTGCTGTATTTTCCCGTGTTAAAAGAGATAATACCGCCGGTGATAAGCAGTTTATTATGCTCTTTACCGTTAAAAACGAAAGCGGCTCTCTTTGTAAGGCACTTTCTGTTATAGGGGATAACGGCTTTAACTTAAAGGCACTTAAAAGCCGTCCTACAAAAGAACTTATTTGGGATTATTATTTCTATGCCGAGGGCGAGGGTAATGTTAATACCGTAGAGGGAGAAAAAATGATTAAAGAACTTAAAACTGTTTGTAACAATGTTAAGATAATAGGCAGTTTTGAGCGTGAAATAGCACTTTAGAGGTGAAATTTTATTTATGATAATTCCCGTTAATGTATCAGGCGGAAGCTATGATATAGTTATAGAAAAAGGCGCCCTTGACAGAGTGGGTGAGCTTTTAAAACTTAACCGAAAGGTTCTTATTGTTACTGATGATAATATACCTTTTAAGTATGCAGAATCTGTTGCTAAGTTTTCAAAATACCCCGTTATCTCTGTATTGCCAAACGGGGAAAAAACCAAAAATTTTGACAGCTATAAAATGTTGCTTGAAAAAATGGTGGAAGAAGGCTTTACCAGAAGTGACTGCGTTGTAGCAGTAGGCGGCGGTGTTATTGGTGACCTTGCAGGCTTTGTTGCGGCAAGTTTTATGCGAGGGGTTGATTTTTACAATATTCCCACAACCGTTCTTTCACAGGTAGATTCTTCTATCGGCGGTAAGGTGGCTATTGATTTTCACGGCTATAAAAACATTGTGGGCGCTTTTTATCAGCCTAAAAAGGTTATTATCGACTCAAATGTTTTAAAATCTCTTCCAAAAAGACAAATTGCTAACGGCCTTGCCGAGGCTATTAAAATGTCACTTACAAGCGATAAAGAACTTTTCACCCTTTTTGAAACAGCCGATATAGAGGAAAGTCTTGATAAAATTATTGAGGCTTCTCTTCGTATAAAAAAAGCTGTTGTTGAGGCGGACGAAAAAGAGGGCGGACTAAGAAAGGTTTTAAATTTCGGTCATACCGTTGCCCACGGCATTGAGTCTGATAATGAAATGGGTAATTGGTACCACGGCGAATGTGTTGCGGTAGGTATGCTTCCTATGTGTTCAGACAGTGTCAGAGAACGTCTTGTAGCGGTACTTAAAAAAGCAGGTCTGCCCGTTAAAATAGAATGTAGCGCCGACAGAGTTATAGAGGCTATGAGCCACGATAAAAAAATGTCGGGCGATAAAATAACGGTTATAACCGTTAATAAAATCGGGGAATTCACAATGAACGATGTTCCTTTCAGCGAACTCGCTCTTAAAATGAAGGAAGTTTTGTAAATGAAGAATGTATACGGCAATAACATTACTTTAACACTTTTCGGCGAAAGTCACGGTGAGGCTATTGGCGCTGTACTTGACGGAATAGCACCGGGTATTGAGGTTAGTGAGGATTTTATACGCCATCAGCTAGACCTCAGAAGACCGTCCGGGGATATTTCTACAAAGAGAAGCGAAGCCGATAAGTTTTCAATACTCAGCGGTGTATATAAGGGCAAAACAACCGGTACACCTATTTGTATAGTTATTGAAAACGAAAATAAGGTAAGTAAAGACTATAGTGAAATAGAAAATAAGGCGCGTCCCGGTCACGCAGATTTTACCGCATTTTCAAAATATCACGGCTATGAAGACAGCCGTGGCGGCGGACATTTCAGTGGCAGAATCACAGCGGCATTAGTTGCGGCTGCTGCCATTGTTCTCTATGCGCTAAACAAAAAGGGAATCAACATTGGCACCCATATAAAAACACTAGCCGGGGTACAGGATAGAGAATTTAACAGTATTTGTGACGATATAAAACTGCTTAGCGAAAAAGTTTTCCCTGTTTTAGATGAAAATAAAGCAGATAAAATGAAAGCCGAAATTTTAAAGGCGAAAGAAAACCTTGACAGCGTTGGCGGTGTACTTGAAACAGTTGTTGTCGGTATGCCTTCAGGTGTGGGTGAGCCGTGGTTTGACACTATCGAGAGTATGCTTTCTCATGGTCTTTTCAGCATACCTGCCATTAAGGGCGTTGAATTTGGTGACGGCTTTAAACTTGCCGATATGTACGGCAGTCAATCCAATGACGCTTTTAGAGTAGAAAACGGCAAAATTGTTACAAAAACAAACCATAACGGCGGTATAAACGGCGGTATTACAAACGGTATGCCCATAGTGTTTTCCTGTGCCGTTAAACCTACACCCTCTATAGCTAAAAAGCAGGAAACTGTTGACTTTAGTAAAACAGAAAACACCGAAATAGAAATTAAAGGCAGACACGACCCCTGTATAGTTCACAGAGCGCGTGTTGTGGTAGACAGCATTACCGCTCTTACCCTTGCAGATGCGCTTGTAACAAGATTCGGTACCGATTATTTAAAGGACTAAGCTTATGGAATACGGTTTAATTGCAGAAAAACTTGGTCACAGCTTTTCAAAAGAGGTACACGGCTTTCTTGCAGATTATGATTATCGGCTTCAAGAACTTACCTTAGAAGAACTTGACACTTTTATGCGTGAGAAGGATTTTAAGGCTATAAACGTTACAATTCCGTATAAAGAAAAGGTTATACCTTATCTTTACGAAATTGACAGTGCGGCACAAAAGATAGGCTCGGTAAACACTATTGTAAATAAAGACGGAAAGCTTTACGGTTATAATACCGATTTTCTCGGTATGCGGTCTATGATAGTTGGCAGTGGTATTGAAATTAAAGATAAAAAGGTGCTTATTCTCGGCAGCGGCGGAACGAGTAAAACGGCTTTCTACGTTTGCGAAGATTTAGGCGCCAAAGAAATACTTACTGTTTCAAGAACAAAAAGTAATAAAACTATAACATACGACGAGGTATATAAGTACCATCTTGATGCTCAGGTTATTGTAAATACAACCCCCTGCGGAATGTTTCCGGATATTGATAGTATGCCTATTGATGTAAAGCCCTTTAAAGACCTTCATGGCGTTGTAGATGCTATTTATAATCCGCTTAAAACCGCCTTAGCGCTATCTGCCGAAAAACAGGGAGCAAAGTCTGTTTGCGGTCTTTATATGCTGGTGGCACAGGCTGTTTATGCCTGCGAAAAATTTCTAAACAAAGAAATTGATAAAAGCGAGATAGATAGGGTATACAGCAAGGCTTTGAGGTCTAAGCAAAACATAGTTTTAATAGGTATGCCTTCCTGCGGAAAGTCTACCGTTGGTAAACTTATTGCAGAAAAGCTGAATCGTAAATTTTACGATACCGATAGTATAATAGAAGAAAAAACAGGACGAACCTGCTCTGAGATTATAAATAATGACGGAGAAGAGGCTTTCAGAAAAATTGAGAGCCAAGTGATTTTCGAGGTAAGCAAACTGTCAGAGGCGGTTATAGCTACAGGCGGCGGTGCCATATTAAAGGAAGAAAATCGTTTAAATCTTCATAAAAACGGCCTTTTATGGTTCATTGACCGTCCTCTTGAGAAACTGATTACCACCGCAGACCGTCCGCTGTCATCAGACAGGGAGGCGCTTTTAAAACGGTATAATGAGCGTTATCCCGTTTACTGCCAAACGGCAGATTATAAAATTTCAGGCGATAGAAGTGCTAAGGAAACAGCACTTTTGATAGAAAAGGATATGAGTGTATGAAAATTCTCGTAATAAATGGTCCAAACATAAATATGCTTGGCATCAGAGAACCGCAGATTTACGGTAAAGAAACCTATCAAAATCTTATTGATACCGTAACCGATTATGCAAAGCAGAAGGGCATAGAAATTGAATGTTTTCAGTCTAACCACGAGGGCGACCTTGTTGATAAGATACAGTCTGCTTATAATAATGCAGACGGTATAGTTATAAACCCTGCCGCTTATACTCATACAAGCGTTGCAATTTTAGACGCTGTAAAGGCGGTAGGTATTCCGACAGTTGAGGTACATATTTCCGATGTGTCAAAGCGAGAGGATTTTCGTCAGATAAGCTTTATCAGAAGCGCCTGTGTTAAAACTATTTCAGGTCATTCTCTTAGTGGCTATACCGAGGCAATAGATTTTTTAATGGAGTATACAAAAAAATGACTGTAACTATAGAAAAAGGTATTGCAAAGGGTACAGTAAGCGCTCCGCCTTCAAAAAGTATGGCGCACAGAAATCTTATATGCGGTGCGCTTTCAAAGCAAAGTGTAATAAAGGGTGTGGATTATTCTCAGGATATTCTTGCAACCCTTGACTGTCTAAAGACTCTGGGCGCAAAGGTCAGTATAGAGGGTGATACCGTTACTATTGGAGGACTTTCTGCCGACAGTAATGTATCAGATGTGCTTGATTGCCGTGAAAGTGGCAGTACAATGCGATTTCTAATACCCATTTGCTTATTGCTTGGCAGAGAAATAACCCTAAAGGGCAGCGGCAAACTTATGCAGCGCCCTATGGATATTTATGAAAAACTTTGTAAAGATAACGGCTTTGTATTTAAATTGGATAAAGATTTTTTAAAGGTATCGGGAAAGCTTAACGGTGGTGTATATGAGGTTGACGGCGGTGTAAGCAGTCAGTTTATTTCAGGGCTGCTTTTTGCTTTACCCCATGCTGAAAATGACAGCATAATAAATATAACGGGCAATTTAGAGAGTGCTTCTTATTTAAACCTTACAATTTCATCACTTAAAGCTTTTGGAATAGATATTGACAGCAGTAATATGCGGTCAATAAAAATAAAAGGTAAACAGACTTATGGTCAAAGACAAATGCAGGTAGAAGGAGACTACTCAAATGCCGCTTTCTTTGACGCGCTTAATATGGTTGGCGGACAGGTTGTTACCACGGGGCTGAATGAAAACAGCCTTCAGGGTGATAAGGTTTATTCTGAGATTTTTTCAAAACTTAAAGAAGACGGCGCTGAAATTTCCCTTGCTGACTGTCCTGACCTTGGCCCCATACTTTTTGGTGTTGCCGCAGCAGGAAAGGGCGCTTTGTTTACAGACACGAAAAGACTTCGCATTAAAGAAAGCGACAGAGTTTTGTGTATGGTAAACGAACTTTCTAAATTTGGTGTTAAAGCCGATGTGTCTGATAACAGCGTGAGAATTTACGGAGGTACACTAAAGCCGCCTACAGAACCGCTTTTTGCCCATAATGACCATAGAATAGCTATGACTATGGCGGTGCTTTCAACCGTTACAGGCGGTGTTATAGAAGATGCACAGGCTGTAAACAAAAGTTTTCCTGATTTTTTTGAGAAACTGTCCTCGCTTAATATAAAGGTGACTAAAAATGAAACTTAACAAAAATATGAATATACTTATAGTCGGACTCGGTCTTTTGGGCGGTAGCTATGCAAAAGCCCTCACCGATAAAGGCTATAATGTAAGTGCTGTAACAAAGCTTCAGGATTCTATTGATTTTGCTATTGAAAACAGCATTATCACTAAGGGCAGCACTGCCGTAAACGAACAAACGGTAGGCGAGGCTGACCTTATAATATTTGCTCTTTATCCTACTGTCTTTATAGACTGGATAAAAAATAACCAGAAATATATCAAATCGGGCGCTGTTCTTACCGATGTAACGGGTGTAAAGGGTAGCGTTGTAGGTAAAATACAGGGTATGCTGCGAAAGAATATTGAGTATATATCGGCGCACCCAATGGCAGGTAAAGAGGTCAGCGGTGTTGTTAACAGCGATCCGGGTATTTTTAAAAATGCAAACTATATTGTTGTTCCTACCGAGAAAAACACAAATGAAGCTATCGAGCTTTGCGAAAATCTCGGTGAAGAATTAGGTTTTTACAGTGTAACAAGGCTTAGTGTTGAAAAGCACGATGAAATGATAGCTTTTCTTTCACAGCTTACTCACTGTATAGCCATATCGCTTATGTGCGCTAAAGAAGACGAGGGCCTAGTGAAATACACAGGTGACTCCTTTAGAGATTTAACTCGTATAGCCAAAATAAACGATGAAATGTGGAGTGAACTTTTTCTTCTTAACAAAGAGCCCCTTTTAAAAGAAATTGAGCGCTTTGAGGAAAGCCTAGCTAAAATGAAAAAGGCAATAAAGACTGATAACAGAGAAGAAATGAGAGAAATGATGCGCACTTCTACCCAAAGAAGAAAGCGTTTTGACAAGAGAGGTTAAAATTATGGGAATGGAATTTAAAAGAAAATTACCTATTCCGAAAGATATTAAAAGGGAATTCCCAATAGGTAAAAAAGAAGAACAAATAAAGAACGAACGTGACGCCGAAATAAGAAAAATCTTTTTAGGCAAGTCGGATAAATTTTTATTGATTATAGGACCGTGCTCGGCGGATTATTCCGACAGCATTCTTGAATATATTGAAAAATTAAGGATTATACAAGACCAGGTAAAAGATAAGGTTTTTATAATACCGCGTATTTATACCAACAAGCCCCGTACTACCGGTGCAGGCTATAAGGGTATGCTTCATCAGCCGGACCCTGATAAAAACCCCGATATGTTAAACGGTATTATAGCTATCAGAAGCTTACATATGAGAGCACTTCAGGATTATGGTTTTACCTGCGCCGACGAAATGCTGTATCCTTCTAATCACCGTTATCTTTCTGACCTGCTTTCTTATGTTGCGGTAGGTGCCCGTTCGGTTGAAAATCAAGAGCATAGACTTGTTTCAAGCGGTATGGATACCCCTGTTGGTATGAAAAACCCCACAGGCGGTGATTTAACCGTAATGATGAATGCTATTTCTGCCGCTCAGCACGGTCATACCTTTATTTACAGAGGTTGGGAAGTTAAGAGCGAGGGTAATCCGCTGGCACACGCTATACTGCGCGGATATACGGGTATGAACGGAAACAGCGTATCAAACTACCACTATGAGAATCTTGCTGAACTTGCTGAACTTTATAAAAAGTCAGGGCTTTTAAACCCTTCTGTTATTATTGATACTAACCACGCAAACTCTGCTAAAAAGTATTTAGAACAGCCAAGAATAGCTAAAGATGTAATTTACAGTTGCACACACAACGACGAAATTAAAAACCTTGTAAAAGGTCTTATGATAGAAAGCTATCTTGAAGACGGTTGCCAAAAAATCGGTGACCACATTTACGGAAAGTCCATAACCGATCCTTGCATTGGTTGGAAGAAAACCGAAAAACTTATTTTCAATATAGCTGACAGTATTTAATAAATCATATAATTTAAAATCCCCTGCAGAGCAGGGGATTTTATTATCTTTTAAATATAAAGTGTATTAGCTTTGCAAATTCCATAACTGCGACAGGAACAAAGGTAAGCCCTAAAGCTATAATATATAGTCGCGGTTCAAGAAGTGCTAAGGAAAAAGCGTGTCTTAGGGGAGTGAACAGTACCAATGCCATAAGCAAGGTTGAGAAGAGAGCCGCCATATTAAGCTTTTTGTTGCTGAAAACTCCTATTGCAAATATAGAATGTTCGCTTCGCATATTAAAGGCGTGAACTATCTGGGAGAATCCTAAAATAATGAAAGCTACCGTTCTGCCCATCATTTCGGTTTTCTCTACTGTACCACCGCCGATTACAAAACCGATAAGCGAAAGGACGGCGAACATAAGACCTTGCAGAACAACCTTTATGCCTAAGCCGTGGGCAAACAGACCTTCGTTTTTGGGCTTGGGCCTTTGGTTCATAACATCACTTTCAACGGCTTCCATACCAAGCGCAATAGCAGGGAAACTATCGCTGACAAGGTTAATCCACAAAAGCTGCATTGAAAGGAAGGGTGATTTCTGCCATAAAAGCATAGCGGCAAATACAGAAATAACTTCGCCAATATTTGTACCAAGCAAGAAACCTACAACCTTGCGGATGTTTGCGTAAATGCCTCTGCCTTCCTGAACGGCATCGACTATTGTTGCAAAGTTGTCGTCGGTAAGCGTCATATCTGCGGCGCCCTTTGCAACGTCGGTACCCGTAATACCCATAGCGCAACCGATATCTGCGGCTTTAAGGGCAGGAGCATCGTTAACGCCGTCGCCGGTCATAGATACAACCTGACCTTTTCTCTGCCAGGCGCGAACAATTCTGATTTTGTTTTCGGGAGAAACTCTGGCATATACAGAAATGTTTTCTACCTGAGCATCAAGTTGGCTGTCGTTCATAGCATCAAGCTCTGCACCTGTTATGGCAAGGTCGCCTTCAAGCAGAATACCAAGCTCTTTAGCTATTGCGGAGGCAGTAACAACGTGGTCGCCGGTTATCATAACAGGTTTTATACCTGCTTTACGGCAGGTTTCAACCGCAACCTTGGCTTCGGGGCGGGGCGGATCTATCATACCCACAAGGCCCATAAAGATAAGGCCGTTTTCAAGGTTTTCAGAGGTGAGTTCTTCGGGTAACGCGTCAACTTCTTTATAGGCAACGGCGAGAACACGCAGTGCGTTTTTACTCATTTCCTCAGTAACAGCCTTGGCTTTTTCAAGGTCACCCTCTATACAGCGGGGTACCATCATATCAAAAGCGCCCTTTACTATAACTATCTTTTTGCCGTCAATTATATTTACGGTGCTCATAAGCTTACGGTCAGAATCAAAGGGAATACCTGCGATTCTTTCGTATTTTTTGTTAAGGGCATCTTTGCTTTGTCCGTTTTTGTGAGCGGCATAAACTATTGCAGTTTCGGTGGGGTCGCCGATGTGCTGTTCTTCACCGTTTGTAAATACCACACTACCGTCACTGCATAAAGTACCGTATATTAAAAGTTCTCTTATTGCTTCGCTGTTGCTGTTGCTTATATCCTCTAAAATTTCGCCCTTGTCAAGATAAGCCTTAACCAGTGTCATTCTGTTTTGGGTAAGGGTTCCCGTTTTATCAGAGCAGATAATTGAAGCACTACCAAGTGTTTCAACGGCAGGAAGCTTTCGTATAAGCGCATTTTTCTTAACCATACGCTGAACGCCGATAGAAAGCACTATTGTTACTATAACGGGCAGACCTTCGGGTATAGCCGATACGGCAAGAGAAACGGCGGTCATAAATATTTCCATTACGGGTGTATCGTTAAGTACACCAACAACAAATATAATGGCGCATATAATAAGAGCTAAGAAACCTAGGTATTTGCCAAGCTGAGCAAGTTTTTTCTGCAGGGGAGTCTGTGTATCACCCTCGTCATCAAGAAGGTTTGCAATTTTACCCATTTCGGTGTCCATACCTGTGGCGGTTACAACGGCAGTGGCAGTACCGTAGGTAATACTGCAACCTGAAAATACCATATTACAGCGGTCACCTATGGGAGCATCTTTCTCTAAAACGGCAAGTGCATCTTTTTCAGAAGGCACTGATTCACCGGTAAGAGCAGATTCCTCACTTTTAAGGCTGACGCTTGTTATAAGTCGGGCATCTGCAGGTACAAAGTCGCCTGCTTCAAGTTTGATAATATCACCAGGCACAAGGTCAGCAGCGGCAATGATTTCTTCACTGCCGTTTCTTACTACTCTGGCGTGAGGAGCCGACATGTTTTTAAGGGCATCCAGCGCTCTTTCGGCTTTACCTTCCTGATAAACACCCATAAAGGCATTCATAATTACAATAGCAAGAATAAGTGCAGGCTCAAAAAGTTCGCCCCAGTTTTTTTCGGTACAAATGGTAACAAAAGAAACAATAGCGGCGCCTATAAGAATAAGAATCATTACATCTTTAAACTGGTCGGCAAAGCGCTGAATAAAGGTTTTCTTTTTCTTTTCTTTAAGTTTATTTTCACCGTATTTTTCCTTAAATTCCGCCACCTTTTCATAGGAAAGACCGTTGCTTATGTCTGTGCCGAATTTTTCTATTACCTCTGTTGTGTTTTTGTTGTGTGACAATTTTTATTCCTCCTGAAAAAACAAGGGCTGCAATATTGCAGCCCTTAAAATTAGTCTTCTTCTTCAGTTTCTTCTTTTTCTCTGCCTGAAGTGTTTACCGTAATTTCCTGAGCCATCATATCATTAGCTTTTGTAACGGTTATGGTTATACCGTCAAATTCAAAGGTGTCACCCTCTGCGGGAATACCTTCGCCAAGCTGTGTCAGCCAGCCGTTAACGGTAGCAGACTCATTTTCTTCGTCGGCCTCAAGTGAGAAATATTCGAAAAAGTCTTCAATAGAAACGCTGCAGAGCACCTTGAAATTTTCTTCGTCAATAGGCGTGAAATCATCAACAGCTTCATCGCTTTCGTCCCAGATTTCACCAACTATTTCCTCAAGTATATCTTCCATAGTTACTATACCCGAGGTTTCGCCGTATTCGTTAACTACCATTACTATATGATTATGGTTGGTCTGCATATCTTTAAACAATGTATCAAGATGTATAGACTCGGGAACGAAAATAGGGGGCTGTATAGCATCTTCTATATTAAAGCCTTCATCGTTTTTGTGTAAAAGGTAATCCTTGGTATATAGGATACCCACGATATTGTCATGTGATTCGCTGTATACGGGAATTCTTGAATAACCTTCATTTTCTATTTTTGCGATTATTTCTTCATCGGTAGATTCTTTCGAAACAAAAACCACAGCGTTGCGAGGAGTCATAACATCCTCGGCAGTCATACGGTCAAGCTTGAACACATTTTTGATGTACTCAATATCGTCTTGATTTAATGAGCCCTCATCAGCACCTGCATCAAGCATAAGAACGATATCTTCTTCCGAAACGGTTTCCTCTTTTTCATTGGGGTCAATTCCGAAAATACGAAGCATACCGTTTGTTGATACGGTAAGTAACCAGATTATAGGACGCAAAACTGCAGTTAGGAAAGCGATTATACCGCAAAAACTTGCAGAAAGCTTTTCTTTGTGGCGCATAGCCACTCTTTTCGGTACGAGTTCGCCAAGTACCAGTGTAAAAAATGAAAGTACAAGAGTAATAACTACAACCGAAATATCATTTACAAGGTCAGCGTGACCTGCAAAAAAAGGAACCTTTTTTGCAAGAAAGCCTGACAGTCTTTCGGCAAAGTTATCGGCAGCAAACGCAGAACCTAAAAATCCTGCAAGAGTGATGCCTATTTGTATGGTTGAAAGAAAACGTGTAGGGTCTTCAATCATTTTAAGCATTTTCTCGGCTTTTTTATCGCCGTCTTCTGCTTGTGCCTTAATCTTTTTCTCGTTAAGAGATATTACCGCAATTTCTGTGGCGGCAAAGAAAGCATTAAGAGCAATCAGAATAAGCTGTAGCAGCAATTGTTTTAACATAGTGACTTTTCTGTCCTCCAAAATTTTAAATAATAAAATGTGATTTTAAGTATAACCTAATCAGTTCAAATTGTAGCTTATAAATTTTTTGAAACCGACACAATCGCATTTTATCGTTTTTTCGGGAACGATAAAGTCGAAGCAGCTACTTCGCGGCAGCGGATCCACAAAACCAACTCCTATCAAAATATTAGTGCAAATATTATACTACAAATAATATATATAGTCAAGTGACATATTTTTGTGGAAAATAATATATCGCTGTGTTAAAATACAAAGGGTGATAAAAATGGCTGTAAGACTAAATGAAAACCAAGAAATAGTTAAAAAAATCAAAGAGGGGCTTAAGCTTAAAGGCGGGTATTGTCCTTGTAAAATTCAAAAAACTGAGGAAAACAAATGTATGTGTAAGGAGTTTAAAGAGCAAATTGCCGATCCGAATTTTGAGGGCTATTGCCATTGTATGTTATACTTCAAGTCAAAGGACTGAAAAATGTATAAAATTTCATAGAATTTACTTGTAATTTGTGGCAAAAAGTAATATAATCTAACTATAAATTATTAAAAAATAAACGGAGGTTTAAATTATGGCAGAAAAAAGACTTATCGGTGAATATCCCGTAATTGGTATTCGCCCTGTAATCGATGCTCGAAGAGGTCCTCTTAAGGTAAGAGAGTCACTTGAAGTTCAAACTATGAATATGGCTAAAAGTGCCGCTAAATTACTTGAAGAAAACCTCAAATATTCAAACGGCGAACCTGTAAAGGTTATCATTTCCGATACCACTATCGGTCGTGTTGCTGAAACAGCAGCCTGTGCTTCTCAGTTTAAAAAAGAGGGTGTTGATATCACCCTTACCGTTACTCCTTGCTGGTGCTACGGCTCTGAAACTATGGATATGGATCCTAACACAATAAAGGGTGTATGGGGCTTTAACGGTACCGAGCGTCCCGGTGCAGTTTATCTTGCTTCTGTACTTGCGGCTCACGCTCAGAAAGGTATTCCCGCTTTCGGTATTTACGGTAACGAAGTTAAAGACTGTGACGATACCGAAATTCCTGAAGATGTAAAAGAAAAAATCCTTCGTTTTGGTCGCGCTGCTATTGCTGTTGCTACCATGCGTGGTAAATCTTATTTACAAATAGGCTCTATCTGTATGGGTATTGCCGGCTCTATCATCTCTCCTGAGTTTATTGAAGAATATCTCGGTATGCGAGTTGAATCTGTTGACGAGGTAGAAATCATCCGCAGAATGAGTGAGGGTATCTATGATCAGGCTGAATACGAAAAAGCACTTGCCTGGACAAAGGCTAACTGTATTGAAGGCTTCGACAAGAACCCTATTGATATGCAGAAAACAAGAGAAGAAAAAGACGGCGAGTGGGAATTTGTTGTTAAGATGATGGTTATCATTAAAGACCTTATGAGCGGTAACCAGAATCTTCCTGCAGGCTGTGAAGAAGAAAGAGTTGGACATAACGCTATTGCCGCTGGCTTCCAGGGACAGCGTCAGTGGACAGACTTCTATCCCAACTGCGACTTCCCCGAGGCACTTCTTAACACCTCTTTTGACTGGAACGGTGCAAGAGAACCCTATGTATTTGCTACCGAAAATGACGTTCTTAACGGTCTTGGTATGCTCTTTATGAAGCTTCTTACCAACCGTGCTCAGATGTTTGCTGACGTTCGTACCTGCTGGAGTGGTGATTCTGTAAAACGTGTTACCGGCTACGATGTAGAAGGCAAAGCCAAAGAAGCTGATGGCTTTATTCACCTTATTAACTCAGGTGCTTGCTGTCTTGACGCTACCGGTGCTGCTAAAGACGAAAACGGCAATCCCGTTATGAAAGAATGGTATGATGTTACCGAGGCTGACCAGAAGGCTATTATGGAAAACACCACCTGGAACTATGCTGACCTTGGCTACTTCCGTGGCGGCGGATATTCTTCCAGATTTGAAACCAAGGCTGAAAGGCCTGTAACAATGATCAGACTTAATCTCGTTAAGGGTGTTGGTCCCGTTCTTCAGATAGCTGAAGGTTGGACACTTAATCTTCCTGATGAAGTTAGCGATACTCTTTGGAAGAGAACCGACTATACTTGGCCTTGTACCTGGTTTGCTCCCAGAATTACAGGCGAGGGTGCATTCAAATCAGCTTATGACGTTATGAATAACTGGGGCGCTAACCACGGTGCTATTTCTTACGGTCATATCGGCGCTGACCTTATCACTATGTGCTCTATGCTTCGTATACCTGTTTGTATGCACAACGTACCTGAAGAAAAGATTTTCCGTCCTGCTTGCTGGAATGCTTTCGGTATGGACAAGGAAGGTCAGGATTACAGAGCTTGTGCCGCATACGGTCCTCTTTACAAGTAAGAAAGGAGAAACAAAAAAGGGTGAAAAGTTTTCGCCCTTTTCTGTGTATTTAATTTATGTTAATCGGAATTCCTAAAATTTTACCCCCCGAACTTCTTAAAATTCTTTGCGAAATGGGACATAGCGATAAAATTGTCATTGCTGACGGTAATTTTCCTGCAGAAAGTATGGGAAAAAATGCTAAGGTTATTCGTATGGACGGTCATAACGCCTGCGATGTTCTTGAGGCAATTTTAAAACTCTTTCCTCTTGATACCTTTGTGGAAAAACCTGTTTCTTTAATGCAGGTTACCCCCGGTGACGATGTTGAAACACCTATCTGGGATGAATATGCAAGAATCATTAAGGAACAAAGCGGCAGAGAGAATGTAATGTGCGAAATTGAGCGTTTTGCTTTTTATGAGGAAGCCAAAAAGGCTTATGCCATTATTGCTACGGGTGAATCTGCTCTTTACGCTAACATAATGCTTCAGAAGGGCGTTATATAAAAACAGTGAAATATAAAAATGTTGTTAAGGGCGCTTTTATTGAGCGCCCTAACCGATTTATAGCGAAGGTAGATATCGACGGTACTCTTCATACCGTTCATGTTAAAAATACGGGACGGTGCAAAGAACTTTTAATAAAAGGCTGTACGGTATATCTTTGCAAAAGTGATAACCCTTTGCGAAAAACCCTTTATGACCTTATTGCTGTAGAAAAGGGCGACCTGCTTATAAATATAGATTCTCAGGTACCTAACTTTGTGGCTGAGGAGTTTATTAAAAAGGGCAATATCTTTTCAAAAAATGCTACTGTAAAAAGGGAAGTGACCTATAAAAATTCCCGTTTTGACCTTTATATTGAGGATAAAGGAAAAAAGGCTTTTGTTGAAGTTAAAGGCGTTACCCTTAAAAAAGACGGCGTAGCTCTTTTCCCCGATGCACCTACAGAACGCGGCATAAAGCATATAAACGAGCTGATAAGCGCTAAAAACGAGGGGTACGATGCCTATATTCTGTTTGTTATACAGATGAAACAGGCGCATCTTTTTAAACCGAATGAGCAAATGCATAGGGCTTTTGCCGAAACCTTGCGACTGGCAAAGAAAAGCGGTGTTAATATAATTGCCGTAAACTGCGCCGTTACAAAAGATACTATTGAAATTGACTCGTATGTTGATACGGAGGTATAATTATGGAAGTTATAAAGCTGTGGGAAAAAGCTCCCGGACTATGCGAGTTTACTCCTGTTCTTGAATATTATCCTGCAAAGCATTATGCAGCTATATCTAAAAAGCCTGACTGTACCGTTGTTATTTTCCCCGGCGGCGGTTATATGAATCGCGCTGAGCACGAGGGCAAGGGCTATGCGGATTTCTTTAACTCTATGGGAATAGATGTTTTTGTATGTCAGTACAGAACTTCACCTCACCGCTTTCCGCTACCCTTAATGGATGCAAGACGTGCCGTTCAGTACGTCAGATATAATGCTGAGAAATACGGCATTTCGCCAAATAAAATAGGCGTAATGGGTTCTTCGGCAGGCGGTCATCTTGCGGCTTCGGTAAGTAATCTTTATGATGATTTTTCCAATCTATTGGCTGTACCCGATGAAATAGACGGTGTTGATTTTATTCCTGATTTCCAAATTCTTTGTTATCCCGTTATATCCATTTCTGAGGAATTCGGACATATCGGATCGGGCGTTAATTTGCTGGGTGAAAAGGTTAATGACAAGCAACTGCTTAATAGTCTTTGTATGCAAGGAAATGTAAGTGAAAAAACTCCTAAAGCATTTATATGGCATACCTTTGACGACCCTGTGGTTAACATTAAAAACAGTCTTGCTTATGCTTCGGCTCTTAAGGATTATTCGGTTGACTGTGAATTGCACGTTTACCAGAACGGCCCGCACGGAATGGGACTTGCTCAGCAGAGCAATAATGTTGGCCAGTGGACCACACAACTTAAAAACTGGCTTATACATAATAACTATATTGAATATCGACTATAAAAATAAACCGAGAAGATTTCTTCTCGGTTTTTCTTATTTTATTAAGTCTTTAATAATCTGACCTGCCATAATTAAGCCTACTGTGGACGGGACAAAAGACATACTGCCGGGCGGTGTAGTGCGCACCGACGGAATTTCCTTTGAATAAACACATTTTAGCTTTTTGATGCCTTGCTTTTTAAGTTCATACCGCATTACTTTTGCCAGAGGGCAAACGCTGGTTTTGTAAATATCAGTCACCTCAAAAAGTGTAGGTTCAAGTTTATTTCCCGCACCCATAGAGCTTATTATAGGGGTGGAAACCTTGTATGCATTTACTATTAGTTCTACCTTTGCGCTAATACTGTCAATGGCATCAACTATATAATCGTATATAGACAGGTCAAACTGTTCTTTTGTCTTTTCACCGTAGAAAACGGGTTGGGTAGTTATCTTTAAATCAGGGTTTATATCAAGTAAACGCTCCTTTAATACGTCAACCTTTAATTTGCCAACCGTACTGTGCAGAGCAACTAACTGACGGTTAATGTTAGAAAGCGAAACAACATCAGAATCTATAATATCAATACTGCCGATACCTGCGCGAACGAGTGCTTCTGCACAGTGACCGCCGACACCGCCGACACCGAAAACGGCGATATGCGAGTTGTTTAAAGTTTTTAAATTTTCTTCGCCGATTACTATGGCGGTGCGTGAAAATTCTTCTTTCATATCTTTTACTCCTTGAAAAGTATATCTATATAATAACTTATAAATGTAAATTTTGCAACGGAAAATATGACGGACTTGCACTTAAAACGAGGTAATTTCTTGACATATATATGCCTTGTGGTTAAAATAATATATGGTGACGATAATTATGAAAATTTACAATGACATAAGCAGTCTTGTGGGAAAGACTCCTTTGCTCGATGTAAGTGATTATACGGGCGAAGATTTACCTGCAAAAATTTATGCAAAACTTGAATATTTAAATCCTGCAGGTAGCATTAAAGACCGCGCCGCATTATCTATGATAGAAGATGCCGAACAAAGCGGAAGACTTAAAAAAGGATCGGTTATTATTGAGCCCACAAGCGGAAATACAGGTATAGGTCTTGCCGCTATAGCTGCTTCCCGTGGCTATAAGGTTATACTTACTATGCCCGAAACCATGAGTGTAGAACGCAGAAAACTTTTAAAGGCTTATGGTGCTGAAATTGTGCTGACAAGCGGCGAAAAAGGTATGGCAGGCGCCATAGAAAAAGCCGAAGAACTGTCAAAAGAAATTGGTGACAGTATTATTATGGGGCAGTTTGAAAACAAGGCAAACGCCTTGGCTCACTATACCACTACTGCGCCTGAAATTTTTGAAGATACCGAAAATGACCTTGATGTTATAGTTGCCTGTGTTGGCACGGGCGGTACCATTACGGGTATAGGCAAATATGCTAAAGAAAAAAATCAAAATGTTAAAATTATTGCTGTTGAGCCTGAGGATTCGCCTCTGCTTTCAAAGGGTGTATCCGGTCCTCACGCCATACAGGGAATAGGCGCTAATTTTGTGCCCGAAATACTTGATTTATCTTATGTAGACGATATTGTTACCGCTTCAAAGGAAGAGGCGTTTGCCGCGGCAAGGTTACTTGCAAAAACCAAGGGAATTCTTGTGGGAATTTCCTCGGGCGCCGCACTTTCTGTCGCTTTAAAACTTGCCAAAATGAAAGAAAATAAGGGCAAAAAAATAGTGGTTATTCTGCCTGATACGGGGGACAGATATTTGTCCACAGAACTGTTTTAATAAGGGGTATTTTATGGAAAAAATAGCAAGTTTTACGGTTAATCACAACACACTCCAAAAGGGTATGTATGTATCCCGTATTGACGGTGACGTGATAACCTATGATATACGAATGAAAAAGCCAAACGGCGGCGATTATCTTGAAAATGGGGCAATGCACACCTTTGAGCATCTTTTTGCCACATATTCCAGAAACAGTCAGTTTAAAGACAGCGTTATTTATGTTGGCCCAATGGGCTGCAGAACAGGGTTTTATCTGCTTATGCGGGATAAGGTAAGCACAAGTGACACCATAAAAATGATTAAAGAGGCCTTTGAATTTATTGCTGATTTTGAAGGCAAAATACCCGGTACTGACCCTATAGAATGTGGAAATTATAAAGAGCATAATTTAATGGGGGCAAAGCAAATAGCGGCAGATATGCTTATTGTTTTAAAGGACTGGAACGAGGCAAAAACTTCATACTGATTAAAGGCGGTCAGGGTAATCTTGACCGCTGTTTTTTTGTGCTAATAATTCTTGCATAATTGCTTAATATATAGTATAATAATTATAATTATTATTATGAGGAGTCTGTGACTTGGAAGTTAAGGATTATGTAGCCGAACAGCAAGGGTATATTTCCCGTATGCCGTCCATACTAAAAAGCGTTTACGGCAGAACACCGAAAGCCTGTATAATGACCTATGGCTGTCAGCAGAATGTTAGTGATTCTGAACGTATGAAGGGTATGCTGTCGGGTATGGGGTATTCTCTTAGTGATGATATTGAAGATGCCGATTTGGTGCTTTTTAATACCTGTGCTGTGCGCGGACATGCTGAAGACAGAGTATTTGGAAATATCGGCACGACAAAGCGGCTTAAGAAAAATAATAAGAATATGATAATTGCCGTTTGCGGCTGTATGGCTCAGCAGGATACGGTAAAAGAAAAAATCAAAAAAAGCTACCCTTATGTTGATATAGTTTTCGGTACGCATGTTCAGTACAGATTGCCCGAATTTTTATATAAGCGTTTAAACGGCTCGGCAAGAATTTTTGAAAACCCTGACGGTAAGGCAATAATCGAAAATATACCCGTTCACCGTGACGGTGATTTTAAGGCTTGGCTTCCTATTATGTACGGTTGTAATAATTTTTGCAGTTATTGTATCGTTCCGTATGTAAGGGGCAGAGAGCGTTCCCGCCACCCTGACGAAATTATAAGCGAGGCAAAGTCACTTATAGAAAAGGGCTATAAAGACATAACACTTTTAGGCCAAAATGTTAACTCTTACGGTGCGGGTTGTGATTTTAATATGAACTTCTCACAGCTGCTCAGAAAAATAAATGCTATTGAGGGTGATTTTCGTATTCGCTTTATGACCTCTCACCCTAAAGACTGCACTATAGAACTTCTTGATACTATGAAGGAATGTGAAAAGGTAAGCCGTCATTTGCATCTTCCTTTCCAAAGCGGAAGTGACCGCATACTTTCTCTTATGAACCGAAAATACACAAGAGAAAAGTATTTGTCTTTAATAAAAGCGGCAAAAGAAAGAATGCCTGGCATATCACTTACAAGTGATATAATCGTCGGCTTTCCGGGTGAAACCTATGAAGATTTTTGTCAGACTCTGTCATTGATAAAAGAAGTGGAATTTTCTTCACTTTTCACCTTTATCTATTCGCCGCGTAACAATACCCCTGCGGCAGAAATGGACGATCCAATAAGCCGAGAGGAAAAAGGCAAGTGGTTTGACGAACTGCTTTGCGCTCAAGAAGAAATCGGCAATAAAATCACCGCCTCTTATGTTGGCAAAACGGTAGAGGTACTTTGTGACGATTACGGCAGGGCAGAAGGAAAAATGGCAGGTCATACAAACGGTACCGCCGTTGTTGAGTTTGACGGTACTGAAGATGATCTGGGCAAATTCATAAAGGTAAAAATTGATAAACTGACAACCGTGCTTGAAGGCATTGTTGTATAAGGAGAAATAAAAATGGATGTATTAACAGCAACAAGAAATTTAGGAAAAGCTTTGCAAGAGGATGAAAGATTTATTGAATACGCTAAGTATAAATTAGCTCTTGATAAAGACGAAACGGTACAGAATCTTGTAGGTGAGTTTAATATTGCAAGAATGAACGTTGAACGTATCGGCAGTGAAGAAAACAGAGACGAAGAAAAGTTCAGAGAAGCAAACCTTGAACTGCGTAAAATATACGACTCTATTATGCAAAACGATACTATGAAGGCGTATAACGAGTCTAAAGAAAAGGTTGATAAAATGCTCAGCGATATCGTTGCTATCGTGCATATGTGCGCTGAGGGTGCTGACCCCGAAACCTGTGAGGCTCCTCAGGGTTGTACCGGTAGTTGCAGTTCCTGTTCGGGCTGTCACTGATTTTTGAAAATGTATATTTGGTAGGTGTGAATAATGGCAGAGCTATCGCCAATGATGCGACAGTATCTTGAAATTAAAGAAAATAATAAAGACTGTATTATCTTTTTCAGAGTGGGCGACTTTTACGAAATGTTTTTCGAAGACGCCGAAAATGTGTCAAATGAACTTGACCTTGTGCTTACGGGAAAGGATTGCGGTCTGTCTGAGCGTGCGCCAATGTGCGGCGTTCCTTTTCACGCCTGCGAAACATATATTCAACGCCTTGTTGAAAAGGGCTATAAAGTGGCTATTTGTGAGCAGGTTGAAGACCCTGCTACCGCAAAAGGCCTTGTTAAAAGAGATATAATAAGAATAATTACCCCCGGTACCGTTATTGAAGACAGTATGCTTGACGAGGGTAAAAACAACTTCCTTTGCGCTGTTTCTTTAATTGACGGCGCGGCTGGTATATGCTTTACCGATGCTTCTACCGGTGAAGCTTATCTTACCGAAATTTCAGGTCAGGAAATAGCTTCCCTTATTTTAGACGAGCTTGGCAGATTTTCTCCGAAAGAGCTTCTGCTTGTTTCTGATTTTGAAAATGATAAGGTTCTTAGCCTTGTAAAAGAAAAATTTGATGGTGTTATCACAAGAAGACAGCCTGAAGAATTTGATATTCAGGTTAGTGAGCCTTCCGTTTTAAAGCATTTTAAGGTGATTAGTATTGAAAATCTGGGTATTCCAGGGGGCACAGCGGCAGAAAGTGCGCTGGGTGCCGTTATCAGATATCTTTATGAAACGGGTATAACGGGCAACATCTCGGTAAATCAGATAAAATACTATGTCGGCAGTCAGTTTATGCGCCTTGATATGAACGCTGTCAGAAATCTTGAAATAGTTGAAACAATGCGTACAAAGTCACGCAAGGGCTCATTGCTTTGGGTTCTTGATAAAACTCATACGGCTATGGGTAAGCGCCTTATAAAGAGCTGGATAGAACAGCCTCTTATGACCTTTAATCTTATCAACAGCCGTCAGAATGCCGTTGAAGAGCTTTATACCGACACTATTATGAGAGGTGAACTTGGCGAGGCTCTTCGTCATATAAAAGACATTGAAAGAATAATGTCTAAAATAGTTTACGGCACGGCTAACGCGAGAGATTTACGCGCTTTATGCTCTACACTTGAAGCGGTTCCTACCCTTAAAAATGTTGTTAAAGATGCTCAAAGCAGAATGATTAAAGAGGCAGACAGCGATATAGATTATCTTGACGATATAAAAGTTCTTATCGACAACGCCATTGTTGAAGAGCCACCTGCACTACTCAGAGAGGGCGGAATGATAAAGAACGGCTATAACAGCGAGGTTGACTCGCTTCGCGATATTATGACCAACGGTACAGGCGTTCTTGCTGAAATAGAGGCTCGTGAGAAAGAAAGAACAGGCATTAAAAATCTTAAAGTAAAATATAATAAGGTTTTCGGTTACTATATTGAGGTTACTAATTCTTTCCTTGACCTTGTACCTGAAGATTATATAAGAAAGCAGACCTTAACAGGCGGAGAAAGGTTTATCACCGAAGAACTTAAAATACTTGAAGGCAAGCTTCTTGGCGCAAAAGACAGAATTGTTGCTCTTGAATATGAACTTTTTGATGCTATCAGAAAACAGGTTGCCGAAAATGCCAACAGACTGCAAAAAACAGCGGCGGCTGTAGCCAGACTTGATGTACTGCGCTCCTTTGCCACCGTTGCGGTTGAAAATAACTACTGCCGTCCCCGTGTAAGTGACGACGGCACGATACTTATTAAAGCGGGCAGACACCCTGTGGTAGAAAAACTAACGAGTACGCCCTTTGTGTCTAATGATACTTATCTTAATGGCGGTGATGACCGCTGTGCCATTATTACAGGTCCTAATATGGCAGGTAAATCAACCTATATGCGTCAGGTCGCAATTATAGTTTTAATGGCTCAGATCGGCTCCTTTGTACCTGCGCAAAGTGCTAATATATCGATATGCGACGCTATTTTCACCCGTGTTGGCGCTTCCGATGATTTATCCTCCGGTCAGTCGACCTTTATGGTAGAAATGAGCGAGGTTGCATCAATTCTTAAAAATGCCACAAGTAAAAGTTTGCTTATTCTTGACGAAATCGGCAGAGGCACTTCCACCTTTGACGGTATGTCTATAGCAAAGGCTGTGCTTGAATATGTGGTTGATAAAAAGAAAATAGGTGCAAAATCACTGTTTGCAACCCATTATCACGAACTTACCCAAATGGAAAACGAAATAAACGGCGTAAAGAACTATAACATAGCCGTTAAAAAGCGCGGCGATGATATTATTTTCCTTCGCCGTATAGTGCCCGGCGGTGCTGACGAAAGCTACGGTATAGAGGTTGCCAAGCTTTCGGGAATTCCAAATTCTGTTATAAACCGCGCCAAAGAGGTATTAAAGCAGACCGAGTCAGAGGGTGTTGTGACCTATCGCACGGTTGTTGACGATACTTCTCAGTTGCCCCTTGAAATGCAACAGGCAAAGGAAATTCTTGACGAACTGAGAGCTATAGATGTTAACACATTAACACCTATAGAATCTATGAAATTACTTTACGATTTAGCAAATAAAGCAAAGGAATAAGAGGTATATAAAATGCCGCAAATCAATGTTTTGCCAAAATTTATAGCCGAAAAAATCGCCGCAGGCGAAGTGGTTGAAAGACCTGCTTCGGTTATTAAAGAAATACTTGAGAATGCTATTGACGCAGGCGCTACCGATATTTCGGTGGAAATTCGCGGCGGCGGTGTTCTTTATATGCGTGTTACTGATAACGGTTGCGGTATCGAAAAAGAGCAGGTGCCTACAGCCTTTCTTCGTCACGCAACAAGTAAAATCGTAAAAGAAGAGGACCTTGACGGCATAAACACATTAGGCTTCCGCGGTGAAGCGCTGGCGGCTATTTCTTCGGTGGCAAAGGTAGAACTTATAACCCGCAGAGAAGCCGATATTGTGGGTACTCGTTACGTTATAGAGGGCGGCGAGGAAAAAGCCTTTGAAGAAACGGGCTGCCCTGAGGGAACAACCGTTATTGTGAGAGATTTGTTCTATAACACGCCTGCGCGTATGAAGTTTCTTAAAAAAGACGTCAGCGAAGCAAATATAATAACCGACCTTATAGAAAAAATTGCTCTTTCACACCCCGAAATTGCTATTCGTTATACCAAAGACCAAAAGGATGTAATTACTACTTCGGGGGATGGTAAACTTTCTTCTGCCATATATTCTGTTTTGGGCAGAGAATTTTTTTCAACGCTAATCCCCGCAGAAAACATGTTAAATTCTGTTACTGTTGAGGGTTTTATCTGCAAACCCATTTACTGCAGACCAAAAAGAACAAGTCAGTATTTCTTTTTAAACGGCAGACTTGTTCGTAACGGCACTATGATATCTGCACTTGAAGCGGCGTACAAAAACAGCGTTATGGTAGGCAAATTTCCTGCCTGTGTTTTGAATGTCAGCGTTAATCCTTCGGTGGTGGACGTTAATGTTCACCCATCTAAAACAGAGGTGCGTTTTTCTGACGATAAAGCTATATTTGATGCTGTTTACTTTACTGTAAAAAATGCTTTAACCGAAAAGGATGAGCGTCCGCAGATAAATATAAAACCTGCACAAACCAAGGCTTTTGACAGAATGACGGTTGAGGAATATAAACAAACTGCCATTAAGGTGGAAAAAAAGACGGAGGATAAACAGTGGTACGATTATCCCGTAAGGGTAGAGCCACCAAAGGCGGATATTGTTTTTGAAAATAAATTCAGTGATGAAGAACTGCTTAAAACAAAAATCGCACCGGTTACCATAGAAACTGTTGACGAAAAACCAAAAGCACAGACAAAAGTTTTAATACAGAAAGAAGAGCCTAAAGAGGAAATTTCTTTAGATGCAGAGGATATAAAATTTGTGGGCGAGGCTTTTTCTACATACATAATCGTAGAAAAAGGGGACAGTGTTTTCTTTATAGATAAACATGCTTCTCATGAAAGAATACTTTTTGAAAAACTTAAAAAGACACAAGAACCGCAGTGTCAGCAATTACTGCTTCCCGTTACGGTAAAACTGTCGGCAGGGCAGTATAACGCAGTTAATGAATCTTATGATTTGCTTCAAAAAAGCGGCTTTGAGGTTGATGATTTCGGAAATAACACCGTAATTGTAAGAGGTATACCTGCCGCCTTATCGGGTGAGGACGTTTCGGGACTGTTTTATGAGGTTGCTGAAAACCTTGCACAGTGCGGCGGCGTAGAAATAGAAAAACTTGAAAATATTTATCATACCGTGTCTTGCAAAGCTGCAATTAAGGCGGGATATAAAACAAGCGAGGCTGAAATGATAAGACTTGCCCGTGAAGTTTTAACAAGAGATGATATTTTCTACTGTCCTCACGGCAGACCGGTAGCTTTTGAAATAAAAAAACGCGAACTTGAAAAGCAGTTTGGAAGAATACAATGAGTGAAAATTTTGTTAAGATTCCCGTAATTGTTGTAGTAGGTCCTACCGCTTCAGGAAAAACGGGACTTGCTATCAATATTGCAAAAAAATATAACGGTGAAATAATTTCGGCTGACTCTATGCAGATTTATAAGGGTTTTCCCATTGCATCTGCAGCACCAAGCGATATCGAAAAACAAAGCGCCGTTCATCACCTTGTTGAGTTTTTAAACCCCAGTGAAAAATTTTCTGTTGCCGATTATGTAAGCTTGGCAGGTGAAAAAATAGCCCAGGTTTACGCTAAAGGAAAAGTTCCCATAATAGCAGGCGGAACGGGACTTTATATTAACAGTCTTATAGACGGCATTAAGTTCAGCGACCAGAAAACAGACTTGAATTTAAGACAAGCTATAGAAGAAGAGTTTGATAGGCTCGGCGCCGAAACAATGCTTAAAAGACTTTATGAAATTGATAAAGAAACAGCCGAAAAACTGTCGGTGGGGGACCGTAGACGAATTGTCAGAGCTTTTGAGGTTTATAGGTCGACGGGTAATACAATAACAGAGCAGAATAAACTGTCAAAACAAAACGACAGCCCCTATGATCCGCTTATGATAGGCATTACCTATGAGGACAGAGAAAAACTTTATGAGCGTATAAATAAACGTGTAGATTTAATGCTTGAAAACGGTCTTTTAGAAGAGGCAAAAACGGCAGGCAGTAAAGGCGTTACTGCGGCTCAGGCAATAGGTCATAAAGAGTTTATACCTTATTTTAACGGAGAAATTTCTTTAGACAGTGCTGTTGAAACCTTAAAGCGTGAAACCCGTCGATATGCTAAAAGACAGCTGACCTGGTTTAGAAGAGACTCCCGTATAAATTGGATTTATGCAGATAAAGAGAACGTTTTAAACAGGGCTTTTGAAATTATAGAAGAAAGGATGAAATAAATGCTGAAAAGTCGTTTTACAAGAATAACCCTTATAGTAGTGTTGGCATTTTTCTTGCTCTATCAGATATATTCATCCTTTTATACCCCCATTACTACAAATGCTGCACAGCACATTACGGAAACAGAGGGCATTTCTTTTACCGGTATGATAATAAGAAATGAAAAAACAATTGACCGTATTACTGGCGGTGTTGTGCATTTAAAGGTAAACGATGGTGAGAGAATAGCAAAAGACGGTGTAATTGCCGATATTTATACAAACGAAGCGGATTCACTTGCCGTAAACCGTATAGAAGAACTTAAAGACAAAATTTCAAATATTGAAACTATTCAGAGCTACAATGACCTTGCGGCTGTGGATATAAATCTGCTGAATAGTAAGATAAATGACAAGCTTGGTAATATTCTGTTTCTGTGTTCAAGCGGTAATTTTAAAGAAGCACGAAATCAAAGCGATGATTTGCTTACTATGATGAACAGAAAAGAAATGGTAATAGGAAATACTGCTGATTTTACCGAACAGCTTAATTCTCTTAAAGGTGAGCTTTCTTCACTTGAAACATCACTTTCAGAGCCGGTAAGTAAAGTAACGGCAGAGTCTTCGGGCTTCTTTATATCTCAGGTTGACGGTTATGAAAATGTCCTTACTACCGAAAACCTTGAAAATTATACCCCTGAATTTATGGATAAGGTAACCGCTGAAAATGTAAACGGTGAAACGAAAACAGGAAAAATTGTTTCTGACTATACCTGGTATATTGCGGCGGTTGTTACGGCAGACCAGTCTCTTGCGTATAAAGCAGGGGATAGCGTGAAAATCAAAACTCTGTTAAAGAGTAATCCTTATATCAACGTTACTGTTGCGGCTGTGAATTTATCGGAGGACAGAGAAAGAGCTGTACTGCTTTTTTCTTGTCAAGAAATGAATTCTGAACTGGCAACCATGCGTACGGGCTCTATGATGATTATAAGCGGTGAGTATGAGGGGCTTAGAATAGAGCGCGGCGCACTTAGAGTAAACAACGGTCAAACCGGTGTATATATTGTTTCGGGTATGGAACTTAAGTTTGTTAAGGTGCGTGTGCTTTATCAGACAGAGGATTATGTAATCTGCGAAAAATCACTTGCAACTGACAATACATCACTGCGACTTCACGATAAAGTTGTTGTCAAGGGAAGGAATTTGTATGAAGGAAAAATCATTGACTGAGGTTTTTGACGAAAATTACAGTGAAATTAAAGAAAAAATAGCGGCTGCTGCAAAATTTAGCGGCAGAAATCCCGAAGATATCACTTTACTTGCTGCCGTTAAAACCGTTTCACCTGGGCTTATAAATTACTCTATTGACAAGGGCATTAAGGTGATAGGTGATAACAGAGTACAAGAACTTATTTCTAAAGAAAATGAAGTAAGCAAGAATGTGACAAAGCATTTTATCGGTCATCTGCAGACCAATAAGGTAAAGGATGTTGTTGGCAGAGTTTCACTTATTGAATCGGTAGACAGCTTAAAGCTTGCCGCTATGATAGGAAAGCAAAGTGAAAAAATAAATACCATTACCGATATTTTGCTTGAAGTAAATATTGGGAACGAAGAAAGTAAATCGGGCTTTTTGTATGATGAGATTTTGGAAAATATTCAAAATATTTCAAATATAGGTGGAATAAGGATAAAAGGACTTATGGCTATTCCGCCTGTTTGTACCGATGAAAGTAAAAATCGTGAATATTTTTTAAAAATGCATCAACTGTTTATTGACATAAGGGACAAAAAAATAGATAATGTATATATGGATATCTTATCTATGGGAATGTCCGATGACTATGAGTGCGCAATTCGTTGCGGTGCTACAGAGGTTCGAATAGGTACTCTGCTTTACGGCAGAAGAACCTATAACGTATAAAAAATAAAAGGAGATAAAAAATATGAGTTTATGGGATGGTATTAAAAACATTATGAATGTATCCGATGAGGATTACGAAGAAGAAAATGTTGCAGAAGAGGAAGAATATACTGAGCCTGCAAGAAAGGAACAGCCCAAGAGAGATATTTTGCGTTCAGAACGCAAGAGTAAGACTGTGCCTTTCACCGGTGGCAATATGCAGGTTGTTCTTGTAAAACCCGAGCGTTTTGAGGATGTAACCTCAATAGCTGACCATTACTGCGCTAAGAAAACCGTAGTGCTTAATCTTGAAAAATCTGACCGTGACCTTTCTCGTCGTATTTTAGATTTTCTTTCGGGTGTCGCTTATGCTAAAAACGGTACTATTAGAAAAGCAGCATACAATACCTTTGTTATTGCTCCTTCCGATGTTGATGTAAACGGCGATGCTTTTGCTGAAGAATACGGTGACAGCAGTTATTGATGGATGAACAAATTCTTTTCTCGCGCATAGATGATGCTATACGGCTTAAAAATGTTACCGGCGTTTTTAAAGCGGTAGGTTTTTTGAGTGAAAGCGAAATTGCAAAGGTAAAGCTCCTTTCCTGTTTGAAAGGGGAAAGGTATGACTTTTTCGGCGGATATGAAGATGCCGAGCGGCGCTTTTTTATATCGCTTCCCGACTGGTGCGAAAGCGGTGCACAAACGGGTGTTTTGAAAAGTTTCACCTTTACCTACAGAAAGTGCGATAAGCTTTCTCATAAAGACTTTTTGGGAACATTTATGTCTCTTGGTATTACCAGAGAAAGTATTGGAGATATTCTTTGCGAAGAGGGCAGAACGGTTGCTTTTGTTGCAGAAAATGTGAGCAAATATATTGCTTTGCAGATAGAAAAGGTAGGCGGTGTGGGTGTAACTATCACCGAAGGCTTTTCCTGTCCGTTACCCCTATCTGCAACTTTGAAGGAATTTACAGATACCGTTGCATCTTTCAGGCTTGATTGCATAGTTGCCGCGCTTATCGGTACCTCAAGAGAAAAAGCAAAAGAAATAATACTTGAAAAAAGAGTTTCTGTAAATGCTTTAGTAAACGATAAGGTTACAGCTATTGTGCCGATGGATGCAAAAATTTCTATCAGAGGCGAAGGAAAATTCCTTCTCAGCCCATCCTCTGAAACAACTAAAAAAGGGCGTTTGATTTTAAAATACAGTAAGTATGTTTGATAAGGAGAAAACCAGATGACCAGTTATGTTCTTGCCGTTATTATAGGCGTAGTATTTTTAGCACTTGACCAGATAACTAAATATATCGTTGTGCAGAATATGCCTCTTGGCGCCGACGCAGACTTTATTCCGGGTTTTATAGGCTTTTGGCATATCAATAATAAGGGAGGCGCATGGGGCTTTTTAGAAGGCTATACTTGGATTTTACTCTCTGTTACCATTATTGTTATGATTATATGCTTTGCCCTTCTTTTAAAACATGGCATTAAGAATAAATTGCTGTTTTGGGCTATTACACTTGTGCTGTCGGGCGGTCTTGGTAATATGATAGACCGTATTTTCAACGGCGGTGAGGTTGTTGACTTTATTCATCTTGAATTCATGAAATTTCCTGTATTTAATATAGCCGACTGTGCTATTGTTGTAGGTGCGGCGCTTCTTGTGTTGTACTTTGTTGTAGATATGGCAAGTGACCGCAGAAAAAATGCAAGAATTTGATCTTATATATGACGGCGAAAGCCGTCGTATTGATGTTATAGTGGCTGAAACAGCAGATATTACGCGCTCTTTTGCGGCTAAGCTTATTGCTGACGGCAATGTTTTTCTGAATACCGTTGCGGCTTCTAAAAATGCTAAGGTAAAGGTGGGCGATACCGTTAAAATTATCGTTCCCGATCCTGTGGAAGACAAGGTAGAACCTCAAAACATACCTCTTGATATAATCTATGAGGATGATGACCTGCTTGTTGTAAATAAACCAAAAGGTATGGTGGTTCATCCTGCGGCAGGGCAGAGAGAAAACACTTTGGTTTCCGCGCTTCTTTATCATTGCGGTGATAGCCTTTCGGGTATCGGCGGTGTAGCGCGTCCCGGTATTGTTCACCGTATAGATAAGGATACAAGCGGTTTGCTTATTGTGGCAAAAAACGATAATGCTCATAATTTTTTGGCTAGTCAAATAAAGGAACATTCTTTTACCAGAGAATATGAAGCGGTGGTTTACGGCAACGTTAAAAAGGATAGCGGAACCGTAAATGCGCCTATTGGCAGACACCCTACAAAGCGTAAGCAGATGGCGGTGACACCCATAGCCTCAAGAGATGCTACTACTCATTACAGAGTTATTTCAAGGCTTAACGGCTTTACTCATATAGCTTTAAAACTTGAAACTGGCAGAACGCATCAGATAAGAGTGCATATGTCTTATATCGGTTATGCGGTGGCAGGCGACGAGGTTTACGGACCGAGAAAGGTTATTAAAAAACTTGGCGGTCAATGTCTGCACGCCAGAAAAATAGGATTTATTCACCCCACAACTAAGGAGTATATGGAGTTTACAAGTGAACTTCCTCCTTATTTCACGGCATTTTTAGAGGAGATAAAATAATGAAATTTAAAAATTGTTTATTAGCTTCGGATATGGACGGAACGCTAATGGATAAGGGGTATATTAACCCGAAAAACTATGCGGCAATAGAGGAATTTATAAATCTCGGCGGTACTTTTGTAATTGCAACAGGACGTTGTTCAATGGCTATTGACCATCTGGTTAAAAATTTCAAAGATTTGAAATATTCAATAGTTTATAACGGCGGTATGGTTTATGAATATGCTACCGAGTCGCCTGTGGCGGAATGTCACCTTCCCGAAGAAGATAAAACCTTTTTTAAAGAAGTTCTTGAGCGTTTTCCCGATATGGGCGTCGAAATTTTTTGCGGCAAAACCGTGTATCTTATAAATTACAGCTCGGCTTGTAAAGAGCATTGTGATTACGAACACTTGAAACCCGTAACGGCTACATACGAAGATGTCAAAGACCTTAAATGGAACAAGGCTATGTGTATGTATTACGCAGGATTTCCGGATGAAAAACTCGAAGAAATGGCAAAGGAAAGAGAGTTTGTTAATTCAAGTTTTACGTGGGCTACTTTTGAACTTGACGGTAAATCTTATCGCGGTTTTGAGCAATTACCGGGTGGTGCTCATAAAGGTTTCGGACTTGAAAATTTAAGAAAAATACTCGGTATTGAAAAGGGAAAAACCTTTGCAATAGGCGATTATTATAACGATGTGGAAATGCTTGATACGGCAGGGGTTTCCTGTTGTCCGAGCGGCAGCCCTGATGATATTAAAAAGCATGTTGACTTTGTTTCTTGCGACTGTGTTGACGGCGCTGTTGCAGGCTTTATAGAATATCTTAAAACCCTTGATTTATAATGATAAAGGAACGGCGTTAAGCCGTTCTTTTTTTGTTGCAAAACAGACATATTTATGATAAAATATATATTAAATGTAATTATATTGGGTGAATGTTTGCTTTTTTTGAAGGGGGGGCAGGAAGTATGAAAAAATGGGAAATTGCAAGTGTTGACAAAGAACTTGCCAAAATGTTAGCCGAAGAATGTGATATCGACCCGTTTGTTGCTATGATAGCTTCGTCAAGAGGCTATGATGATCCTGCACTTCTTGAAGAGTTTTTGTCAGATGAGCCTGTTTTTGCTCATCCTCTTGAACTTCGTGATATGGATAAGGCGGCACAGCGCATAAATGAAGCTATAGAAAACGGTGAAAAAATAGCTATTTACGGCGACTATGACTGTGACGGTGTTACCGCTACCGCTCTGCTGTTTTTGTATCTGACAGAAAAAGGGGCAGATGTAATCTATCATATTCCTGACCGCTTTAATGAGGGCTATGGTATGAATAAACCTGCCATAGATGTTCTTAAAACCAAGGGCGTTAATTTGATAGTTACTGTAGATAACGGAATTTCCTGTAAAGAGGAAATTGATTATGCTGTGTCTCTCGGCATTGATGTTGTTGTTACCGACCACCACTTACCGCCTGAAGAAATACCTGACGCTGTTGCTGTTGTTGATCCTCACAGAAAAGACGACTCAAGCGAGTTTAAAGATATTTGCGGCGTAGCAGTTGCTTTTATGCTTGTTTGCGCTATTGAGGATGCTATGCCCGAGGAAATGATATATAAGTACGGCGACCTTGTTGCACTTGGTACGGTAGGTGACGTAATGCCTTTAACAAGTGAGAACCGCTGCTTTGTTAAAACAGGCTTTGATATAATAAAAAACCAGCGCCGCACCGGTATTGACGCTCTTATTAAGGTTGCAGGTCTTGACAACGATAAACTATCAGTCGGCAGAATTTCTTTCGGCCTTGTTCCCAGAATAAATGCGGCAGGCAGAATGGGTAGTGCAGAGCGTGCTTTAAAGCTTTTGACTTCGGATTCAAAAGAAACAGCAACGGCTCTTGCAGAAGAGATAAATGCCGAAAACATTTCCCGTCAAGAAACCGAAAAAGAAATCTACCGTGAGGCTCAAAATATTATTGAGGCTCAAGGTCTTTATAAAGACAGAGTGATAGTGGTTGCCGGTGAAAACTGGCATCACGGCATTGTGGGTATTGTGGCTTCACGAATTTGTGAGCACTACGGCAAGCCTGCAATAGTACTCAGCACCGACGGTGATGTAGCTCACGGTTCGGGCAGAAGTCTTGAAGGCTTCTCTCTTTATGAAGCCGTAAAATCTGCCGAAGCATATACTGAAAAATTCGGCGGTCACGAACAGGCGGCAGGGCTAACCGTTAAAAAAGAAAATATCGTAGCTTTCAGAACAAAAATCAATGAATATGCTAAAAGTTTAAAACCTGTCGCGCCTGTACTTAAACTGGACTGTAAATTAAATCCTGCGGCGCTGAGTATTGACCTTGTTTATGCCCTTGATATGCTTCAGCCCTTTGGCACGGGTAACAATGTTCCTATTTTTGCCTTACTTGCCGTGCAGATAGAAAAAATCACACCGGTTGGTAACGGTAAGCATTTGAAAATTTCCTTTGTAAAGGGTGCAGTGGCTTTTCAGGCTATGCTGTTTTCTTGTGAAGAAAAGGCGTTCCCGTTTAAAAAAGGCGAATTTCTTGATATTGCAGTAGTACTTGAAACAAATTTGTATAACTCAAAGGAATATCTTTCAATACAAATCAAAGACTACCGTTATGCAGGTTTTAACGATGAAAATCTTGCCTGTCAACTTGCGGCTTACGATGATTTTTCGGGTGGAGAGGTTAAGGATTACAGTCTTTATTGTCCTACTATTGAAGAGTGCAGAACGGTTTATAAATATATCTACCGAGAACCTTGTATTACCGAAGGCATTATTCAACGCCTTTCAGGCAGTATAGACATAGCAAAGGTGAAAATTATACTCGATATTCTTGCTGAAATGTCTTTGATTTCAAGAACAAACGATAACGGCGTTGAAATACTGTCGGTGATAAATGTGGGCAGTAAGGTAGACCTTGAACAGTCAGAAATACTTAAAAGAATAAGGGGGTGAGCTTATGGAATGTACCTATGAGAAAGATTTTGAGAGTTTTGAAAATTATCTGAAAAGTCAAAATATTCCTTTCGATTACAAGATGATTAAAAAGGCATTTGAGTTTTGCGTAAAAGTACACAAAGGCCAAATGAGAAAATCCAATGAGGAATATTATATCCATCCTGTATGTGTTGCCAAAATAGTAGCACAGTTAGGTCTGGACAGTGAGGCGGTATGCGCAGCTTTGCTTCACGATGCGGTTGAAGATACCGAAACCACCGTTGAAGAAATAGGAAAAATGTTCTCACAAGATGTGGCCTTGCTTGTAGACGGTGTTACTAAAATTGGTCGTCTTTCCTTTATTTCAAAAGAAGAACAGCAGGCAGAAAGCATTAGAAAAATGCTTATAGCTATGGGTAAGGATATAAGGGTTATTCTGATAAAGCTTGCCGACCGTCTTCATAATATGCGTACCATTGAATTTATGCCGCAGCAAAAGCAAAGGGATAAAGCTCTTGAAACCCTTGAGGTTTATGCGCCTATTGCTCATAGACTCGGTATTCGTCCCATAAAGGAAGAACTGGAAGATATTTCTATTGCCCACCTTGACCCTGTTGCTTATAAAGAAATTGAAAATCTACTCAGCGGTAACGATAAATACCGCACTGTTATGCTTCAGTCGGTAAAGGAGAAAATAAGCGAACGCTTAAAGGCAGATATTCCCGATGTTAAAACCGAATTCCAAAGCCGTGTAAAATCCATAAACGGTATATACAGAAAAATGTTTATTCAGGGCAAAAGCTTTGAAGAAATATACGATATTTATGCCGTTCGTATTATTACCGATACCGTGGCTAACTGCTACAATATACTTGGTATTATACACGACCTTTTCCGCCCTATACCAAACAGATTTAAGGACTATATTTCAACCCCCAAGCCCAATATGTACCAGTCTCTTCATACCACCGTTATAGGCAGAGAGGGCGTACCATTTGAAATACAGATAAGAACCGAAGAAATGCACGAAACTGCCGAGTACGGAATTGCTGCGCACTGGAAATATAAAGCAGGTATACACGGCAACGATGCAAGTATGGAAAGTCAGCTTGCCTGGATAAGACAGATTCTTGAAACTCAAACCGACACGGGCGATGCTTCTGAAATTATCAGAAGTATAAAGGTTGACCTTGCTCAAGACGACACCTTTGCCGTAACTCCTAAGGGTGACGTTATAAACCTTCCTGCAGGTGCTACGGTTGTTGACTTTGCTTTTGCTATTCACTCTGCTGTTGGTATAAAAATGGTGGGCGCTAAGGTTGACGGAAAAATTGTACCTATAAACCACGTAATTAAAACAGGTGAAATTATTGAAATTCTCACCACCAATCAGGCAGGTCACGGTCCCAGCCGAGATTGGATGAATATTGCCGTAACAAATCAGGCGAAATCTAAAATCAGAAGCTGGTTTAAGAAAGAAAAACGCGCTGAAAATATTGAAAACGGCAGAAACGAGCTTGAAAAGGAATTCAAGCGTAACGGTATTGTCTTTGAAGAAGATGAGCAGCTTGAAGAATTCCTTCTTGACATTGTTAAAAAACAGCGCCTTGAAAATATTGACGAACTGTATGCTGCTATTGGCTACGGCGGTGTTGTTCTTGCCAGAATACTGCCTAATATCAAAGAAACCTACAACCGTATTTCAAAGCAAAACAAGGTTATAACCACCTTGCCCGAAACTGTACCTCATAAACATTCTAAGGCTACCGACGGTGTTATAGTAGAGGGTATTGATAACTGTCTTATCAAGTTTTCGAAATGCTGTGCACCGCTTCCCGGTGACGATATAATAGGCTTTATAACCAGAGGTCACGGCGTTTCTATCCATAAGCGTGACTGTCTGAATGTTCCGCAGAATACCGAGGAAGCTGCCGAGCCTGCAAGATGGATTCCTGCTTGCTGGGCAGATAACCGTCCTGCTAACTTCTTGGCTTCAATTCAAATAACCGCTATTGACCGTCAGGGGCTTATTCTTGATATTTCTCAGGCTCTTGTTAATATGCGTGTCGCTTTGCACAATATAAATGCCCGTCCCACCAAAAACGGCAACAGTATTACGCTTATTACTGTAAGCGCAGAGGGTGTAGAGCATCTTAAAAATATTATAAGCCGTCTTGAAAAAATTCACGGCGTATTCCATGTAGAAAGGCTTAATCAGTAATGAAGGCTGTAATTCAGAGAGTTAAAAATGCTGCCGTCAGGGTAGATAATGAAATTATCGGAGAAATAGGCGAGGGACTTCTTGTTCTTCTGGGTGTTTATGAAGACGATACGAGCTTTGACACCGAGATACTTGCTTCAAAGGTGTCCGCCCTTAGAATTTTCTGCGATGAAGAAGAAAAAATGAACTTATCTGTAAAGGATATCGGCGGAGAAATTCTCGTCATATCAAACTTTACCCTTTGTGCTGATACCAAAAAGGGTAACCGTCCGTCATTTTCTCTTGCCAAGTCGCCAAATGATGCAAATGCAGAGTACGAAAAATTCTGCGATCTGTTAAAGGCAAACGGCGTAATAAATGTTGAAAAGGGAAGCTTCGGCGCAGACATGAAGATTTCTCTTCTTAACGACGGCCCTGTAACAATAGTTCTTGATACTGCGATTTGGAGAAAGTAAAATGAATTTAACCACTGTAAACGTTTCGGATATGGGTGTTAATACATATCTGATTTCAAGTAAAAAAACGGCTATTATTATTGACCCCGGTGCTATGTGTACCCAAATAAAAGAATTTATACGGGAAAACCAGGGTAAAGAGTTTGCTATACTTCTTACCCATAATCATTTTGACCATATTGGCGGTGCAGATGAGGTGAGAAGTCTTACCGGTGGTAAAATTTATATAAGCTCAGCCGACGAAAAAGGTCTTTACGATAATGAGATAAATCTTTCTGAGAGATTTTCCGTACCCTTAAAGCCCTTTAAAGCCGATGTAAATTTTTCGGGTGAAGAAACTCTGCATTTTTCCGATATAGAGGTAAAAACTATGTGGACTCCCGGTCACAGTATGGGAAGCAGCTGTTTCATTATAAACAACTGGCTTTTCAGCGGTGACACTTTATTCAGACTCAGCATTGGAAGAACCGATTTCGCATACGGCGATGTGCAGAGTATGGCTTCCTCGCTAATCAGACTGGCTCAGTTAAACGGTGACTATGATGTTTATCCCGGCCACGGCGAAGCCACAAGACTTTCTTATGAAAAAGAGTTTAATCCATACATAAAGGAAGTAATGGGATGAAACTTTGCTGTGTCGGTCATACTTATAGATATGAAACCGAAAAAATCTGCCGACTGTTTCTGCCTTTTGAAAAAATAGAGGTGGCGGACACTGTTATAGACGGTGACGGCGTTGCCGTAACAAAGCTTGACGGTGTAAATATCTACTGTAGTCTTTCCCTTAGCGGTGCTTTTTGTGAAAGAACAGAACAACTTGACATAAACTTTGACGATAGAGAAGCTGAGCGAAGAATATGCGCACTTTTGTTTTTGTGCCTTTCTCAAATTACAGGCTATAAATCTCGTTGGGGTATTGTTACGGGAATAAGACCTGCGCGACTATATGCCAGTGTTTTAAAGGAAACAGGCAGTGAAAATGCCGCTAAGCAGTATTTTAAAGATAAGTTTTATGTAGACGAAGAAAAAATATCTCTTTGCAGTAAAACCTATAAAAGTGAAGAGGATATTATAAATTTATCAAATGATAATTCCTTTAGTCTTTATATATCGGTGCCTTTTTGTCCTACCAGATGCTCTTATTGTTCCTTTGTGTCACACGCGGTAGAAAAGGCGGAAAAACTGATTCCCGTTTATGTAGATTACCTTTGTGAAGAAATAAAGGAAACCGCTAAGATAGCAGGAGAGTGTAATTTAAGGCTTGAAACCATTTATATGGGTGGCGGTACACCTACCACCCTTAACTGTCAGCAGCTTGAACGTGTGCTGTCTCTCGTTCGCAGTGTTTTTGATTTATCAAACCTTAGGGAATTTACTGTGGAAGCGGGCAGACCTGATACCATTACAAAGGAAAAGCTTTTAGTTCTTAAAAACTGCGGTGTTGACCGCATAAGCATAAACCCTCAGACAATGTGCGACAGTGTGCTTGAAAATATAGGTCGCGCTCATACTTCTCAAATGATGGTTGATGCCTTTAATATGGCAAGAGAAATTGGTTTTGATAATATCAATACCGACCTTATTGCAGGGCTTCCGGGCGATACTTTTGAAACCTTTAAAGACACTGTGGATAAGATTTTAAAGCTCGGTCCCGAAAGTATAACCGTTCACGCGCTGTCTTTAAAGCGTTCTTCAAGAATGACTGCAAAGGGTGAATTCCCTGAAATAGAGGCAGGTAAAATCGCTGATAAAATGGTAACGCATGCCCACGATATACTAACCTGTAATAACGTTTTGCCATATTATATGTATAGACAGAGTAAAACGGTGGGCAACCTTGAAAATGTAGGCTATGCTATAAAGGGTAAAGAATGTTTTTATAACGTTTATATTATGGATGAAACCCATACAATACTGGCCTGCGGTGCTTCTGCAGTAACTAAAATGCGTCAGCCCCGCGGCGATTACATAGAGCGTATTTTTAATTTCAAGTACCCCTATGAATATATAAACCGATTCGACGAACTAATGGCGCGTAAAGAGGGAATAAAGGCATTTTACAACAAATACCCGCATAGCACTATGTGAATTGCACTTACTTGAAATAAACCCTTATTTATGGTAAAATAATACTGTTAAAATTTAAAAAGAGGTGACCAAAATGGTTTCTTTTGATGATGTTGTTAAAAAGATTAGCGAAGCGGCAGGCGTTGTGGCTTCCGGTGCCGAAAAGGCTGTAGGTGTTGGCAAAAGAAAATATAATATTGCGGCTCTTGAAAATAAAATAAATAAATGCTACATTCAGCTTGGAAAGTTGTATTTCGAACAGGCTAAAAATGACGGAAATGTCGATAATGACGTTAAGGACCTTATAAGCGAAATTGATACCGCTTTAAGTCAAATTGAAACAGAACGTGCAGAAATAGAAGATCTGAAATAAGAGGTAGCGTTATGAGAAAAATAGGTATAATAGTGGCAGATGACGGTGAGTTTATGCCCTTTGTATCAAAGATTGAAAATGCCGAAGAATTTGACTACTTCGGCAGAGCAGGCTACACCTTTAAAATTGCTGATAACAGCGTTATAGCGCTTCATTCGGGAATAGGTAAGGTGAATGCCACCGCAGCCGCAATGTATCTTTATACTAAGGGCTGTGACACCATTTTGAATTTTGGATACTCCGGCGGAATAAGTAAAGTTAAAAAGGGCAGTGTAGTTATTGCCGATAAATTTGTTGAACACGATTTTGACCTTACCTGTCTTGGATATAAGCCTTGTGAGAAACCGGGACAAGAATATGTTTACAGCGCTGACGATTCAATCATTAAGCTGTTTCAACAAATATATCCTTTTGCGGTAACAGGACTTGCTGTTTCGGGTGACTGCTTTGTTAGTGATGATACACTGAGAGATGATTTAAAAAACAATTTCGGTGCCGTCTCCTGCGATATGGAAACCGCCGCTATTGCATCGGTTTGTTATCAGACAGGTATGTGCTTTGGCAGTGTCCGTCAGATTTCTGACGATGCAGGTGACGATGCAAATCAGTCATATAAAGAAGAGGCGTACAGCGGTAATATTGTGCTTTGTGACGCTATACTGGAAGTTATTTCTAAACTAAAATAAAGGAGAGTTTATGAGTAAGAATACTAAAACTCAGAACTTTGAGCGCGGTGCTGTAATTTTACTTGCATCGGCTATTATAGTTAAGGTTATAGGTGCCATTTTTAAAATACCCCTTCAGCGCCTTATAGGTGACCTTGGCTTTGGCTATTTTTCCTCTGCTTATGATTTGTTTTTACCTATTTATACGCTTTCTATGGCAGGGCTTCCCATTGCGGTTTCCCGTCTTACTGCCGCCTGCGTTGCAGAGGGAAGAATGAAGGATGCCAGAAAAACTCTTAAAATGGCTAAAAAGGCATTTTTGTTTACCGGTCTTACAGGCTTTATTGTTATGCTTATTGCAATTTTCCCTTATGCAATGCTTACCACGACAAATGCCGCCGACGCAAAGTATGTCAGCGTTTGTGTGCTTATGGTTGCACCAACCGTACTTTTTTGCTGTTTTATGTCCGCCTACCGCGGTTATTACGAGGGTATGCGGAATATGTATCCTACCGCAATTTCCGATGTTATAGAAGCTCTTGGTAAATTGATACTGGGCTTTTCTTTTGCTTTTGTTATTCTTAAGATAACAGGTAATGTTGCTTATGCCGCTGCAGGCGCTCTTGCAGGTATTATGGTTGGAACTATTGCCGCCACTGCTTATCTTGCTCTTCGTCATAAAATCACAGGTGATGCAATATCGGCAGAACAGCTCTGCACTCCTCAAGACGAAAGAACGGGAAAACAGCTTTTGAAGGCGCTGATAGTAATTGCCGTTCCTGTTGCTCTCAGCTCTATAGCAAGTAACGTAACGCTGTTTATAGATACCTTTATGGTAAAATGGCAACTCAAAAATGTTATGGAAAGCTCTTTTGACTTTGTGAGCAATATGTATGCGGCTGCTGTAAGCGATTACAATGCTTCGGCGCAAAGCCTTGGCAGAGAACTTCTTTCTGCTTCTAATATGCCTACCTTTCTCTACGGTATAAGAGGCGAGGCTTATGTGCTTTATAATCTTATTCCTACCCTTACAGGTACTTTTGGAATCGGTTCTGTGCCTTTCCTTACTACCGTTTGGGTTGCAAAGGACAAGCCGGCTGTTAAAAAGACCATAGAAACAATTATACGAACAACTGCGGTAATAGCCTTGCCCGCAGGTATTGGTCTGGCTTCTATAGCCCCTCAGATTATGGGGCTTCTCTATGACGGTGTTGCTCCCGTTCAAATTGGTGGACCGCTTCTTCGTATGCTGGGTATTGCGGCTGTTTTTGCAGGTCTTTCGGTTCCTATGACCAATATGCTTCAGGCTATCGGCAAGCCTATACTTCCGGTGAGAAATATTGCTATCGGTGCCACACTTAAAATTATAGTTAACTTCCTGCTGGTAGGCAGACCTGAAATTAACATTATGGGTGCGCCTATCGGCACTGCAGTTTGTTATATATTTATTTTCCTGTCCAACACCTACTGTCTTTTAAAGCATACAGGTGTTAAGATGAACTTTATGTCGGTGCTTATAAAACCGGCAATTTCGGCTCTTTCTTGCGGCGCTGTTGCTTTTGGCGTATCCTTGCTTTGCCAAAAATTCAATCTGTCAAATATAGTCACTGTTGCCGTATGTGTAATGATAGCGGCAGTAGTTTATTTAGTGGTACTTTTTACCATTAAAACAATGACAAAAGAAGATGTTGAAGGCTTTCCAAAAGGCGAAAAGATAGCTTGTATACTTGAAAAGCTTCATTTCATTCGTTAAAATGCACAAAAATTGTTAAAATACCCTGTTTTTAACAGTAAAAATGAAAAAATCTATTGATTTTTAGGTGGAAATATGTTAGATTTAATTGTAGAGAAATTTGATGGTAAGTACACTTTAGAGCAGTTTCTCGATATTATGAGAATGCTTCGTGCTCCAAATGGTTGTCCGTGGGATAGAGAGCAGACCCATAGCAGTATCCGCAATAATTTTCTTGAGGAAACTTATGAGGTAATTGACGCTATTGACCGTGATTCTACCGAGGATATGCGAGAGGAACTTGGCGATGTTCTTATGCAGGTGGTTTTCCACTCAATAATCGCTGAAGAAGAAAACCGTTTTGATTTTTCTGACGTGGTAGATGAAGTTTCTAAAAAGCTCGTTTACCGCCACCCACATGTTTTTGGTGATGTTACTGCCGAAACAAGTGAAAAGGTGCTTGATAATTGGGAGAAACTTAAAAGAACAGAAAAATCTCAAAGCACCTATACCGACACCCTTAAGAGCGTACCCCTTGCGTTTCCTGCTTTAATGCGGGCACAGAAACTGCAAAAGCGCGCTGCAAAGGCCGGTATAACTGAAGATAATTCATTAGAAGAGATTAAAAAGCAAACCGCAAAACTAAATGAAGTTTTCGATGCTTATGATAAAGAAAAGGCTACCGAGATAATCGGTGATATGCTTTTTGCTGTGGCGGCTGCCGCCAGACTTTTAAAGGTTGACTGTGAGGAAGCTCTTCAAAAATCTTCCGACAAATATGTCGACGTATTTTCAAAGGCCGAGGCTTTGATTACTGCCGACGGCAAAGATATGAAAGAGCTTTCAAGGGATGAGCTGTCGGCTTACTTCCTTAAAGCACAAGGATGATTTCATACAGTAAAGGTTTAAACATACTGTTGAAAATAAAAAACGGAGGTTTTTACAATGAAAAAATCAGAATTAATTTCAGCAATCGCTGAAAAAGCAGGCATCTCCAAGGTTGCCGCTGACAAGGCTCTCGCAGCTTTCATCGAAACTGTTGAAGGCGAGCTCAAGGCTGGTGGCGAAGTTTCTTTAGTTGGTTTTGGTACATTCAAGGTTGCTAACCGTGCTGCTAGAACTGGTATCAATCCTAAGACCAAAGAAAAGATTAAGATTGCTGCTTCTAAGGCTCCTGTATTCAAAGCAGGTAAAGCATTCAAAGACGCTCTTTAATTTTTCTGAAAGCCGTCCGCTTAAATTCGGGCGGCTTAGCTTTTTGGTATTTTGTTATGAGACTTGATAAGTATTTAAAAATAGCACGAATTATTAAACGCCGTACTATTGCTAACGAAGCCTGTGACGCAGGCAGAGTTTCGGTTAACGGCAAGGTTGCCAGAGCATCATACGACGTTAAGGTCGGCGATGTAATAGAAATTGCTTTCGGAACAAGAAATGTCAAGGTTCAGGTTACTGCCGTTGTTGAAACTGTCAAAAAAGATGATGCGGCCAATTTATATGTAATAGTTCAGTAGCATAAGCTGACACCCTTCGCAATATATTTATTGTGGAGGGTGATTTTTTTATGGATAATAGCGTAGAACATTCACTGTATATGTCAAACAGAAAGACAATGTCACTTTCGGGTATTAGGGATGTTCTTAGTTTTGACGAAAACAGTGTCAGTATAATTTCGGTTATGGGAAATATTGTGATTAAGGGAAGTAATATAAAAATAGGTAGTTTTAATACCGGTACGGGTGATATGCAAATAGACGGCAGTTTTTCTGCGGTGGTTTATCTTGATGATAAAGGCGAAAGGGAAGGCTTCTTCAAAAAGCTGTTTAGGTGATATGTGGGAAATAAGTTCTACTTCGCAAATTGTTTCGCTGTTATACGCTTTACTGGTAGGAATAGCGCTATCGGTATTTTTTGATTTTTTCAGGGCAGCGCGTAAACAAAAAAGCTATAGCAAGACAGCGGTATTTTTTCAGGATATAGCATTTTGGGTAGTTGCTACCTTTATTACCTTTCTTCTTTTTATGGCAAGAAGTAACGGAGAAGTAAGGCTTTATATTCTTCTGTTTGAACTTGGCGGATTTTTTGTTTATAGGCTTACTTTATCAGCATTTGTGTTGCGGTTTATGTTGTTTATTTTAAAAGGAACCGGAAAAATTTTCAGCATTTACAGAGGAGCTGTTGTACACCTTGCCGACTTTTTAACCGTGGTTTTGAGAAAAATACGGGTTTTAATATTAAAAAAAGTAAAAAAAGTAGTATTTAAGCGAAAAAACTCTTGAAAGTGTATACCAAAATGTTGTATACTCATAGTGATAGATTGCAGTATTATTCTTTTATGTAAAGGAAAGAGAAAAGTATGGGAAAAAGCGTGATTTTGCGTGTCCTTGTGCTGTGTGTGGCAATATATTTTGTTTATTCACTGACATCTCTCTGGACTGACCTTATAAAAGGCAGAGAAAATCTTGAAAATATAAGAAAAGAAATTTCCGATACCGAAAGAACTATCGGTGAATATAAAGAACTTTTGTCTTCGGGCAACGAGGCTAAAATTATAGAGAAAGCCGCAAGAGAAAGACTTGGATATGTTTTTGAGGACGAGCAGGTTTATATAGATATATCCGCTGATTGATGTTTTCACAGTCAAAGTGACTTTTCATTATTTTTTAAGGGGGAACTGCATAGTTTATGCAAATCGAGGTAGGACAAATTGTAGAAGGTAAAATAACCGGAATAACAAACTTCGGTGTGTTTGTCGATTTAGGAGATTCCAAAAGCGGAATGGTACATATTTCCGAGGTTGCGAGAAGTTATGTTACCGATATACATGAGCATGTTAAGGAAAACGATGTTGTGAAGATGAAGGTTCTGAGTATTGACGATAACGGCAAAATCAGCCTTAGTATCAAACGCGCTCAGGAAGAGCAGGGCGGCAAAGAACGTCGTGCGAATAAGGAAAACCGCGAAAAGCAGGCACCTAAAATTGATTCTTCATACACCTGGGCTCCTAAAAAGCAGGAACCTGCTTCCTTTGAAGAAATGATGAATCGCTTTAAACAGACAAGCGACGAAAAATTCTCTGATTTAAAAAGAAAGAACCCCGATAACCGCCGTTCAAAACGCGGTGCCGGTGTAAAATGATTTATAGCGGCAGACTTTTAGTCTGCCCTTTTTACTGAAAGGAAAAATCAAATTGAGAGATATAAATGTATCTGCTGTAAAAGACGTAGTGGCTAAGCTCTGTGTTGAAGCAAATAAAACCTTACCAAAAGACCTTGTATCTAAAATTGAATACTGTAAAAACTGTGAAACCAACCCTACCGCTTGTTCGGTGCTTTATGATTTACAGGCTAATGTCGACTCCGCCAAGGAACTTGATATCCCCGTTTGTCAGGATACCGGTATGGCTGTGGTTTTTCTTAAAATCGGTCAGGACGTTCACTTTGTGGGCGGCGACCTTTATCAGTCGATAAACGAAGGCGTGCGTAAGGGGTATATTGACGGTCTGCTTAGAAAAAGCATAGTGGCTGATCCTCTTAATAGAGTAAATACGGACGATAATACTCCTGCGGTTATACATACCGAAATAATAAGTGGTGATAAGGTTGAAATTACCGTTGCGCCTAAAGGCTTTGGCAGTGAAAATATGAGCGGTATACGTATGCTTACCCCTGCAGATGGCAGAGAAGGCGTAATAAATGCGGTGTTGGATATTGTAAAATCTGCAGGTGCTAACCCTTGTCCGCCTATGGTTGTTGGTGTTGGTATCGGTGGCGATTTTGAACAATGCGCTTATCTTTCCAAAAAAGCTCTCTGCAGAAGCTCAGATGTTAAAAATGCTGATATATACTATGCAGAACTTGAGGACGAACTGCTAAGTAAAATCAATAAACTGGGCATAGGCCCTCAGGGCTTTGGCGGCGATACTACCGCGCTTTATGTTAATGTTGAGGTTGCACCTACTCATATAGCAGGGCTTCCTGTTGCTGTTAATATAGGCTGTCATGTTACACGCCATGCCACAGCGCAGTTATAGAAAGGTAAAATAATGAGTAATATTAAAATGGTGGCGCCCTGTCTTTTTGGCATAGAGGGTATAGCTGCTGACGAATTCAAAAGAATGGGCTTTGAAAAAGTTTCTGCTGAGAATGGCAGAGTGCTTCTTGAAGGTGACGAAAATCTGCTTGTCAGAGCAAATATAAACTCTCGTTTTGCTGAGCGTATTCTTATAAATATGGGTGAGTTTGATGCACTCACTTTTACCGAGCTTTTTGATAATGTTAAAAATCTGCCTTGGGAAGATTATATAGGCAGGGAAGATGCTTTTCCTGTTAACGGCTGGAGCATCAATTCTCAACTGAGCAGTATTCCTGACTGTCAGTCCATAATCAAAAAAGCTGTGGTAGAACGCCTTAAAAGTAAATATAATATTTCGTGGTTCAATGAAACCGATACCGAGTACCGTATTCGTTTTTCTATTCATAAAAACCGCGTTACAATGATGATAGATACATCGGGTGAGGGACTTCACAAAAGAGGCTACAGAAGAAACTCTAATGCAGCGCCTCTTAAAGAAACTCTTGCCGCTGCTATATGCGATATGGCGAGAATTTATCCTGACAGCAAGGTCTTAGATCCTTTTTGCGGCTCGGGTACTTTGCTTATTGAGTCGGCTATGATGGCTAAAAAAATGGCGCCGGGACTTCGCAGAAGCTTTGCGGCAGAAAGATTTTCCTTTATTGACGAAAAGATTTGGCGTGAAGAAAGAGCAAGAGCCCAAAGTCTTATTCTGACCGATATTGATTTCACGGCGCAGGGCTTTGATATTGATGCAGATGCTGTGGCTCTTACTGAGCGTAATGCTAAGTTTGCCGGTGTAGATAAATATGTTAAAGCAAAAGTGGCTGATGTAAGAGATTTTGTTCCACCAAAAGACAGATGTCTTGTTCTTGCAAATCCACCTTACGGCGAGAGATTGCTTGATGTAAAAGGGGCTGAAGAACTTTATAAGGTAATGGGAGAAAGATTTACCTTTGGCGACGGACAAAAGTATTTTGTTATAAGCCCTCATGATGAATTTGAAAAATTTTTCGGTAATGAAGCTGATAAACGCAGAAAGCTTTATAACGGAATGATAAAATGTCAGCTCTATATGTATTTTAAAAAGAGGTAAGGTAAAAAGGGATGAAATATGTTTTTATCATAAATCCTGCAGCAGGAAAGGGTAAAACAGTAAAGGAACTCTATAACGAAATAGCAAATTATTGCTCTGAAAAAAAGCTTGAATATGCAGTGCAGATAACCGCCGCAATGGGTGATGCAGGCAGATTTGCCCGTGAGCACGCTCAGAAGGGCGAGGAGGTTACTATATTTCTTGCCGGTGGCGAGGGTACTGTTTTTGAAGCGCTTAACGGCGTTTTCGGATATGATAATGTAACTCTTGGTGTTATTCCTATCGGCTCGGCTAATGATTTTCTTAAATTTTTTCCGAAAGAGGATAAAAAGGCATTTGCCGATATAAACGACCAGATAAACGGTGCCTCACTTAAAATGGACGTTATAAAAGCAGGGGAGTATTACTGTCTTAACAGCTGCTCGGTTGGTATGGATGCAGTTGTGGCAGGCTATATGTCAAGTTACAAAAGGCTTCCCTTCGTAAGTGGCAGCATGGCTTATAACCTTGCAATAGTAAAATGTTATTTAGGTAAAATAGGCTGCAGATTGTCTTTAAAGGCAGATGGTAAAGACCTTGGTAACAAAAGCTGTCTTTTTGCGGTAGTTGCCAACGGACCTGCTTATGGCGGAGGATATCTTGCGGCGCCTGATGCTGTTCCTTTTGACGGAGAGTTAAACTACACCATAGTTGATAATATAAACAAGCTGAAAATACTTAAATTTATAGGCAAATACAAAACAGGCGACGTTGACGGACTGCCTTTTATACATAAAGGAAAATGCCAAACTTTTTCAATTGTGGGCAGTAAAAATGTGCCCGTAAACCTTGACGGTGAAATTTTCGAAATGAAGGAAATTGATTTTACTATAATAAAAAGCGGCATTAAATTTCAGCTTCCTGCATCGGTTGTTAAAAATTTCTTAACTAAGTGAAAAATATCAGTAAATAGACTTGATTTTTAGAAAAATATGGATACAATATATATTAGCACTCAAGGCTTTTGAGTGCTAACTTGTAAGTAATTTAATATTGGAGGAAATATTATGAATATTAAACCATTGGCTGATAAAGTAGTTACCCGCCTTGTAGAAGCTGAGGAAACTACCAAAAGCGGAATCATACTTACTGCTGCAGCTAAAGAAAAGCCTCAGGTAGCTGAGGTTGTTGCTGTAGGCCCCGGCGCTTATGATAAGAACGGAAATCTTATTCCTATGACCGTTAAGGTGGGTGATAAGGTTCTTACCAATAAATATTCCGGTACTGAGGTTAAACTTGACGGCGAGGAATACAGTATTGTAAGCCTTGCTGACATATTGGCAATAGTAGAATAAGGAGAGTAGATATATTATGGCAAAAGAGATTATTTTCGGCGAAGAAGCCAGAAAAAAACTTCAGGCAGGCGTTGATCAGCTTGCTGATGCAGTAAAGGTAACCCTTGGACCTAAGGGCAGAAATGTAGTTCTTGATAAGAAATACGGCTCTCCTCTTATCACTAATGACGGTGTTACTATCGCAAAGGATATAGAGCTTGACGATCCCTTTGAAAATATGGGCGCACAGCTTGTAAAAGAAGTATCTGTAAAAACTAACGATGCCGCAGGTGACGGTACCACTACTGCAACCGTTCTTGCTCAGGCTCTTATCTTAGAGGGTATGAAGAATGTTGCCGCAGGGGCTAATCCTATGGTTGTTAAAAAGGGTATTGCCAAGGCAGTAGATACTGCTGTAAATACCGTTGTTGCCAATTCTAAAAAGGTTACCTGTAGCGAAGATATTGCGCGTGTTGCTACCGTTTCCGCAGGGGACGAATTTATCGGCGGTCTTATTGCAGAGGCTATGGATAAGGTTACTGCCGACGGTGTTATTACCGTTGAAGAGTCCAAAACAGCAGAAACCTATATAGATGTGGTTGAGGGTATGCAGTTTGACAGAGGCTATATTACTCCTTATATGGCTACAGATACAGATAAGATGGAAGCTGTTATTGACGACGCTCTTATTCTGATTACCGATAAGAAGATATCTTCTATTCAGGAAATTCTGCCTCTTCTTGAGCAAATCGTTCAGACCGGCAAAAAGCTTGTTATTATTGCTGAGGATATTGAGGGCGATGCTCTTTCTAACCTTATTATCAATAAGCTTCGTGGCGTGTTTACCTGTGTTGGTGTCAAGGCACCCGGTTTTGGTGACAGAAGAAAAGAAATGCTTCGTGATATTGCTATTCTTACCGGCGGTGAGGTTATTACCGATGAACTCGGTCTTGATCTTAAAGAAACCACTCTTGACCTTTTGGGCAGAGCTGCTCAGGTTAAGGTTGGTAAGGAAACCACCGTTATTGTTGACGGCGCAGGTGATAAGGCTCTTATTAGTGACAGAATAAATCAGATTAAAAATCAGATTGAGGTTACTACTTCCGATTTTGACAGAGAAAAACTTCAGGAAAGACTTGCTAAGCTTGCAGGCGGTGTTGCTGTTGTTAAGGTTGGCGCTGCTACCGAAATAGAAATGAAAGAAAAGAAACTTCGTATAGAAGATGCTCTTTCAGCTACCAAAGCCGCTGTTGAAGAGGGTATAGTAGCAGGTGGCGGTGTTGCTCTTGTTAATGCAATAGGCTCTGTAAAAGAACTTTTAGCTTCAACTGAGGGTGACGAAAAGACAGGTGTCAATATTGTGCTTAAGGCGCTTGAAGCACCTATTCGTCAGATAGCTACTAATGCAGGTCTTGAAGGCTCTGTAATAGTTGATAAAATTGTTAGTGCAGGTAAATCCAACTATGGCTTTGATGCATATAAAGAGGTTTATACCGATATGATCGAAGCAGGTATAGTTGATCCTACTAAGGTTACCCGTTCAGCTCTTCAAAATGCCGCTTCAGTTGCTTCAATGGTGCTTACCACCGAAACACTTGTTGCAGACAAAAAGGAAGATGCCGCAGCTGCTAATGCTGCAGCAGCCGCAGCCGCAGCCGCACAGGGCGGAATGTACTAATAGCTGAAATAATATTATTTAACCGCCTGATTTTCAGGCGGTTAAATTTTTATATAAAAACGAAAAATAAAGGTTGACAAACAATATTGCTTGTGGTAATATAATAAAGTCGCAAATGCGAGTGTGCTGGAACTGGCAGACAGGCACGTTTGAGGGGCGTGTGTTGCACGACGTACGGGTTCAAGTCCCGTCACTCGCACCAAAAATGAGGACAGACCTAAGGGTTTGTCCTCATTTTTTTTGCCCAAACGATAAAGGCTCCTAACCTCGCGAACCCTTATAAATAATGGACTTACACATACTGCCGCAAAATGTTGTGAAATATTACCTGCGGCCCTTGGCGAAAACGTTGGTGACTATGCCGCCGTTGCAACTGCTATTTTATAAGGTAATGCACTTTGCAGAATTATGATAATTGACTTTTTGCTGTGTGTATGATATTCTTTACATATACTTTAAGCAAGGGGATTTTTAGTATGGATATGTGTCAAGAACTAAAGAACAATATGTTGTTAATCGCAGATAAACTTGAATTTACTGACACCTCGAAAGAAACGTTTATTAAGACCTTTGATGAGATTTTGGATAACGCTTTATGGTGGGAAAAGATTACAGAAACATACGAAAATTACAAAATAGATATTAAAACAGATATTTACGATATTCTTTTGAAAATCGGCGCTGAATATGAGGCTAAGTGTGGTAATGCATATACCTTTTATCTGACTGTATTGTTATGCTTTGCCGAAGTGTTGCATCAGCATTATATAGACAGAGGTTTAGCAGAAGAGCATTTTTATAATGCCGTTTTTGATCTTCGTTATAAACACGACGAGTGTGTGCTTGTAAAGGGCTGTGTCGGTACCTTTGTGCCCGACTGGTTTGCAGGTTTTTTTAGTATTGACCGTGTAGCTCTTGGCCGACTTCAGTTTGAATTGTTCGATATGCCCTTTGATTTTATCCTTAGCGGTACTGAATACAAAAAGGGAACAAAGGTTATAAATGTTCATATTCCTCGCACAGGAACACGGCTTGACCATAACGATGTTGAAAAATCTTATAAAATGGCGGCTGAATATTTTAAGGACGAGTTTAAAGACAGACCAATTCTTTTTTCTTGCGGAAGTTGGATGCTTTTTCCGTGGCATAAAGAGGTGCTGTCAGAAACCTCTAATATGATGCAGTTTTATAATGATTTTGAAATTGTTAAGTGGGACTATTACGCCGACTATTCACAAATTTGGCGACTGTTTGACTGCGAATATGATGGGGACCCCGATAAACTCCCTCAAGATTCATCGCTTCGCCGTGCTTATGTTAACAGAATAAAATCAGGTGAAAAAATTGGTTGGGGACGCGGAGTATTTATTTATAAATAAAAAATCAAGCGACGATAAAATCGTCGCTTTTTGTATTATTTACATTGCAAAAAGAAAAACTATATAGTATAATATTGTAGAAATTCAAAAACAAGGTGGACGTATGAAAAAATTAAGCAATTTAAAGCCTGAGCGAGTATTTTACTATTTTGAAAAAATATGTTCTATTCCTCACGGCTCTGGTAATACGAAGCAAATAAGTGACTTTTGCGCCGCCGTTGCAAAGGACTTGAATCTTGAAGTAATTCAGGATGATATGAATAATATCATAATAAAAAAGCCTGCCACAAAGGGTAAAGAGAATAGCCCTGGGGTAGTTATTCAGGGCCATCTTGATATGGTTTGTGAGAAAACGGCAAACTGTGATATTAACTTTTTTACCGACGGTCTTGATATATATGTTGAGGACGGCTTTGTTAAGGCAAAGGGTACAACTCTGGGTGGTGACGACGGTATAGCTGTGGCTATGGCTTTAGCTATTCTTGAGGCGAAGGATATTGCACATCCCGATTTAGAGGTGCTCTTTACCGTTGACGAAGAAACAGGTATGTACGGCGCGCAGGCGCTTGATGGCTCGCTAATTAAAGGCAGAATGCTTCTTAATATTGACTCTGAAGATGAGGGCATTTTCACAGTAAGCTGTGCTGGCGGAATAAATGCGGTGCTAACTCTGGGCTATAATGTAGAGAATAACGAAAAGCCCTGCTGTAAAATAACTGTTGACGGTTTAATGGGCGGTCATTCGGGCGTTGATATTGATAAGGGCCGTTTGAACTCGAATAAGGTTGCCGCGGCTTTTCTTAAAACTCTTAACAATTTTAATCTCGTTAGCATAAACGGCGGTTTAAAGGCAAACGCTATTCCGTCATATACCGAGATAATTATTGCCACAGAGCAGGATATTGAAAATTTAGCAGAGGCTTTTGCTTTAAAGAAAAGGGAAGAAACCGATGCAGGTCTTAAAATAACCGTAGAGGCTGTAAATAAAGCGAATTTTGCTATGACTGATGCCGACAGTGCAAAGGTTGTAGACTATCTCTTTAATATGCCAAACGGCATAATAGGTTGGAGTAAGAACATTGAGGGGCTTGTAGAAACCTCCCTTAACCTTGGCATACTTAAAACCGAAAAAGAAAATGTGGTATGCAGTTTTGCTCTTAGAAGCAGTGTTAACTGTGAGAAGTACAGCCTTCTTGAAAGACTCACCGAATATTCTGACAAGTTTGGCGGAACAGTTTTCAGCGACGGTGACTATCCTGCTTGGGAATATAAAGAAGATTCTGTTCTTCGTGAAAATATGTGCAGGGTATACCGCGAAATGTACGGTAAAGAGCCTGAGATCATCGCTATTCACGCAGGTCTTGAATGCGGACTTTTAAGTGAGAAACTTCCGGGACTTGATGCCGTTTCTATCGGTCCTGATATGAAGGACATTCATACACCCAGAGAAAAACTGTCAATATCTTCGGTTGAAAGCCTTTATGGTTTTGTAATAAAACTACTTGGTCAAATGTAATTTAAAAGCAGGGTTATAACCCTGCTTTTTTACTTGCCATGTGCTGAATTATATGTTAATATATGAGTGAAAAGGGCTTTAATTTATAGAAAATCTTGAACGATATGAAAAGGAGGGGGTAAAATGCCGACTTTACTTGATAATTTGGGCTTTGAAAGAGAATGGTATGATATTCATACCGATACCTATGAAGGATATTCTCCCAATATGACCGATTTTCATATGCATAAATACTATGAAATAAGTATAATAATTTCGGGGGAAGTTAATGTACTGTTGAATAATTTTGTTGAGAAAAGCAGTAATGCTAAAATTGTGCTGTTGCGTCCGTTAACTCCTCACTATATTTACTGTGAGCCTGATATTTTATACCGCCGCCGTAATATTCTTTTCTCAGAAAATTTTGTCAGAGAATATGTACCTGAATGGCAACAGTTAATTCGTGTTTTTACGCATAATGGTGCTGTGCTTAAAATTACAGACGAGCAATGTAAAGAATATGTTGGTATTGCCGATAAAATTGATGGTGAAACAAGTTTATTCAGAAAGCGGCTGCTTCTTTTAACCCTTTTATCACTTCTTTGTGACAGTATAAAAGAAGATGGCGAGTATGCTGAAATTCCTTCCTATATAAGCGAGGCGCTTAAATTTATAGGGGAAAATTACGGTGAGCGTATTGTGGTAGCAGAGCTTGTTAAAAAGCTTGGTATAGGGCGTACCACTTTTCTTACTTCCTTTAAAAAATATACGGGCAGTACCTTTAACGAGTACCTTAACAGAACACGGCTTAAATACGCTATTTCGTATCTTCAGCAAGGTCTTACCGAACAAGAGGTTGCTGAAAAATGCGGTTATAGTGATGCCTGTAATCTTATTAGATGCTGTAAAAGAAGCCTTGGTCTTACACCTAAAAAATATATTGCTTCTCTATATAAAAAATAACTGCTATGGATTTTCCATAGCAGTTATTTATTATTCTTCTATTTTGAAATATTTTATGGCGTTGTTGTAACAAATATTTTTAATTACTTCGCCTACAATTTCCATATTGTCGGTCATTTCGTTCTTCTCTATCATATCACCGAGATAGTTGCATAAAATTCTTCTAAAGTAGTGGTGTCTTGGATAGGAAAGGAAAGAACGGCTGTCGGTCAGCATACCGATAAACTTAGCAATATGACCTGTGGCGGTAAGATCTTTAAGGTGGTTTTCCATACCAACCTTATTATCAAGAAACCACCAGGCAGGACCGTACTGCATTTTGCCTTCAATTTCGCTTGACTGGAATGAGCCGATAAGTGTCATAATTTCGGTGTTCATTTTTGGGTTAAGGTTAAATACAGCAACAGCAGGAAGAGCGTTTTCACAGTTAAGCTTATCAAAGAGCCGTGACATATTCTTAATGCTGTTTGTCTCACTAATGCTGTCAAAACCTGTGTCAAGACCGAGAGCGTTTAACATATTGGTGTTGTTGTTTCGCATAGCGCCGACATGAAGCTCGGTTCTGATATCGTACTTTGCATAAAGCTTCATAAGGAAGTAGGTGAGATACCCCTTGAAAATATCTGCCTCTGTAGCGGTAATCTGTTTACCCTTGTATCTCTTTTTATATACCTTTTCGGCTTCACTCTTGTCAGCTACGGGAAGCACCTGCTCAACAGCGATATCACTGGCACTGCAACCAACCTTTATGAAAGCTTTAAGACGCTTTTCAAGAGCATTTTCAAGGTCTGAAAGAGTAGGTACGGGGTGGGTAAGCTCTTCAAGTTTTTTAAGGTACTCAAGATAGGGAACAGCTTCAATATTCATTATCTTGTCACCGCGGTAAGCGGGAGCAACTCTGAACTTATAATCTTTTTCTGCTATCTTTTCAAAGGTGGTAAGGTCGTCGAAAACCTCATTTGTTGTAAATATATGCTTTACGTTAGAGCCTTCAATTAAAGACTGGGGAGTAACATTGTTTTCAGCGATGTATTTATTACATTCGTCCCATATAGCCTCAGCATTCTCGGCATTGATTTCTTTTTCGCAGCCAAAAAATTCTTTAAGCTCTACCTGTGACCAGTGATAAAGAGGGTTACCGAAAGCGGTGCCGAGAACGGTACAGTAGGTAACAAACTTTTCTTTGTTGGAGGCATCACCCGTTATGTATTTTTCGTCTACACCGAAGTTTCTCATAAGACGCCATTTGTAGTGGTCGCCAGCAAGCCAGATCTCAAAAATATCGCCAAAAGGCTTGTTTTCTAAAATCTGTTTTTCGGGAAGATGACAGTGATAGTCAAAAATAGGCATTTTTTCAGCAAAAGACTTATAAAGCTTTTTCGCTGTTTTGTTGTAGAGCAGAAAATCGTCTTTTAAATAACTCAATTTTAAAATTCCTCACTTTTAGAGTATTACACCATCTTTAAATATGGCAATATCATAATAACCTTTTTTCTCACCCTTTGTCAAGTGGCCTTCGGCGATATTTATGCAAAGGTTGAAAAGTTCGCCGCACAAAACATTTTTATCTGCGCCTTCTCTAATGCTTCCTGCATTAAAATCTATCCAATGTGTTTTCTTTTCAAAGAGCGGGGTGTTGGTGGAGATTTTTGCGGTGGGAACTATACTGCAGTAGGGGGTGCCTCTGCCGGTTGTGAATAAAATTATATGGGCGCCGCAAGTTGCAAGGGCGGTACAGGCGATTTGGTCGTTACCCGGACCGTTTACCATATAAAGACCTGAAGAAGCAGGGGACTGACCAAAATCGAGAGCGCCCTTAAGGGTAACCTTACCTGCCTTTTGAACACAGCCCAATGATTTTTCTTCAAGAGTGGAAATACCGCCGGCGATATTTCCGGGTGATGGATTTTCACCGATACTTTCTCCATGGTCAATAAAATACTTTCGGAAGGCATTTATCATATCTGCGGTTTCTGAAAAGGTTTCTTTACTGTCACAGCGGGCAAGAAGTATAGGCTCAGCGCCGAAAACCTCAGGTATTTCGCTCATGAGTATAGTAGCGCCGTACTCATAAAACTTGTCGGCAACCATACCAACAAGTGGGTTGGCGGTTATTCCGCTGTATGAGTCACTGCCGCCGCATTTTACACCGATTCTGAGTCTGCTTATGGGTATATCTTCTCTTTTATCTTCTGCTGCAACTTTCTTTAGTTCATCTATTATTTTTATTGCTTCGGCTTCTTCGTCAGTTACATCTTGTAACGATAAAAAACGAATGCGCTTATCATCAATTTCGCCCAGCATTTTTTTTATTTGCTCTATGCGGTTGTTTTCGCAACCAAGGCTTAAAACAAGTACGCCTGCGGCATTTGGATGTTTTATCAGACCGCACAAAAATTTCTGTGTTGTAAGCAGGTCGCCACCAAGCTGTGAACAGCCGTAAGGGTGGGTGAGAGCTTTTGCACCTGTTTTTTGGGCAATAGCTTTTGCTGCATCATTTATACAGCCAACGGTTGGCACTATCCATATATCGTTTCTGATACCTACATCACCGTTTGCACGTTTAAAGCCTTTAAAGGTACCTTCTTTAAAATTGATTTGCGGCTCGGTGTAGGGGGTATATTCCCAGTTGTCTGTACCGCAAAGGTTGGATTTTATATTATGGGGACTGACAAAATCGCCAACCTTTATATCGGCGGTTGCGTGACCGATGGGAAAGCCGTATTTTATTATATTTTCGCCTTTTTTTATATCTTTTACGGCATATTTTTGACCGTCAGTACGAACCTCTACGTTATCTGAAGTATGGATTAGCATTTAAAATAGCCTCCTTAAGTTCCGATAAATCTTCACCCCAGAGAGAAGTGTTTTTGAGTATTTCGTCAAGACTGCTGTTCTTAACGACTTTTATAATTTCCTCAGAGTCGATAGGAGTGCCTTCTTTATAAAATTCAATAAGCTTTGAAAAACCAAATATAAGATTTTCGGGGTATTTGTTAAATCTTGCTTTGTATTCCTTTATTGAGGGCAAAACTCTTACACAGAATTTGCTTACAGAATTTAAAGCAATAGAGGAAAGGTAGTGCTTTATGTATGGGTTGGAAAAGCGCACAAGTACGCTTTCAGCATAAGACTTAAGCTCGTCAAGGGGTAGGTCAAGAGTAGGTATAATTTCGTCAAATAAGCATTTTTCAAGAAAGCCTTTAACGGTTTTATTTTCCATACAGTCGCCCACAGTTTCAAGCCCCATCAGCAAAGCGTAGGGAACAATAGAAGTGTGTGAGCCATTTAGTATGCGAACCTTTCTTGTACGGTAACGCTCAAGGGCATCATTTGTAACGATAACATTAAGGTCTGCCTTGTCAAAAGGCATTTCAGATAATAGGTCATAATCGGTTTCAATAACAAAAAGATGAAAATATTCAGATGTATTAAGCATACCGTCGTTATACGGTAGGTCAATTTTTTCGTCTTTTGGATAGCCTGTATTTATTCTGTCAACAAGGGTGTTACAGAAAATATTTTCGCTGTTTATAAATTTGACAAAATCATCACCGAGCTTCCAAAGAGCCGCATATTTAAGTACCGCCTCTTTAAGCTTGTCACCGTTTCTGTCAATAAGCTCACAGGGCAGGAAAATAAAACCGCCAAGCCCCTTTTCAAATCTTCTCTTTAATAAAAGAGTAAGCTTAGCAGGGAAGGTTCTTGGAATGGTGCCGTCTTTCTTGTCTTTTTCATCAAATTCAATTCCCGCTTCGGTAGTGTTTGACACAATAAAACGAAGGTTGGAGTTTTCAGCAAGTTTAAGATATTTTTCAAAATCGTCAAAGGGATTCATACAGCAGTCAATGACGTCAACAAGTGTGGTTTCTGTTCCTTCGCTGCCTCTTATAATATGCGTGTAAAGTCCGTTTTGAGAGTTAAGCTTGTCACAAAGACCGTTTTCAATAGGCTGAACAACAACGACATTTGAATCAAAAACACCTTTGTCGTTCATCTTTTTTATCATCCAGTCAATAAAACCCCGTAAAAAACCGCCTTCACCAAACTGTAACACCTTCACGGGACGTGCTGTTTTGTTATAATCTGTTATGTTTTTCATATTATCGACCTCACTTTAACAATCCATAATTATTATAATATACAAGATTCTTAAAAACAATGGCATAAAGTACAAATTTATTGTCAAATAGTTCAGCAATTTGCAACGAAAGTGTATTGTAAAGGCGGTAAAGTTATGGTAAAATATAAGTAGTTTTTTGAGGAAGTGATAATATGGCGTGTAATTTAATATTTGTTCGTCACGGTCAAAGCGAGGGTAATTTAAAGCGTAACTTTCTTGGGCATACCGACCGTGATTTGACCGACCTTGGCAGAAGTCAGGCAGAAAAAACGGCAGAGTTTTTGAAAGACAGAAAAATTGATGTTATTTATTCAAGTGATTTAATGCGTGCTTTTAATACATCACAGCCTCTTGCTAAAATCAAAGGCTTAAGGGTAATTAAAAATGAAAACTTAAGAGAAATATACGCCGGTCTTTGGGAAGATGTAAATATTCAAACCATCAAAGAAACATACAGCAAAACCTTTGAGATATGGCAGAATAACATAGGCAGGGCAACTCTTGATGAAGGCGAAAGCGTTTTGCATTTACAGGAGAGAATTGTAAAAGAAGTGACAAAAATTGCCAAAGAAAATGACGGTAAAACTGTTGCTATTTTTACTCACGCTACTCCCGTACGTACCTTTTTTTCCTATGTTAACGGAAAAACCGCTGACGAAATTAAAGATATCCCGTGGCCCCTTAATGCATCGGTGAGCGAAGCAGTTTATGAGGACGGTAAATTCAGTCAGCTTTGCTACGGTGTATGTGATTTTATGGACGGTATTACTTCGACTGTTACAAATAGCGGTGTATAATTAAATAAACTTTTTGAACATTTATTACTAAAAAAACCACAAAATCGGTCAAAAGTACAGTAATAACCAAATTAAATATTTACTTTTCTTTACTATTGTTGTATTATTATCATATATGAAATTTTGGAGGTATATAATGAGTTATTTATCCGCAAAAGAAAAATATGCTGCTATTGGTATTGATACCGAAGCTGCTATTGAAAAATTAAAAAAGGTTTCTGTTTCAATGCACTGCTGGCAGGGTGACGATGTTGGCGGTTTTGATAGCAAAGAGTCTCTCTCGGGCGGTATTCAGACCACCGGTAACTATCCCGGTAAGGCTACCACACCCGCAGAACTTATGGCTGATATGGACAAGGCACTTTCTCTTGTCGGTGGTAAACACAGAATAAATCTTCATGCTTGCTATGCCGTGTTTGAAAATGGCGAGTGGGCTGACAGAGATGCTCTTGAGCCTAAGCATTTTGCAAAATGGGTAGAATATGCCAAGGAGAGAAATATGGGTATTGACTTTAACCCTACTTTCTTCTCTCATCCCAAGGCTTCAGGTATGACTCTTGCAAGTGCTGATGAAGATATCCGCAAGTTCTGGGTAAGACACGCTATTTGCTGTATTAAAATTGCAGAATATTTTGCAAATGAGCTTAACACTTTCTGTACTCTTAATATCTGGATTCCCGACGGTATGAAGGATATTCCTGCTGACCGCCTTGGCCCCAGAGCTCGTCTTAAGAAGTCACTTGATGAAATCTTTGCAACAGAGTTTGACAGCAGTAAGGTTCTTATTACTCTTGAATCTAAGGTGTTTGGTATCGGTGTTGAATCTTACACTGTAGGTTCTGCTGAATTTTATCTTACCTATGCCGCTAAAAATAACATTATGCCTCTTATGGATAACGGTCACTATCATCCTACCGAAGTTGTATCGGATAAAATTCCGACTATGCTTCTCTTTAATGATAAAATCGCATTACATATTACCCGTCCTGTTCGTTGGGACTCTGACCACGTTGTTTTACTTGACGACGAAACCAAAGAGATGGCAAAAGAAATTGTCAGAAGCGATGCTCTAGACCGCGTGATTATGGCGCTTGACTATTTTGATGCTTCTATCAACCGTGTTGCCGCTTGGGTTGTAGGTATGCGCAACTGGCAAAAGGCGCTTCTTTCTGCTATGCTTACTCCTTTTGGCAAAATGAAGGAAATGCAGGACAAGAGTGATTTTACCGCACTTATGGTAGCCGGTGAAGCTATTAAGGCTTATCCATTTGGCGAGGTTTGGGAAGAATTCTGCAACCGTACGGGTGTTCCTTCTGATGATACCTGGTACGAAATTATAAAGGATTACGAAAACGAAGTTCTTTCAAAAAGATAGGTGTAATTATGAGTAAATATTATCTTGCGATAGATATTGGTGCTTCAAGCGGCAGACATATACTCTCCCATATTGAAGACGGCAAAATAATTCTCGAAGAGGTTTATCGTTTTAAAAACGGCTTTGAAAATCTTAACGGAACTTTGCGTTGGGATACTAACCGTCTTTTCAGCGAGATAGTTCAGGGTATGAAAAAGTGTGCAGAAATCGGTAAAATACCTGCAAGCGTTGCTATTGATACCTGGGGCGTTGACTTTGTTCTGCTTGATGAAAACGATAATATTGTCGGTGACTCTGTTTGTTACCGCGACTCAAGAACTACAGGTATGGACGATGTACTCTATAATATTATAAGCGAAGAAGAGATTTATAAAAGAACAGGTATACAAAAACAGCCCTTTAATACCTCTTTCCAGCTTATGAGTGTTAAGTGTAATTCTCCCGAGCAGTTTGATAAGGCTAAAACCTTACTGTTTATGCCGGACTTTCTTACCTTCCTTCTTTGCGGTAAAAAAGCTTGTGAATATACTATCGCTTCAACAAGTCAGCTTTTAAATGCCGAGAAAAAGGACTGGGACTTTGACTTAATAGATAAAATGGGTATTCCCAGAGATATCTTCCTTCCTATATCTGCTCCTGGTACGGTGCTTGGCAATTTGACTGCCGAAGTAGCCGAAAAGGTTGGCTATGACACTAAGGTAATTCTTACTGCGGCTCACGATACAGGAAGTGCTATTGCAGCGCTGCCTACAACTGAGGATAACACCTTGTATATCAGTTCGGGTACCTGGTCGCTGCTTGGTACAGAAAGTATGGTGCCTATATGCACTAAGGAAAGTATGGAGGCTAACCTTACCAACGAGGGTGGTTACGACTACCGCTTCCGTTTTCTTAAAAACATTATGGGACTTTGGATGATGCAGTCTGTGAAGCGTGAGTGGCACGAAGAAGTCGGCTTTGGCGAGATTTCCGAAATGGCAAGAAAGGCCGATATTAAATCGGTAGTAGATGCTCAAAAGGATGTTTTCTTTGCTCCGAATTCTATGATAGAAGCGGTTAAGAGTGAATGTAAAGCCACAGGACAGCAGGTGCCTGAAACCTTGGGTGAAATTGCTAAGGTTATTTATAACAGCCTATCTCTTTGCTATGCTCAGGCAATTAAGCAAATAGAAGGTATAACAGGAATTACCTATCCTTCTATTGCTATTGTAGGCGGCGGCTCACAAGACAGCTATCTTAATGAAATGACAGCTGCTGTTTCGGGTAAAAAGGTAACCGCAGGTCCTACCGAGGCTACTGCACTTGGCAACCTTATTATACAGATGTTGGCACTTTCCGATATTAAGGATCTTAAATCTGCAAGAACTTTAGTTGCCGGTTCCTTTGATATAAAAAAATTCGGATAAAAATATAGGACTTATCAAATAGCCGTTTATGGTGTATAACAAAATAAAAAGATGCATGAAAAATTTTTCGTGCATCTTTTTTACTGTCAGTACGTTACATAACTGCTTGCAGGTTGACGTTGGCAAGGCGGATGTTTTCCACTTCCTCGGGAACACCGTCGGGATAATAGTGCAGCTCCCAGGTGTATTCCCAGAAATAGTCCTTCGCAATGTCACCGCCGCATTAACGGTTTCGATATATACAAGCTGATTCTGTTCATTGTAGGTATATTGGGTGGTGGCGCCATTAGTGCCGTAGTTGTTATCCTCAGATATCAGATTGCCTTTTTGATCATAGCTATAGGTGGAGCAGGTGTTGCATTAGTCACCTAAATATCATACTTGTTACGGTATATATAAATTTAAAAGACTGTGCGAAAATACCACACAGTCTTTTTACTATCCTACAGAGTACAATTTATAAGTTTTTGTTTACTTGTCGTTTTCTTCGCCGGCTTTTAAGGTTTCAAGCATAGAGTTCATAAACTCTGCCTTTTGCTCGGGAGTGAGTAAACGGAATATTTTAATAAGCTTTTGCTCGTTACCTGTTGCGGTAAATGGCTCGGGTACAGAGCTGAACTCGTTTTCGAGAACGGGTATTACCATGCTCTCATTATCTACTATTGCGTTAATATCAAAAACATTAGGTGAAACACCTAAAACCTTTGCAACGCTTCTTAAAAATTCGGGGGTGTATTTTGTAGCCTTGCTTTCATAGTAAGAATAGGTACTTCTTTTCATTCCTATTGCATCGGCAACTTCATTTTGAGTAAGTCCCTTTTTCTTGCGGTATATTATAATTCGCGTACGGATAAGATAGTTTATGCGCTCTTTATCATACATTCTTTTTTTCTTCCTTTAATATAAATAGTTTGCTTGACTAAAAGCCTTAAAGTTGATATAATGAGAACTAAAGTTGCTGAAGTGGCGTAGCTGGTAGCGCAACTGATTCGTAATCAGTAGGTCGTGGGTTCGAATCCCATCTTCAGCACCAAAAAAGTTGCCATTTGGCAACTTTTTTATTATTTATGGGTATTTTATCATCAAATTCTAAATTTGTCAACTTTTGTCGAATTATAGAATAAGGGGCTCAGTCTGCCGTCCTTTAAGCGCTTGTTCTACGGTTTCATATATTTTAGTAAAATCAGCTATCATAGAGGTAGGCTTTTTTAAAGCGTCGTCCTGACGGTAGGGAACAAAGTAAATATTTTTTGTATTAAGCAATAAACCAATATTTTTTGCCGATGCAGATAAAGCATCGTTTGTGGCAACCGCCAAAACTACAGGCTTATTGTTTCTAAGATGGGCTTTTACAGCCATAGTTACACTTGTATCGGTAATTCCGTTTGCAAGTTTACCTAGAGTATTTCCTGTGCAGGGGGCTACTATAAGCACATCAAGCAGACTTTTAGGCCCGATAGGCTCTGCCTGCTCAATTGTATGAATTATATCGTTTCCGGTGATTTCTTTGACTCTGTTCTGTAAAGAAATATGCTCTGTAAAGCGAGTGTCGGTGTTATACACTATTGGTGACATTATAGGTATGATTTTCATACCCGTTTCTGCCAGTGAGCGTAGAGCCGCCATTGAATCAGAGATCGTACAGAAAGAGCCGCACATTGCATATCCGGCAGTTATTTCTTTCATAGTTATCTCCTTAAATCAAATTATTTTCAGACAGTAATGTTATTATTGTTTCTGCCATAATTTTTCCGGCACTTATAGGGGCTGTTTTACCCGGAAGTCCCGGCGCATTCACAAAGTATGGTAATTTATTTGCGGTAAGACTGTCAAAACCTGCCTGACGTGAAGCAAGTTCTATAAATAATGTATCAGGTAAAGCTTCTCTGAGAGTTTCGCTGTCAAAAATACAATACGGAACAGTGTTGAATACTATATCAAAGTCTTTAATAAGGTTTTTAATATCGCTTATATTTATGGCGTTCATACCCAGCGCTCTTATTTCTGCAAGGTTACCGCTTTTTCTTGCGGCAACGGTAAGATTTGCTCTGAAAGAGCGAAGTCTGTCTATCAGAATACGGGACACTCTGCCAAAACCCGTTATAAGAATATTACTGCCGTAAAGCATAGTCTGCGTATTACTTATGGCTATAGCAATAGCACCTTCAGCGGTAGGAATGGCATTTTCAATAGAAAAATCGTCACGGGTGCATAAATCATAAACCCTGCTGTTATCAAATCCTGCGCCTATTATAAGTGTTTTTTTGTCAGCGTTATCAAAAAGCCTTTTAATACTTTTGTCTTCCGCCCGGCAGAAATTAAGATTTACCCCGTCGCTTGTTACGGGAGTAGGCAAAATTATAACAGATGTATCCTCATAAACCGTGCCGTCATACCTGTAAAAATCGCACTTGATTTTATTTTTCAGTGTCTGCTCTATAACAAGGCTTCGTTTATCTGTTCCCGTTATCATTATCTTCATTGTTTTCACCTGCAAATATAAAAATACCATAGAATGTTTTACTATTATCATTCTATGGTATTTTAGGTTATTGGTTACGGGAAATTTCTATTAACTTTTCTTTTGTGTTAAGTTGTGGGTTTTCTATAACTGAATTTAAAAGTTGCTCTAACAACTGTCCAACCTCTTCACCCTTTATATGAAGCGCGTTAAGGTCTTTGCCGTTTACTTTAAGGTCTTTGATTTTATAGGGCTCGTCGGTGGCTTTTATCTTTTCAATAAGCGAAACATCTTTGTTGTTTAGTAGCATTACCGCTCTGACGGCTTCTTCACAATAGCGGGAAAGTGCTTTTTTACAGGAAACGTTGTCAAAGGGTATATTCTTTTCAATTTCCTTGGCATCTAAGCAAAACTTTAACAGTTTTTTATCGGTTTTAAGATTTTCACAAACTTCCTTTGCATCTGCACCGTTTTCCTTTATAAAGGCAAAAAATCTTAAGTTTTTCTCCTTTGGCAGTTTTGATAAACTGCGTGAAATACATTTGCTGTTTATTTTACAAAATTCAAGCGCACCTGAGGAAAGCAGAGGATTTATGTTTTGAGGGTTATCCGACATAATGGCTTTAAAAAACTCTGTGGCAATACGCTCTCGGCTTATGTTTTCAAGTAGCTCTTTACAGTTTAACGCCTCTTTGAAGGTGGTTTCCTCAATACTGAACTTAAGCTGTGCTGAGAAACGGAAAAGTCTTAGTATGCGCAAAGCGTCTTCGGTAAATCTTTTTTTAGCATCGCCCACAGCACGAAGAGTTTTATTTTCAAGATCATTTAGTCCACCGAATTGGTCGACAATTCCCGTTTTGCTGTTAAAGGCAAGGGCGTTAACGGTAAAATCACGCCTTGCAAGGTCTTCACGCAAGCTTTTAACAAAGCAAACGTTTTCGGGGTGTCTTGAATCACTGTAGGTTCCGTCGGTACGGTAGGTGGTAACCTCTACATTTTTTTTATCCATAACCACCGTTACGGTGCCGTGCTTTAAGCCGGTAGGTATTGTTCTTTCAAACAGCGGTATAATTTCTTCTGGTAAAAGGGAAGTGGTAACATCAAAATCGTCAGGGGTTTTGGAAAGAAGCATATCGCGGACACAACCGCCTACAATATAGGCTTCGCCACCCGCGTTTTCTATGGTTTTTATGATCTGTTCAACATACTTTGGAATTAAAAAATTCATATTTCCTCCAAAATTTAAAATAAGTGTTTATTTTTTCCTTAACTTGCACTATAATATAACTATACTAAATTGTAGTGGTGAATGTTATGAAAGAACTTCGTGCTGAAGACAAAATATTGTCTGAGGTTAAAAAAATTCATATGATAGGCATCGGCGGTAGCGGTATGTGTCCGCTGGCGCAGATTCTTCACGATAAAGGCTATGAGCTTACAGGCTCCGATAATAACGAAAGTGATCCGTTAAGTCGAGTTAAAAAGCTTGGCATAAAGGTCACTATGGGACATTTTGCAGAGAATGTTCACGGTAGTGAGCTTGTTGTGTATTCTGCCGCTATATCAAAGGATAACCCTGAACTTATGGAGGCTAAGCGCCTTTCTATTCCTACTATGGAACGTTCACATCTGCTTGGCGCTTTAACAAGATACTTCGATAATGTTATCGGCGTTTGCGGTACCCACGGCAAAACCTCTGTTACCTCTATGATAACACAAATTCTCTATTTAAACAAGATGGATCCTACAGCAGTTATCGGCGGTAAGCTTCCTATTATTAATTCTAACGGCAGAATAGGTAAAACACAGACAATGGTATGTGAAGCTTGTGAGTTTGTTGATACCTTTTTGCAAATGTCACCCGATGTTGCCGTGTTGCTTAATGTTGATAATGACCACCTTGACTATTTCAAGACTATGGATAATCTGGTGCTGTCTTTTAATAAGTTTTTAAAGATGTCAAAAATCGCGTATGTTAACGGTGACGATATTCTTGCTCTTAAAGCGGCTGAGGGTATTGACGGAAAGGTTATTACTTTTGGTCTTGGCAGTGAAAATAATTTTAGCGCAGACAATATTACACCCTCAAAGCGCGGTTTTGCCTTTGATGTATTAAAGGATAAAGAAAAACTTGGCAGAATAGAACTTTCTATCCCCGGTAAACACAATGTGTATAACGGACTTGCCGCTTTTGCTGTTTGCTATGAAATGGGCGTTGATTTTGATGGTATAAAAGATGCCATTCAAAAATTTACGGGTGCGGGCAGAAGATTTGAGTTTTTAGGTCAGTACGGCGGCTTTATACTTGCCGATGACTATGCTCATCATCCTACCGAAATAAAGGCAACACTTTCTGCCGCAAAAGAGCTCCCTTATAAGCGTGTTGTTTGTGTGTTCCAGCCCTTTACTTATTCTCGTACCGCTTTATTAAAGGATGAGTTTATTGAAGCGCTGAGCCTTGCCGATGAGGTTGTACTTACATCAATTATGGGTTCGCGCGAGGTTAACACCTACGGCATTAGTTCTGAGCAAATTGCCGAAAAGCTAAATAATGCTTCTGTAATAGACGGTTTTGAAAATATTGCCGACTACATTATTAAAACAGCAGGGGAGAATGACCTTGTAATTACTATGGGCGGCGGAGATATTTATAAAGCCGCACATAAAATAATGGAAAAATTATAAAATAAAACAGCACTAAAAGTGCTGTTTTTATTTTAATGTAAGTAGGTCTATAAGACCTGTATAAACTTTTGAAGGATCGTCAAGAAAACGTTCTTTTATAGCAGCGGCCTGAGTTTCGTCGGTTACCATAATTTTGACACTCATAAGGTCAATGCCGTTTTCTACAGCAGAGCATATAAGGTACATTATGCCGTTTTCTTTTACAGTTTCTATTCTGGTTTCCTTTGCGTTTTTAAGTCTTGCAATCATTTTAGCGGTAAGTGCAAAGGCTTTTTCCTTAATTGTATAGGGAAGTATGGTTTTAAGGGTATCTGAAGCAGCGGCACCTTTATTAGTTACTGTGTAGGTATCGTCTGCATCGTTGTAGATTAAATTTTCTGATTTAGTAAGGGCTTCAAGAGCATCAATTACTTCAAAATAATTGGCTATTCCTTCTATATTAAACATATTGGCAAGTTGTTTGCCAGGCACAGGTGCTTTAACGCCGCTTATTACATAGCATATTAAAACCTTGATTTCGGCGGTGCTTATAAGACTACCTACACCTGCAGACAAAGCGTTGTTTTCCAAAATTATCACTTCCCTTACCTTTGTATTATACCTCAAAGGTTTAGCTTTTTCAAGTGTTTGTGCCGTCATAATCTTCAATAATTGAATAAAGCTGTTCTTCGCTTTCAATAATTATGCCGTCTTTTAAAGCATTTACATCGGCAGGGGGCAGAACATCAAGTATTATATTATCGTATACCGTGACAGTATCTTTACCGCGCATTAGTTTCACATAACCGTCTTTTGCTATTAGTACCAATTGATTATTATTTTTGCCTACAGCATTAACAATTAAAAGAGAGGCAATAATAACTGTAAGTGTCAGTGAAATGGCAAAGGCTAATATAATAAGTTTTCTCTTCATTTTTATCACCAAAATGTATTTTCTGCATATTTTTACCTATTTATTCTTAAATGTTAAAAAATTGTAATGTTTTTTTAAGAAATTTATGGTATAATAGGTAAAAATGGTAAGTGTGCCATTTTTTAAGACGTGTGTGAATACCAGTAAGTTATATGTTGTATTATGAATTAAGGAGGTAACTATCTTAATGAGTGATAATAAAAAGAATGACGTTTTTGATCTTAATTCTTATCGCAGACAAGCGTCTTCACAACAGAGCAATAAAAAGAAAAAAAGACGCACGAAAAAATCTAAACAAAAGGTTTTTCGTGCTGTTCTTGCTTCTTTTATGATATGTATAATGCTCACCTGTATCGCAATAGGCGGCTTCCTTGTTTACGTTTTCAATTTTATTGAAGGCGATTTCGGTATTAACCTTGAAGACCTTAAACTTAATTGTACTACTACGGTTTATGTTCAAGAGGGTAATGATAACTGGGTTGAGTACCAAAGACTGCACGGTAACGTTAACAGAATCTGGGTTGCTTATGAAGATATTCCCCAAAATTTAAAAAATGCCTTCGTTGCTGTAGAGGATAAAAGATTTTTGGACCACGGCGGTATTGACTGGCGCAGAACCTTCAGTGCTTTTGCTAACTACTTTTTACACTTTTATTCGTCAAATCAAGGCGGATCCACTATAACACAGCAGCTTGTTAAAAACCTTACAGGAGATAATGCGCAATCTCCTCAGCGTAAAATCAGAGAGATTATGCGAGCAAGATACCTGGAGATGACCTATTCTAAGGAAACTATACTTGAGTGCTATCTTAATGTTGTTGCTATGTCAAATAACATTTCAGGTGTTGAGGTTGCTGCAAACTATTATTACAATAAATCTTTAGATGAACTCACCTTGGCCGAATGTGCTTCACTTGCGGCTATTACAAAACATCCCGAAAAGTACAGACCTGATACCAAGATGTTGGAAAATCTTGAGAGAAGAAATCTTGTTTTAAAGCTTATGTACGAACAGAATCTTATAAGCAAAGAAGAGTACGCAGCTGCCAGAAACGAAGAAATGAAGATTGTTGCTGATCCTGCAAATATTAAACAGGTTTCGGTTAACACCTACTTTGTTGATGCTCTTATTGACGAGGTTGTTAATGACCTTAAAAATCTTTATAATATCAGTGCTGAAGATGCTTCGACTATGTTCTATAACGGCGGTTATCAGATTTATTCTACTATGGACCCCGATATTCAGGAAAACGTTGATAAGGTATTTTCAAACTCCAAAGCTTATGGTCTTGTATCAAAGGGCGTATCTATGCAGGGTGCTATTACAGTAATGGACTATTCGGGTCATATTGTAGGTATGGCGGGAGGTATTGGTGAAAAAACTGAAAACCGAGGCTTTAACAGAGCAACAATGGCGGTACGTCAGCCCGGCTCTACTATGAAACCCATTGCCGCTTATGCTCCTGCTATTGAAAAAGATATAATTACCTATTCGTCGGTTGTAGACGATAAGTTAACCAAATACGGAAGCTGGAAGCCGACAAACTGGTATGGTGCTTATTGGGGTAATATTACGGTGCATTACGCTCTTGAAAGATCGGTAAATACTATCCCTGTATATCTTGTAAATAAGATGCAACCTGAAAATTCTTATAAATTCCTTACCGATAATTTAGGCATTACTACACTTAAACAGTCGGATATAAATCTTTCGGCTCTTGGTATGGGCGGTACCGATACCGGCCTTACCACAACTGAATCTGCTGCTGCTTTTGCTACTTTTGGTAATTTAGGCAGATATCACGAACCTACAACCTACTATTATGTTACCGATATGCACGGCAACGAGATTTTAAGATATAATGACACGGGTATTCAGGCTATGAGTGAAGAAACCGCTTGTGTTATGAATCATCTGCTTCAGAACGTTGTATACGGTGAAAACGGTACCGGTCTTGGCGCCGGCAGTTATGTCAGCAATATGCGCATATATGCAAAAACAGGTACCTCTAACGACACTAAAGACCTTTGGTTTGTAGGCGGTACACCTTATTACGTTGCTTCTTGCTGGACGGGATATGACGATAACCGTACTATAAATTCAGCCTCTATTGCTATGAAAATGTGGGGCGCGGTTATGAGGCCGATACATTCAGGTCTTAAAGCAAAAAGCTTTACCGAAAGCAAATATGTAAGTCAGCGCTATTACTGTGCTGAAACAGGATTACTTGCTACTGAAAACTGTACCTTTAAAGAAATAGGTTACTATAAAAACAGTTATCTTCCTACCTGTTCTCATCACGGCGGAAAGTTACTTGCTCCCATAAGCGGCTCGAATGCTACTCGCTCGGGTACAAGTGGTGTTGTAAAGGGTAATGTAACAGGAATGCTTACGGTTGAAAGCGAGGCATCTTCAAGCTCGTCAGAAGATTCTTCAAGCTCTTCAGATTCTTCTTCAAGTTCATCTGCATCTTCCCAAAATACAACAACTGACGAAAGCAATTCAACAAACACAACACAATAACCAAAAACTCCCGAAGAATCTTCTTCGGGAGTTTTTTATTTACTGTTAAGTGTTTTCTTTTATATGCGGTAAAAAAGCTCTCTGAAGAAATCAGAGAGCTTTTAAAGATGTTATTACAGAATTGAATAGCTGATTACAAGTCCTGCAAATACTATGGAAACCATAGAGAGAAGCTTAATGAGAATGTTAATTGAAGGACCAGAAGTATCTTTGAAGGGATCGCCTACGGTATCGCCAACAACAGCTGCCTTGTGGTTTTCGCTGTTCTTACCGCCGTGAACACCGCTTTCAATATACTTCTTAGCGTTATCCCAAGCACCGCCAGAGTTAGACATAAATATTGCCATAAGGAAGCCGGTAACGGTAGCGCCTGCGAGCATACCTACAACACCTGTAGTACCTAAAATAAGACCGGTAACAACAGGAGATACCACAGCAATAAGGGTGGGGAGTATCATTTCTTTAAGACTTGCTTTTGTGCAGAGGTCAACGCAGGAAGCGTAGTCAGGCTCTGCTTTGCCGTCCATAAGACCGGAAATTTCTTTAAACTGACGTCTTACTTCAATAACAACGCTCTGTGCGGCTTTACCAACAGAGGTCATAGTTACAGCAGCAAAAACGAAGGGGAGACAAGCACCGATAAATAAACCGATAAGAACAGAAGGTGAGGTTATGCTTAAATCAGCAATTTTTTCTGCGCCACCTTCAATGCTCTTAACCTTATCAATGTAAGAAGACATAAGAGCAAGTGCGGTAAGTGCGGCAGAGCCGATAGCAAAGCCTTTACCGGTAGCAGCAGTTGTGTTACCGAGAGAATCAAGTGCGTCGGTTCTTTCTCTAACGCTTTCGTCAAGACCTGCCATCTGAGCAATACCGCCTGCATTATCGGCAACAGGGCCGTAAGCATCGGTTGCGAGAGTGATACCTAAAGTTGAAAGCATACCAACAGCGGCAAGAGCTATACCGTAAAGTCCCATAGCAGCACTCTGTGCACCGCCTGAAACAAAGAAAGCAACAAGGATACATACAGAAATGATAATAATGGGGAGAAGGGTAGAAAGCATACCAACCGATAAACCGCTGATGATTATTGTAGCGGTACCGGTTTCACTTGAGGCAGCAAGGTTTTTGGTTGGCTTATAGCTGTCAGAAGTAAAATACTCGGTTGCCTGACCTATAAGCACACCGCCTATAAGACCTGCAAGAATAGCGAAGTAAATGGTCCAGTTGTCTTTGCCAAGCACAAAGTAAACAAGGGGCAGAGAGAAAACAGCAATAAATATCGCTGAGAAATTAGTGCCTCTTGAAAGGGCAGAGAGAAGCTGTTTCTGATTTGCGCCTTCTTTGGTGCTTACGAGGAATGTACCCAAAATAGAGCAAAGAATACCAAGAGCAGAAATGAAGATGGGGAGAGCCAAAGCCTTTATAGAGCCGTTAAATGCTGCTACACCAAGAGCGCAGGCTGAAATAATAGAACCTACATAAGATTCATAAAGGTCAGCGCCCATACCAGCAACGTCACCAACGTTATCACCAACGTTATCGGCAATAACAGCGGGGTTTCTGGGATCGTCCTCAGGAATACCTGCTTCAACCTTACCAACAAGGTCGGCACCAACGTCTGCAGCTTTGGTGAATATACCGCCACCAACTCTTGCAAAAAGAGCCATGGAAGAAGCGCCCATACCAAAGGTGAGCATAGCGCCGGTGATATCAGCAGGGCTGAGTTTGAATATAAATTTTAAGATTATAAACCAAATAGAAATATCAAGAAGACCGAGGCCTACAACAGTAAAGCCCATAACGCTACCTGCAGAGAAAGCAACTCTAAGTCCACGGTTAAGTCCTTCCTGACAAGCATTAGCGGTTCTTGAGTTTGCAAGGGTAGCTATCTTCATACCGATAAAGCCTGAAAGGGCAGAGAAGATACCGCCGGTAAGGAAAGCAAATGGAACAAAAGGAGTAAGAAGCTTTGCTATAGCCATAATGCCAAGAATAACAAACATAATCGCAAAGAAAATTATTACGATTTTGTACTGTCTCTTAAGGTAAGCGTCAGCTCCTGCACGAATGGAAGCGGAAATATGCTTCATTTTATCGCTGCCTTCAGGTTGTTTAGCAACCTTAATTGCTGTAAACAATGCAAAAAGCAAAGCGATAACAGCACCCAAAGCAGCGGATACAGCTAATATAATGTTCATAATATTTCTTCCTCTCTATAAATATACTAATAGTTTAGTGGTACTATTATACGATATTTCTCTCCTAAGTTCAATAAAAATTTAACGAAGTTAAAAAATGTTGGCACATTTGATATTTTTGCATAAAATAGAGAGGCAAACATTGTTAAAATTACAACAATAAATTTACCTTTAATGCTAAAAAGTGGCAAAAAGTTCAAATATATTGCAAAAAAAAGCTGAAAATGTTATAATGCACTCATAAAAATTATGGACGGTAAAAATATGGCGGAAAACAAAACTGTATATATAGTGTTGACTCAAACAGGTACTATACTGTCGCGGATACTTAAATTTCTCTATAAAAGGGAATATAATCACGTGTCTCTAAGTATAAATGATTCTATGGAGCCAATGTATTCTTTCGGTAGACTTAGTGCGTATAATCCGCTAAGAGCAGGTTTTGTTAAAGAGTCTGTAAGATGGGGCACCTTCAAACGATTTTATAAAACAACGGCTAAAATTTTAGGTGTTGAAGTAGACGAAAAAACCTATCAAAATATTGCCGCTATGATAAACGAAATAGAAGAAAATACAGCAAAGTACAAATATAATTATAAAAGTCTTTTTTACGCTTTTTTTAACATTCACAAAGAGTATGAAAACAGTTTTTACTGTTCTGAATTCATAAAGTACATATTGGTAAACAACGGCATTGACGGTTGCGATAAGCTCCCCGGCATAATACATCCAACAGATTTTACCGTTATTTCGGATAATGTGATTTATACGGGGTTGTTAAAAGAATTCAAATGTTACAAAACTGTAAAATGTAACGTTTTCCGACAATGATTTGTTGACTTAAAAAATGGTATTTGATATAATTATTATACAAAAACTAAAAGGGGAATTCTTATGAAAATTTGTCCTAATTGTAATACCCACGTAGCTGACGAAGCAACGTTTTGCACAGGTTGCGGTGTTCAGTTTGCTCCTGTTCAGGCTACTCCTGTTGTGCCTTTCATTGATCCTTATGATCATACTGCAGAGTTTGATGCAAAGGACATTTCCGATAACAAGGTTATTGCAATGCTTGTTTATCTTTTAGGCCCTATCGGTATAATTATTGCTCTTCTTGCCAGCGGCACTTCACCGTATGTTGCTTTCCACGTGAGACAGGCACTTAAATTTACTGTTGTTGAAATTCTTTCGGCTTTATGTGCTGCTCTGCTTTGTTGGACAGTTATAGTTCCTGTTGCCTACGGCATTTTTACTGTTATACTTGTTGTTATTAAGCTTATCTGCTTCTTCCGGATTTGCTCAGGTAAAGCTATAGAACCTGCTATTATCAGGAGTTTTGACTTTCTTCGTTAAGCAAAAAATAATGGGCGGTTAATTTTAACCACCCATTTTTTATTTGCTTGATTTTGTGTGTTACATATTTTATAATAAAGTCATATGTTAATTTCGTTAACTGGGGAAGGGTGTTATTTTTGAAAAGGGCGACAAAACAGAAATATTTTCCTTCAATATTTCTTTTTCCTGTTGTACTGGTATATTTTGAAATAGTTTTTAAAATATTTACGGTAGAAAATTTTTTCAGTCTTTCAACACTTATTGCAGTGTTATTTGGTGTTTCATATTCCTGCATAGGTTATCTTTTATCATCGATTTTTGAAAACAAAAAAATAAATAAAATCATAACCGGTACTTTACTTTGTCTTACCTGCCTTGCTTATGTTGTTCAATATTTGATTTATAAGCAATTTAAGCAGTTTTATGATATTGATACAATGACAGGTGGCGCATCAGATGCGCTGACAACCTACTTTAAAGAACTCATGTATCTGATTTTTGTTCAGGGCGGAATTTTCGTTATTCTTCTTTTTGCTGTTCCCGTAGTTTTGTATTTCGTTTTCAGCAAGAAATATATACCGTCCGTGCAGTCAAGAGCGTGGTTCAGGTTAAATACCGTGTTTTTCAGCGGTATTGCTTTCGTTTTGGCAATTATATTAGTGGTTACCAGTAGTGTGTATGCGCCTATTTACCGTTTGCAGTATAATTTTCAGTCTGCGGTGGCGTCCTTCGGTCTTATTACGGGACTCCGCCTTGACCTTCAAAATAAAATCAGCCTCGGCAGTGCTGATTTTGAAAATACAAAACAGCCTACCGACGCACCCACTGAGATTCCTGTTGAATATGGCTATAACAGTATAGATATTGATTTTGAGGCTCTAAGTGTAAATGCATCTAAAAAGGTTAAAGAACTTAACACTTATGTGTCAGGTCTTACTCCTTCGCACCAAAATGAGTACACAGGTCTGTTTAAGGGTAAAAATCTTATAATGATAACGGCAGAGGCCTTTACCGCTGAAGTTATTGACAGTACCTTAACTCCTACCTTGTATCGCCTTGCTACAAAAGGTATAAATTTCAAGGAGTTTTATCAGCCTGCCAGTGCCGGAACTACGGGCGGAGAATACCAGAATATTTTCGGTATGATACCTACTTCGGGCGGTATGTCTTTTAAAAAGACCGCAAAGTACTTGAATTACTATACTATGGGCAGTCAGCTTAATCGCCTTTCTTATTATGGAAAAGCGTTTCATAATAACAGCTATACCTATTATGACCGCCATAAAACTCATATAAATCTTGGATATTCAGACGGTTTTATGGGTTATGGCAACGGTATGGAACAGTATGTTGAAAACGACTGGCCGCAGAGCGACTATAAGATGATAAGCGGCACTTTGCCGACTTACATAGATAAACAGCCTTTTAACGTTTACTATATGTCGGTAAGCGGTCACAGCGGATATTCAACTGAGGCAAATGCTATGGCTAAAAAGCATTGGGATAGGGTTAAGGATTTGCCTTATTCTGATGATGTTAAAGGATATCTCGCCGCTAATCTTGAACTTGAAGATGCTCTTACTTACCTTGTGACAGAGCTTGAAAATAAAGGGATAGCTGACGATACCGTAATATGTATTGCTACCGACCATTTTCCGTATGGCCTTGATGACGGCGGAACTCTCGGTAATATGCCCAACCTTTCAGAGCTTTATAAAATGAATGTTGACGATTACTTTAAGAGAGACCATTCGGCGCTTATTATCTGGAGTGGCTGTCTTGAAAAAAGTGAGCCTATAATCGTAAATGAGCCCACATTCAGTCTTGATATATTGCCAACACTTTCAAACCTTTTCGGAACAGAGTTTGACTCAAGACTTATGGTTGGAAGAGATGTCTTTTCTGATGCACCTGCGCTTGTTTTCAACACAAACTACGACTGGAAAACAGATCTTGGAACTTATTTTGCCTCAAGCAATAAATTTGTGCCTAAAGACGAAAACACAGTTATTCCCGAAGGCTATGTTGAAGAAATAAAGGCAGTTGTGCGAAATAAAATAAGATACTGTACGCTTGCAACCGATACTGATTATATGAGAGCGATATTCGGATAAGTTAAAACATCCGCCCGGCAGGGCGGTTGTTTTTTATATATAATGAATTTTTTATTAAATATGTAAGGATATCTGTTCTTTTTGCTTGAAAAATTATAAAAAGTATAGTATAGTAATAAAGATATACAATGGGGGTACTTTTATGACCAGTTATTTAAAAATGACAAAAGAAGAACTGATAAAAGAATTTGAGATAGTAAAGCAGGAGTATGCAAGACTTGCTTTGCTTGGTCTTAATCTTGATATGTCACGCGGAAAACCCGGTGCTGACCAGATGGATTTAAGCAAGAGAATTTTCGACCTTGTTGGAAATAATCTGGGCTTTAAGAATAAAGACGGGGTTGACTGCCGTAATTACGGTGGCCTTGACGGACTTGTTGAGCTTAAAGATCTCTTTTCTGAAATTCTTGGTGTTGCGCCTTCACAGATTATAGTGGGCGGTAATTCTTCTCTTAATATGATGTATGATACAGTTGCTCAGGCTATGACTCACGGTCTTGGCGGTGAGCCCTGGATGAAGCAGGGGAATATTAAATTTTTATGTCCTGCGCCCGGTTATGACAGACATTTTGCAATAACCGAGCATTTTGGTATAGAAATGATACCTGTCACCAATAATGCGGACGGTCCTGATATGGATATGGTAGAGGAACTTATTAAGGACGAAAGTGTTAAGGGTATGTGGTGTGTTCCCAAATACTCTAATCCCGAGGGTATAACCTATAGTGATGAGGTTGTCAGACGCCTTGCTAAATTGAAGCCTGCAGCTAAAGATTTCCGTATTTTCTGGGATAACGCTTATGCCATTCACGACCTTTACGATGATGGCGATGAGCTTCTTAATATTTATGACGAGTGTGTTAAGGCGGGTAATCCCGATTTGGTTATTATGTTTACCTCAACTTCAAAAATAACCTTCCCGGGTGCAGGTGTTGCCGCTCAGGGTGCCAGTCCGAATAATGTTCAGATTTTAAAGTCAAGAATGCAGTTCCAGACCATTGGTCCTGATAAATTAAATCAGCTTCGCCACGCAAGAATGTTCAGAAATGTAGCTGACATTAAGGAACATATGAAGGAACATGCCGCTATTCTTCGTCCTAAGTTTGAAAGTGTACTTAGTGAGCTTGACAGAGAACTTGACGGACTTGAAATCGCCAGCTGGAACAGACCTAAAGGCGGATACTTTATAAGCCTTAATGTTATGAATGGCTGTGCAAAGCGTGTTGAAGAACTCTGTGCAGGCGCCGGAATGATTTTAACAAAGGTGGGCGCTACCTATCCTTACGGTATTGACGTAAGGGATAGCAATATAAGAATTGCACCGTCCTTCCCACCGGTAGAGGAAATAAAGAAAGCTTCAATTATTCTCTGTGTATCGGTAAGATATGCGGCGCTTGAAAAATTGTTAAACGATACTGTTTAATATTGACATTTCAACCATAAAATTTTATAATAATATATATTATTTATTACACTAAAGTGGAGGACTTGTAATGAAGAACAAAAGAGCAAGAAAAAGTACATTCTTTGTTGTGCTTGTACTTATCCTTCTTTTGACCTACACTGCTTTCTTCGGCATTGAAAATTGGCACGGAGATACAAGAACTGTGTATGTTAAAGGAGCGGAAGATATCCGTTGGGGTATTGATATTCGTGGCGGTGTTGAAGCTGTGTTTACACCTAACATAAGTGATGCAAAAATTACCGATGAGGATATGGATGCAGCACAGGCTATTATTGATACCAGAATGGTAAGCCAGAATATTACCGACTACGAAATTTATGCTGATAAAGAAAACCATCAGATAGTTGTTCGTTTCCCTTGGGCTTCTGACGATTCGTCTATGGACCCTGCCGCCGCTGTTGCAGCGCTTGGCGAAACCGCCGAACTTACCTTCTGTAAGGGTTCATCCTACAGTGCTGATGCAGTTATATTCAAGGGCGACCACGTAACCAAGGCTACTCCTGCCTATGATGAAAAGAATGGCTATATAGTTGCTCTTGAACTTGATTCAACTGCCGCTAGCCTTTTCTCAACCGCTACTAAAGAACTTGCCGCAAGTAAGGGACAAATTGCTATTTCGATGGATGGTGTTGTTATTACCGCACCTACCGTTAATGAGCAGATTACAGGCGGTCAGGCTATAATTACAGGTATGGCTGATGCAAATGAGGCTCAGGCACTTGCCGATAAAATCAATGCAGGTTCTCTGCCTTTCGCACTCAGCGTTGACGACAGTAAGTTATCTATCGTATCACCAACTCTTGGTGAAAACGCTCTTAACGTAATGATTATTGCTGGTTCTATAGCTTTTGCGGTTATCTGTATTCTTATGATAGTGCGCTACCGCTTAAATGGTGTAGTAGCTTCTATTGCTCTTCTCGGACAGCTTGCCGGCTCTATTGCTGCTATTTCGGGCTTCTTCCCGGGAATCAACAGCTTTACCCTTACAATACCCGGTATTGCAGGTATTATCTTGTCAGTAGGCGTTGGTGTTGACTGTAACGTTATTGCTGCAGAGCGTATCCGTCAGGAATTCGCAAATGGTAAAACTATCGATGGCTCTATTGATGCAGGCTTTAAGAACTCCCTCAGCGCTATTATTGACGGTAACGTAACAATAGTTATCGTTGCTGCAGTTCTTATGGGCGCCTTCGGTACAAGCGGTCTTGTAATCTACAAGCTCTTCTCGCTTATCTTCGGTGCTTCTATTGCAGGTTCTATTTACTCTTTCGGATATACTCTCCTCGCAGGTGTTGTTTTCAACCTTATCATGGGTGTTGTTTCCTCAAAACTTATGTTAAGAAGTATATCTCAGTTTAAATTCCTGCGCAAACCCTGGCTTTACGGAGGTAAGAAAAATGGCTAAGACTTTTGATTTTAATAAACCTCTTAAGTGGGTGCTTATAGCATACGCAATACTTACCGTAGTTGGTATTGTAATGGGTATAGTTTTCGGTGTAAAACTTGATACAAACTTTAAGGGCGGTACCGTTATTACCTATAACTACACCTATTCTGATGAAGTGGCTGATATTGCCGCCGACGATGTAAAGGCAATTGTAACTGAAGTGTTTGAGGCTGATTCTACCGTTTCAAAGGGTTCTTCGATTGCAGGCGGTACATACACCGTAACAATTACCCTTTCTAAGAATAAGGCGATGACCACCGAGAAACAGGAAAATCTTACTAAAAAGCTTCAGGAAAAATATAAGGATAACAGTGTAGAACTTTACAGTGCTACTTCTGTAAACGCTACTCTTGCTACCTCGTTCTTCCTTAAAGCACTTGCTGCGGTTCTTCTTGTTGCAATTCTTGTTGTTATATATGTTGGTTGCCGCTTCCGCAAAATAGGCGGTGTAACCGCCGCACTTACCGCTCTTGTTGCGCTGGTGCTTGACGTTATAATTTCTTTTGTGACTTGTGTAATCTTCCGCTTACAGATAGATATGAACTATATCGCAGTAGTTCTTACCATATTCGGTTATTCTCTTAACGATACCATCGTTGTTTATGATGCAGTCAGAGAAGATAAGAAATATAATCCTAACAAGAGCCTTTATGATATTGTAAATACAGGTCTTAACAATGTTCTTGCAAGAAATATCGTTACTACCGCAACTACAGTTTTAGCTGTAATTACAATAATCGTTGTTTCCGAAATCTTCGGTCTTACAACCCTTCGTACCTTTGCCATTCCTATGGTATTCGGCTTGATTTCGGGATGTGTTTCTTCACTCTTTGTATCTTGTCCTTTGTGGGTTATCTGGAGAAAGAAATTAGACGCAAAAGCAAAATAAGAAGTTTAAAGCCGACAACATAAGTCGGCTTTAATTATATAGAAAGGTGGGCTTTTATGATTAGACTGGCTACAATAGGTACCAGCTGGATAACTGCATCTTTTATTGGCGGAGCAGATATTGCAGAGGGGTTTGAACTTACTGCCGTGTATTCAAGAACTATTGATCGTGGTGAGGAGTTTTTAAAAGAAATCGGCAAAACCGCTACGGTTTATACCGATATTGAGGAACTGGCCAAAAGTGATAAGGTTGATGCTGTTTATATTGCGAGTCCCAACTCTTTGCACTTTGAACAGGCTATGCTTATGGTGAAGAATAAAAAGCATGTTATTGTTGAAAAGCCTATAGTTATAACAGAGGAAGAGTTTCTGCAACTTATGGATGCGGCACACGAAAATAATGTAATCGCTATGGAAGCGTATATTCCCATACATTTACCTGCCAGAAAATTGCTTAAAGAGAATATAGGCAGACTTGGCAGAATACAAAATTCCCGTTTCCAGTTTTGTCAGCACTCAAGTAAATATAAAGATTATCTCAGGGGTGAAAATCCCAATATATTCAACCCTGAATTTGCAACGGGCACTCTTATGGATTTAGGTATTTACTGTGTTTATCCTGCCATTGACCTTTATGGGTTACCCGACTCGGTTTACACCACCGCCACTTTTCTTGATAACGGAAGTGACTGTGCGGTTAATTCAATATTCAAGTACTCAGACCATATTGTAAACGTTGTTTCCTCTAAAATTTGTCAGAGCGATACACCCAGCGAAATAATGGGTGACTGTGGTAAAATAGATATCGGTCTTGTTTCAAAATATGAAAATATGATTCTTTATGCAGACGATAAAGAAGAAAGACTGACAGGCGTAATGACAAAGCCTGAGTATATGAGCTATGAAGCGAAAGATTTTTATAGATATATTACTAACCCAGAGGAAACAAAAGAGGAATATAGTGAAATGAACAGAATAGCCCATGCTGTTTGCTCTGTTATGGAAATGATGCGACTGCAATCGGGAATAAAATTTAATAATTAAATTATAAAAAACAGCATATACTTTATTTTAGTAAAGGAGTGCTGTTTTTTGCGTAATAAAAAGTGGAGAACTGTTTTCGGTATAATTTTATGCTCAGTTTCCGGAATATTGCTTCATTTTGCTTTTGAGTGGAGTAACAATAACAAGTTTGTAGGGTATTTTAGTGCAGTCAACGAAAGTACGTGGGAGCATCTTAAGTTGCTGTTTTTTCCAATACTGGTGTATACGGTTATTGAGTGGTTTTTGTTTAAAGAAAAAAACACCGCATTTTTGTTTTCAAGAACGGTGTCTATAGTAGTGGGTATTCTATGGATAGTCACTGCCTTTTATACTATATCGGGAATAGTAGGTAAAACCGATATGCCGGTTATAAATATTTTAATATATATAATAGGTGTAATAATAACTTTTTTGCTTACCATAGTCATAGAAAAAAGTATTTTTAATACTCCAAAATATTTTGAGATATTATCAGCTGTCGTTTTGCTGTTAATTACCGTGTTATTTGTTGTTTTTACCTATAATCCTGTTAATATAGGGTTATTTAAGGAGCCATAATAAAAAGCCTCTGAAAATCAAATTTCAGAGGCTTTTAAATTTGAAAATATAAGTTAGAACAGACCGCTGATTATGCCGTTTTCGTCAACGTCAATTTTTTCGGCGGCAGGAAACTTGGGGAGTCCCGGCATTGTCATTATATCGCCTGTAAGGGCAACTATAAATCCTGCACCGGCGCTGACCTTAATATTTCTCACCGTAATATCAAAGCCGGTAGGTGCGCCCAGTTTCGTCATATCGTCAGAAAAACTGTACTGGGTTTTTGCCATACAAACGGGCATAGTCGAAAAGCCGAGTTCGGTAAGTTTTGCAATTTCTTTTTTAGCGGCAGGAGTAAATATAACATTGTCGCCGCCGTAAATTTTGGTAACTATTGCTTTAATCTTTTCCTCGATAGAAAGATTATCTTCATAGCAGAAGGTGAAATCGTTATCCTGTTCGCAAAGACGGGCAACTTCTTCTGCCAGTTCAATACCGCCCTTAGAACCTTCTGCGCAAACCTTTGAGCAAATTGCTTTAATACCAAGTTTAGCGCAGTGGTCAATTACAAGTTGAACTTCGGCGTCGGTATCGGTGGGGAAGCGGTTAACAGCAACAACGCAAGGAAGTTTATATACATTTTTAATATTACTTGCGTGGCGCATAAGGTTAGGCATACCTTTACTGAGTGCTTCAAGATTTTCTTCCTTAAGGTCGGTCTTAGCAACACCGCCATTCATTTTAAGAGCGCGGATAGTTGCTACAAGAACAACAGCGCTGGGTTTAAGACCGCCGAAACGGCACTTAATATCAAGGAACTTTTCAGCGCCAAGGTCAGCACCAAAACCTGCTTCGGTAATAGCGTAATCGCCAAGCTTCATAGCCATTTTTGTAGCGATAATTGAGTTACAACCGTGGGCAATGTTAGCAAAAGGTCCACCGTGAACAAGGGCGGGAGTGCCCTCTAAGGTCTGAACAAGGTTTGGCTTTAAAGCATCTTTTAAAAGCGCAGTCATAGCGCCCTGAGCGTTAAGCTGACCTGCTGTAACGGGTTTGTCGTCATAGGTGTAGCCCACAATGATACGAGAAAGACGCTCTTTAAGGTCGGTGATAGAATTTGAAAGACAAAGCACCGCCATAATTTCACTTGCAACGGTAATGTCAAATCCGTCTTCTCTGGGAACACCGTTTACTTTACCGCCAAGACCGTCGGTCACAAAGCGAAGTTGACGGTCATTCATATCCACGCATCTTTTCCAGGTAATGCGTCTTACATCAATACCAAGAGCATTTCCCTGATGAATATGGTTATCAAGCATAGCGGCAAGAAGATTGTTTGCCGCGCCGATAGCGTGGAAGTCACCTGTAAAGTGAAGGTTAATGTCTTCCATAGGAACAACCTGAGCATAACCGCCGCCTGCGGCACCGCCCTTAACACCGAAAACGGGACCTAAGGATGGTTCGCGTAGAGCAACAACCACATTTCTGCCTGTTGCTCTCATTGCATCTGCAAGACCGATAGTTGTAGTTGTTTTGCCTTCGCCTGCAGGGGTGGGGTTAATGGCGGTAACCAAAATCAGTTTGCCGTTTTGTCTATTTTCGTCCTTTAAAAGAGAAAGGTCTATTTTAGCCTTGTATTTGCCGTACTGTTCAAGCTTCTCGTCGGGAATACCAGCAGTTTCTGCAATTTCGGTTATTGGACGAAGTTCAACTTCCTGAGCAATTTCAATATCACTTTTCATAAAGAACACCTCTTATTTAAAGTATTTAACAGCGCTGCGGAACATACCCATATCGTATTTTCCATCAACATTTTTATAAAGACCGTCGCCAATACGCTCACTGTGTCCCATTTTACCGATAACTCTGCCGTCGGGACTGGTTATACCCTCAATAGCAAAGCAAGAGTTGTTGGGATTAAAGCGGATATCAGCGGTGGGATTGCCCGATAAATCAACATACTGTGTAGCTATCTGTCCGTTAGCGGCAAGCTTTGCTGCAAGTTCGTCACTTACTATAAAGCGTCCTTCACCGTGAGAAATCGGCACTGTGTAGATATCATCCACATTGGTTTCCATAAGCCAAGGTGACTTGTTGGAAGCAATACGGGTTTGAACAAGACGGGACTGATGTCTGCCGATGGTGTTAAAGGTAAGGGTGGGGCAGTTCTCGTCGGTATCTATAATCTCGCCAAAGGGTACAAGACCGAGCTTTACAAGAGCCTGGAAACCGTTACATATACCTGCCATAAGACCGTCGCGGTTATAGAGAAGCTCGTTAACCTCGTCTTTAATTGCAGGGTTTCTGAAGAAAGCGGTAATAAACTTACCAGAGCCGTCGGGCTCGTCACCGCCTGAGAAACCACCGGGAATGAATACTATCTGAGCCTGTTTCATTTTCTTAGCAAAGGTGTCAACTGATTCAGCAACACTTTGAGCAGAAAGGTTGTTTATAACAAATATTTCAGGGTCAGCACCTGCGGTAAGCAGAGCCTTTGCAGTATCATATTCACAGTTGGTGCCGGGGAATACAGGGATAAGCACCTTAGGTTTAGCACAACTGATTTTCGGTTTGGCATAGCCTTCTGCTTTAAAGGAGAACTTTTCAGGATTTTCTGATTTATGATCAATGTTGCAGGGATAAACGCTTTCTAAAACATTTTCATAATCGTTCTGAAGTGCGCAAAGATCAATTACTTCATCCTTTAATGTAATGGTAGCTTTGTCAGTTGTGTAGCCGATAAGGGTACCGATATCGGTATCATCGGCAAGTTCAACTATAAAGGAAGCATAGTTATATTTGAAGATTTCTTCGGTTGTAAGGGTATCGCTGTACTTAAAGCCTATTCTGTTACCGATAGCCATTTTAAATACAGCCTCACCTATACCGCCCATACCGGGAGTATAAATAGCTAATGTTTTTCCGCTTTCAACAAGTGAATGAACGGTGCCGAAAAGTTTGATAAGCTCTTCTGTTACAGGCAAACCGTTTTCGTCATATTTGCAGGGGAGAAGAACAACCTTACTGCCTGTCTTTTTGAATTCAGGAGAAACAATATTTTTGTTGGGTTCACAGGTAACGGCAAAGGAAACAAGGGTAGGGGGAACATCAATGTGTTCAAAGGTACCACTCATTGAGTCTTTACCGCCGATAGCGGCAATACCAAGCTCTTTTTGAGCCTTAAATGCGCCAAGAAGTGCAGAAAGGGGTTTGCCCCAACGTCTGGAATCTTTTCCGAGTTTTTCAAAATATTCCTGGAAGGTGAGGTAAACATCTTCGAAGGAAGCACCGGTTGCAACAAGTTTTGCGGCGGATTCAACTACTGCGAGATATGCGCCGTGATAAGGGCTCTGTTCGGTGATGAAGGGGTTATAGCCCCAGGACATATAGGAACAGTCGTCGGTGTGTTTTTTCTCAACGGAAATTTTCTGGACCATCGCCTGAATAGGAGTGATCTGGTTCTTTCCGCCGAAGGGCATAAGAACGGTGCCTGCGCCGATGGTGGAGTCGAATCTTTCGGAAAGACCGCGTTTGGAACAAACGTTAAGGTCGCCCGCAAGAGCTTTATAGTTTTCGGTAAAGGTTCCGGTTACTTTTTTCGGTTCGTAAGCGGGTTTTGCTGCAACAACGTCGATATGTTTTTCCGCGCCGTTGGAATCAAGGAAAGCGCGGCTTACGTTAACAATGGTTTTTCCGTTCCAGTTCATAACGAGTCTGGGTTCTTCGGTTACGACAGCAACCTTTGTTGCGGAAA
>JAZNAG010000086.1:0-41002 GCA_045586405.1 Acutalibacteraceae bacterium | reverse complement strand
AAGGATGTTTCACCGTATACAATTTCCTGTTTTGCGGATGTCGTACCGAGAACGGTTCCCACATCGCAAGGCTTGTTCAGTTCCAGAATAAACGAACCGTAAGCATAGCCGAACAGATCATCCAGCGAAAGATCTTTGTTGTAAACAAACCCGATTCGGTTCCCGAACGCCATTTTCATGACAGCTTCGGCCACACCGCCGTAAGTGGGTGTATATGCGGCACAAACAAGGCCTTTCCGCATCAGATCGGTTACGGTCTCATAAAGTTTCAGCAACGATGCGGCAACGGGCAAACCGTTTGCATCGGTTTCGGGACGGAGCCACACGACAGAATGATCCGCGCCTTTGAATTCGGGCGTCACAATGTTTTTCACATTTTCCGTTGTGACAGCAAAGGAAACAAGGGTGGGCGGAACATCCATCTGTTCAAACGAACCGCTCATGGAGTCTTTACCGCCGATGGAAGCGATCCCCAGATCCATCTGGGCTTTGAACGCGCCCAGCAATGCGGCAAGGGGTTTGCCCCAACGCTTACCGTCTTTACCGGGGCGCTCAAAATATTCCTGGAAGGTAAGATATACTTCATTAAAGGAAGCACCTGTGGCAATAAGTTTGCAGACAGATTCAACAACAGCAAGATAAGCACCGTGATAGGGGCTCTTTTCTGCAATAAAGGGGTTGTAGCCCCAAGCCATAAGAGAACAGGTGTCGGTATGGCGTTTTTCAACAGATACCTTGTGTACCATAGCCTGAATAGGAGTCTGCTGATATTTACCGCCAAAGGGCATAAGTACGGTACCTGCGCCGATGGTAGAGTCAAAGCGTTCGCTAAGACCGCGCTTAGAGCACATATTAAGGTCGGTAGCAACCTTTTTATAGTTTTCGGTAAAGGAACCGCTGATTTCTTTATGGTAATTTTCGCACTTAACGGGAGTAATATCAATATGCTTTTCAGCACCGTTAGAGTTAAGGAAGTCACGGCTGATATCAACTATAGCCTTGCCGTTCCAGTACATAACAAGCCTTGGGTTTTCCTTAACGGTGGCAACAACGGTTGCTTCAAGGTTTTCTTCGTTTGCAAGGGCAATAAACTTGTCAACATTTTCCTTTTCAATAACAACAGCCATTCTTTCCTGAGATTCACTTATTGCAAGTTCGGTACCGTCAAGACCGTCATATTTCTTAGGAACAGCGTTAAGGTTGATTTCAATACCGTCAGCAAGTTCACCGATAGCAACCGAAACACCGCCTGCACCAAAGTCATTACAGCGTTTTATAAGGCGTGTAGCATCGCCTCTGCGGAAAAGGCGCTGAAGCTTTCTTTCTTCGGGAGCATTACCTTTCTGTACCCCTGCCCCAGCCATTTCAAGAGATTCTATGGTATGAGATTTGGAAGAACCTGTAGCACCACCGCAACCATCACGGCCTGTACGGCCACCAAGAAGGATTATAATATCGCCGTCATTTGGTACTTCGCGTCGTACGTTTTCTTCGGGAGCAGCGGCAATAACTGCGCCGATTTCCATTCTCTTGGCAGTATAACCGTCGTGGTAAATTTCATCTACCTGACCGGTTGCAAGACCTATCTGGTTACCGTATGAGCTATATCCTGCAGCCGCAGTTGTAACAATTTTTCTCTGAGGAAGTTTGCCTTCCATAGTAGCCTCAAGGTCGGCAAGGGGATTACCTGCACCTGTTACACGCATAGCGCCGTAAACATAACTTCTGCCTGACAGCGGATCTCTGATTGCACCGCCGATACAGGTTGCGGCACCACCAAAAGGCTCGATTTCGGTAGGATGGTTATGAGTTTCGTTCTTAAAGAGAAGAAGCCAAGGCTCTGTTTTACCGTCAACCGTTACATCGATTTTAACGGTACAAGCATTTATTTCTTCAGATTCGTCAAGCTTTTCAAGCATACCCTTTTTCTTGAGGTATTTTGCGGCGATAGTGCCGATATCCATAAGATTTATGGGCTTGGTTCTGCCGATTTCTTTTCTGACCGCAATATATTCGTCATAAGCATTCTGTAAAAGCTCATCTTCAAATTTTACACTGTCAATAGTAGTGAGGAAGGTGGTGTGACGGCAATGGTCTGACCAGTATGTATCTATCATTTTAATTTCGGTAATAGTGGGATCTCTGTCTTCGCTTCTGAAATAACTCTGACAGAATTTAAGGTCATCTATATCCATAGCGAGTCCCTGTTCTTTAAGGAAACAGGTAAGACCTTCTTGGTCTAAAGCATTAAAGCCGTTAAGGGTTTTAACCTCTGTTGGAATATCATATTCTCTTTTTAAGGTTTCAACTGTATTAAGGGAAGCTTCTCTGCTTTCAACAGGGTTGATAAGATGCTTCTTTATAGCAGCCTTTTCTGCATCGGTTAATGCGCCCTCAATGATGTAAACCTTAGCGGTACGTACATCGGGGCGGTCGGTTTTAGAAATTATCTGAATACACTGTGCGGCAGAGTCAGCACGCTGATCAAACTGACCGGGAAGATATTCGGTAGCAAAAACAAAGTCGCTTTCGCTGTATTTAAGTTCTTCAAAGGTGTTGTCAAGCTGAGGCTCTGAAAAAACAGTGTTTATGCACTGCTTAAAGAGTGCTTCGTCAATGTTTTCAACGTCATAGCGGTTGATAACTCTGACATTTTTAGCGGCAGATATATTAAGGAAAGAGCGGATATCGTTAAGCAACGCATCGGCTTCGCCTGCAAGACCTGCCTTTTTTTCTACATATATACGGTAAACCATAATTTATTCCATCCTTTATTTTAGTGCTGCAAGTGCTTTTGCACCGATATCGTTACGCTTGTATGCGTTTTCAAAATGAACCTTTTCAGATTCTTTATATGCTTTATTAATAGCAGCATCAAGGGTGTTTGCAATAGCGCTTACACCAAGAACTCTGCCACCGGCAGATAAAATCTTGTCGCCGTCCTTTTTTGCACCTGCAAAATAAACGGTAGCATCAATATCGCTGTTAACGGTAATGGGGAAGCCGCTTTCGTATTTTTGCGGATAGCCGTTGCTGGCAAGCACTACGCAACAAGCGGCACCATCTTTAAACTTAACTTCACATTTATCAAGAGTGCCGTTTGTACAAGCCTGCATAATTTCAAAAAGGTCGCTTTCAAGTAAGGGGAGAACAACCTGAGTTTCGGGATCACCGAAACGGCAGTTATATTCAATTACCTTTGGACCCTTGGGGGTTATCATAAGTCCGAAGAACAGACAGCCCTTAAAGGTTCTGCCTTCGCTTTCCATAGCGCGAATGGTAGGTATGAAAATTTCTTTCATACAAATATCGGCAACGGTATCGGTATAGTAGGGGTTGGGAGCAATTGTACCCATACCACCCGTGTTAAGGCCTTTGTCACCGTCTTTTGCGCGTTTATGGTCCATAGCAGATACCATAGGAACAAGTGTCTTACCGTCAGAGAAGGCAAGTACCGAAACCTCAGGTCCCGTTAAAAATTCCTCAATTACAATTTTGTTTCCCGAAGCACCGAAAACCTTATCGCCCATAATTGAAACGATAGCATCTTCGGCATCTTTTTTGGTTTCGGCAATAATAACGCCTTTGCCAAGGGCAAGACCGTCTGCTTTTATAACGGTAGGCAGGGGAGCGGTCTGAATATATTTCAGTGCGTCCTCCATATTATCGTAAACACCGTAAGCAGCGGTTGGAATATTATATTTTTTCATAAGGTCTTTTGAAAAAACCTTACTGCCTTCTATAATTGCAGCCTTTTTGTCAGGACCAAAGCAGGGGATACCTACATTGTTTAAGGCATCTACCATACCTGCAACCAAGGGATCATCGGGCGCAACAACGGCATAATCAATGCCTTCGTTTTTTGCAAATTCACAAATCTTTTCTATCTCTGTAACGGGAATAGAAACAAGCTCTGCATCATCAGCCATACCGCCGTTTCCGGGAATAGCATAAAGCTTAGTGATTTTATCACTCTCTTTAAGCTTTTTGATAATGGTGTGTTCTCTTCCGCCGCTACCAATAACAGCAACTTTCATAATTAAACCTCGCTTATATTAGTGGTGGAAAAGGCGCATTCCGGTAAATGCCATAGCAATGCCGTACTTATTGCAACATTCAATTACTATATCATCTCTTATGGAACCGCCGGGCTGAGCAATATAGGAAACACCGCTCTTTTTAGCGCGTTCGATATTATCGTCAAATGGGAAGAAAGCATCACTGCCGAGAGCAACACCGCTGATTTTGTCAAGATATTCTCTCTTTTCATCATTAGTGAGAGGCTCTGGACGGGCGGTGAAGTATTTTTGCCAGTTACCCTCTGCGCAAACGTCTTCTTCGTTTTGATTTATATAGCCGTCGATTACGTTATCACGGTCAGGTCTGCCAAGTTCTGCTTTGAAGGGAAGGTTTAATACCTTGTCGTGCTGACGAAGGAACCAGGTATCAGCCTTAGAGCCTGCAAGACGGGTACAGTGAACACGGGACTGCTGACCTGCGCCAACACCGATAGCCTGTCCGTCAATAGCAAAGCAAACAGAGTTTGACTGTGTGTATTTAAGTGTAATAAGGGAAATAATTAAATCTCTTACAGCGTCCTCGCTCATATCCTTATTGTTTGTAACAATATTATAAAGAAGTTCTTTATTTATTTTGAATTCGTTTCTGCCTTGTTCAAAGGTAATGCCGTAAACCTGTTTGTGTTCAATGGGAGCAGGAACAAAGTCGGGATCAATTTCAACAATGTTATAGGTGCCTTTTCTCTTGGATTTAAGAATTTCAAGAGCCTCGGGTTCATAACCCGGAGCAATAACACCGTCACTAACTTCTCTTTTAATCATATTAGCGGTGGTTACGTCGCAAACGTCAGAAAGAGCAACCCAGTCACCAAAGGAACACATTCTGTCGGTACCTCTTGCTCGTGCATAAGCGCAGGCAAGGGGAGAATCGTCAAGACCTTCAATATCTTCTACAAAACAAGCTTTTTTAAGTATATCAGATAACGGAAGACCTATAGCGGCAGAGGTGGGACTAACGTGTTTAAAAGATGTAACGGCTGGCATTGAAAGAACTTCTTTAAGCTCTTTGACAAGCTGCCAAGAGTTAAAAGCATCAAGGAAGTTTATATAACCGGGGCGGCCGTTAAGTATTTTTATGGGAAGGTCACTTCCGTCGTGCATAAATATTTTTGCGGGCTTTTGGTTGGGGTTACAACCGTATTTAAGTTCAAATTCTTTCATAATTTGCCTCCGATTATTTATTTTTGTTAATTATGATATTTGTAGGCTCACTGCCGTCAAGAGGAATTTGACGAACAAAGAGTGAAACCTTGTTATCTTCGTTAAGACTTGACCAAACCAAATCGGCAAGTTCTTTTGCTGTGCCGGGCAGAACAACCGCCTCAGGCTCACCGTAGAAAGAGGGGATAGGATCGCCGTCGCACTTATAAGTATGAATAAAATGACCTTTGCTTGAAAGAGGTGCATAAGAATAGGTATAGCGTTGACAAGCGGCACTGTTACCGTCTGCGCTCTTTAAAATAGAAAGTTTATAGGTGAAATCATTTTTGTCAAAATCGTAATAGCAAATACCCGAAATTCTTGGGGTAAAGTTGGGATCGTCAGGCTCGAATTCTCTTGTGTTAAGCGCGGCTTCAAAAGCAAAGGGGTCAGAAGCATCGTTAACTACAAAGTCATAGATAGTATTTGTCTGGTCACCGTTTGTAATTATATCGATATCTCCAAAAGCAAGATAAGGATTATAAATGATAAGGCTTGGATCAGAAAGTTTGCTTTCGTCAAAAGCCTTTGTGCGCATTCCGTTTTCAAATTCTTCAAAAATACGGTTACGGCTGTTTACACTTCTGCCCATAATGAAGTATGCGATAAGTGCGTTTTTGCCGTCGGCAGATTTTCCTATAACAATACCTCTGCCGGGGTATGAATTTTCTTTAAGTAATTGTTCTAAATTATGAATGTTGCTCATTATGGTTACTCCTTAAAATATTTCTTGCTAACTATCTCAACAGCCTGAGGAAGTATTTTCCATTCTGCCTCCCTCATAACTCTTTTTTGCAGAGTTTCGGGAGTATCGCCGTCTTCTATGTTTACGGCTTTTTGCAGAATAATCTTACCGCCGTCGGGAATTTCGTTTACAAAATGTACCGTAGCACCCGTTACCTTAACCCCATAGTCAAGGGCGGCTTTGTGAACGCGAAGCCCGTAAAAGCCTTCGCCACAGAAAGAGGGAATAAGTGAAGGGTGAACATTAAGTATTCGGTTTTCAAAGGTTTTAGTGAAGTTTTTACTTAAAATGCACATAAAACCTGCAAGAACAATAACATCGGTCTTGTTATCTTTAAGTGCCTTTATAATATTAGCCTCAAAGTCGGCTCTGTCACCTTTTTTTTCTATAACAGCTGTTTTAATACCTGCGTTTTCGGCTCTTTTAAGAGCGTAGGCATCAGGTTTATTAGAAATCACAAGGGTGATTTCGCCGCTGTTTATAATACCGCTGTTTTGTGCATCAATGAGTGCCTGTAAATTGGTGCCGCCGCCTGAAACCAGTACGGCAATACGCGCCTTTACCATAACTCTACTCCTTTTTCGCCTTTAACGATTTCGCCGATTATGTAAGCATCTTCACCGTTTTCTCTGAGAATGTTTACCGCTTTTTCAGCATCGTCTTTACCTACAACAGCTATCATACCAACGCCCATATTAAAGGTGTTGAACATATCTCTTTCAGGAATGTTGCCGACCTGGGCAAGATAGCTGAATATGGGAAGAATTTTAACATCGGTTTTCTTTATTTTTGCGGCAAAGCCGTCGGGAAGGCTTCTCGGTATGTTTTCGTAGAAGCCGCCGCCTGTAATATGAGAAACAGCCTTTACTTTTACCTCTTTCATTAAAGCGAGCATACTCTTAACATAAATTTTGGTGGGAGTTAAAAGTGTTTCGCCAAGGCTTTTGCCACCAAGCTCGGCAACAGGTTCGGTAAGGTTTGCATTTTCAATATCAAAAACTTTTCTTACAAGAGAAAAGCCGTTTGAGTGAACACCGGTAGAGGCAAGAGCAATAATAACATCGCCTTCATTTACGGTTTTGTTGTCAAGTATCTTGGATTTGTCAACAACACCTGTGCAATATCCTGCAAGGTCATAATCTTCTTCAGGCATAAGACCGGGGTGTTCTGCGGTTTCACCGCCTATAAGAGCACAACCTGCCTGAACACATCCCTCAGCAACACCGCCAACTATATCGGCAATTTTTTCGGGTATGTTTTTACCGCAGGCAATATAGTCAAGGAAGAAGAGAGGCTTTGCGCCGCAGCAGATAATATCGTTTGCGCACATCGCAACACAGTCAATACCAATGGTATCGTGTTTGTCAAGAAGCATAGCAAGTTTGATTTTTGTGCCAACACCGTCGGTGCCGCTTACCAAAACAGGCTCGCTTATATCAGTAAGGTCAAGGCCGAAGCAACCGCCAAAACCGCCTACATCATCAAGACAGCCTTCGTTTTTTGTGCGCTTAATATGTTTTTTCATTAGCTCAACCGATTTATAACCGGCGGTAATATCAACGCCTGCTGCCTTGTAACTTTCACTGAAACTGCTATTCATAATTTTTTCTCCGTTCTGTGTTTTTTTAAAAACTATGTTTTATTTATACATTTAAAAACAACGAATTCTCCGACTGAAAATCGGAGAAGAGTCGTTTATATATACTGTTTACATATAGCGTCGTTTTTCTTTAAAACGCTCTCTGCCGCATCGGCTCTCTGCTTGTCAAGACGCTGAGCTATAGCCTCATCCTCAACGCCAATAATCTGTGCTGCGAGAAGAGCGGCATTTGCGGCACCGTCAATAGCAACGGTGGCAACTGGAATGCCTGAAGGCATTTGCACTGTAGAAAGAAGTGCATCAAGACCGTCAAGTGTAGATGACTTAATGGGGATACCTATAACAGGCAGGGTAGTAGCGGCGGCAACAGCACCTGCAAGATGAGCCGCTTTACCTGCGGCGGCAATGATAACACCGAAACCATTTTTACGGGCATTTTCGGTGAACTCTCTAACCTGCTGTGGTGTGCGGTGGGCAGAATAAACATGAACTTCAAAAGGAATATCAAGGTCCTTCAAGGTATCAATGGCTTTCTGAACAACGGGAAGATCGCTGTCACTTCCCATAAGAATTCCTACTTTTTTCATCATAATTCTCCATTCCGTTTTTATAATAAAAGAGGACAGTTCCGTAAAAATTTGGAACTGCCCAGACGGTCGACATTTATAAAACTTAATGCTCCCATGCGGTTACCCGCTGATCCGTCAGTTGCAAAAAGCTATATATAGTTGTTTTATGATGTTATTATACATTATTTCGTTGTTAGTGTCAAGATAATAAAGATATAAAAAAGTAAAAAAAGCTGTCGATTTCGACAGCTTTTTTGGTGATTTTTTATGAATTAGTAATTTTCTTTTCTAACTTCGAAGTAAGACTCGGGATGAGCGCATACGGGGCATACCTTAGGAGCCTTGGTTCCTACAACAATGTGACCGCAGTTGCGGCATTCCCAAACGGTAACGCTGCTCTTTTCGAAAACAGCCTTGGTTTCTACGTTGTTGAGAAGAGCGCGATATCTTTCTTCGTGAGCTTTTTCAATAGCGGCTACGGCTCTGAACTTGTAGGCGAGAGCGGTAAAGCCTTCTTCTTCAGCCTCTTTGGCAAAGGTATCATACATATCGGTCCACTCGTAATTTTCACCCTCAGCAGCGGAGAGAAGGTTAGCGGCAGTATCACCGAGACCGCCAAGCTCTTTAAACCACATTTTAGCGTGTTCTTTTTCATTTTCTGCAGTTTTGAGGAAAAGTTCGGCTATCTGCTCGTAGCCTTCTTTTTTAGCAACAGAAGCAAAATAGGTGTATTTGTTTCTTGCCTGTGACTCGCCTGCGAAAGCTGCCTGTAAATTCTTTTCGGTTTTTGTGCCTTTAAGTTCCATAATATTATCTCCTTTAAATTTATAGTTTGTTTTATTATAACCGACAAGTCGGCTAATATCAAGAATCAGTTTTACATTTTTTGCAAGTGTAATTTATACTTAGGTCGTATGAATCTATTTCTTCGCCGGTGTACTGACAAAGCTGATTTTTAAAATCCGGAATAGTAACATCTTTAACACATTTACATTTACTGCAAATAATGTGTTCGTGTAAAACAGGTGAGCGGTCATAAAGATCTGCTTTATCGGGTATTTTAACTTTACCTATAAGTCCTGAACAATAAAGGGCGTTAAGGTTGTTATATACCGTAGCAAGCGCTATTCCCGGCAATTTTTCTCTGGCAAGAATATAGATTTCATCAGCACTTAAGTGCCCGTTCATATTTTTTACTATATCAAGTATAAGGGCTCTTTGCTTTGTTAAAACCATATCTACCTCCAAAGTTTAGAATTATTCTAAATCTAATTATACAGAAATTTTGAGTTTTGTCAAGGTTTTTTTAAAAATATTGAAAGAAATTTAAAAAAGGTGTATAATGACAAGGAAGGTGACACAGATATGTTTTATAATAAGGATATATACATAAGCGCAGAATACTGCGATACAACTGTTTATCTTGGCAATCATCAATTCTTTTATCTGCTTCAAAATGCTATGACCGACGGTTTTGAGGTTCTTGACTGCGGAAACAGAGGTCTTGGTAAAAGATGCAATGGTTATTGGGCTGTTACAAAAACAAAGATAGAAATTTATAAAAGACCTTTCTGGGCAGAAGAAGTGACGGTTAAGGCAACCTATACCACAGACAAAAGACTCAGGGTATATGTGAATACCGAAATGTTTTTAAAAAACGGCGAAAGAGTGGCTCGTGGCTGTCAGGAACTTTGTATACTTGACCTTGATACTCACCGTCCAAAAAGGCTCAGCGACACCTGTATCCCGTTGGATACTGAGGATGCCGCTACTAACAGTCTTACCTTTGAAAAGTTTTCAAAAGCAGATACTTTGACTTCTCGGTATGAACACACAGTCCGCTCACAAAATATAGATATGTCCTGTCACGTAAACAATATAGAATATATACGAATGGCTATGGATTTATTTACCGTAAGCGAACTTGAGAATCTTGATGTTTCTTCTATGGAAGTACATTATATCGGTGAATGCAGAGAAGGGGATATACTTTCCTGCGAAAGATATGATAGTCAGGGCAAAAAGGTTATTCAAATTAATAATAATGATAGGCTTTCCTTTGAAATGCAGATAAACTGTCGTTAAAATTTAAGTTTTATTAAAGGAGTGAACAGGTATGGAATATTTTATTCGCGGTTTTATTACTGTTTTAAGATATGTCTTGCCTGTTCTTTCTGTTATTATGCTGTCTGTTTGCGGGGTGGGTTTGCTTAAAAGAAGAGTAAAACCTTATAAGCTTGTACTGAAAACGGACGACGATAAAGAACTGCTTCTTGAAAGCGGTGAATATATAATAGGTTCTGACGACGAATGTGACATTGTGCTTGGCGGTGTTAATGAACGCCATGCCGTACTTTCGGTGTCCAATAACTATATGACACTAAGGCCCATAGAAAAAAGTAAAATAGGTATAAATAAAAAGAGCTTTAAGGAAGAAAAAAAGTTTGGTCCCGAAGATTTAATATCAATGGGGGATAGAGAATTTTCTGTAATACTCAGAAAAAACAAAGAAAGGCCTACGGGAAGCGAAGGCTTTAAGAAAACCGTTGCTTTTGCTCTGCTTAATATAATACAGTTTTTCATACTTTTATCTATGAGCTTTGCTTATTCCGATAGAGCTGCGACGCTGTTTTTATGCTTTGGTGCACTTATTGTAGGGGAGTGGGTGTATATGTTTATAACCCGCTTTTTAGGTGCTTTTCTTGAATTACCCATACTGTTTATGGTGACTTTTGGATTTAGTGTAGCGGCACATTCAAGCGGCGCTAATGTTATTAAACTAGTTGTCTGCTTTTTGGTGGGTACCGTAGGCGCAGTATTTCTTTCAAAGCTTATTCAAAATCCCCGTGTTGCCATAGGTTTTAAGGGTGTTGCGCTTATTGTGGGTATAGTTTTGTTTCTGGTCAATATTCTTTACGGCGTAATATATAACGGAAGCCAGAACTGGCTTGACATAAAAGGTGTATCTTTTCAGCCTTCTGAACTGGTAAAGATAGTGCTTGTATATGCTTCTGGCGCCGCGGCGGACAAGCTGAACAGCAAAAAGGATATAATAACTTTTTCTGTTTTTGCGGCCTTTTGTCTGCTTGTTCTTGGGTATTTAAGTGACTTTGGCGCACTGCTTATTTATGGTGTCTGCCTTGCAGTAATGTTGTTTATCAGGTCGTGCAATATTAAACTGCTTGGCATAATATCAGGAATTGCAGTAGTTGGCGGCGGCATCGTTCTGCTTTTGTTCCCCTATGTTGCCAAAAGAATTTTTGCTTTCGGTTCGGCTTTCAAGAATGCGGCAGACAGCGGTTATCAGCAGACGCGTACTATGGTTGCGGCGGCTTCGGGCGGTCTTTTCGGCGTTGGCGGTGGCAGAGGTACACTTGTAAAGGTTCCTGCTTATGATACCGATATAGTTTTTGGACTTATTGTTGAAGAATGGGGACTTATAATAGGTCTCTGCATACTGTTTTGTTTTGTGCTATTTGCTTTATATGCCGTTAAAACACTAAAGGTTTCTTCAAGCAGTTTTTACAGTACGACCTGCTGTGCGGCGGCGGTGCTTTTGCTTATACAGACCTCACTTAATGTATTCGGTTCTCTTGATATGTTGCCTTTTACGGGGGTTACTTTACCATTTATAAGTAACGGCGGTTCTTCGCTTATTTCTTGCACCTGCCTTATGGCTTTTTTCAGAACGGCGGTACGGGATGAGCATATTATTTTAAAGGAAAGAAGGCGAAAAGGTGCAAAAACGTAAAATGCGGCGCAACGCTATGGCGGCGGTTACTTTGCTTTTTGTACTTGCCGTTGGTATCTTTGTTGTACGCTTCTTTTCTTTGGGTGAAAAATGGGCTTTTTATGAGACGAATCAACATATATATTCGTCAGGAAAGCTTACAAATGCAGGGGCTATTACCGACAGAGACGGTAAGGTTTTGTCTAATACTGTTAACGGTGTTCGTGTTTACAACGTTAATAAAGATATACGAAAAGCCACAATACATGTTGCGGGTGACCACGAGGGTTATGTAAGTACCGGCGTTACAAACGCTTTAAAGGGCAAACTTGTCGGCTATTCCGGTACTAACGGAATTTTCACCTTTTCCGGTGAGGGCAACAGCGCAGAGCTGACCATAAGCAGTGATATAAGTGTGGCGGCTATGAAAGCGCTGGGTGATAATCCGGGCTGCGTAGGTGTATGTAATTATAAAACCGGTGAGGTGCTTTGTATGGTCAGCACCCCTACCTATGATATTTCTAATGTAACAGAGTATGAAAAGGCTAAAAGCGGTGAGCTTGGCAGTGTTTTTGTGAACCGTTTTATATCCTCGTCATATACACCGGGATCCACCTTTAAAATAGTAACGGCAGCGGCACAGATAGAAACTCTGGGCAAAAACGCATATACAACCAGTCAGCTTTGTAACTACGGTACAGTAATAGAGGGTGAAAACCTTTCTTGTATGGGCAGACATAAAACCGTTACACTTGAAAGAGCTTTTTCTCACTCCTGTAATGCGTATTTTTCGCTTACTGCATTATCTTTAGGAAAAAGTACAATGACCAGGTATGCCGAAATGTTCGGCTTTAATAAAACTTTTTATATTGAGGGTATACCTTGTGGTAAATCGGTATACAGTGTAGACGATGCCAGAAATATTGATTATGGCTGGTCGGGAATAGGGCAGTATACCTCTCTTATGAATCCTGTACAGTATTTATCAATGGTAAGCGCTATTGCAAACGGCGGAGAATATATTGAGCCGTACTTTGTCCACGCTGTACGTTCTTCCGGCGGTAAAATAGTATACAAAGCAAATCCTTCTACGGTTAAGATGATAAATAAGGATACCGCCGAAAAACTGGCATCTCTTATGGACTTTGCGGTAAAGGATAATTACGGCAAATCTACCTTTGGTGTTCTTGATATCTGCGGAAAAACAGGAACGGCAGAGGTTGGCGGTGATAAAGAAAATTCGCTTTTTGTAGGTTTTTGTAAAGATGAAGAGCTACCCCTTGCTTTTGTGGTAGTTATAGAAGAAAATAAAGCGGGTGGAGCAAGCGCTATGCGAGTGGCAAATAAAACTCTTCAGGCAGCCAAAAATACACTTTGTAAATAGCAAATAACGGGCAGTTAAAAACTGCCCGTTATTTTTATACACTAAAAAGCGTATTATCAGTAATGGAAGTGTTATCAGCAGCAGCTGTTTTCACAACCGCAACCACATCCGGAGTTGGTACTGCAACCGTTACCGCAACAGAAGAGAAGAAGAAGGATTACGATGATCCAAGTGCAGTTATTGCCCATGCCGTTACACATTATACATACCTCCTTTCCGTTATATTACATACTATGCTGTGGCTCGTATTGTGCTACTGGAAATATAAAAAGTGAGAAAATCAACGAAATAAGGAGCAATAACGAGGAAAACCAAGATTTGTCTTTTTTTGACCTTTAAAACCCATAAAAACGGCAAATTTGGGTTTTTGACTTTTCCTGACCTTGAAATTATAATTAAAGTCAGAAAAGGTCAAAGAGAGGGAAAAGCTATGAAAATGAGCGATATAATCACTCAGGCGATAATTAAAATGCTTGACGAATCACAAGACAATATAACCGAGATTCAGCGTAACGAATTTGCTGAAATGATGGGTTGTGTTCCCAGTCAGATAAACTATGTTTTGTCTTCACGTTTTACTCCGGAGCAGGGGTATATGATAGAAAGCTACAGAGGTGGCGGCGGTTATATCCGTATAACAAGGGTAAAACTTGATCAGCCCACCGCTATAATGCATATAGTAAATTCAATAGGTAATTCTATCGACTCTATGTCGGCGCGTATAGTTATAGAGAATTGTCTGCGTGCCTCGCTGATTTCAAAAGAGGCTGCAAAAATTATGAGTGCTACAGTTTCTAACGGTGTTATGGCGGCTGTGCCTATAAACTCACGTGATGAAGTCAGAGCAGCCATCATTAAACAGATACTTTTAACTCAGATTTAATTTAGGAGGAATAAATATGCTTTGTGAAAAATGCGGTAAAAATACTGCTACTACCCATATTCGTTCGGTAATCAACGGTGTAGTAAGTGAAAAAAACCTTTGTGCTGTTTGTGCGGCAGAGGAAGGTTATAATAAAATAGGCCAGAATTCCCTTATGGATATGCTGTCTTCTATGTTTTCGGATAAGCTTATGACAGAAAAATCTTTGGGAGAAGAGCGCTGTGACTGTTGTGGCGCAACCTTTTCTCAAATTGCCTCTACCGGTAAGGTGGGTTGCTCAAAGTGCTATGAAAAGTTCAGAAGTCAGCTTGTTCCGTATCTTAAAAGGGTACATGGAAGTGTTAATCATGTGGGCAAAAAGCTCTCAAATGAACAGCTTATTTTAAGGCCGACCGATAAAATCAGTGATTTAAGAAAAAAACTTGCCGAACTTGTCAAGAATGAAGAATATGAAAAGGCGGCAGTAATAAGGGACGAAATTAAAAAATACGAGGAGGAAAGCGGCAATGAGTAATTGGTACAATACTTCGGCAAAAGAAAGCGATATTGTTGTTTCTACACGTATTCGTCTTGCCAGAAATCTTGAAGATACACCGTTTCCTTCTTATCTGGATGTAAATGCTAAAAAACAGGTGGCTGAAAAGGTTAAAAAGGCTATACTTGAAAGCGATACTCCTTTTGCTAAAACACTTAAGTATATTTCTATGGATGATGTTCCTGAAAATGAGATTTATGCAATGGTAGAGCGCCATATTATAAGCCCTGAATTTGCAAAAAATCCTGAGGGCAGAGCCATTATAATTTCAGAAGACGAATCTATATGCGTAATGATATGTGAAGAAGACCATATACGAATTCAGGTTATTCTGCCGGGACTTAGCCTTGAAACCGCTTATGAAACGGCAAGTAAGATAGATGACCTTTTATCCTCAAAGCTTAAGTTTGCTTTTGACAGTAAGCTTGGCTATCTTACAGAATGTCCTACCAATATAGGCACGGGACTTCGTGCTTCGGTTATGCTTCATCTGCCTTTGATGGAAGGAAGTGGCGGTATAGGTGAAATTGCCGAAACTATCGGTAAAATCGGCTTTACTGTCAGAGGAATGTACGGTGAGGGCAGTAAATCAAAAGCATCTCTTTATCAGATTTCCAATCAGATAACGCTTGGCATAACCGAGAAAAATGCTATTGATAATCTTAGCGTAATAGCAGGACAGCTTATAAACAAAGAGCGCACAGAGCGTGACAATTTCGACCAAATAACTCTTGAAGATATTGTATGGCGCGCTTACGGCACACTTAAAAATCAAAGAATACTCTCGAGCGATGAAATGATGCGACTCGTATCAAAAATCAAAATAGGTATCAGTAAGGGAATTCTTCCGTTTGAAAGCACATTACCTATGCAGATTTTAATAGAAACTCAGCCATATATGCTTTGCAGAAAGCAGGGCGAAAAAACACCGCAAGAAAGGGATATTCTTCGTGCTAAAGTGGTACGTAATATGATACCATAAGAAAGGAAAAATTTATGAAATATAACTTTAACGGATTCACCGAAAAAGCTAATGAAGCCTTAAACCATTCTATAAATTCTGCGCAGGTTATGGGACATACCTATGTTGGCAGTGAGCATATTCTGCTTGGTCTTTGCAAGGTGGGAAGCGGTGTTGCTTTCGGTATACTAAACAGACACGGTATCACCGCGCAAAAACTACAGGATATTATGACTCTTAAAATCGGCGCAGGTAATCCCACAAGACTTTCTCCCGAATATTTTACTCCCCGTGCCAAAAAGGTACTTGAGGTTGCTGTTTCTGGCTGTAATAATCTTGGAAAAGCAAGTGTGGGTACCGAGCATATTCTTATAGCAATACTCAGTGAAACAAGCGGTTATGCAGCCCGTTTTTTAAAGGAAATGGGTGCTGATATTACCGTGCTTACAAAAGAGGCTTTTGAGGCATCGGGTATTGACCTTAACGACCAGGGTACAGACACGGCACCGCAGGAAAATGGCGGAAAAACCGAAACACTGTCTAAGTTTGGACGTGACCTTACCAAAGAGGCAAAAGAGGGCAGAATTGATCCTGTTATCGGCAGAGAACAAGAAATAACAAGGGTTATACAAATTCTTTGCCGCAGAACAAAAAACAACGCGTGGGGGAGTGGTGAGGAGGGTGTAGGTAAAACCGCTATTGCAGAAGGCCTTGCCGTTAAAATATCAGAGGGTGATATACCTGAAATTTTAAAAGATAAAAGGGTAATTTCTCTTGACCTTACGGGTATGGTTGCAGGTACTAAATACAGAGGTGATTTTGAAGAAAGAATCAAAGCGGCAATAGACGAGGTAAAAAAAGCCAAGGATATAATTTTATTTATTGACGAGGTGCATACCATAATAGGTGCAGGCTCGGCAGAGGGCAGCACTGACGCGGCAAATATTTTAAAACCAAGCCTTGCACGCGGCGAACTTCAGATTATTGGTGCTACCACTACCAATGAATATAGAAAAAACATTGAAAAAGATGCGGCACTTGAAAGACGTTTTCAGCCTGTAAATGTTGGTGAGCCGAGTGAACAGGATGCAATAGAAATCCTTACCGGTCTTAAAGAAAAATATGAAGCCCATCACAATGTTAAAATTACCGAAGAAGCCATAAAGGCGGCAGTAGAGCTTTCTTCACGCTATATTACCGACCGTTTTCTGCCAGATAAGGCAATAGACCTTATAGACGAGGCAGGCTCAAAAATAAGACTTTCTGCCTTTACACAGCCCGATTTCCTTAAAGATCTTGAGGAAAAAATAGAGCAGAATGACACAGATAAGAATGATGCCATTGAAGATCAGGATTTTGAAAAGGCGGCGAGACTAAGAGACGAGGGTAAAAAGCTTAAAGAAGAGTATGATAAGCTAAAAACCGACTGGACAGAAAACAATTCGTCTTTAGCTATGGTAACAAAGGAAACAATAGCCGAAATAGTATCTCAGTGGACAGGGGTGCCTGTTGAAAACCTTACCGAAGAGGAAAGCGCAAGACTGCTTCGGCTTGAAGACGAACTTCATAAACGTGTAATAGGTCAAAATGAAGCTGTTACAGCTGTAGCAAAGGCTATCAGACGAGGCAGAGTAGGACTTAAAGATGCAGGCAGACCTATTGGCTCATTCATTTTCTTAGGCCCTACGGGTGTGGGTAAAACTGAACTTTGTAAAGCCTTGGCGGCGGCTATGTTTGGTGACGAATCGGCTATGATACGTCTTGATATGTCAGAGTATATGGAAAAGCATACCGTATCACGTATGGTAGGCTCTCCTCCGGGATACGTGGGCTTTGACGAGGGCGGTCAGCTTACCGAAAAGGTGAGAAGAAACCCGTATTCCGTTATATTGTTTGATGAAATTGAAAAGGCTCATCCGGATGTGTTTAATCTTTTGCTTCAGATACTTGATGACGGTATTCTTACCGACTCACAGGGACGTAAGGTTGACTTTAAAAACACCGTTATCATTATGACATCAAATATCGGTGCCCGTCTTATAACCGATAAAAAGCAGGCCTTTGGTTTTGCTGAAAATTCACCTGAGGCAGAGCATAAGGATATAAAAGACAAAGTGATGGCTGAACTAAAAAAAGCCTTCAGACCTGAATTTTTGAACCGTGTAGACGATACTATTGTATTTACAAAACTTTCTAAAGAAGAGATAGGCAAGATAGCAGATAATATGCTTGTTTCTCTTGCAAAACGTCTTGAGAAAATAGGAGTAAATGCAACCTTTGATGATTCTGTTAAAGAAAAAATGGCAGAAGTAGGCTTTGACGATGTTTACGGTGCCAGACCTCTTCGCCGTGCTATACAGACTAAAATTGAGGATGTATTAAGCGAAAAATTGCTTAGTGGTGAAATTAAATCAGGAGACCAAATTGTCATAAAATACGAGGACGAATTAACCATAATCAAATAACAAAAACCGCCTGATATATTCGGGCGGTTTTTTTATCTTGTAATTTTATAATAATAATTATATAATATACTGTGTATACACGCTAAAAGGAGGGAAATGTATGATTCTTATAATTGCCGAAAAGCCAAGCCTTGCAAGAAATATTGTTGCAGGTATAGGCAGTATGAAAAAGACGGGTAATTATTACGAGGGCAACGGATATATTGTTACCTGGGCTTTCGGTCATCTTTTTTCTCTTTGCGATATAGAGGACTACACAGGACCTACTTCCACAGGCAGATGGAGTATGGAAAATCTGCCGTGCTTCCCAAATGATTTTAATTTTAAACTAAGACGTGCAAACGATGGCAGTGAGGATACAGGCGTTAAAAATCAGTTTGAACTGATATCTGCTCTTTGCAACCGTCAGGATGTTACGGCAATAGTAAACGCGGGGGACGCTGACAGAGAAGGTGAAATTATTATTCGCCTTTGTATTTCTCACGCCCTTAAAAGTAATAAAAAGCTTTTAAGACTCTGGCTTCCTGACCAGACTCCCGAAACTGTTGCAGCCGCACTGGCTGATTTAAAAGAAGAAAAAGAGTATGATAATCTTGCAAACGAAGGCTATGCAAGAACCTATATTGACTGGCTTTACGGTGTTAATCTTACAAGATACGCTACCCTTAAAACAGGCGTACTGCTAAGAGTCGGCAGGGTTATTGTACCTATTGTAAAGGCTATTTACGACAGAGATATGGCTATCAGAAATTTTGTGCCTGATACATATTTTGCGCCCTGCAGTAAAGAAGAAACAAGCGGTGAGGAAATAGAGCTTACCTCAAAGCATAAGTTTGATAAAAACCACAAGAAAAAAGCCGAAGAGCTTTGCACTTTATATAACAGCGCCGAGGCTAAAGTTACCGATAAAAAGAGCAAGAAGGACAGCCTTTCGGCAGGAAAGTTATATTCACTTTCAAAGCTCCAGAATGTTCTTGGCAAAAAATATAAAATGTCAATGGACGAAAGTTTAAAAATAGTACAGACTCTTTATGAAAGAGGTTATCTTACTTATCCCAGAACAAACTCTGAGTATCTTGCCACCGCCGAAAAGGATAAAATCGGCAAAATAGTAAGTAACATCAAAAATATAGGTTATCCCGTTGTTATGAAGGATAAAAAGACTATTTTTGATGACAGTAAAATTGAATCGCATTCCGCCTTAACTCCTACCTACAAAATTCCGAAAAAAGACGACTTAACAGAGGATGAGTTCAAGGTTTACCAAACTGTTTTTCGCCGTTTTGTCGCTGTTTTTTGCAGTGAAGAATGTGTGGCACAAAAAACCGAAATGCACATTAAGGTGGGCGAGTATGAGGAATTTTTACTTAAAGGTACGGTTATTTTAGAGCCGGGCTGGACAAAGTATGACAATTATCGCGGAAAGGACAAGGTATTGCCTTCTCTTAATGTGGGCGATGCCGTAAACATCAATTTTTCTCCTAAAGAAAAAGAAACTTCACCGCCTAAACACTATACCATTGAGACCCTCAACCAGTACCTTAAAAATCCTTTCAGAGAAGACAAAGCGGCGGCTGCCGAAATGTCTGAAGAAGATGATGCCGAAGAATATAAAGCAATGTTTGACGGTCTTGAACTGGGTACCGAAGCAACCAGAACGGGAATTATAGACAATGCAATGAAAAGTAAGTATATAGGGCTTAAAAAGGATGTATATTCCATATTGCCCGATGGTGAATATTTAATAGAATCGTTAACCTTTATGGGAATTTCTATGGATAAATATAAAACCAGTGTGCTCGGTCAGGCTCTTAAAAAGGTGTTTAAGGGCGAAATTACGGTGAGTGACAGCGTAGGTATGGCTAAAGACGAAATTTCGGTTGTATTTTCAAATACCGATATGCCTTTTGCTACCGATACAGATAATGGCTTTTACGGTGACGTTATCGGAAAATGTCCCGTATGTCAAAGAGATGTTATAAAGGGTAGATACGGCTATGGCTGTTCAGGGTATAAAGAAGGCTGTAATTTCAGAATAAGCGGCGTTATTTGCAAACGCGTAATTTCTCTTAAATGCGCTAAAATGTTGCTCGAAAAGGGAAAAACCGAGGAAATTCAGGGCTTTGTTTCAAAAGCGGGTAAACCCTTTAATGCCCGTCTTGCCTTAGAAGAAAACAAAACAGTCTTTAAGTTTTAAGAAAGGTAAATTGTATGAAACACTCAGCAGTAAAAACTTTTTTCGGTAAACTGATAAAGGCAAAAAACAAAAAAGAAATGATTTATAACCTGCTTATAGTGTTTTTTGCGGCAACCTTTTTGATTTGCAGTATTAAAATTGGCTCATATTACTGGCAGGAATATAAAAGCGAAAGCGGTAATGAAAAAATTATAGAAGAGGTTTTGAATATTCCGTCTTCACCGCAGGAAAGCCAAGAGGAAAACAACTCTTCTTCAGGGGACGGGTATTATTTTGCTTTAGTACCTGAATCAGTTGATTTTAGTAAGCTTCTGTTAAAAAATGAAGATGTGGTAGGTTGGATTTTCAGCCAAAACGGAGTAATCAATTATCCTGTTTTGAAAGGAAACGATAACGACTACTACTTAAACCACAGTATAAACAAGGCAAAAAATGTAAACGGCTCTATTTTTATGAACTTTGAAAATAGCGGCAAATTTACTGATAAGCATACCTTGGTTTATGGTCACAGTATGAAAAACGGCACAATGTTTGCCACATTACTCAGGTACAAAAGGCAATCATATTATGACGCTTATCCGTCGCTTTATCTCTTTACGCCGTATGGCAAATATCGGCTTGATATCTTTTCTGCATACGAAACAAAGGCTGATGACAAAGCGTATTCGGTAGAATATAATCTGCAGGATAATACTGAGTTTGTTTCTTACGCTTTTTCAAAATCACTTATTAAGGCTGATGTCAGCGTTACAAAGGATGATAGAATAGTTGCTCTTTCCACCTGTGCATACAGCAGTAACAATGCTCGGTTCATAGTTGTGACAAAGATTAGTGTAATTGAAGAGAATATACCTGACTAATTCAAATATTTGGTTTATTTTTAGTTGCTTTTTTAAGTTTAATATGTTAATATTAAATTTGTTTATTCGAAAGGGGTATTGTAATGTACGATAAAGTATCCACTAATCTCAATTTTGTTAATGAAGAAAAGAAAATAGAAAAATTCTGGAGAGACGAAAAAATATTCGAAAAGAGTATTGAAAGCCGTGCAAAAGGGGAGCCTTATGTTTTTTATGACGGTCCTCCTACCGCTAACGGTAAACCTCATATCGGACATGTACTCACTCGTGTTATAAAGGATATGATACCCAGATACCGCACTATGAAGGGCTATATGGTGCCCAGAAAAGCGGGTTGGGATACTCACGGTCTTCCTGTTGAGCTTGAAGTAGAAAAAAAACTTGGTCTTGACGGCAAAGAGCAAATTGAAAAATACGGCCTTTCGGATTTTATTTCTCACTGTAAGGAAAGTGTATGGCAGTATAAGGGTATGTGGGAGGATTTCTCGCAGACTGTTGGCTTCTGGGCTGATATGGATAACCCTTATGTTACCTATCATAACGATTTTATTGAGTCTGAATGGTGGGCTCTTAAAGAAATTTACAATAAAAATCTTCTTTATAAGGGCTTTAAAATTGTACCTTACTGTCCTCGTTGCGGAACACCTCTTTCTTCTCACGAAGTGGCTCAGGGCTACAAAAATGTTAAAGAAAGAAGTGCCGTTGTACGCTTTAAGGTGGTTGGTGAAGATGCGTATTTCCTCGCCTGGACAACTACACCCTGGACACTTCCTTCAAACGTTGCTCTTTGTGTTAACCCTGAGGATACCTATATTAAGGTTAAAGCAAATGACGGTATGGTTTATTATCTTGCAGAGGTGCTGGCTGATAAGGTTCTTTCTCGCCTTGCAGGTGAAGATACACCTGCTTATACCGTTTTAGAAACAATGAAGGGTGCCGACCTTGAAAACAGAGAGTACGAGCCACTGTTTGAGTGCGCTGCTAAATCTGCTGAAAAGCAGAAGAAAAAAGGCCACTTTATTACCTGTGACAGCTATGTTACTATGAGTGACGGTACCGGTATCGTTCATATTGCTCCCGCTTTTGGTGAAGACGATGCTAAGGTTGGCAGAAAATATGACCTTCCTTTCGTTCAGTTTGTTGACGGTAAGGGTAATATGACCGAGGAAACTCCTTTCGCAGGTCTTTTTGTTAAAGATGCCGATCCTAAGGTGCTCGTATACCTTGAAGAGAGAGGACTTCTTTTCGACGCTCCTAAATTTGAGCACGATTATCCTTTCTGCTGGCGTTGTGATACTCCTCTTATCTATTATGCAAGAGAGTCTTGGTTTATCAAGATGACCGAGGTAAGAGACGATCTTATCCGTAATAATAATACTATTAACTGGATCCCCGAGAGCATCGGTAAGGGCCGTTTTGGTGACTGGCTTGAAAATGTTCAGGACTGGGGCCTTTCCCGTAATCGTTATTGGGGTACTCCTCTTAATATCTGGGAATGTGAATGCGGTCACAGACACGCAATAGGCAGTATTGCTGAGCTTAAAGAGATGAGCAGTAATTGTCCTGACGACATTGAACTTCACCGTCCTTTTGTAGATGAGGTTACAATTAAGTGTAGTGAATGCGGCGGAGAAATGCACCGTGTACCCGAGGTTATTGACTGTTGGTTTGACTCAGGTGCTATGCCTTTTGCCCAGCATCATTATCCTTTTGAAAATAAAGAGCTTTTTGAGGCTCAGTTCCCTGCAAACTTCATTTCTGAAGCAGTTGACCAGACAAGAGGTTGGTTCTATTCACTTCTTGCTATATCAACCCTGCTGTTTAATAAAGCACCCTATAAGAATGTTATCGTTTTAGGTCACGTTCAGGATGAACACGGACAGAAAATGAGTAAATCAAAGGGCAACGCTGTTGATCCCTTTGAGGCGCTTTCTACCTATGGTGCCGATGCTGTCCGTTGGTATTTCTATACAAACTCTGCGCCTTGGCTTCCTAACCGTTTTTATGGTAAGGCAGTTACCGAGGGTCAGCGTAAGTTTATGGGCACTCTTTGGAATACTTATGCTTTCTATGTGCTTTATGCTGAAATAGATAAGTTTAATCCGCTGGATTATAAGCTTTCTGACTGTAAGCTTTCTGTTATGGATAAATGGCTTCTTTCCCGTATGAATTCTATGGTGAAGGCAGTTGACGATAACCTTTATAATTACAGAATTCCTGAGGCCGCTCGTGCACTGGAGAGCTTTGTTGACGAGCTTAGTAACTGGTATGTAAGACGTGGCAGAGAAAGATATTGGGTTCAGGGTATGCCTGAGGATAAGATAGCGGCTTATATGACTCTTTATACCGCTCTTGTTACAACCGCAAAGGCAGCCGCTCCCATGATTCCCTTTATGGCTGAAAACATTTATCAGAATCTTGTCAGAAATCTTGATAATACTGCACCAGAGAGTATACATCTTTGCGATTTCCCTGAGGTTGATGAGTCTGCAATAGACCAAAACCTTGAAAATGATATGCAGAGCGTTCTTGACATTGTTGTTCTCGGTCGTGCCGCAAGAAACGGCGCTAACCTTAAAAACCGTCAGCCCCTTGGCGTTATGTATGTTAAGTGCGATAAAGAACTTGGCGCTGAAACAGTTTCTATAATAGAAGACGAGCTTAACATCAAAAACGTATCCTTTGTTAAGGATACAGGCGACCTTGTAAGCTACGCCTTTAAGCCACAGCTTAGAACTGTCGGACCCAAGTACGGCAAACAGCTTGGTGACATCAGAAACGCTCTTGCTAATCTTGACGGAACCGAGGCTTACGGCAAATTAAAGTCAGAGGGCAAGTTGACCTTTGACTTTGCAAGCGGTACTGTTGAACTCTCGGAAGAAGACCTGCTTATTGAAACAACTCAGAAGGAAGGTCTTTACACTCTTAGTGATAACGGTGTTACCGTCGCCCTTGATACTGTGCTTACAGATGAGCTTATTGAAGAAGGCTTTGTGAGAGAAATTACAAGCAAGATTCAGACTATGCGTAAAGAGGCGGGATTTGAGGTTACCGACCATATAGCTGTTTATATGCAGGGTAATGAACGAATTGCCGATATTACCGAAAATAATGCTATGGAAATTTCAGTTGATACACTGGCTGATGAATTCGACTTCGATACTATGGACGGATACAGCAAACAGTGGGATTTAAACGGCGAAAGCGTAACCATCGGTGTTAAGAAAATCTAATAAAAAACAGCCCCGAACATTCGGGGCTGTTTTTTATTTTGCTGTACTTTTTTGCTTTACTTTGTCCTTTATGATTCTTATAACAAAGCAACATATCATAACCGCTAAATTGGTTATAACAATTGTGGCTCCTGTGGGGAAGGATAAAGCGTAGGAAAGAATTAACCCACAGATAAATGAAAAAACCGATATTATGGCTGAGGCTATTGTTACACCCTTAAAGGTACCACATAATCGTATTGCCGCAAGTGGCGGAAAAACAATAAGACTTGATACAAGAAGCGTTCCCATCATTCGCATACCTATTACTACTGTTATTGAAGTAAGAATTGCAATAACAGTATTCAAAAGGTTAACCTTTGTGCCGGTTGCACGGGCAAATTCTTCATCAAAGGTAACGGCAAATATTCTGTGATAAAAGAGAATAAATAAACCTGCTACCAAAAGGGTTATAATTATGCCGAGAGTTGTGTCGGCTGAGCTTAAAGATAAAATACTGCCAAACATATAGTTGTTAAGGTCGGTATTTGTGCCAAAAACCGAAACAATAATTACACCGAGTGCCAGGGCTGATGTAGAAATTACCGCTATGGCAGAATCACCCTTGATTTTACTGTTTGCAGAAAGTTTTAGTAAAAAAACAGAGGCTATTATAACTACCGGAACGGCAACGCTAAGGGGTGCAAGATTTAATGCGGCGGCAATAGACAAGGCGGCAAAACCAACGTGGGAAAGTCCGTCACCGATCATTGAGTAACGCTTTAGTACAAGGCTTACACCAAGAAGGGCAGAGCAAAGGGAAATAAGAGTGCCAACAATTAGGGCTCTTGACATAAAGGAGTAGGAAAAGATTACAAAAAACTCAGTCATAAATTCCGCCTCCGTAAAATCTTTTATGGAACTGGCTGTTGCGGTATTCCTCGGTAGTGCCGAAGAAAACACCGTCGCCGGACAAATGCAGAATATGAGTAGCATACTTAAAAGCAGCCGTTATATCGTGAGAAACCATAATAACCGCAATCCTGTATTCTTTATTTATTGTCCTGATAAGTGAATACATATCGGTGGTGGCAATAGGGTCAAGACCCGTAACCGGCTCGTCAAGAATAAGTGCTTTACTGCCAGAGGTTAAAGCGCGGGCAAGTAAAACACGCTGTTGCTGACCGCCTGATAGGTTCTGATAACTTTCGTTCTTTATATGGTCGATTTTCATAAGCTCCATATTATGCAGGGCTTTTCTGCGGTTTTTAGCGCTGTAAAAGGGTTTAAGCCCCATTTTGTTAATACAGCCCGACAGTACAATTTCGCTGACACTTGCAGGAAAATCGTGCTGAATGTTACTGCGCTGAGGAAGATAACCGATTTCGTTGCTTTTCAAATTATCGCAATAATCAATTTGCCCCGATATTTGTTTTTGAAGCTTTAAAAGGCTTTTTATAAGTGTACTTTTTCCGCTTCCGTTTTCGCCTATTACGCACAGATAATCGCTCTCGCCGATTTCAAAGTTCAAATCAGAAAGAATTATGCGGTCGTTGTAGCCAATAGATAAATTTGTACATTTAATAAGTGACATATATTCATTCCTTTACTGAGGCTTACAAACCCCGCAGGGTGTGTATCCGTTTAAGAGTAGCTTTTCAAGGTCTTTTTCAAGAAGTATTTTGCTTTCTGCCATTATCTTAGCATAACGGCAAGTGGGCAGATGTATTTTCTTGCTTTCTTTGTTAACATAATAAGTGATTTCATATTCAGGCAGAATCTTTTTGTAGCCGTCTGCGGTTTCCTCAGCGGAGGGAGAAGGAGCAATTATTATGGGTTCATTAGGCTGTGTAAAGGTATTACTGATTGTTTTGCAACCGCAAACCAAAAATAATATCAATATAACGGGTAAAATTCTCTTCATAATGTTCACCTTATAAAATTTTAAAACAAAAACTAAAAAAAATCAACTATAACTGTTGAAAATCAAGATATAAAAGGTTAAAATGTATGTAAAGATTTTAAAAAAAGGAGGTATCAAAATGGATAAAGCAGGGCTTAAAAAGCGGGCGAATTCTCTGCCAACTTCGCCCGGCGTATATATTATGAAGGATAAAAGCCAAAACATAATATATGTGGGTAAAGCAAAAGCCCTTAAAAACCGTGTTACACAGTATTTCGGCTCAGAGCTTAATCATAGCTCAAAGGTGCGCCGAATGGTTGAAAATGTGGCGGATTTTGAATTTATCCTTTGCGATACCGAATTTGAAGCGCTGATACTTGAAAATTCACTTATAAAACAGCATCAGCCCAAGTATAATATTTTGCTTAAGGACGATAAGGGCTACCACTATATAAAAATTACCGATGAAAAATGGCCTAAAATTGAGGCGGTAAAACTAAAGAGTAAAGACGGTAAATATATTGGTCCGTATAACTCGGGCGCGGTGGTAAAACAGGCGGTTGACGAGGCTCTTAAAATATTCAAACTGCCAAACTGCAGCCGTTCTTTTGATAAACCAAGTAAGCCTTGCCTTAATTATCATATAGGTATATGCTCTGCGCCCTGCAGATGTAAAATGGACCTTGGCGAATATATTGAAACTGTAGACAGTGCCGTCAGTTTTATTAAAAAGGGCGGCTACGGCGAAAGCGATATAAAGGCGCTTGAGGAAAAAATGTATTCTGCCGCAGAGGGACTTAATTTTGAATATGCGGCAAAGCTTCGTGACAGAATTGAAGCGGTTAAACGAATTGCCCAAAAGCAGAAGGTTGTATCCCTTTCACATAAAAATCAAGACGTTTTTGCCACGGCAAGAGTGGGTGAAATAGCCTGTATTCAGGTGCTTAAATTCAGAAACGGAAATCTTTGTGACCAAGAGCATTTTGTTTTTGAGGCTGAAGATAAAACAGCAGAACTTTACGGTGAATTTTTACCCAGATACTATACTAAAAATGAGGATATTCCGTCAACTGTTTTAATTGATGAATTGCCCGAGGCAGAAGAGTCGATTGCTCTCTGGCTATCTGATATAAAAAAGGCTAAAGTAACCTTTTTAGTTGCACAAAAAGGTGAGCAGAAAAAACTTCTTGATATGTGCCTTAGCAATGCGGCGGAAAACCTTTCTAAAAAAATTGAGAGAACAGGGCGTGAAACCTCAGCGGTTAATGAACTCGGTCAGCTTCTCGGTATGGAAAAACCGCCCAGATATATTGAAGCGTATGACATTTCAAACACGGCAGGTGACGAAAATGTTGCCTCAATGACGGTGTTTTATGACGGAAGACCACAGCGCTCTAATTATCGCAAATTCAAGATAAAAGGCTTTGTAGGTCAAGACGATTATAAATCAATGGCTGAGGTTATCGACCGACGCTTTAACGAATATGAAAAGCAAGAAGATAAAGCTTTTTCTGTTCTTCCTGACCTGATATTGCTTGACGGCGGTGCGGGGCAGATTTCAGCAGTGCTTCCTGTTTTGGAAAAGCATAATATTTCGGTGGCACTTTTCGGTATGGTTAAAGACTCAAAACACCGTACAAGAGCTATTGCAACCTCAGGCGGAGATATCGCCATAAAAGCAACTCGCAGAGCGTTTACCCTTGTAAATGCCATACAAGATGAAACCCACCGTTTTGCAATAACCTACCATAAACAGAGGAAGAGCAGGTCAATGCTGGAAAGTCAGCTTATAGAAATAGATGGTGTTGGCAAAAAACGGGCGGCGGAAATTTTCAGAAAGTTCAAAACTTTAAAGGCAATCAAAACAGCTTCGGTGGAAGAACTTGCAGATAGATGCAAAATCAGCAAAACGGTTGCCCAAAATATTTATAACTATTTCAGAAAGAATTAAGAAAGGCAATTTTTATGTTTGAAAAGACAAAAGATTTTTGTGATTCCTTTTTAAAGCTTGGTTTACCGGGCTTTGATTTAGCGGTATATAAAGGCGGAAAATGTATTCTCCGCTATATGAACGGTTATTCCGACCTTGAAAATAAAGTAAAAATGGACGGCAAAGAAAGATATAATATCTATTCTTGTTCAAAGGTTATTACCTGTACAGCTGCTATGCAGTTATGGGAAAAAGGAAAGTTTTCACTTGAAGATAAACTCTCTGTTTATATGCCTGAGTTTTCTGAAATGAGTGTTAAAACCGAAGAAGGTATAAAAAAAGCAAAAAAACCCATTCTGATAAAACATCTTTTTGAAATGACTGCAGGTTTTTCCTATAACCTAAGTTCACCAATGCTTAAACTTGCAAGGCTTGAAACAGAGGGCAGATGTCCAACACGTGAAGTTATGAAATATCTTGCAAAAGAACCCCTTTTGTTCGAACCGGGTGACAGGTGGAATTATAGCCTTTGCCACGATGTTTTGGCGGCGCTTGTTGAGGTCGTTTCAGGCGAAAAATTTGAAAGTTATGTCAAAAAGAATATTTTTGATGTTGTCGGCATGAACGATTCAACCTTTATGTTACCGGAAAGCGAACTTGAAACCATTTCGCCGCAGTATCGGTTTGAAAATGGCAAAGCGGCTAACGTGGGCAAAAATATTGTGGGCTATAAAATGGGTAGTCAGTTTGCCAGCGGCGGCGCGGGCGGAATTTCAACCGTAGACGATTATATAAAGTTTTTAGAGGGACTTCGCACCTATAAACTGCTTAAACCCGAAACCCTGAAACTAATGATAACCGACAGACTGACCGACTATCAGAAAAGAGCCTACTTAAGACGGGAAACTCATGGCTACGGTCTTGGCGTAAGAACCCCAAAGGGTGACGAAAAATATATTGATTTCGGTTGGGGCGGCGCGGCAGCGGCGTTTTTGGCGGTAGATATGGAAAATGAAATTTCTTTGTATCTCGGAACCCATATGCATTCTGCACCAATACAGGAACTTCGCAATCTGTTATATCGAATTGTAAGAGCAGAACTGTTTGATGATAATGATTTTGAAAATATAAATAAAATCTTAAAAGAACAGCATAGCAGTAATTTAACTTATTAGAGAGGAAAATATATTATGAAAGCCCGCAGAGAATAGTGAAAGCAACTTATGATGCGGCTGTTGCGTGAGGAGATAAAAATGTGTATTTTATTGACGGAGAAACCTATTACGGAGAAACCGACCGTAATCTATGTGCAATCGACAATATTCATCCTAACGATTTAGGGTTCTTCCGTATGGCAAGTGTAATAAGGCCTGTATTAAAAGAAATATTAGAAAAACTTTAAAAAAAGGAGATACTTCAAAATGCCGTTTTGAAGTATCTCCTGAATTTTTTATTTATTTTTATAAAGATGCTCGTAGAGAGAAAAACCGAATTTTATCAGTTCTCCTGAAATAAAGGTAACCGACGATAATAGCAACGCTGTTATAAAACTTTTAAATGAAATGGTTGCAAGTGAGAAAGTGTTTGCCAAAGGAGTAAGCACAACAATAGAAGTGAAAATCACAAAAATGCCGATTACCACAGAGGAAAACAGATTAGTAAAGTGCTTGTATTTATAGAAGAAATCTTCGAATTTTGTTGTGGCCATATTGAATAACTTGGCAAATATAAGCACCGTAAACATTATAGTAGAGGCGATATCACTTCCGCCGGATTTGCCTAAGGCGTATGCAATAACAGATACTGCCGAAAAGATTAAAACCTGTATGAGCAAGGTGATTTTAGAACGTGCGGTAAAGGTTGCTTTATCTTCAGCACAGAAGGTGTGCATAGGTTTGTGCTCAGCTACACCGTCTGACAGCACCGACATAACAGGGAATATATCGGTTATAAGATTTATAAGAAGCATGGGGACGGCGGCAACAGGGAAGCTACCGTAAATTAAAAGACAAAGTATTATTGCAAGCAGTTCGCCTATATTACTGCTAAGTATATATGTAAGCGCTTTTCTGATACTGCAGAACATACCACGGGCAATATTTATTGCGCTTATTATTGAGGCGAAACGGTTATCATTCATAATAATATCTGCGGCACCTCTGGCCACATCGGTGCCTTTTGTACCCATAGCTATACCTACATCGGCAAAGCTTAGCGCCTGAGCGTCATTTACGCTGTCGCCTGTAATGGAAACGGTATGTCCGTTTTCTTTAAGAGCCTTTACAATTCTGAGCTTTTGGTCGGGTAGCAAACGAGCAAAAACAGAGTAATTTTCAACAGAAGAAGCAAGTTGCTCGTCGGTCATTTCATAAAGGCAGTCACCCGTTAAAATATCTGTGCCGTCCTTTAATATGCCCAGCCTTCGTGCTACAGCCTTTGCTGTTGCGGCGTGGTCACCGGTAATCATAACAGTACGAATACCGCCGCTATTACATTCTTCAACAAGTTCAATGCTTTCTTTCTGCGGAGCATCGCTAAGCGAAATAAGACCTGCAAAATTCATACCTTCGTCTATAACTGCATAGTCAAGATTAGTAGGAATTTCACTTAACTGACGAAAAGCAACGGCAATAACACGCATACCTTTTTCAGCAAATTCATTAACTGCGGTATGAATGGTATCATTTGTTTTGCAAACCGAAAGCAAATAGTCAGGAGAACCTTTGGCTATAGCATAGGGAACGCCGTCTATCATATTAACTGTAAGTGTTACCTTTCTTTCGGCATCAAAGGGGATTTTACAAAGACAAGGGTAGTGGTTATATATATCATTGAAATCTGATGGTGAGTTATTTCTGTATGAGTCTATGATAGCAAGCTCGGTAGCATCGTTATACATAGGCGAGTCGATATCGTCTTTAGTCTGACAGGTGCAAAGCGTAGCAAGACGCAAAATCATAAGAGAGGCATTATCGGTATACGCGCTGTCAACTTCAATAATTTCTTTGCCGTTGAAAACGCTTTCAACCTTCATATTATCCTGAGTCAGAGTACCGGTTTTATCTGAACAGATTACCGAAACCTGAGGCAAAACGTCAAATACGCTCATATCCTTTATAATAAGACCTTTTTTAACAAGGCGGTCTATAGCATAACCAATGGCAGCAGATGCCGTAACAGGCAACCCGTCGGGTAATATTGATACAAGAAGTACAACTGAATTTATTATACTGTCAATTAAAACAACAGCAAACTTTTCACCGCTGTTGATATTTAAGAAAACGCTGATTAAAAATACAATAAAGCATAATACACAAATAATATTGCTGAGTATTTTACCGAAACCTGTGAGCTTTTCTTGTAAAGAAGAATCGGTATTGTAGGTTTCATACAGAGTGACAGTCTTACCGACCTCGGTATTCATACCTGTTTCGGTTACAATGGCACGGGCATGTCCCGTAATAACACTGCTGCCTGAGTATACCATGTTTGCACGTTGCTCTACAGGGGTTATGTCGTCAAAAACAAGGGTGGCATTTTTTTCTGCGGTAATATCTTCGCCGGTAACAAACGACTCGTTGCATCTGAAGTCAGTGGTGCTGATAAGTCTCGCATCTGCAACTACATAGTCACCGATTTCAAGCACAAGAATATCACCGGGCACAACTAAAGAAGCATCAATGGTTTTAACCATTGAATCGCGCAATACCTTTACCTTAGGCGAGTTCATGGTCTTAAGGGAATCCCCAATAGTAGAGTTTCTTTTTTTAAAGAGTACGGCTATGCCGATGTTAATACATAAAATAAGTGAAATCAAAATAGGGGAGTACCAATTCTGACGGTTATATACAAGATTGACTATAAGCGACAAAACGGCGCTTATAAAAAGGAAAATATTTATATGGCTTTTAAACTGAGAAACAATAATCTCTCTCAGTGAAACTTTTTGGTTATTACTGATAATGTTTTTTCCGTATTCTTCAAGACGTTGGTCGGCAACACCTGTAGGCAGACCTTTATTTTCGTCTACCTGAAGAAAGCTTACAACTTCTTCTGTTTTACTACTGTGATAAATCATAAAATACCCCCACGAGCAATTTAACTAATTATACTATAATAAAAAAAATAAATCAATACATAAAAATGCTTTGCAAAATCACTAATGTATGGTACAATAGAGCATATATGTATAGGAGAATGTTATGGACTGGCTTGAAATTATAATAAAAGTGCCCACCAAAGACTGTGAAACAACAACGGCTATTGCAAATATGACAGTGCCCTACGGCATTTATATAGAAGATTATTCCGACCTTGAAACAGAGGCTTTTGAAATAGCCCACGTAGACCTTATTGATGAAGCGCTTATTGCAAAGGATAGAGATATTTCGCTTATTCACATTTATGCCGATAAAAACGAAGATTTTACGGAGCATATTGAATATCTTAAAGAACGCCTTTGTGCCTTGGGTATAAATTATGATATTTCTTTTTCCTCTATAAAGGATATCGACTGGAATGAATATTGGAAAAAGTTCTTTCATTCAACTGAAATAGGAAAACGCCTTGCCGTAGTTCCGGAGTGGGAAGAATATGAAAATAAAGATAATAGAAGTGTACTTAAAATAAATCCCGGCGCCGCTTTCGGTACGGGTACGCACGCTACTACTTCTCTTTGTCTTCAGCTGCTTGAAAAGTATACTAATGAGAACAGTACCTTGCTTGATATAGGTTGCGGAAGCGGTATACTCAGTATTGCAGGTGTATTACTTGGCGCAGAGTGCGCAGTGGGCGTTGATATTGATGAAGCTGCTGTAAGGGTAGCACAGGGCAATGCGGCTATGAACGGCGTTGCCCATAAAACTCAGTACATCCACGGAGACCTTGCTGAAAAGGTAAGCGGTAAATTTGATATTGTCTGCGCAAATATTGTTGCAGATGTAATTATAAGGCTTCTCGAAAATGTTTCAGAGTATATGAATAAAAACAGTATACTTATCGCTTCGGGAATAATAGATACCCGTGCAGATGATGTTAAAGAAGCTTTTACTCGTTTTGGTTTTAAAATAAAAGAAGAACTAAGACGGGATAACTGGTATGCTTTTACTATAATGGCTAAGGAGTAATTATGTTAGTCTTTGAAGAACTAAAACAACGTATAACAGCGTATCATAATGAAATGGTGGACCTTAAAGATGCCATTTCTTACGATTCGCTTAAGATGGAAATTGATAAGCTTGAGTATAAAACGGCAGAAAACTCATTTTGGGATGATCCTGAAAAATCACAAGAGGTACTGCAAAAACTGGGCTCTCTTAAAAATAAGGTAGAGGCTTACGATAAACTTGTTTCAAGCTATGATGATATTCTCGTACTTATTGAAATGGCAGATGAAGAAGAGGACGAATCAATGCTTTCCGACATTGTTTCGGATATTGAAAACTATGAGAAAAACCTTGAAGCTCAAAAACTTGAAACTCTGCTTATCGGTGAATACGATAAGAATAATGCAATTCTTACTTTCCACGCCGGAGCGGGCGGTACCGAAGCGCAGGACTGGAATCAGATGCTTGTCCGCCTGTTTACAAGATGGGCAGAGCGTCACGGTTTTAAAACCTCAATGGTTGACTTTCTTGACGGCGACGAAGCAGGTCTTAAAAGCGCAACCCTTACCATAGAAGGTCTTAACGCTTACGGATATTTAAAGAGTGAACACGGAGTTCACCGCTTAGTTCGAGTTTCGCCCTTTGATTCGTCAGGAAGAAGACATACCTCTTTTGCTTCTCTTGAAGTTATGCCCGAAATTACCGACGATGTTGAAATCAATATCCGTGAAGAAGATTTAAAAATAGATACCTACCGTTCCAGCGGTGCTGGCGGTCAGCATATCAATAAAACCTCATCGGCTGTGCGAATCACTCACATACCTACAGGTATAGTGGTTGCCTGTCAGACGGAGCGAAGCCAGTTCCAAAACAAAGATACCTGTCTTCGTATGCTTAAATCAAAGCTTGTTGAGATAAAGGAAAGGGAACACCTTGATAAAATTGAGGATATTAAGGGTGTTCAAAAGGAAATAGCTTGGGGCTCTCAAATTCGTTCATACGTATTTATGCCTTACACTCTGGCTAAAGACCATCGTACCGGCTTTGAATACGCCAACATAAATGCTGTTATGGATGGCGATATCGATGGCTTTATAAATGCATATCTTAAAGCTGCTTCTTCGGGACAGCTTTCAAATAATTAAAAAGAGAGGAAAATAGAAATGAAAAAGATTTTATCAGTAGTAATTGCAGCAGTGATGGTTGTTCTCTGCCTTGCAGGCTGCGGAGGAAAGAAACTCGATAGATTGAACTATATTAAGGGCGTTGAGAAATATATAGAGCTGTGCGACCTTGAAAACATAACTGTTGACTGCAATTCAAAAGAATATAAAGAAATAGAGGACAATTTGCTGTCATCAGACTTCAGCGCTTATACCTATGAGGTTAAAGAAGGTAAGGTTGCAGAGGGCGATATAGCAAATATTGATTATGCAGGTAAGGTTAACGGTGTTGCATTTACCGGCGGTACTTCTACCGGTTATGACCTCACAATCGGCTCAGATACATTTATTGAGGGCTTTGAAGATCAGCTTATTGGCGTAGCTGTAGGACAGACCGTTGATGTTAACGTAACCTTCCCGGCTGACTACGGCGATTCTACCGACCTTGCAACAGGAAAAGAGAAAATAACTCTTTCGGGTGCTAAGGCTGTGTTTACCGTAAAGGTAAATAAAATTGCTCGCCCTTACAGCGAAGTAAATGAGGAGTTTGCTAAAAAGGCAGGCTTTGAGAATGCTGAGGCTTACAATAAAGACCTTAAAGACAGAGCTGTAAAAAACAGCATTTACACCTATATTATGAGTAATTGTAAGGTTGACGAGCTTCCTCCCGATAAAGACGGCAACTGCTATGAGTATCATAAAACATACTATACCGATTTGGCTACTTCTAACGGTATGACTTTTGCAGATTTGCTTTCTTATTATCAAATCACTGAATCAGCCTTTAAAACCGAAGTACTTACTGAAGAAATTATTTGCTACGGTATTTTCGATAAACTTGGTCTGGTGGTAACAAAGGAAGCAGTTGATGCCGACGTTAAAGAATTGGCAGAAATGAATAGCACTACAGCCGAGACTATTGTTGAAGAGTATGGCAATAACTTTTTGGAATTTGTTTATGTTAACAATACTATGATGGAAAAACTCGCAGAGATGGTAAAGGTAACTGAAAAATCATAACACAAAACCGCCTGAGAAAATCAGGCGGTTATTTTTTTCTAAAATATGTAAAAAAGGTCTTGACTATTGCCAAAATGTGTAATATAATAAGTATTCACTGAATGATGGGGTATTATGGCTCTCTTATACATAAATATGTGTATAAGCGTCGTTATATGACAGGCTGTAAACCGCATTATTAGGGTTTTTTCTTCGCGGTTTTTAGGCCGTAAAATATAAGAGGAGTGATTGAAAACCTATGGAGACAACAGTTAAGGTAAAACCTGTTCAACTGGGAAAAAACACTCGTATGACATTTTCAAAGATCAATGAAGTTGTGGATATGCCCAACCTTATTGAGATTCAGAAGAATTCATACAATTGGTTTATCGAGAAAGGACTGAAAGAAGTTCTTGAGGATACGATCATTACCGACTATACCGGTAATCTCGTTCTTAATTTCATCGATTACAGAATCGACGAAAAGCCAAAGTATGATGTTACGGAATGTAAAGCAAGAGATACAACTTATGCTGCACCTCTTCGCGTTACTGCCCGTCTTCTTAACAACGAAACAGGCGAGATAAAGGAAAGCGAAGTATTTATGGGCGACTTCCCGTTAATGACCGAGTCGGGTACTTTCGTTATTAACGGTGCTGAACGTACTGTAGTTTCTCAGCTTGTTCGTTCACCGGGTGTATATTATGATGTTACTGCCGATGTTAAAACCGGTAAGCCTCTTTTTACATCTACTATTATTCCTAACCGCGGTGCATGGCTTGAGTACGAATCGTCAATGAATGATGTACTTTATGTACGTATAGATAAAAACCGCAAAATACCCGTAACTGTTCTTATTCGTTCTCTTGGCGTTGAAACCAATGATCAGATTACCGAACTTTTCGGTAGTGACGAATGTCTCTCGGCTACTATGGATGCTGACGGTCTTTCTACCAAATCTGATGCATTGATCGAACTTTATAAAAAGCTTCGTCCCAGTGAGCCTGTAACGGTAGAAGGTGCTGAAAACTATCTTTCACAGCTTTTCTTTGACGCCCGTCGTTATGATATTTCACGTGTTGGTCGTTATAAGTATAATAAGAAGCTTGCTATAGGCTCTCGTATTGCAGGCCATGTTGTTTCACGTCCTGTTATTGATCCTATGACAGGTGAAATAATTGCTGAGCCTGATACTACGCTTACCAAAGAAGCTGCTCTCGAAATTCAGCGTAAAGGTGTAAACGGCGTTTACATTTATACTACTGATGTTGAGGGCAATAAGAAAGAAGTTAAGGTTCTTTCTAACGGTATGGTTAATATCAAAGATTTTGTCAGCTTTGATGTTGATGAGCGTATCAATGAAGAAGTTTCTTTTGCCTGTCTTAAGGAAATTCTTGAAAACAACACAGATGAAGCCTCTATAAAAGAAGCGATTTCTGCAAATGTTGATAACCTTATACCCAAACACATTACTGTAGATGATATTTTTGCATCTATTAACTATTTCGTAAATCTTCATAACGGCGTTGGCTCTACTGATGATATCGACCATCTCGGTAACCGTCGTATCCGTTCTGTAGGCGAACTTCTTCAGAACCAGTTCCGTATCGGCTTCTCACGTATGGAACGTGTTGTTCGCGAAAAAATGACACTTCAGGCTCAGGATATTGAAAATGCTACTCCTCAGTCACTTATAAATATCCGTCCTGTAGTTGCTGCTATAAAAGAATTTTTTGGTTCTTCACCCCTTTCTCAGTTTATGGATCAGACCAACCCGCTTTCTGAACTTACACATAAGCGTCGTCTGTCTGCACTGGGTCCCGGCGGTCTGTCCAGAGATCGTGCTTCCTTCGAAGTTCGTGACGTTCACTATACCCATTACGGACGTATGTGTCCTATCGAGACTCCTGAAGGTCCTAACATCGGTCTTATATCTTACCTTGCTACCTATGCTCGTATAAATGATTACGGCTTTATTGAGGCTCCTTTCCGCCGTGTTGACAAGGCTACCGGCAGAGTTCTTGATGAAGTTGTATATATGACTGCTGACGAAGAGGACGATTATTATGTAGCTCAGGCTAATGAGCCTTTAGATGAAAAGGGCTGCTTTGCTCGTCCTAAGGTTAACGTTCGTTATCGTGACGGTTTCCTTGAAATTGAATCTTCCCGTGCTGACTTTATGGACGTTTCTCCGAAGATGGTTGTTTCTGTTGCTACCGCAATGATACCCTTCCTTGAAAACGATGATACCAACCGTGCACTCATGGGTTCAAACATGCAGAAGCAGGCTGTTCCGCTTCTCAAAACCGAAAGTCCTATCGTTGCTACCGGTATGGAATATAAAGCAGCTGTTGACTCAGGCGTTGTTGTTTTAGCTGAGCGTGCAGGTACTGTTGCATCTGTTTCTGCCGATACTATACGTATTAAGGCTGAAAACGGCGAAATTGATGAGTATAACCTCATTAAGTTCCTTCGTTCTAATCACGGCACCTGTATAAACCAGAAGCCTATTGTAAACGTAGGTCAGAAAGTGGCTGCCAAAGAAGTAATTGCTGACGGTCCTGCTACCAGCAACGGTGAAATCAGTCTTGGTAGAAATGCTCTTATCGGCTTTATGACCTGGGAAGGTTATAACTACGAGGACGCTGTTTTAATCAACGAAAAACTCGTTCGCGAGGATATGTATACTTCTATTCATATTGAAGAATATGAAATTGAGGCAAGAGATACTAAGCTTGGACCTGAAGATATCACCAGAGATATTCCCAACGTTGGTGAAGATGCTCTTCGTGACCTTGACGAGCGCGGTATTATCCGTATCGGTGCAGAAGTAACTGCAGGTGATATACTTGTAGGTAAGGTTACACCTAAGGGTGAAACTGAGCTTACTGCCGAAGAAAGACTTCTTCGCGCTATTTTCGGTGAGAAAGCAAGGGAAGTGCGAGATACTTCACTTCGCGTACCTCACGGTGAATATGGTACTATCGTTGATGTTAAGGTATTCGACCGTACCAATTCTTCTGAACTCAGCCCCGGTGTAAATCTTGTTGTTCGCTGCTATATTGCACAAAAGAGAAAAATCTCTGTTGGTGATAAGATGGCAGGTCGTCACGGTAATAAGGGTGTAGTTTCCCGTATTTTACCCAGTGAGGATATGCCTTATCTGCCCGATGGTACACCACTGGATATAGTTCTTAATCCTTTGGGCGTTCCTTCTCGTATGAATATCGGTCAGGTGCTTGAAGTGCATCTTGGATATGCTGCAAGCAAGCTCGGCTGGAAGATTTGTACACCTGTATTCGACGGCGCTCACGAATCTGATATTATTCAGTCCTTTATTGAAGCAGGTGTATGCCGTGACATTCTCTTTAATGTTGATACACAGTGTTTCCTTGAACCTCTTGCAGGTAAGCTTCTTGTTGAAGAAGTAATTGCTGAAGACGGAAAGAAGGATATTCGCCGTCTTGACGACGCTGTTCGTAATGATGAAGCAGCTCTTAAAGCACTTGCAAATGAAGGTAAACTTAAGGTTGTTGACGGTAAGACCTTCTTGAACGATGGCCGTACCGGTGAGCGTTTTGACAACCCTGTAACTGTAGGTTATATGTATTACCTCAAGCTCCATCACCTTGTTGATGATAAGATTCACGCCCGTTCTACCGGTCCTTACTCACTGGTTACTCAGCAGCCTCTTGGCGGTAAGGCACAGTTTGGTGGACAGCGTTTCGGTGAAATGGAAGTTTGGGCTCTTGAAGCTTATGGCGCTGCATATACACTTCAGGAAATTCTTACTGTTAAGTCTGACGACGTTGTTGGACGTGTAAAGACCTACGAATCTATTGTCAAAGGTCAGAATGTGCCTAAGGCCGGTGTTCCTGAGTCCTTTAAGGTTCTTATTAAAGAACTTCAGTCATTAGGTCTTGATGTTAAGGTGCTTGATGCCGATAATAATGAAATCGATCTTAAGCAGACCTACGACGAAGATGATGATATTGGTTTGCCTTTTGTTCCCGCACCCGACGAAACCCTTGAGGAAGAAACCGTGCTTGAAGGAAATCTTGACGGTTATACTCTTCAGGATGAAAACGGTGAGGAAATAGCAGAAGCTGCAAACGATGATTATTCTGATTTAGATGATAATATTTAATGGAGGAAACGCGAATGGATAACAATATTGAATATGAGTCTATTAAAATAGGACTTGCGTCTCCTGAACAGATCAGAAGCTGGTCTTACGGCGAAGTTACAAAGCCGGAAACTATAAACTACCGTACCTTAAAGCCCGAACAACACGGTCTTTATTGTGAACGCATTTTTGGACCTACTAAGGACTGGGAGTGCCATTGCGGTAAATATAAGCGTATTCGTTATAAAGGTAAGATTTGTGAACGCTGCGGTGTTGAAGTAACACGTGCAAAGGTCCGCAGAGAGCGTATGGGTACCATAGAGCTTGCTGCTCCCGTTTCACACATCTGGTACTTCAAGACAATTCCTTCACGTATGGGACTTGCTTTGGATATTTCTCCTAAGGCTCTTGAACAGGTACTGTATTTTTCTCAATATATTGTTACCGATCCCGGTAATACTCCTCTTGAGAAGAAACAGCTTTTAAACGAAAAGCAGTATCGTGATATGCGTGAAAAATATGAGGACGATTTTGTTGCCGAAATGGGCGCAGAGGCTATTAAAAAGCTTCTTTGTGAAATCGATCTTGAACAGGCCTGTGCAGAGCTCCGTCAGGAACTTGAAACTGCAAGCGGTCAGAAACGCATACGCGTTTTAAAGCGTCTTGAGGTTTTAGAGGCATTCCGTATTTCAGGTAACCGTCCCGAGTGGATGATTCTTGACGTTCTGCCCGTAATTCCTCCTGATATTCGTCCTATGGTACAGCTTGACGGTGGCCGTTTTGCTACAAGTGACTTAAACGACCTTTATCGTCGTGTTATTAACCGTAACAACCGTTTAAAGAGACTTCTTGAACTTCATGCTCCTGATATAATCGTTCGTAACGAAAAGCGTATGCTTCAGGAAGCTGTTGATGCTCTTATTGATAACGGCCGTCGCGGCAAAGCTGTAACCGGTGCGAATAACCGTGCTCTTAAGTCTCTTTCCGATATGCTTAAGGGTAAACAGGGACGTTTCCGTCAGAACCTTCTCGGTAAACGTGTTGACTACTCCGGCCGTTCCGTTATCGTCGTAGGTCCCGAACTCAAGATCTACCAGTGCGGTCTCCCCAAGGAGATGGCGTTGGAGCTGTTCAAGCCCTTCGTTATGAAGCAGCTTGTTGCAACCGGTAAATCCTCTAATATTAAGGACGCTAAAAAGCGTGTTGAACGTGCAACCCCCGAGGTCTGGGATGTGCTTGAAAGCGTAATCCGCGAGCATCCCGTGCTTCTTAACCGTGCACCAACGCTTCACCGTCTCGGTATTCAGGCGTTCGAGCCGATTCTCGTAGAAGGCAGAGCAATAAGACTTCATCCCC
>JAZNAG010000085.1:0-3231 GCA_045586405.1 Acutalibacteraceae bacterium | reverse complement strand
TGCGTTCAAAGAAATGCACCGCCTTGAAAGTAAGCTTATGCCCACAACTGTTACTGCGGCTGTTGTCACCGGTATAATGCCTTTTATCAACATTTGGTTTTCAGCAAAAATCATTGATTTGCTTGATACAGGCGCAGATGCCAAACGGCTCATAGGCTATATCTGCCTTGCGGTTGGTATCAACTTTGTTCTGTTTTTCCTTAACAGGTATCTTAATGACATTTACTATATGCTTCGCTCAATGCTCTATAACAGAGAGCTTAAAAGCATTGCTTCAAAGCTTTTCTCTGTGGAATTTAAAAAGCTCGAAGACAGTAATTTTAAAGAGCTTATACATAAACACTCCGAGGCACAGGACAGAGTCTTTTCAGCTTTTGTGCAGTTTTCCTGGATGTTCAGAGATTTTGTTTCGGGTGCACTCACGGTTATAATTTCAGCCGTACTGATTCTGCCTCTTTTCAGAATCGGCTTTCAGAAAACGGGTGACACATTCTTTGAAAGGCCTGCGTTCCTGCTCAGCATTTTCGGTGCTATTGGTGTTATGGTTGTAATTATGCTCATTGTAGCTACTAAGATGAACAAGGAATATTTCAAAGCCTCTGACGAATACTCCCGTCTTGATAAGATTTTCTACTATTTTCTCGATATGTTTTCCGACTACAAAACAGGCAAGGAAATCCGTCTTTACAAGGAGCAGGACATTATCGAGAAAACTGCCACACACAAGATTTTGACTGAGGGTGAACAGGTGTTGAAAAAAGCTTCAATGAACTCGGCAAAATCAAGCTCATTTATTGCCATTCTCGGCTCTGTTGTCGGCTTCGGCGTTTATCTGTTTATAGGTGTTAAAGGTCTTTACGGACTTTTCGGTATCGGTTCACTTGTCCTTTACTGCGGCTCCTTTATGCAGATAATCAGCGGTGTTATGAAGATGGCGGTAACCTTCGGCAAAACCGAGGAAATGGTGCCTCTTGTAAACTATTACTACGAGATAATGCACACCGAGGATGATATGGTTTACGGTGAAAAGGAAATAGACTTAACCTCACAGTTTGAGATTGAGTTTAAAGATGTTTCCTTTAAATATCCGGGTAGTGAAAACTACGCTTTGGAGAACATCAACCTTACTATTCATAACGGTGAGCATCTTGCGGTTGTAGGCAGAAATGGCAGCGGTAAGACCACTTTCATCAAGCTTATGTGCAGACTTTATGATGTTGACAACGGTGAAATACTGATAAACGGCATTAACATCAAAGAGTATTCAAAAGAGAGTCTTATGAAGCTCTATTCTGTTGTATTTCAGGATTTCAAGCTCTTTGCCGTACCACTTTGCGACAACATTGCCGCTGACAAGGAGTATGACAAAGACAGACTTTACCGCACACTTGAACAGGCAAATATTAAGGATAGAGTTGAGCGAATGACCGAGAAAGAAAACACCTATCTTTACAAAAACCTTGACAAAAACGGTGTTGACATTTCAGGCGGTGAAGCACAGAAACTTGCCCTTGCAAGAGCTCTTTACAAGGACAGTCCACTTGTTATTCTTGATGAGCCTACGGCCGCTCTCGACCCAGTGGCTGAGAATGAAATTTACAGCCGTTTTAACTCATTTACGGAAAACAAGACTGCAATTTACATTTCTCACAGACTTTCAAGCTGTATTTTCTGCGACAGAATTGCTGTGTTTGACAAGGCAAAGCTTGTAGAAGAAGGTACGCATGAGCAGTTGCTGAAGTCGAGCAAGAAATACAGTGAGCTTTGGTTTCCGAAGGCACAGTATTATAAGGTGTAATGCTTTGATTTAACATTGTAAAAGTGAATATGAAAGACCGCCTTACTTGTGTTTTGCAGGTAAGGCGGCTGGTGTTTTGTTGGAAAGATTGTATAAATTGGGTAGGTATGATTTGTGAGTTTCGACAAAATTTGATATTTTTCGAGAAAATGGTGTTACTTTTTTCCTTTTAACCGCACTTTATAAGTATAAGACAGATTAATTTTTAAGGAAAATGCTTATGGAAACAAAAGAAATCGAACACATCAAATCCAAAGAAGAAATAACGGAAATTCTGAACAACAATGGCTTATCACATTATTCTGTAACATATCACGGTTGTAAGGGTCTTTTTATCCCGACGAATGGCGACACCTATCCTGGCATAGTAGTAACCCAGTGCAATAAGGATATTTGCAGAGTATACCCCCACGAAATTATATACATAGCCATTGAGGACAGAAAATCCGTGCTGTATCTGACAGATGGTAAAATCGAAACCCACTACTCAATGGAGCACTGGAAAGAGGTCCTCGACGAAAAATCTTTCGCCCAACCCCATTATAGCTACATGGTCAATCTGCATTATGTTAAAGAGTTAAACAGGGATTTCGTAACCCTCAGTTGCGGCGAGAATGAGTATAAGGTTTATACTTCAATAAGAAAGATAGGTGCGTTTAAAAAGGCTGTGTTGGAGTTTGAAAAATAAGCGTTTTTGTCGAAATATGGAGCGTTTTTGTACAGCGGATTGAAAAAAGTAAGTTTTAAAATGTAAAATATTTATATATTACAGCAAATGAAGTTTTTCTATAAATTAAACTATATTTCAAATGAAGGAGATATTATTATGAACAAAACTCTGAAAGAAATGTTTGAAGGCAAAAAGGTTGATATTAAAAATTTACTTCTATATACACCTTTTGATGAACGTTTTAAAATAGGTGTTCCGACTGATTTTATGGATTATATGTCGGCAGATAGATTCATACAAGAATTTTATACTGAAGATGAATTGGTTGAAAAAATTAAAATATTACAAGATGAATATAACGAAATAAATAATAAGGAAAATAAAACAGAAGAAGATACAGAAGACCTAATTGAAATAACCCAAAAAATAGCGTATATAACAAACGAAAAACAAAAAAAGGAAGATTTCGAATATGCGCTCAAAGAGAGCATAGTTCAAAAACCATTTTTAGTAAGAGGTGTATCTGGCACAGGTAAAACAACTTATTTACATCACTTAATGCATATTAGAGAACCTCAAGATATTTGGATAAACTACGATTTGTTTGAATGTTCTAAATCATTTACTTTGTTCGGAAAAATGTGGGTAAATAACAAATTCAATTTTACGCAATTCAAACTATTAAGTTCCTTATTAAAATTTATCAATGATTTACTCATAAAAAACGATTGTGATGAATGTTTATATAGGGAAAAACTATCTG
>JAZNAG010000084.1:0-9431 GCA_045586405.1 Acutalibacteraceae bacterium | reverse complement strand
TATTACGCAAGCCGTTTTTATTTTTACCGCCTGACCGCCCGGCCGCCCGCGTTTTTACGCTGAACGCTCCAAAACGCTTGCTAGTACCACCTACACGCCAAAGCTGACCAACCGCCACAAGTACCCCGGCCGCGCCGCCCCTCGTGTGGGAACGCGCGCCCCGCACGCGCGCTTCTTTTCGCCTGAAAGTACTCTTTTTTGTATGGGTTATGGCATTGCTATCGCCACCACCGCCACCCACAAGGGGTGTCGTTGTCGGCTCTCTCGCTTCGCGAGTTTGGGGCGTAGACCGCCCCACGCGCAGAAAGCGCGACCATACCAGAATATAGGTTCCTTCTCAATTCCCTTGACCGCTCCGCTGGAGCGGTCTATAATGCGTCGTATGGGAAAGATAAATATTCTAAGGTCAGGTTATGAAGGAAAAGTCGGGCAAACTTATGGAGTCGCTAAAAGAGGCTTATACGACATCAAAGCTGTTCCTTTTAGTCATACTCCACACAATGCAGCACAAGCTACGGCAAAAGACGAGTTTACAGGACTTAACCGAATAGCCAGCCGCGTAGTAAAAAGTATGTGGAAGTGTCTCAACCTCAGCGATAAAGAAATGTATCGTAATAATGCGCTTTGCAAAGCGTGGAAAGGTGCATTAAAAGGCGGCCGCTTCCAATTGGAAAATCTCAAAGAGGTTTTAAGCCAAGACGGAAAATTGCGAATAGATGAAATCTTGTACGACCCTCAGATTTTTACTTTCACTTATAGCGCAAACGAGGAAAGCCCAGATGAACAATCAAATAATCAGATTATTTATTTGGCTATTGTTACGAACAGGCAAGTTACAAAGGCGGACATTACAGGGCGGGGAAACTCTGTTGTTTTGTCATCTGTATTTGACTACGTGGATTTTGCGTATTTCCAAGTATGGGCATTTAAAGCAGTTCCAGGTATTAAGAAATGGCAGCTTAAAGGACTTTCAATAACAGACCCTGTATTTGTAATCATAGTTAACGAAGTTTTTTTTATCAGCCGTTGGCGCTGGCAAAGAGTGCCTTTTATTATAAACGAGGTTTTGTATCTTCCGCCAGAAAATGCAAAAATTAAAGATGAAATCTTAAAATTAGGAAATTATGCTTAAAAAGCAAGGAGTAAAATATTATGGCAGACGTAAAAATAGTTGATATCGATAGTGAGCAGTGGAATATCAAAGACCAATATGCAAGACAACAAATTGCAACTATAAATGAAAATATAAGTGAAATAAAAACTAAACAAAATAAGATTATAGATATTCAAGGCTCTACAAGTTCAACATATATAAATATCTGTACAGCCGAAGAGTTTAAAACATTATTAAACGGAAAAGTTGGTGGTATAGATATTAGTTATATTTCTTTTGGCCAAGGCTCATTTATGTATAAAGGATTGGCTAGAATTAATATAACAGGAACAGTTCAAAACGTCGCTAACATTTATACAGTATCAGGTACAACTGCACCAACATTAAAAATAGCAGATGGTTATTTGAGATTTGATGTAGGTGCTACGATGTCAAGTTATGCTTTAAAATTGGAAATATTTTAAGATACAAATTAAATTATTTTTTTTTATAATAAAAAAACGCTAGGAGTATGATCCTAGCGTTTTTTTATCTTTCCAGAACAAAAATAACCTACATTTACAAATCTGAGTTACTTTTGTACGTCAAAAAGCGTTAAGCCGTAGACTGCTACGCAGACAACGGCTTAACGCTTTTTGCTCCTACATTCAAAAAAACTTGACAACTCCGTACAAATACCGTACATTAAACCTAACGACCGATAGTTAGTAAAGGTGTTACCTTGAATATCGGTTGCAAAAACCGATAACAAGAGGTAATCCACTATGGGAAAAATGAACCTTTTGAAAGCTAACTGGGAAGGCAAAGTAGGCCAGACAGTTGGTGCAAAGTGGAAGAACAAGTCCACAATCAGAACTTATACAAAGCCATCAAATCCTGACACTGCCGAACAGCAGAAAGTTCGTGGAGTTTTTGGCCAGATGACAAGTTTTGTCGCTATGTTCGCAGACCAGATTAAGTACAAGTCAGCACTTAACACTGCTGGCCAGTCAGTACGCAATGCTATCATTCAGGCAAACAAAGAGCAGATTGATGCAGGTGCTTTTGACAAGGCAACTCTTAAAATCTCTAAGGGTGGTCTCCAGAAAGTTGCAAACGAAGCCGCTACAATGGCTAGTGGTATTGTAACTGTCACTTGGGATAAACCAACTGCAACAAACTTCACAGAGAACGCAAAACTGATTGCTGTACTTGTACAGGAATCAAGCGGACTTGTTGAAGTTCTCGAAGCAGAGGCAAAACCTACAGGAACTGCTGAAGCAGTTGGAACACTTGCTTTTGACACCGCTTCTGGTGCAAGCAAAGTTGACTGCTACGTTTACTTCCTCGACAAGAGAGGTAGCAACAAAGTCGCTTCACTCTCTGACTACCTCGAGGTAAATCTCGCGTAGTTTAAGGCGCGCAGTTGCGCGCTTCTTCCTGTATAACCAAAATAAGCCATAGGAAAAAAAGGCAACTCTAAACGAGTTGCCTTTTTTTATTTCTTGTAATAACATAGTGCGTAGTGCGGACTGCACACAAAAAATATCTTAAGGGGTAATTTATGGCTATTCAGAACTTTTTATCTGGCGGTTACTACGGCAAATTGGGCGCAACCGTAGGCCAGCGATGGAAGAATAAGCGCACAATCAGAACTTACGTTGTGCCAGCAAACCCGCGTACAGAAGTACAACAGGCAAACCGCAGCAAGTTTGCAAGCGCAGTTACTTACGCGCAAATGGGTATGCAGATGAACTACTACGCAACTTGTTTTAGTGACCCAAACTTTACGCATTGGAATTACAGAATGAAGGTTGCGCGAGAATTAAGAAACGCTGGCCTAACAGGCTTAGACCTTATCCCACTTTATCCACAGGATTTTACACCACCTACAATCATATCTGAAATTACAAAAGATACAGTAACAGGGCGAAAGCATATTTCCTTTGCAACACCGTCGCTTACAGGAAACACCGACCGTGTTTTGTCGCTTATGTTTGCCCTGTATGACACAAATGACCAATACTTAGGCTTAAAGCTTTACCTAGGTTACTACTACGCCAGCAATCCCGGCTATATCGAAGTAGATGTCGATGATATTGATGAAATAAACAGTCATTGTTTTGTGCGTATCGTTTCCAATGACGATGAAGATAGCGCAACGGATTTAATCGGGTCACCAACACTTCAAGTCCAGGCTCAAAGTATTGATATACGCGACTTCAACACAGATATTGTTTCCTTTTCAAAAGACGCGTCAGGAATTACGGTTACGTTTGCAGAACTTTGGAAAGGCGCAACTACAACAAATACAATTACTGCAACGGTTCATTTTATTTCAAATGGTGCAAACGAAAGCGCATACGTATCAGCCGCCGCACTTATTGAAAATAACGGCTATTGTGCAGTGTTTATTCCATACGTAACATCAGACAATCAGCACTTGCCAGCTTTTCCTAGTGGAAGCGACATAATGATTTCTTCAGTTGAGTATGACGGTGCAACCTGGCAGTACACAAAAACAGACGATACAAAATCACTTGTTGATACTGACCTTACGCGAGAAATCAATGCTTCACCAAGTTGGAGCGCTTCAAGCACAGGTGACATTACGTTTACTATCCCATTTGGTGGAACAGTCGCAAGTGGCAGTCAGTCAATGCAGATGGTTTGTAGTGGCCGACTTGATGACAGAAGCGCAGTTGCTCAGTCATTCAGTTATGAAGGTGACGGCTTTAACCTCACATTTATTTGTGTGGGTGACCTTAAAAATTATCCAATGTCTACAAGTGGCGATAAAATTACTATCCCTACAATGCAGTTCGTTTGCAACGGAGTCACATATAACCTTGCAAGCCAGGATGTCAATTTACGAAACGCAATTACAACTAGCTATTGGCTTCGTAGTGATAGGCTCACAAAATACTTTAGAAGAGACGGCGGAGGTAGCGTAGGTGACGGCTTAATCTCTCTTTATATGCAGGTTAGCGGCGTAACAATGGATACAGACCCAACTTATAACAGTCAGTGGATATCAGAAGTAATTACAGTAAATAACCACTACTTAACGCCTAGTTATTGCGATATGGATAGAGACGCTTCAGACCCTTCAGAAATACTTCTTTTTATAACAGCATACTTTGAAGGACAAGATTATTATGAGGAGGTAAACACAAGCTGTAGAATTACTCCAGCTTCTTTAGGCACAAGGTTTACGTACAAGGGAATTGTTTATATCTTCCCAATATTCCCGGAAACAATCGGTGGCTGGGAAGTTTAAGCAGAAGCAAAATTAATCGGCAGCTTAAAGTAAAAAGGCAGAACAGAAACACTAGTGTTTCTGATCTGCCCCTCTTTTTATAAGTTAGTGTTTTCTGTAAACTATTAAAAATAATATTTCACAGAAAAATCGAAATTTCAAAAAAATATCCCACTTAGCACTTGCATTGCGCAAGAAGAATTGCTAAAGTGGGATTAACAAACAACCATGGATAATAATACTGAACTTTCCGCTAAAACGCAATATATTTCTTCTCTTTTTGACGCTCTTCACGAAATAACAGGTGACCAGCCATATTGGCAAGAAAAAGACGGTCATTATGTACCTGTAAGAAAACTATTTTATCTGGAACAAAATCAGTGTCCGCACAAGGTTGCAACAGTAGCAACTCTCAATCCGCAGCTTAAGCAAGACCGGTCTAAAGTTTTAAAAAAATCTTACGAGATTTTAACTTCACTACGAGAAGATTTAAAAGAGCCAGAAATTGAAGAAAGAAAAATCCGTTATTGGCTTCGTTATTTCAAAAAGAATATTCAAATTATGAGTGTAAATATCGACGGCAAAGAAAGGCACTTCGAGAGCTTCGCAAAAGGCACGCCACGTTATGAAAAGAAAATGGCATTTAAGGCAATGGACTATATAAAAAACCATTGTGACGGTGAATGGGAAATATTATTTTACACACCCACTTGCTCAACAAAGCTTTATAACAATGACCCAGCAAAAGCGTGGGAAACATATGACAAAAATGCTCTTAAACCTACCCTGGAAAACTTAAGAAAACATTACGGTTGTGAATACATAAGAGTTCTAGAAGCAACCGCAAAAGGTTTTCCTCACGCGCATTGTCTTTTATTCTTTCCAAAAGGAACAATCCCAAATTATGAAAAATTGCAGAATAAAACGCCTGTAAAGGGCAAAATATATGAATGGATAAAAAGCAATTCTGAGAGCCCTGTATTTGATTTAGAGATTGCGAAAGGTGACAACACAAAATGGTATCTCACAAAGTATCTTACAAAAACAACACAAGAAAATATTTTTGCTATTGCAGACAAAAACGGCAGACTGTCAAAAGCACAGAGAAAGGCCGCAGTCGGTTTATTGGCTTCAAAAGCTTTCAGGCTTAGAACAATCGTATCTTGTAAAGACCGCTCTAAAGCCGGGTTGCAGAAAGCAGCAGAAAAAAAAGCCGCTCGTGTTTTCCAAGAGAGATATCAAAACAAACTCGTTGCAGAAATTATGAGCCTGACGGCGGGGCCGTCGGGCTCTAGCGAGCGACAGCTCGCAAACTTGACTAGATTATGTAATAATTCGCCCTTAACTTGTGCTTCAAGTTTTAAGTTTATGTCTTATACACGTTATGAAAAACTCTTTGGTGGCTTCCCGGAACGTAATGAAGTAATAAATGCAGAAAAACAAGCTATTTTTAATCAGCATTGCGGTGGTTTTGGATGTGGTGGCTGTTTTATAACTGCAATTACAGACTTTATAAAAGACCCGGAACACAGTATTTTGAATCGCAAGTTTAATTTTAGTGTAAGAAAAGGCATTCATTCATATATCACAGATGGTTATAATTTGAATAATCCGGAAGAAAAGTTGCAATGTATTAAGGACACTGTAAACTTTTATATGTCAAAAATGTATCTAGAGTGTGCAGCTCTTGAAGATATAATCAGATGTAAAGAAGATGTGGCAATGAAACCTATAAATATGAAGTGGAAAAAGGAAGTAGAAAGACGTGATAGAAAAGACGAAATCGAATTTGAAGATATGTTATATCTGTATCAGGAAATGAAACAAAGGCAGAGACTTATACACTAAGTTTTGACGGTATATTTTTTTCTTGACTTATTGCGATGTGCGGAATATACTACACGTAACAATAAAACTATAAAAGGAGTAGCAGAGTATGTTAAACAGAAGAGGCGTAAAACTTACACTTAAATACCCGGAAATTGAATCCGCAAAAGCGAAAAAAATTGCCGCTGAAAAAATGAAAAACCAACTAGCTAATCTTAATTATTTTCATCACGTTATTTTTGAATGTGGTGTAGAATATGGCCTTAAGCTCGCAAAACAACAACAGGAGTTAAGTTTATGGTCTTAAAACAAACAATCAACAGAACAGATTATGAAGAATACGCCGTTGAAACTTTTGACGATGTAAAAGAAGTTGTAATAAACAAGCTGGGTATATGGTCTTATTCAACTTGGTGTAAAGTGTATCACCCGGAACTTGGATTTATTTATTTTGTAGCTTTTAAAAATAAAGGTTTTGAGAAAAATTGGTCAGACAAAATATCATCATTAGCTAAATGCGAGGAGGTAACAAAATGATGAAAGTTGAAGGTTTAGCAGAAAAACTTTCTGGGCTTCCAAAATATGGCGCACGTGTTTTAGTTACAGGAAAAAATCTTCTTGAAGCTCACACAATTAATGGCGTGCAAATATTTCTTGATAGCGGGAAATATTATTTCCGTCATCCAAAAGATAAAAATGTTTATATTTGCATAGGTCAAGTTGATGTTTCTGATGAACTAACAATTACAGAAAACTTTGCAAAGGCAATTAGCGCGCTAGGTTATCACACAGATAAAAAAAAGCTGGTGAAAGGTTTACGAGGGTAAAATGACACAGAAAGAAAAAGATGACGCAATTGTAGCAGAACTTGAAAACTTTTATAACGCTGAATATTTAACGCCGGGTGAATATGAGGCAGAAATAAAAGACAGTCACAAAAAAATACAGGCTATTAAAAATCGCTCGTTGAGCGAAAAAGAAAATAAATGCGTGTAAGCGCAAAAAAGAAAGGAGTAATGAGTATGTTTGGACAGACTTATTCTTACGAAAAACAGCCAAAGATTTTGGCAGATGGTGATTATTCAATCACATTGGGAAAACCGCACGAAACTCAAGTCGGTGGTTATTCAGTATTACGTTTCCCGTTTACCGTAGACGGAGAGACAGAGCCTTGCGTGCCTAACTACTTTGATTTGTTTGACGTAATGGACCCGAACGACCCGGAAAAACTCAAACAGTTCAATAAGCAGGCTTCAAAGATTAAGGCTTGTTTCAAACTTGGCGGTAACTTTGGAGAGCCTAACTACATTAAATGGAATGGCAGCAAAGGCAAGGTTAGAATCGAAAAATCTAAGGCCGGATTTGTAAACGTTGTGCAGTTCTACAAGGCGGAATTAACCGCCCAGGAAGAAGCAAATCTGTAAAAACTAAAAACTCTGAGAAATGGAACTGCTACGCAGATCCATTTATCAGAGTTTTTATTATGGGGGGCAAGGAATGGGAAAAGATAAAAAAACATACAAACTTTTACCAAAAAGTAAAGAAGAGTTTGAAAAAGAAATAGAGCAAAAAATGTCAGAAGATGTATTTATAATTTTGCACGATGTAGGTTTGCAAAATGATAAATACAATCAGTGTTGGATGGCTGGTTATACCTATGCTTTTGAGCGTATTAAAGCAATATTTGAGTTGAAGAAGGAGTAACGAAAATGAAGAAATATAAAAATAATTCCTACTCTAGTAGATATGGCGAAACAATTTTTAACCTCGTTTGTTATAATCTATCACGTAATTACGCAATCGGCAGAAAGAATACTAAAAGAGCGGCCGCACAATATACGGCGGTTATGAATTATTTAGAGAACTGTAAGGCACGACAAGAGAAGGTAACAAAATGAAGTTTGATAAAGTCCACATTTTATTTGAGCAATCTGGTACGTTCAAAAAAGTTTTTGCAGCTCAGGGTTACAATGTCACAGAATATGACATTGAAAAAACTGAAAATGTAGACTTTAATACAGATATATTTGCAGAGATTAGTCAAACGTCAGCCAATAGTTTTTCTTCTTTATTTCACGACATACACGATAATGATTTAGTTTTGGCGTTTTTCCCGTGTACTTACTTTTCAGACCAAAGCCAGCTTCTTTCAAGAGGCGATAGTTTTGGTCAGAAAAGTTGGAGCGAAAAACAGAAACTTGAATACTCCCTGGAGCAAATGAACAAACGGAATGAGTTTTTCAGCTATCTCTGCAAATTGTGTCTTATCGCAATTGATAAAGGCTTTAAGTTGATTATTGAAAATCCATACGGAAAAGTTAATTTTTTAAGGTGGTTTTTCCCTCTTAAACCGGAACTTGTTATAATAAACCGCAGAATCTACGGCGATTTTTTCAAAAAACCTACACAGTTCTTTTTTATAAATTGCATACCAGAGTTTAAGTTATTCCCGGAAGCAGACAGAACAAAGTTTGTCACAAACCCTATAGAAGATAGACACGGTTTTGACCGCTCCAGGATTTCACCCATATTTGCAGAAAACTTCTGCAATCAATTCATTTTTGACTGAGTTAAAAATGAATTGTAAATAATTTCTACTTTTGTAGATATTGAGTTGAAAGGGGGCAGATAATGCAAGAAAAAACAGTAAAAGAAAAGAGAGAAAATACTCTTGATGAAATCGACATTGCAAAAATGGAAGTTGAACACATACAGTTGCAGCTTAAAGAAAATCTTAAAAATATAAACTATACTTTAGTTCAAATGAAAAAGATAAGGAAAGTTATATCTTCTTTAACTTATCTTAAATTAAATTGGATGCCCGATAATTACAATGAAAATCAATTGAAAATTGCAGAAAAGCGTTTGAAAGATTATTCAAATCTTTATGAAAAAACAATACTTAAGAGAAAACTTCTAAAGGTAAAGTTTAAACAGGCACAGAGAAAGTTTTCAAAAAAACGGAAATCAATCATCCGTTTTGACAAAAAATATTTCTCTAAGTAGATAAGGTAATGGCTAAGCCTGTTTCACGCTTTTTGTATTAGTCACGCTAAACATACCGCACTCGCACCCCCACAAGGGGGGCACTCGTGTGGTAAGGCGGGGAAGGGGGCGGCGCGGCCGGGGTACTTGTGGCGGTTGGTCAGCTTTGGCGTGTAGGTGGTACTAGCAAGCGTTTTGGAGCGTTCAGCGTAAAAACGCGGGCGGCCGGGCGGTCAGGCGGTAAAAATAAAAACGGCTTGCGTAATA
>JAZNAG010000083.1:0-1761 GCA_045586405.1 Acutalibacteraceae bacterium | reverse complement strand
TAAACCTATTAGCTTTGATTTGAAATATTCCAAATGACTTTTACCAAAATCTTCGATTTCATTCCAGCCTTCTGCTCCACCCATAACTGCCGCAAGCGTTATGTAAATAATATTCTCAAGTGAATGACACTTCCCGTGTTCTCTTCTGGGGTCTTCAATTTTATTTATTATTATTGATATATCCATATTATCTCATTTTTTATATCTAACGAGATTATATGTGTTTTATTCTATATTACAAAACTTAAAGTGGTGCGTTTGCCCTGGTCGGATTGTTTACCCCAAAAAGTCGGACTTTTTTATACAAAAGGTCAAGCTTCACAACCATTACATCAAGCTTCGCAACAAAAAGGTCAAGCACTGTAACCACAAACACACAATATTATGATTAATCTTATTCCTACTAAAAGGATGGTGAATATAAATGGTACAAGTAAGGAAATGCATACATTGAAACTTACGCCTATTCATCCGATGGAGTTTGAAACTGTTAAGAAATTGATTATGGAACGGACTACGCTTAGCGAGTTTGAGGTAGGATTTGTATTGGGCGAGCTGTCTACAATAATTATCGAGAATTTACAACAGGGACGTGGAGTACGTTTGGAGAATCTTGGCACTTTCGAGCCTTCGCTAAAGGCTACCGCCATGGATAGTGCCGAAGAACTTAACCTTAATACAGTAAAAAAGGTAAGCATTATTTACAAACCTTCGCCCGCAATAAAAAAGGCATTGAAAAAACTGCGTATGCGTATAAATCGCAAATAACTATTGGCTATTGGCTGTTGGCTATTGGCTGTTAGCAAATGGCAAAAAGCCAAAAGTGAAAAAGAAAGCAAAAGGCTAATAGCCAAAAGCTAAAGTTTAAAAAGGCAAATAGCTAAAAGCCAAGAGCTAAAGTAAAAAAAGTAAAAAAGCAAATAGCTAAAGGCCAAAAGCCAATAGCTAAATCAAAATAATTATTAATTCATTAAAAACTGGAGGTCAAAATGGCATTCGTTTATAAAAAAAAGAAGACAACCGTTCGCTTAGGTAAGAATCCCGGCGAAAAGTACATTGTGGCAACGGCTAACCAAGGAAAGGTTACAGATGCTGAATTGAAAGAATTTATTCAACGCAATTCCACTCTGTCGGAGCAAGACATCTCGCTCTTGTATCGCTCGTTGGCTACCATTATCGAGGAAAACATCAATCTTGGCATGGGGGTAAACCTTAAAAATCTCGGAGTGTTTACACCGAATTTCCGCACCAATGGTAGTTCATCGGTGGACGAAGTAACTGCAGAAAACATCGAAAAGGTGGTGGTAAACTTCCGTCCTGCGACTAAGTTGAGGGATGCAATAGAAAATGCACCCGTGAAAGAAACCCGTAAGTTTAAACTTAAACACGAATAGCCATGATACAGTACACAATAGAAAAGAAAAAAGTTAAAACAAGTGCAGGTGAGGAGATAAAATATTATCCCAAAATAGTACGTGCCACTACGATGACTACCGAACGTATAGCTGCACTTTTGGAAGAACGTACCACTATCAGTAAGGCCGAGGCATACGGATTTTTGGAAGCCTTTGCCAAGGGTATAACCCATTACTTAATGGAAGCCTTTGTGGTAGAAGCTGAGTAACCTTACGGTGAAAGCCGTCTTGTGAGGAAAATTTAGAGTTAGTAACTTTGCAATCTCAAAAGTAAGAATAAAAAGAGATAGCAAAGATGGAAAACATGCAGAAAAACAGTCCTTTGTTTGCCGAGGTAAACATACGA
>JAZNAG010000082.1:0-39446 GCA_045586405.1 Acutalibacteraceae bacterium | reverse complement strand
GGGAAGAATATCTGCCGCATTGAATCGGTCAAAGTCATATACGAATGTTGCGGCTTCGCTCATCCACTGACCGTAGAGCTTACCCCAGAGGGATTTTGCCCAGCCCGTGTCGGAAATTGTAAGATGAAGTCCGTCGGGGTCAACACAGTGCCAATATTTTGCGGTATGGAAATGACCGAGAGGATATTTATAGCTGTGTGCGGCAATTTTTGGATAGCCTGATGTACCCGAAGTAAAGTACATAAGCATCAAATCGTCACCGCAAGCAGTATCCTCGGTACGCTTATAATGGGTGCTGTAAAGGATATATTCCTCGTCAAAACTTCTCCAGCCTTCACGGCTGCCATTAACTATAAGTTTATTTACAAGCTGAGGATTATTCTTAGCCGCAAGTTCTGCCTGATATGCGGTATCACCGTCGGCAGTACAAATAATTGTGCTAACCTCTGCCGATTTGAAACGATAATCAAAATCGTGTTCAACAAGCTGATTTGTAGCAGGTATTGCTATGGCGCCAAGTTTATTAAGTGCAATAATTGAGAACCAGAACTGATAATGGCGTTTAAGCACCAGCATAACGCGGTCGCCTTTTTTGATACCGAGAGATTTAAAGTAATTGGCGCACTGATTTGAAGCCTTTTCAATATCTTTGAAGGTGAAACTTCTTTCTGTGCCATCCCTTGATATATGAAGCATTGCGCGTTTTTCAGGGGTTTTATGAGCAATTTCATCTACTACATCAAAACCGAAATTGAATTTTTCGGTATTTTTAAACTTAACCGAAACGGGAGTGCCGTTATCATTTTCGGTAACACCTACATATTTATGATATACACGCTCTTTATCGTCCTTCTTAACCGCCTTAGGCTCAAGAACGGTTTTAGCAGGTAAAAGCTCGGGAATAGGTTCACCTGTGGGATTTAAAACAATAGCGTAGAAAAGACAGTCCTTACCGCCGATTGCTATCATACCGTGAGCAACGTCACTATCATAGTAAATGCTATCTCCCGGGCCCAGTATCTCCTTATGCTCACCCACCTGAACCATAAGCTGACCATCAATGATTATATCAAGTTCCTGTCCCGCATGGGTGGTAAGCTCAATATCCTTAGTCTGCGCTTCTTCGCTATAAATACTGCGAACATAAAGAGGTTCTGCAATACGGTTTTTGAAAGCGTAAGCAAGGTTATAATAGGTCATGCCGTGAGCCTGCGCAATTTTCTGTCCGGAACCTGCGCGGGTAACGGTATATGATTTAAGTGTAGGGCTGTAACCCTCAATAATATCGGTAACGTTTACGTTAAGCGCTAAAGCACAACGGTAGATAAAAGCAAAGTTTAAATCGCTGTTACCGTTTTCGCACTCTAAATACTCATTTACCGAAACGGCAGTTTTTTCTGCCATTTGCTCAGCTGTCAGACCTTCAATTTCGCGAAGCTCTCTGATACGCCCCGCCATTTCTTTGATTTTAAAGTCCAGTCCTGTAATTTGTTCCATACCTTTATCTCCATTTCCGTCGGGACGTAAAAAACACCCGTCCCAAAGTAATGCCTTTGAGACGAGCGCCTATAATCACACCCGCGGTACCACTCAAATTGCGGAAATCCGCCACTCTTGGAATCTAACAATTCCTATGCGTTAACGCAGCAATCACGGAGGAGTTCTACTGATATTTGAAATACTTTCTTCTCCCCGGCTCAGAAGCTACAAACACATAATCCCAACCTGACGGTTCACACCAACCACCGTTTCTCTGTAAGGAAGAATTACGCGCACTCTTCGTCAAAGCCTTTACTATCCGTTATATTGTATCACAACTTTTAGGTATTGTCAATATTTCTTTTATTATAGAGATAAAAATAGCATTACAGTTTATTTCGCTGAATTTTACCGCTAATAGTTTTGGGAAGTTCATCCTTAAACACAACTATTCTCGGATATTTGTAAGGTGCGGTATGTTCTTTAACATAGTTTTGAATTTCTTTTTTGAGTTCTTCCGTAGGCTCGGTTCCGGGAACAAGTACGATACTTGCCTTTACAACCTGACCTCTTACCTCATCGGGCGCAGCCGATACGCCGCACTCAAGAACATAAGGGAGTTCCATGATAACGCTTTCGATTTCGAAGGGTCCGATACGATAACCGGAAGATTTGATAACATCATCAATACGGCTTACATACCAGAAATATCCGTCCTCATCTCTCCACGCGGTGTCACCTGTATGGTACATACCGTCGTGCCATGCGTCACTTGTCTTTTCTTCGTCAAGATAATACTCTTTAAACAGTCCACAAGGAACGCCGTCCTTGGTATGAACAACTATCTCGCCTACTTCACCGTCAGCAACGGGATTACCGTCAAGGTCGACAATATCAACATCATACTGAGGAGAAGCCTTACCCATAGCGCCAACCTTGGGGGTGGTTCCGCGAAGATTAGCAATGGTAAGTGTAGTTTCGGTCTGACCGAAGCCTTCCATTATCTGAAGTCCCGTTGCTTCCTCAAACTGACGGAATACTTCGGGATTTAATGCCTCACCTGCTGTGGTCATATGGTTAATTGAAGATAAATCATATTTTGAAAGGTCGCTCTTTACAAGCATTCTGAGCATAGTAGGAGGTGCGCAGAAGGTTGTTATGCCGTAATTTGCAAACATAGGCAGAATATCATCTGCATCAAAGCGGTCAAAGTCGTAAACAAACACAGCACCCTCGCAAAGCCACTGGCCGTAAAGTTTACCCCAGAGCGATTTACCCCAACCTGTATCCGAAATGGTAAGGTGCAAACCGTCTCTTTCGCAACAATGCCAGTATTTTGCAGTAACAAAATGACCGAGAGCGTAAGTATGCTTATGAGCGGCCATTTTAGGATTACCGGTAGTGCCCGAAGTAAAGAACATAAGGGCGGTTTCCTCACCTGCAGAAGCGTTTTCCTCTCTGTCAAACTTGCCTGAGAAGAGTTTGTATTCGCTGTCGAAATCGTGCCAACCCTCCCGCTTTCCGTTTACAAGAACAAGGTTCTTAACGGTGGGACAGTTAGCGGCAGCACGCTGGGCAATTTCGGCAGTATCGCCGTCAGCGGTACATACAAGAGTATTTACACCTGCGGCATTGAAACGGTATTCAAAATCGTGTTCTTTAAGCTGATTTGTAGCAGGAATAGCCACAGCACCGATTTTGTGAAGGGCTACCATACAGAACCAGAACTGATAATGACGTTTAAGCACCAGCATTACCTTATCTCCCCTCTTGATACCGAGAGAAGTAAAGTAGTTAGCGCACTGGTTAGAGGCGCGTTTTATATCTTTAAAGGTGAATCGTCTTTCAACCTTATCTCTGTCAACATGAAGCATTGCAAGTTTTTCGGGGTATTTTTCTGCAATACCGTCAACGATATCAAAACCGAAGTTAAACTCATCGGTATTTTTAAACTTAATGTCTAAAAGTTCGCCGTCTTCATTTTCTTTGGTTTCAACAAATCTTTCGCAGACAAGTGCCTCAGACTTTTTGGCAGAAACAAGACTGCGGCGCACATTTTCCTCTTTTACTTCTTCACCGGGAAGAACAACGGCGCAGAAAACACAGTCGGTGCCGCCAACGGCTATCATTCCGTGAGGAATTGAACTGTTGTAATAAATACTGTCTCCCTCGCCAAGAATTTCGGTATGGTCGCCTACCTGCACCTTAAGAGAACCGCTCATTACAAGGTCAAACTCCTGTCCCGAGTGGGTGGAAAGCTGAATGGGTTTGTTCTGCTGTGCGGCTGAGTATTCATATTTTACCCAGTACGGTTCAGCAATTTTATCTCTGAATTTAGGGGCAAGGTTTTTAATGTCTATGCCGTCTTCCTTTGCAGTAGACTGACCCTTTCCCTTTCGTGTTACAGTGTAGGTAGAAAGTTTTGCCGAATTGCCTTCAAGAAGCTCGGTAAGTTCTACATCAAAACACAACGCACACTTATGAATGAAAGAAAAGGGTATGTCAGCTTCAGCCTTTTCGTAGGAAAGATATTTTTCCTGGCTTACTTCGGTTTTAGAAGCCATTTCTGCAATAGACCAGCCCATAATTTCTCGCATTTCCTTAATACGCTGAGCTATTTCTAACAGTTGTTCTTTTGCAGTGTTGGTTTTCATAATAATTACTCCCTTTCTGTTTTAAAAAATAACACCCATCTCAAAGAAAACTTTGAGACGGGTGTGAAAATACACTCGCGGTACCACTCAAATTGCGGAAAACTCCGCCACTCTTGGAATCCAACAATTCCTATGCCTTTACGCAGCAATCACGGGAAGCGTCTACTCGGATAACCTTTCGGACTTCCGGCTCGGAAGGGATGGGCCTTTTAAGAATTTCTACTATCGGTTTTCAGCAACCACCGACTCTCTGAAAATACAAATCCTTGACCGTCTTCGTCACAGCTTTTATAAATTATGGAACGAGTATAGCACCATATTTTCAAGTTGTCAAGAGTTTTTTGAAAATTTTTTTTACTTTTTAGTATCAGTCGGCGTAAGCTGAATATAACTGCACAGCAATATAACTTAACGTAGGCAAATATAACCAAAAAAGAACCCGAAGCATTCGCTTCGGGTTTTGGTGACCCATCGGAGAATCGAACTCCGGACACCATGATTAAAAGTCATGTGCTCTACCGGCTGAGCTAATGGATCATATTCATTTTTACAACGATACTTATTATAACAAAGTGGTTTGCTTTTGTCAAGCACTTTCTTTAAAAATATCGTGGGGCAAAATTGCCCCACGAAAATATATTATTTTACTACGATATTAACCAGTTTCTTGGGCACATAAAGTTCTTTAACAATAGTTTTACCATCAAGAAACGCAGATATACCTTCCGCCTCTTTTGCAAGAGCGATAGCCTGTTCTGCATTTATATCTGCAGGTATATTTATTCTGCCGCGAAGTTTTCCGTTAATCTGTATAACAATTTCAACAGTAGCTTCTACGCACTTAGCCTCATCATACCGGGGCCATTTTGCCTGATTCAGTCTGCCTTCAAAGCCGAGTTCCTCCCAGATTTCCTCGGTTATATGAGGAGCAAAGGGATTAAGAAGTATAAGAAGTGTCTTATACTCAGCCTTATTTATGGTATTGCCCACAGTATTGATAAATGCCATCATAGAAGCAATAGCGGTATTCATTTTAAGATTTTCAATATCGTCGGTAACCTTGCGAATCATCTTATGAATTTCGCTTTCAAGTTCACTTCTGTAAGCATCGCCGTCAATAACATTATCTTTAAGAGCCCATACTCTGTCAAGGAAACGTTTACAGCCCTTAATAGAAGATGTACTCCAGGGAGCAGCCTTTTCAAAGTCGCCTATAAACATTTCATAAAGGCGCATTGTATCGGCACCGTATTCATTTATAATGTCATCGGGGTTAATTACATTGCCTCTTGATTTAGACATTTTTTCGCCGTTTTCACCAAGAATCATACCGTGACTTGTACGCTTAGCATAAGGCTCGGGATTTGGCACAACACCGATATCATAAAGAAATTTATGCCAGAAACGGCTGTAAAGGAGATGTAGAGTTGTATGCTCCATACCGCCGTTGTACCAGTCAACAGGTCCCCAATATTCAAGCGCCTCTTTAGAAGCAAGGGCGTTTTCGTTATGAGGGTCACAGTAACGAAGGAAATACCAGGAAGAGCCTGCCCACTGAGGCATTGTATCGGTTTCACGAACCGCCTTGCCGCCGCACTTGGGACAGGTGGTATTTATCCACTCGGTAATATTGGCAAGGGGTGATTCGCCGTTATCGGTAGGCTCGTAAGACTCTACCTCAGGCAAAAGCAGAGGAAGTTCACTCTCAGGCAGGGGTACATATCCGCAACAATCACAATGAACCATAGGTATAGGTTCGCCCCAATAACGCTGACGGGAGAATACCCAGTCACGAAGTTTATAGTTGGTTTTCTTTTCACCTATACCCTTTTCGGTAAGATATTTTTGAATAGCAACCTTAGCCTCTTCAACGCTCATACCGTCAAGGAAGCCCGAATTAACCATAATTCCGGTAGCGCAGTCGGTAAAGGCTTCTTCCGCTACATTACCGCCCTTTACAACCTCAATAATGGGAAGGTCAAATTTCTTAGCGAATTCCCAGTCACGAGTATCGTGAGCAGGAACAGCCATAATAGCGCCCGTACCGTAGGAAATAAGAACATAGTCGGAAATGAAAATCGGAATTTCGGTATTATTTACGGGGTTTACAGCCTTGACACCCTTTAAACATACGCCTGTTTTGTCTTTGGCAAGTTCGGTTCTTTCAAAGTCTGATTTCTTTGCAGCCTCAGCCTTATAAGCTATAACCTCATCAATATTCTCAATTTTATCAGCCCATTTTTCAATAAGGGGATGTTCGGGAGATAGCACCATATAGGTAGCACCGAAAAGAGTATCGGCACGGGTGGTGTAAATTTCAAACACATCGCCTGTGGTTGCAGTAAACTTAACCTGAGTACCGTATGACCTGCCTATCCAGTTTTCCTGCTGAGTTTTTACTCTGTCAATAAAGTCAACGGTAGCAAGATCATCAACAAGCTTACCTGCGTACTCGGTAATTTTGAGCATCCACTGGCTCTTTTCCTTATGTACGACCTGACTGCCGCAACGCTCACAAACGCCGTTAACAACCTCTTCGTTGGCAAGTACACATTTACAGGAAGTACACCAGTTAACAGCCATCTTCTTTTTATAAGCAAGGCCGTTTTCAAAAAGCTTTAAGAATATCCACTGTGTCCACTTATAATAAGCGGGATCGGTGGTATTTATTTCTCTGTTCCAGTCAAAAGAAAAGCCCAAAGACTTTAACTGACGTTTAAAGTTTTCTACATTGTTTTTAGTAACAATTTCGGGATGGATATGATTCTTTATGGCAAAGTTTTCGGTAGGAAGACCGAAAGCATCCCAACCCATAGGATAAAGTACATTATATCCCTGAAGACGCTTTTTACGCGCAACTATATCAATGGCGGTATAGGAACGGGGATGTCCTACGTGAAGGCCCTGACCTGAAGGATACGGGAATTCAACAAGACCGTAGAACTTAGGCAAAGTATAGTCATTCTTTGCGGCAAAGGGCTGTTCTTTATCCCATATATCCTGCCATTTCTTTTCAATTTCAGTAAAATTATATCTTTCCTGTTTCATAAATTTTCTACCTCTTTCTTATGTCAGGAATTTAGTTATATCTATCTGCTCGCCGTCAGCCCAAGTTCTGTCAAGTCCGTAAAATTCACGGGCATCTCTATGGAAAACATGAACTATAACACTGCCGTAGTCAAGTAATATCCAGTTAGACCCCCTGCCCTCAATATGATGAACAGGATTATTTTTAAGGTCCAGCTGATACTCTACCTCTTCGGCAAGAGCGCGTACCTGTGTACTTGAAGAAGCGGTTGCCATTACAAAATATTCGGCAATAACAGTAAGGTCTTCAACCCTTATTGCATTTATATCCTGACCTTTTTTAGAGTCAAGCGCTTTAACCGCTGTTTCTAATATTTCTATCGGTTTCATAAAACATTCCTTCGCATAATAATTGATTATATGCCGACAAGGTGTCGGGATGAATAGCCTGATTTTTCTGGGACAGTGAATGAATCGTGTGCCTTAGCGCATATACGATACCGTCATCAAGATTATCATTAACCTTTTCTCTCAGTATATCAACATCCGGATAATTTCTGTCCTTTGATGTAAAATCGGCTATATAAACTATCTTTTCAAGAAGACTCATATCTTCCCTGCCCGTTGTATGATAACGGACGGCATTTATAATTTCGCTGTCCTCTATTTTTAAAACATTCTTAATATATGCGGCGCCGCTTATGGCGTGCCATACCTTAGGAGAAGCCTTTTCAACATTCGAAAGCATTATAGCAGAACTACCGAAAAATTGCAACTGCTCGTCTTTTGAGAAATTTTTTGTTATATCGTGTAAAAGACCTGCAAGATATGCTTTTTCTTTATCTGCGCCGAACTTTTGTGCTAGTTCTTCTGCCTTTTCGGCTACGGCAAGGCTGTGTTCAAAGCGGTAATCGTCGAGCTTTTCTCTGATTATAGCTACATATTTTTTAAATTTTTCATTCATTTTTATATAGACCTTTTTCTCTTATATAATCGGCAACACATTCAGGAACAAGCGAGTTATCCATACCTTTTCTAAGACCTGAAGAAGATACATTCTCTGTATCACAGTCAATAAAAGAAACTTTTGCACCGTTTTCTTTAAGCTTTAAGATATAATCACGAAGTTCTTTTTTATCTGTACCCGGACGATCAATAACCAAAAAGGTACACAGTTTTTTTAGCTCATCATATCTGTGCCAGGTATCAAGAGTTATTGCCATATCTGCACCGCAAACCACAAAAAAATCGTCATTTGCAAAAATTTCTTTTAAAGCCTCTATGGTATAAAAGGTATAGCTTTTGCCCTGTCGCTTTATTTCAAAATCACTGACCTCTGTTTTACTTATACCCTCTGCTGCAATTTTACACATATTATATCTGTCTTCGTCACTTGCAAGGTATTCTGCCGTTTTATGAGGCGGAATATGGGTAGGTATAACAAGTATTTTATCAATAAAATCAAGGCGGCTTATACACCTTATCATTCGTATATGCTCATTGTGAATAGGATTGAAGGTGCCGCCGAAAACAGCAATATTTCCCATATTATTTTACCAGCTTAATAGGGGTTATATCCTTATTATCGCTATGTTTATATAAAATAATCTTAGAACCTATGATATGAACAATCTCAGCCTCTGCTTGTTCTGCCACATCTGCCGCAATACTTTTTATATCGCTTGGAGCAGTAGAGTGTACCTTTATTTTTATAAGTTCTCTGACATAAAGAGCTTCACTGACAGTTTTAATAAGAGCAGGTGAAATACCGCCCTTACCTATCTGTATTATAGTTTCATAGTCGTTTGCCATTCCTCGAAGAAAGGCACGCTGTCTGCTGTTTAACATAAATATTCCTCTTTCAGTTTTTTATAAAGTTCTTTAAGAGCTCTGCCTCTGTGACTAATGCTGTCTTTAGCCTCATCACTTATCTGGCCGAAACAGCCCAGTTCACTTATAAACAAGGGATCATATCCAAAACCATTTGTACCGCAAAGGCTTTCACCTATTATACCTTCAACCTCGCCCCTGACGGTAAATTCTCTGCCATCGGGGAAAACACAGGCGACAGCACTTACAAAACGGGCTGTGCGCTTATCTTTCGGTACGCCCTCTAAGTTAGCAAGAAGCTTTGCATTGTTCTTTGCGTTATCGGTAGGCTCACCTGCATATCTTGCGGTGTATATACCTGGCTCACCGCCAAGCGCGTCTACACAAAGCCCCGAATCGTCAGCAACGGTTGGAAGCTTTGAAGCAAGGCAACCTGCTCTTGCTTTTATAAGAGCATTTTCCTCAAAGGTGGTACCTGTTTCCTCAGTATCACTTAAAGGCGTTTCAAGGTCGTCTTCGCTTATAACGGTAATACCGAGAGGCTTGAGTATTCTTTCAAGTTCCCTTTTTTTGCCCTTGTTTTTAGTGGCTATAAAAAACTTCATAATTATTCCTCAGCATCAATAATTCCTGCCGCAAATTCGTCGGGATCAAAGTTCATAAGATCGTCTACACCCTCGCCAACACCCACAAATTTTACGGGTATATCAAGCTCATTCTTTATTGCAAGTACGACACCGCCCCGGGCTGTACCGTCAAGTTTTGTAAGAATTATACCTGTTATATCTGCGGCATTTTTAAACTCTTTTGCCTGATTTACAGCGTTTTGTCCTGTTGTGGCATCAAGCACAAGCAAAGATTCTATATCGGAATCCGGCAGTTCGCGGTTTATTATTCTGTAAATCTTACTGAGTTCGTCCATAAGATTTTTCTTGTTATGCAGTCTGCCTGCGGTATCACAGATAATAACATCGGCACACTTTGCTTTTGCGTGGGCTATTGTGTCATAAACAACTGATGCAGGATCTGTTCCCTCTTTACCCTTTACAATGGAAACACCGGCACGCTCTGCCCAAACTGCAAGTTGGTCAATAGCGGCGGCTCTGAATGTGTCGGCAGCGCCAAGTACAACATTTTTACCTTCAGCCTTAAACTTTGCCGCAATTTTTCCTATTGAAGTGGTTTTACCAACACCGTTAACACCGATTACAAGAATAAGTGAAGGTTTGGTATTAAGCTTTAAAGAACAGTCGCCCTGCATTTTTTCCGTGATAATTTCTTTGAGCATTTTTTTAATGTTTTCAGGTTCTTTTTCACCTGTTTTTTTGATATTGCTTCTAAGCTCATCACAAATCTCATTGGCAGTAACACAGCCTATATCGGAAAGCACAAGTATTTCTTCAAGCTCTTCAAAAAGGTCTTCGTCAATTTTAGTAAAGCTGTTTATAACGGAATTTATATTTTCTGCAAGCTGTGACCTTGTCTTAGCAAGACCATCTTTGATTTTACTGAAAAACCCCATTATTTATCACCGTTTTCAAGTAATAGTCTCTTTTCAAGTTCGTTAACATTCAGTTCAAGAAGCTTTGTAACGCCCTTTTCCTGCATGGTAACGCCGTAAAGCATATCTGCCGCTTCCATTGTACCGCGTCTGTGGGTAACACATATAAACTGAGTAGTAAAGTCAGGACGACGCATATACTCAGCTACCCTTTCAACGTTAATTTCGTCAAGTGCGGTATCAACTTCATCAAGGAAGCAGAAAGGCGGAGCGTTAACTCTCATTATCGCAAAGTAAATTGCAAGAGCGATAAGCGCCTTTTCACCACCCGACAGACCGTCAAGACTGGGTACATTTTTACCCGGCAGTTTAACAAGTATATCTATACCGCTTTCAAGTACATTTTCGGGGTCACTGAGAGCAAGTGAAGCACTTCCGCCGCCGAAAAGTTCGGTAAAGGTAACCGCAAAGTTTTGGCTAATCTTTTCAAAGCCTGCGGTAAAGAGTTCCTTCATCTGCGCAGTAAGCTGATTTATAAGCTTATTAAGCTCGGTACGTGATTTCTCTACATCATCTATCTGCTCAGACATAAAGGTGTATCTTTCGTATACTTCTTTATATTCCTCAATAGCCGAAACGTTAACGTTACCAAGAGAACGGATACCCGATTTAACCTCATGAAGTTCTTTCTTGGCTTCGGCAGGATTTTCAACAGTAATACCTGTATTTTCTGCTTCGGTACGGGTAAGCTGGTATTCGTCATAAAGCTGACGGATAACTGCATCGTATTCTCTGAGCATAACCTCTTTACGCTCGGTAAGACGGGCAAGCTCACCGCCGATTTTTTCTCGTTCAAGTGTACGCTCTTTCTCGCTTGAACGAATTTCTACGCCCAGCTTTTCAATGTTTTCACGCTCTTTGGTAAGGCGCTCAATTTCAGATTCGTTTGAAGCAATACTGTTTTTGTGTTCCTCGATTACCTGCTTTATTTCGTCAAGCTTTTTGTTGAGGTCAGCTTTTAACAGGTCGATACTACTGAGTTCGCCTGTAATAGCTTCCATACGCTTACTTCTGTCACCAATAGTAGCGGCAATAGCATCAGCACTGATAAGCAGATTTTCAACATCCTTCTTTTTGTTCAGGATGTCCATCTTAACCTCTGTCATAGCGTTGCCGATTTCCTCGCGCTTATCAGCAAGAGAATCTCTGCCGCCGCTATGGGCATCAATTTTTGCCTGAATTTCCTGCTTTTCGCCGTCAAGCAAAGCAATTTCCTTGGCAGAAGAAGCGGCCGTTTCTTTAAGCGCGGCTATCTTCTCATCAGATGAAGATTTTTCATTTTTAAGTTCATCAAGGGTTTCCTTAACAGAATTTCTTATATCTTCAATTCTTTTCAGTTCACCCAGCGCTCTTATTTTATCTTCATTTGCAGTTGCAAGGGTTGCCTTTGCGGCGGTAATATCGTCCTCAGCTTTAGCAAGGTCGCTTAAAAGTGCAGCCAGTTCGTCTTCTTTAATTTTCAGTTTGGCGGCAAGTTTATCGTTTTCATCCTGAAGACGTCTTATATCACTTGCACGGCTTAAAATACCTGCATTTTTAATAAGAGAACCACCGGTAAGGGAACCACCTGCATTTACAACCTGACCGTCAAGAGAAACCGTTTTGAAACGGTAACCGAATTTTTTGGAAATAGCAACAGCGCTGTCAAGGTCTTCGCATACAACGGTATTACCGAGAAGATATTTAATAATCTCTTTGTATTTTTCGTCGCATTTAATAAGCTCTGGAGCAAGACCTACATAGCCGTACATTTCTTCATAGCCGTTTTCCTTAAACTCTCTTGATTTGATAGAGGAAATAGGCAGAAATGTAGCACGGCCACCGCCCGAAGATTTCAGCATTTCAATAGCGCGTTTTGCATCGTTTTCACTGTCACAAACCACCTGCTGAATGGTAGCACCAAGAGCAGTTTCAATAGCAACAGAAAATTCTTTATCAACGTTTATAATAGAAGAAACAGGACCGTGAATACCTCTGAGAGTTCCTGTTTTAGAAGCATTCATAACCTCTTTAACAGAATTATGGAAGCCCTCAAGGTTCTTTTCAAGTTCGCTTAAAATCTGAACACGGCGCAGTTTTGCCTCTCTGTCAAGACGAAGCTTTTCGCACTCTTCTTTACAGATTTCGGCCTTTTCTTTGCGGGTGTTATATTTAAGCTCGTAACCGCCAAGGGCATTGGTACACTCGGTTACAACTTCTTCGGTTTTCTTTAAGAATTCGTCGTTTTCCTCAAATTCACAATTGAGAGAGTTAAGATGTACTTCTTTTTCTTTTACGGTTTCATCAATACTTGCTGTTCTGCCCTCTATTTCGGTTATACTGCTCTCTGCAGTCATCATAGCAACCCTTAAGTCGCCGCTCTTTATTGAAACGGCATTAAGCTGTATAACAAGCTCTTCAATATTTCTTGAAATGCTTTCGCTCTCTTTCAGCATATCGCCAAGTTCTTTTTCAAGAGCAGAAAGCTTTTCCTCAAAGCCCTTAATTTCCTCCTGTGCAGCTGCTACAGCAAGTTTCTTGTTTTCAATTTCACTGCTGGCGGTTTCATCGGTCTTCTTAAGGTCTTCACGCTCAGCAATTAAGCGCTCTATAGTTTCATTATTATGTTCAATATCGCGGTTAACAACCGATATCTCACCGTTTAAGGTAGCAATATCCTCATGCCTTGCCGCAATATTGTTTCTGCATTCTTCAAGAGCTGTGGTTAAAAGGGCAAAATCGCGATTATTCTTCTCGTTTTCCTGATCAAAGCTCTGCAGTTTTTCGTCGATTTCCTTATACTGCATAGTGGCAACGGAAATCTTATTTTCCTGTTCTCTCAGCGCCTGCTTAGAATTGCTGAGGGTATGCAGCCATAAACCTATTTCAAGGTTTTTCTTTCTTTCGGCAAGCTCTAAGAATTTTTCAGCCTTTTTGCTCTGCTGTTCAAGGGGGCCTACTCGACTTTCAAGCTCGTTCATAATATCTTTAAGACGAAGCAGATTTTCTTCAGCGGCAAAAAGCTTTCTTTCGGCTTCTATTTTTCTGTAACGGTATTTTGAAATACCCGAAGCCTCTTCAAAAATATCACGGCGTTCGCCTGATTTAGAGCTTATAATAGTATCAATCTTACCCTGTCCTATCATAGAATAGCCGTCTCTTCCAAGACCGGTATCCATAAACAGTTCGTTAACATCTTTAAGACGTACGGCAACATTATTGATAAGATACTCACTCTCGTGCGAACGATAATAGCGACGAGTAATAGAAACACTGTCATTATCAAAATTCAGTGTTCTGTCAGAGTTATCTATGTTAAGTGTTACTTCGCAGAAGCCGTGAGGACGGCGCGAAGCGGTACCGGAGAATATAACATCCTCCATAGACTGTCCACGCAGACTTTTAGTAGACTGTTCACCAAGTACCCAACGGACAGCATCGGAAATATTACTCTTTCCGCTACCGTTAGGACCTACAACAGCCGTAATACCGGTACCGAATTTCAGTACGGTCTTGTCTGCAAAGGACTTAAAGCCCTGCACCACTATTGAACGAAGCAGCATATCTATTTCACTTCCCTTTCTATACGGAAACCGCGACCTGTTATATTTTGGTCACCTAATATCCGTACATTAAATCCCATATCTTTAAATTTAATTAAATTGCTTCTCTTTTGTCCTACAAAGGTCGAAATCTCTGCAGGGTTTACATAAAGGGTATAATCACCCGTTTTGTCTTTTAAACCTTCTTTTACATTTTCAAAGCATAACTTTGACATACAAAGCTGACTAAACGCCGGATGCCAAGGACCTGCAACAAAATCGCTTACATCAATATGATGAAGCCCCAGTCGAATAACGCTTATACCGTTATCAGTAAAGCTTTTATAGTATTCGGCACAACTTTGAGTTGCCTCTTCAAGTGTGGGCGGTTGATATTCACCTTTTTCCACAAGTAGTGACAGCGCTGTCTTTTTAAGCACTATTGTCGGATAAATTCTAACTGTATCGGGGGCGATTTTTATAAAATCTTCAACAGTTTTTCTGTCGGTTTCATTGTTTGAGCCGTAAAGCCCTGTCATCATCTGAAGACCGAGAGAAAAGCCGTACTTTTTTATAAGTGCCGATGCATTAAAAATATCTTCTCTGCTGTGCCCTCTTTTATTTAATAAAAGCACATTTTCATCGGTACTCTGTGCACCAAGCTCAATAGCCGTAACACCGAAAGATTTCAAAATTTCAAGTATTTCGCTGTCAGTAGCATCAGGTCTTGTAGAAACGCGAATACCTTTAACAGTACCGTCTTTAACATAAGCGGCAGCACAAGACAAAAGATAGATCATATACTCTCTGTCAATAGCAGTAAAGCTACCGCCGAAAAAGGCTATTTCGGTATCCGCCCTGCTGTATTTAGGGCTGTTTTTAGCTATTTTTACAGCTGTGTCTATTTCTTCTTTATCGGGGAGAGTCACCTTGCCCGTTATAGAATTTTGATTACAAAAACTACACCGATTATTACAGCCAAGATGTGGCACAAAAATGGAAATATTAGCGTGTTTTGACATTACGGTTCTATTCCCATCAGCTTAAGAGCATCCTTTGCAGCCATCTGCTCTGCTCTTTTTTTGGTTTTACCTGTACCGCTGCCTATAACATTTGAGTTAAGGCAAACCTCTACGGTAAAGGATTTATTATGGTCAGGACCGCTTTCTGAGCATAAAACATAAGAAAGTCGCTCTTCAGGGTTTCTCTGAATTATCTCCTGAAGAATGGTTTTATAATCGTGAAATGCTTCGTCCTCGGTATGAGAAAGTTCCTCAATGATAAAGTGAAGCACATATTCTCTTGCCGCTTCCATACCTCCGTCAAGATATATAGCGGCAAGCACCGCCTCAAAAGCATCGGCAAGTATCGAATCCCTCTCTCTGCCGCCGCCAAGCTCTTCACCACGACCAAGCAGTAAAAAGTCGCCAAGCTTTAAGCTTCTGGCAAAACCGCAAAGTGACTTTTCGCAAACAAGGGAAGCACGAAGTTTAGTCAGTTCTCCCTCAGGCTTATCCGAAAAGTTTTTATAAAGATAATCGGCAACTATTACCGATAACACCGCATCACCTAAAAATTCAAGACGCTCGTTAGAGCCGTATTTAAGGTGCTTTTCGTTGGCATAAGAAGAATGACTAAGCGCGTTTTCAAGAAGGGTTATATTTTTAAAAGAATATTTTATGTTTTCTTCAAGTCGTTTCATTTTATTCCTCAACAGCTTCAAGGCCTTCACTTATACTTTCAATAACCTTACCGTCATAAAAGTATTTAGCCTGTCTTATTGCATTTTTAATTGCCTTTGCATCAGAGTTGCCGTGTGCCTTAATTACCGGTTTTTTAACACCTAAAAGTAATGCTCCGCCCACCTCTGAGCTGTCCATCATACTTTTAAGAGAGTACAGGTCTTTTTTAAGGACAAGTGCAGCAAGCTTATTTATAATATTTTTGTAAAGTACACCCTTTACCATCTTAAAGAAAGTAATGGCTGTGCCCTCAATAAGTTTCAGTGCAATATTACCTGTAAAGCCGTCGGCAATAACAGCATCAACAGTACCCTTGGGCATTTCGCGGGACTCAATATTGCCTACAAAGTTTATAGAAGCCTTTTCTAAAAGCTTATACGCTTCCTGCTGAAGCTCACCGCCCTTAGAATCTTCGGTACCAATATTCAGCAGGGCAATTTTGGGGTTGCTTCTGCCCTCTACCCTTTTAAGATATGCACTTGCCATAATACCGAACTGCTGAAGCATTTCGGGACGGCATTCTGCATTTGCGCCCATATCCATAAGCATATATGAAGATGAGGGTGACGGAATCATAGAAGCAAGGGCGGGACGCTTTACACCCTTGATTCGTTTAACAATAAGAGTACCGCCCACAACCACAGCACCGGTACTTCCTGCAGATACAAAGGCATCAGCCTCATCATCGGCAAGTTTTTTAAAAGCAACAGCCATAGATGACTCTTTGTGCGCCTTTAAAAGTGAAGTAGGCTCATCGTGCATAGAAATAACATCGGTAGTGTTTACTATTTCAAGGTCGGTAAACTGAACGTTATGCTCTTTGATATAGTTTTGGATTATTTCTTCATTACCCGTAAGTACAATACCTACGCCAAGTTCTTTTTGAGCAAGTGCGGCACCTTCAATAGGTGCGGCAGGGGCAAAATCTCCGCCAAAAGCATCTATAACAACTCTCATTTTCGTTCCTCCTCATCATTTAGCCAAAGTATTCAAGGCTCCTTTGGGCAAGGGCGGCGTATCTTTCCCGTTTATCTCTTATATGATTTTCAAGCGGGGGAAGAATGCCGAAATTAGCGCCCATAGGCTGTAAATTGACCACCGTTTCATCGGTTATATAGTTAAGTAAAGCGCCTGTCATTGTGTAGCTTGGAAGTATAAAACTTTCTCGGTTTTCAAGACGGGCAAGGGCGTTTTTACCTGCCACAATACCGCAAGCGGCAGATTCCATATAACCTTCAACGCCCGTAATTTGACCTGCAAAGAATATATCGTTATTTTTCTTTAAGGATAAATCTTTATTAAGTAGCTTTGCAGAATTTATAAATGTGTTTCTGTGCATAACACCATAACGGACAAATTCAGCATTTTCAAGACCGGGAATAAGTGAAAACACCCTCTTCTGCTCACCAAACTTAAGGTTGGTCTGAAAACCCACAATGTTATAAAGAGAACCGTCATTATTTTCTTTTCTGAGTTGCACAGCCGCCCAAGGACGATGATTTGTTCTGGGATCAGTAAGACCTACAGGCTTCATTGGTCCAAAACGAATTGAATCATTACCGCGTTTTGCAAGAACCTCAATAGGCATACAGCCTTCGTACACTGTAAAAGGTTTATCAAATTCTTTAAGCGGCGCACCCTCAGCGTTTATAAGTTCATTATAGAAAAGTTCATATTCTTCTTTATTAAAGGGGCAGTTTATATAGTCGTCGCCGCCTTTTCCGTACCTTGCGGCAAGAAAAGCTTTAGACATATCTATACTTTCTTTAGTAACGATAGGTGCGGCGGCATCGTAAAAGCTTAAATTATCCGAGTCACAGTATCTGCCGATATCCTCTGCTAATTTTTCATCGGTTAACGGGCCCGTAGCAATAATGCAAATGCCGTCGTTTTTGATTTTATCAACCTTTTCGCTTATTACATCAATATTCGGATGACCTTTGATTTTTTCGGTAATAAAGGCTGAAAACAGGTCTCTGTCAACAGCTAAAGCGCCACCTGCGGCAACCGAAGAATTTTCAGCCGCCATCAGACATATTGATCCCATTTTGCGCATTTCTTCTTTTAAAAGACCTGCTGCCGAGTCAATACGCGAAGCTTTAAGGGAGTTAGAACACACAAGCTCAGCAAACATATCGCTTTTATGAGCAGGACTTTTATAAACAGGCTTCATTTCATAAAGCTTTACCTTTACGCCACTACCGGCTATCTGCCAAGCGGCTTCGCAACCTGCAAGACCTGCGCCTATAACGGTAATACTATTCTTCATCTTTTTTGGTTTTAGACTTTGCTCTTGTAGGACAGGCTGCATTCATACAGTATTTTCTGCCTCTGAGTCCAAGCAGTATATAAGAGCCACATTCACTGCAAACCTCACCTGAAGGAAGTCCGGGAGCGGCAAAATCGCACTGTGGATATTTTGAACAACCATAGAACTTTTTACCTGTCTTTTTAGAAACACGTTTAACAAGCTCTCCGCCACACTTAGGACAGGGCTCTTTAATTTTTTCTTCAGGCATAGGCTTGGTGGTTTTACATTCGGGGTAACCGGGACAAGCAAGGAACTTGCCGAATCTACCGCTTTTAACTACCATTTTTCTGCCACAGTTTTCACATACAACATCGGTTTCCTCATCCGGAACCTTAACCTTAACACCGTTCATAGAATCCTCTGCTTTTTTAAGTGTAACGGCAAAATCCTTATAGAAGCGGTCAACTGTTTCTATAAAGCCGAGTTTACCTTCGTCAATTTTATCAAGGCTCTGCTCCATACCTGCAGTAAACTTAACATCAACTATCTTCTTAAAATGATCGGCAATAAGGTCGGTTACTATCATACCAAGTTGTGTTGGTTTAAACGCCTTCTTTTCTTTCTCAATATAATCACGCTGTACTATGTTAGAGATTATGGGAGCATAGGTAGAAGGACGGCCGATACCGTTTTCTTCAAGAGCCTTTGTAAGTGTAGATTCATTATAGCGTGCAGGGGGCTGAGTGAAATGCTGTGCAGGGGTAACTGACTTGCATTTAAGTACCTCGCCGTCACAAAGTTCCGGTAATGATACCTCACCCTCGTCATCGCTTTCTTTAATATCGTCATAGAGCACGGTAAAACCGTCAAATTTAACGGTATAGCCGCTTGCTCTGTACAGATAATCACCTGCAATAATATCAACCGAAACGGTATCCTGCAAACAGTTTTCCATTTGACTTGCCATAAAGCGTTCCCATATAAGTTTATAAAGCTTATACTGGTCGGCAGTAAGGGAACCTTTTGCTTTCTCGGGAGTTAAGTCGATATTAGTAGGTCTTATAGCTTCATGAGCATCCTGAGCGCCATTTCTAGATTTATAAACTCTGGCTTTTTTAGGTGCATATTTCTCGCCGTAAACCGAGCTTATATACTTAAGGGCAGCGGCGCCTGCTTCGGCAGAAATACGCAAAGAGTCGGTTCTCATATAGGTGATAAGACCGGTACTGCCCTCACCCGCTATTTCAACACCTTCGTAAAGTTGCTGTGCTATACGCATAGTTTTAAGACCTGTAAAGTTGAGTCTTCTTGCGGCTTCCTGCTGAAGTGTTGAAGTGATAAAGGGAGGCATAGGCTGTTTTTTGCGTACGCCCTTCTTAATAGAGGAAACAACAAACTCTGCCTGCTGTGAAGCTTCAACTATAGCTAATGCTTCTTTTTCGCTACCGATACTCAGCTTTTCACCCTGGGCTGTGCCATAGAACTTAGCAATAATATTTTTCTGCTTTGAAAGTTTAGCACCAATTGTCCAATATTCTTCGGGTATAAACTTTTCAATTTCTCTTTCTCTGTCAACAACAAGCTTTAAAGCCACAGACTGAACACGACCTGCTGAAAGACCGCGTTTCACCTTTTTCCAAAGGAACGGACTTAATTTGTAACCAACAATTCTGTCAAGAACTCGTCTTGCCTGCTGAGCGTCAACAAGGTTTATATCTATCTTTTTAGGCTGTTTCATACCTGCTTCTACGCCTGTTTTGGTTATTTCGTTAAAACAAACGCGTATGGGTGAATCCATATCAAGAGCCAAAAGCTGAGCAAGATGCCAAGAAATAGCCTCACCTTCGCGGTCAGGGTCGGTTGCAAGATAGACAGCATCGCTGTTTGCAGCGGCTTCGCGCAGTTTCTTAATCAGTTCTTTTTTATCGTTCATCTCAAGATACTGAGGCAGATAGCCTTTATCTATATCAATGCCCATTTTGTTTTTTGGTAAATCTCGTACATGTCCCTTAGAAGCCATTACGGTATAATCGCTTCCAAGATACTTTTGAATACTTTTGAGTTTACCGGGGGACTCAATAATAACAAGTTTAGACATTTTGTTACTCCTTATTTTAAAGTATAGCGACCGCCGGGTATCAGACTTACGTAGCCGTAAAGCTCAAGTTCGCCCAAAGCCGACAGTATATCATTTGAATTAAGTTCTGGACTAAGCAAATCATCACAAGTGAAAATCTGCTTATCTAATTGATTATATATTATTTTTGCGTTTTTGGAAAGATGTTCGGGCAAAATTTTTTTAGAAAATTCTTTTTTGATCTCTGTTTTCTTTATATCAGGGCTCTTCTTCTCGGTTTTCTCCGGTACTGAAACTGCTTTACTCATTTTAGCAAGAGGCTGATCATTTGCCCTGTTTATATCTATTTTACCGTGTAATTTAGTTTCATATTCGGAAAATATATCCGACAGGTCAAAAAGAGGTTTGGCGCCATCTTTAATAAGCTTGTTTGAACCTGCATATTGAGGCAGTCCCGGATTTCCCGGTATAACAAACAAATCTCTGTTTTGCTCTATTGCTCTGTTTGCGGTAATAATAGTACCGCTTTTTTCTTTTGCCTCAACTATAATAACGCCGTGGCAAAGCCCCGACATAAGTCTGTTTCTTACTCTGAAAGAGCCCTTTTTAACGGTAGTATAGGGCGGATATTCGGTTATAAGACAACCGTTTTCGAGAATATCTTTACGAAGATTCTCGTTCTGTTTTAAATAATCGTCACCAAAACCGTTGGCAAGTACCGCAACGGTAACACCGCCATTAAGAAGTGTGCCTGTATGCGCCGCAGTATCTGAGCCCTTTGCTCCGCCGCTGACTATTATAAAGCCGCCGCGACAAAGTCTGCCCGACAGCGAATATGCGCATTTATAACCGTAATCGGTCACTTCACGAGGACCGACAATACATATAGCCGGGATATTGTCAAAATCGGGAAATCTGCCCCTTGCATACAAAACAAAAGGTGGATCGGGAATATTTCTTAAAATATTCGGATAAATATCCATCTCGGGTGTAATAACCGTTATGTTTTCTCTAAGACAGGTATCGTATATCTTTTTAGCACTTTCAAGGGTGGTGCTTCTCATAAGGCGAAGTTCACGCTCGTTAAAAATGCCCGATGCGGCGCGGCCTTCGTCACCTGCTTCATAAACAGCCTTTGCGCCACCGAACTTATCTAAAATAAGATTTAGACGGTTACTGCCTTGAGAAAGTGCCTTTTGAAGCCAAATCCAATAAATCACTTAACCATCTCCCACATCACTATGGAAGCGGCAGCTGCAGCATTAAGGGACTCTGCCCTGCCCTTCATAGGAATGGTAACTTTAACATCACAAGCGTCCTTCGTTTTTTCGGTAAGGCCGTTAGCCTCGTTTCCTATAACGGCTATAGAAAAATTATTAAAAGACACAGTGCCGATTTTTTCCGCATCACTATCCACAACACAGGCATAGGAAGAAGCCGTAGTCTTTTTAAGAAACTGAGCAACATCATCGGTGAAAATAAGCGGTACCCTGAGTAAAGTGCCCATAGACGCTCTGAGTGATTTAGGGCTAAAGGGATCACAAGAATCATTTGATAAAATAATTCCGTCAACACCAAGAGCCTCGGCAGAGCGGGCAACAGCACCCAGATTAGCAGGATCCTGAATATTTTCAAGGGCAATATATTTGCCCTTTTCGGTAATTTCTTCAACCCGAGGTGGCATATCGGCAACGGCAAATATACCCTGAGGAGTAAAGGTATCGGAAATAGTTTTTGAAACAGAGTCGCTTATTTGTGCAACAAACTCTGCGTTTTGGGCGAATTTTTCAATATCAGAGCTGTGTTTATCGTATGCCGCAGCGGTAAAATAAAACTCTAAAAGCTTTATGCCGTTTAAGAATGCATCCTCTACAGTCCGCAGTCCTTCCAGCACAAAACAGCCCTCTTCACGTCTGTATCTTGAAGAAGTCTGAAGCTTTACAACTCGCTTAATTCGAACATTATCTTTACCGCTTATTTCAGTATAAGCCATACTTTTTTCTCACCTCATAATATTAAAAAACTCGCCCAAGATATAACTTGGGCGATTATTTTTACTTCGCTAAAGCTTTTTTAGCCTGCTCTGCAATTGCCGCAAATCCTTCAGGATCATTAACTGCAATTTCAGCCAGCATTTTACGGTTAATTTGTACACCTGCAACCTTGAGTCCGTTCATCAGGGTGGAATAATTCATACCGCAAATTTTAGCTGCGGCAGAGATTCTTGTGATCCAAAGACGACGGAAATCACGCTTTTTAAGGCGACGGCCAACATAAGCATAGTTGCCTGATTTCATAACTGCTTCTTTAGCAGTTTTAAAGAGCTTAGATTTTGCTCCAAAATAACCCTTAGAGAGTTTTAAAATCTTTTTTCTTCTTTTGCGTGTAGCTAACGCACCTTTAACACGAGCCATTTGTAGAAACCTCCGTTAATTTCGTTAATTTTCCTTATTTATAAGGAATAAGTCTCTTAACAGTTGCTGTATTTGTAACATCAGCAATAACTGTCTTGCGAAGATTTCTCTTACGCTTAGAAGTCTTTTTGTTAAGAATGTGAGACTTGAACGCATGAGCGCGTTTAACCTGACCATTTTTGGTGAGTTTGAAACGCTTTTTAGCGCCACTGTGAGTTTTAATCTTAGGCATAATAAATCCTCCTCTTAATGTCTGCTTTATTTATTGGTTTTCGGTGCAAGGAACATAAGCATATTTCTGCCTTCCATTTTAGCAGGTTTTTCTACACTTGAATATTCTGCACAGTAATCAGCAAACCTTGCCATAGTTTCCAGACCGATTTCGGGATGACCGAGTTCGCGTCCGCGGAAACGAATAGAAACCTTTACTTTGTCACCGCTTTTAAGAAAACGGATGGCTTGATTTCCTTTAGTTTCAAAGTCGTGAGTATCAATAGTAAGACCGAGACGAACCTCTTTGATGTCAAAGGTTTTCTGGTTCTTCTTTGCCTCTTTTTCACGTTTAGCCTGTTCAAAACGGTATTTGCCGAAATCCATTATTTTACATACCGGCGGATTTGCATTTGGAGAGATATTAACAAGGTCAAGCTCTCTCTCGTAAGCGGCAGCTATAGCATCTTTAATAGGAAGAATACCTAACTGACTACCGTCTGTGTCAATTACACGAACTTCACTGAACCGTATTGCCTCATTTATGGCTACTTCTTTGTTGCTGATAATTACGCACCTCCAAAATAAAACAAAAGCGTGAACGATAATCCGTTCACGCACAAAAACAGCCGAAATATAGTAATTTCAGTAATCTTTATGACCCTTTTGGACCTTTAACCTTAGGGTGAGAACGGAATGTTCTTCTTTTTTTACCTAATCATTTTATCATAAAATTTCAATTTGTCAAGTGTTTTTTTATCTTATCTCAAGTTCTCTTATAGAGCGTTCCTGATAATTGATGTTTTTGAGTATTTCGGGCTTTGAAAGAGCCATTGCGGCACCCTTTACAAGACTGTATTCAGGTTCGTCATAGGTTAAAACCTCTACACCGATATAATCAGCAATAAGCTCTGCCATTCCGAAAATCTTAGAGCCGCCGCCTACGAGGTGAAGACCTCTCTGCTTAATATCCGCAACTAAATCGGGCTCGGTTGATTCAAGCACCTTTCGTATTGCATTACAGATTATAAGAGCGGTGTGATTAAGTTTTTTATAAATTTCTCCCGAAGAAATTTCAAACATCTCAGGCAAGCCGCTGAATAAATTTCTGCCCTTGGCAATAGCCGTAACCTCTACAGGACGGGCTGACACAGAGCCGATTTGTATTTTAATATTTTCTGCCGTCAGCTTTCCGATAGCAACGTTACGGTTTCTTCTTACATAATTAACAATAATATCGTCAAAATCATAAGAGGCAGTTTTGAAAGAATCGCAGGAAACAATACCGCCAAGCGATAAAACGGCAATATCGGTTACACCTGCGCCGATATCTACAATAAGATTACCGCAAGGAGCCGACACATCAATACCAAGACCTGCCGCAATAGCAATGGGAGCCTCAATAACATTAACGCTTCTGCCACCGCCTGCCTGAACAACATTTGCAAGTGAATGGTGCTGAAGTTCGGTAAGCCCCGTAGGAATAGTGGCTATAACCTTAGGCCTTATGGCTTTATTGCCAAAAGCCTTTTCGGTGTAGTTTTTTATCATAGCCTCGGCTATATCATAGTCGGCTATAAGACCGCGCTGAATAGGATGAATACACTCAAGGGTATCAGGCGTTCTGCCTAGAGTCTGTTTTGCTTTTTCGCCAAAATATACCGGCGCATAGGTTTCAGCGTCAACAGTCACAAGGCTTGGTTGTTCTATAACAATTTTAGAGTCAGAAAAAATAACCGTCTTTGACGAGCCTAAATCTATACCTATTTCAGTAGCCATCCTTTTCACCTCCGATAAATAACATTATATCCAACATTGTATATTTTTTCAACTGTTTTTGTGACCTATTAAAGCGGTAAGGCAAATCACCTCGTCAGCACCTGCATAAAGAAGCTGTCTTGAACAGGCGTCAAGCGACGCACCGCTGGTTTTGATATCATCAATAAGAAGATATGTTCCGCCGTTTATACACTTATTCTTCATATAGCTTTTATAGGCATTTGTAAAACGCTTTACCACGCTTTTGCTTTTATGCTGAGTTTTGCTGAAAACTGCTCTTCTTAAAGTATTATCAAAAAGCGGAATTCCCAGCCGTTCAGATATATATTCTGCCAACCATTTTGCCTGATTATAACCACGTCTTGATTCTTTTATAAAATTAGCCGGCACAAAAACCACCGCATCAAACTTAGTATCAGCAAAATTTTTATAAAGGCTTTCTATCATAGCTTCGGCATAATAAGAAACCAGCTGTTTTGTACCTGAAAATTTAATTTTGTAAAGGCCTTTTCGGGCAATACCTTCGTTAAAGAAAGGTGCGCATACCCCTGCAAAATGATACACATATCTGTTACAGTCGCACTTTTTCTCAGGCATACCGCATTTTCTGCAAATGCGAACAGATATCTTTTCAATATCCTTTTCACATTCATTGCATATAACCTTACCGCCCTCTATTGCTCTGCCACAGGACATACAGTGTGACGGAAAGAAAAAGTCAAGCAGCTGAGAGAGAAAATATTTAATCTTCGTTTTCATATATATCCTCAATAAAAGCTTCAAGCAAGGTGTACCTCAGCATTTTTCTGTCATTTGCCGCCATTTCAAAAAATACGCCCTCTTTACCCACAATTACAAGAAGTTTTTTTGCTCTTGTAACGGCAGTATAAAGCAGATTACGGTATTTAAGCTGTGCAGGTACATCAAAAAGCGGAAGAATAACACAGTCAAATTCACTGCCCTGACTTTTATGCACGGTTACGGCATAGGCAAGTTCAAGCTGTTCAAGTTGCTCGGTAGTATAAATAACGGTTTTATCGTCGAATTTTACCGAAATTGTTCCCTCTCTCAAATTCACCTTTAAAATGTAACCTACGTCACCGTTGAATACACCGCTTCCCTCTTCGCCGTCGTCCTTTATCCACTCAAGCTCATAATTATTCTTTATCTGCATAACCTTATCGCCTGCACGCATATAAAAGCCCTTGAAAAAGATTTCAGGCTCTTTCTTTTTCTGAGGATTAAGATTTGCCTGAAGCAGACTGTTAAGATTCAAGGTGCCAAGTGGCATCTTTCTTGAAGGACAAAGTACCTGTATATCCTTTACAGAATCAAAACCGTAAGCCGACGGTAATCTTTCACTGCAAAGTGACACAACCGTTTCAAGACAGCTTTCTGTTGTTGACTTTTGTAAAAAGAAAAAGTCAGAATCTCTGACACCAAGGTCGGCAGCCTGTCCGTCAACTATTTTATGAGCATTTCTTATAATTGCACTGCTTTCTGCCTGACGGAAAATTTTATCAAGCTTTACAACCGTAAAGGCATTACTTGAAATAAGGTCACTCAGTACATTTCCTGCCGAAACACTAGGTAACTGGTCAAAATCTCCCACAAGTATTATTCTGCAGGAAATCCGTAACGCTCTGAGCAAGCCCTCAAACAGTCGAGAATCTATCATAGACACCTCGTCTACAATAATCACATCACAGTCAAGGGGGTTGTTTTGGTTTCTGCAAAAGCTCTGCTCTGAATTTTCGTTAAAATCAACCTCTAAAAGTCGATGTATGGTTTTGGCTTCATAACCGGTCAGTTCGCTCATTCTTTTTGCGGCTCGGCCCGTGGGTGCGGCAAGCTCTATAACCATATCCCTTTGTTTGAACATTTCTATCATAGCTTTAAGGGTTGTGGTTTTGCCTGTGCCCGGTCCGCCGGTGAGAATAAGCAGACCGCTTTCAAAGGCCTTTAATACGGCAAAGCGTTGCTTTTCGTCAAGGGTTATTCCCATTTGCTGTTCAAGAAGGTCTATTTCCTTTTGGTCTACATAGGATGACCTTTTTTCCCTGTTCATAACACAAAGACGGGCGGCAATATATTCCTCAGCGCAGTAATATTCAGGCAAAGCAATATAATCGGCATCTCCAATATGTGCGCTTCTCACCTTTAAAGATTCAAGCAATAAGTCAAGAGCGTTTTCTACACTGTCTAAATCGGTATCAAGAAGCCGTGCCGCTACAGTACATAGTTTATTTTTGGGAAGGCAGGTATGACCGTTATATGTATTTTTTCTGAGCACATATTCAATACCCGCGCAAAGCCTCAATTTATCGTTTGCAGGAATTTTATAATACCCTGCTATATCCTCAGCCTTTTCAAAGGGTAGGCCTATTTTTTCACCGCATAGTAAATACGGATTGTTTTCAATTTTAGATATTGCCGAAGTACCTAAAATTCCGTAAACTTTTATGGCTTCTTCTCCCGAAATTTTGAACTTAGACAGAAGAAGCATTAAATCTCTTATTCCAAACAGTTTAGTATATTCTTCACCGATAGTTTTGGCTTTGGCAAGAGAAATACCCTTTATTCTGGTCAACTCCTCAGGGGCAGATTCTAAAATCATCATAGTGTCGTCCCCGAAAGTTTCTACTATTTTTCTGGCAGTAGAAGGACCTATACCCTTTATATTGCCGGCCGATAAATATCTGAGTAATGCCGCCGTATCAGTGGGCATACTTTTTTGCACCGAAACAGCCTTAAACTGAGGTCCGTACACCGAATGAACTATAAAGTTTCCAACAGCCTCTATATCATCGCCGTTTCGGATCATAGGCATAGTGCCTACAACCGTTATTTCCTCAGTATCGCAAAGTACACTTGCAACAGTGTAGCCGTTTTGCGCATTTGAATATGTAATTTTCTTGACTATGCCCTTTATAACTTCGTTATTTTGAACATCCGACACACTATCACCCCAGTACCCTGTTAATAATAAACGGTAATTCATCGTTTCTGCAGCAGATTATATTTTTATGAGCTTTACAAAAAGACGAGCACACATTTTCTGCAGTCTGGTCGTATACCATAACCAGTGTCTGCACATAGTCTTCGCCGCACCATCGGTATTTTTCGAAGTAGTACATAAACTGGTCTTTTTCACAGCCCTTTTCAAGCTTTACTATAATAAGGTCTTTACTTTTCTGTTTCGGTTTTATGAGAAACAACCATAGTCGATATGTAATACAGCTTGCGCCCACCACCGAAAAGAAAAGAAAAATAAACATAACAATAATTTCTGCCATTTTTACCACCTCGATACAATATATGCAATAGGGATAAAAATGACAAAAGGGCTATGGAATATCCACGCCCTTTTTAAATCACTTCTTTATGGTAACCTTAACCTTGTCTACCGTACTGACACATTTTACACCGCCGGGCAGGTTAAGAGGCATCTCATAAACCGCACCGGAAGAAACGGTAGCATAATCAATAGCTGACAGCTCCACAAATTCAAGAGCATCTATAACCTCGGGTGCGCCCTGAACAACTACCTTGGTAATTGAAATAGCATCTACTCTGGCAACACCTGCACCCGAATATGGCTCACCTGTGAATACAGGAACAACCGAGACGGTTTTCTCCTTATATATAGGAACCGTAACCTTAAGTTCGTCTACAGGAACTTCAAAAAGTTTATTATCAAGAACATTACCCGATTCATCGTAGATAACCAAATCCGCATCATAAGTCTGACTTGAGGTTATTTTTTCTTTTTGGCTTACAATTACCTCTACCCTATCCACAATACTTATACTGCTTCTTGGACCTTTAAGGGTAATCTTTTTACTGTCACCAACATAGTTAAGCATAGGTGTATCTTTAATAAGACCGTCTGCTGCGGTTATATCGTCAGCTTTGGCAACAACCTCAAAATCTTTCGTATCAATATAGTCAAAAGTGAGTTTTATTGTTTTAGGGCTAACCTCAACAAAGGTAAAACCGCCGGTAACGGTTGCTGACTTTGCAACAAGCTGTATATTATATTCGCCGGGCTTTGTAACCTGACTTAAATCAGCATTTACCAGAATGTCGTTTGCCTTAAGACTGCTGACAATATGATTCGGACCGTCTACCGTAACATTCGCCGCCTTAATATAATCCTCAGAAACAATTTCTAAGCCCTGTTGGCCTGCAAAACTGTCTTCAATTCCGAAGTTTATAGTAATATTTGCAAATGTAGTGGTTCTTGTTTCGGTCTGATTAACGGTAATTACAAGCCAGAATATAAAAGCGGCTATTATCGAAAATACAGCAGTAAAGCGCTTATTTGAAAAAAGGACGCGCAACGAAAATTTATTTATTTTCTTCATTGTTTGCTTCTCCTTTTTCTTCTTTCTTTACAGGTTTAATACGGTTGATAACGTTTTTGATTTTGTCTACAATGCTGTCGTCACTTTCGTTATCGTTGTTGAGTATAAGATCATAAAGTTCTTCTCTGAGCCTTATCTGGTCATAGCCTCTTTCTATAGCACCGTTTTGTACCAGAGATATTTTACCTGTTTCTTCCGAAACAACGACTACAACAGCATCTGATACTTCACTGACACCTATAGCCGCACGGTGACGTGTACCAAGACTTGAGCTAAAGCCCTGATTACTTGTAAGAGGCAATATACAGCCTGCGGCAACAAGTCTGCCATCGCGAACCACAAGAGCGCCGTCGTGAAGTGGCGATTTCGGATAGAATATACTGCCCACCATTTGAGAAGATGCATCGGAATTAACGGTTGTGCCGGTGTTGATTATATCACCGAGAGAGGTTATACGCTCAAACACGATAAGCGCACCTATCTTTTGGTCGCGCATATTTTGAACAGCGAGACAAATGCTGTCAATAGAGCGTTTTATATACTCATCATCATTCTGATTTACGTGACTGAATTTACCGAACTGACTGCGGCCTATACGCTCAAGAGCACGTCTGAGCTCAGGCTGGAAGATAATAGCAAGGGCTATAATACCCCAATCAACCACCCTTGTCAGCAACCAGTTTACAGACACAAGGTCAAACCATATTGAAAACACATACGCAACAAAAAGTATAAAAAGACCTTTAACAAGCTGTCCGCCGCGGCTCTCGATAAAAAAATGGATTGCTTTAGCTATGATAAAAGCAATTATGAGAATATCAATAACATCAAACACAGAAATGCTTAAAACCGCATATAATATCTGGTTCCACAGCGTATAAATCGCATTTAAAAAATTGCCCACATCATCAATCCTTTACAGTTTATTTCCATTCATAAATATTCTATCATACTAAAAGGACTGAATCAATAACTTTTTTAAATATTTTTAATATAATTTATATATTTTTATCCGCAATAGCCGTTATCACTTTGCAAAGGTAGTCCATCTGGCTTTTACTCGCTGTAATTCCGGGTGAAATTCTCACAGTACCGGTATCGGCGGTGCCCAGTGTTTTATGGGCAAAAGGAGAACAGTGATACCCTGCCCTTACCGCAATTTTCCTGTCACTAAGTTTGGCGGCTATCTCGTTACTGTCTACTCCCTCTACAGTAAAAGAAAGCACGGGAGCACACAGTTCTTTATCCTGCCAAAAAACTTTGATTTTATTGTTGTTTTTCAGCCTTTCGTATACCATTTTACAAAGTGCGGTTTCATGTTCAAAAAGGCGTTTCATACCACTGTTTCTCACAAAATCTATTCCTGCGGATATTCCCATAATTCCAGGCAGGTTAAGGGTGCCGCTCTCCATCATTTCGGGCATATCGTCACCCTGCTTAAGACTCATAGAATTAACCCCTGTACCGCCTTCAATAATTGTGTCATAGATTTTCGAGTTTGCTATAAGAATACCTGTACCCATTGGTGCAAAAAGTCCTTTATGAGACGCTATACACAGAAAATCTATACCTGATTTTTCCATATTTATAGGCAGAATTCCTGCGCTTTGCGCCGCATCTACACCAAACAGAATTCCTTTTTCTTTACAAAGCCTTCCTATTCTGTCAACAGGCAAAACCTTACCGCACACATTTGAAGCGTGGGTACAAAATATCATTTTTGTTTCAGGGGTGATATGACGCTGTATTTCTTCCTCTATATCTTTCGCAAAGGCGTTGAAAACGCTGAAATTCACACCTTTTTCCATCAGCTTAAAGGCAGGTCGCGACACTGCATTGTGTTCAAGATTTGAAATTATAAAATGATCTCCACCCTTTAAAACGCCCTTTAAAACATAGTTTATAGCCTGAGTACAATTTGAAAGAAATACAACTTTTTCAGGGTGAGAACAACCAAAAAAATCAGCAACCTTTTCCCTTACTCTATACACTTTTTCAGCATTTTTCACCGATAAGGTATGTCCACTTCTGCCGGGGTTGGCGCTTTGCTCTCTAAGCGCCTTTTCAACCGCCTTTACAACACATTGGGGCTTTGGGGAAGATGTTGCCGCATTATCAAGATAAATCATATTTTCACCTTCTTTCAAAAAAGCACAGGCTACGGTCCGTATACCTGTGCATAATTTTTATAAAACCTTTATTATTTTCACATTTGCCTGTCTTAATAGTTCTTCTATTTGTGTTATATTCCCTCGAGCAGCTATTGCATAGCCGCAACCGTATTTTCGGTCCGAAACTTTCAGGCGCTCAATTTCAGCAGAAATCCCGTTTTTCTTTAAAAGGTCTCTGCCTTTTATGGCGCTTGTTACAGTTCCGGTTGCTATAATATATTCTTTCATTTGTTTAAACCGCCCCGTCCTGCATGTATTGCTTATTTATCACTCGCAATACACTACATATTATGCTTTCGTTTTTTGTTCTGTTACTTTAGCAGATGAAAAATGATAGACGACGGTAACTATCAGAGGCAATATCAAAAGCCCCAAAAATCCAAATATTTTTAGTCCCAAAAACATAGATACAAGTGTAAGCAGCGGATGTATTCCTACCTGTTTTCCAATTATTTTCGGTTCAATAATATTTCGGGCGGCGGTTATTAAAAGATATATTACAACAAGTCCTACTGCCCGCAAAGCGTTTCCTTTAAAAGCCGATATAATTGCCCACGGTACCAGAACCGTTCCGCAACCGAAAACCGGCAGTAAGTCCACAAAAGCGGTTAGTAAAGCCAGACGAAAAGCGCCATTTACCTTAAGTATAAAAAAGCCTGCCGACAGTTCTACAAATGTTATAGCCGATAAAATTATATACCCTTTCAGCAAACCTAACACATTGTTTACAGTAATCTGCCATATTTTTTTAAGAGCAATTAAATATTCAGGTTTTAAAGCAAAGTAAAGATTTTCCTTTAATGAGTCAATATCCTTAGCAATATAGCAGCCTGTAATAACCGCAGCAAATATGCTGAGCAATACACCCGGTAAAGCCTTTACAAAGCTACTTAAAAATGATGAAATGATTTCCGTTACCTTTACCGCACCACTTTGCAAGACATCTGCCAGGGTTTTTGAAATGTAATCACCCGAGCTGCCTGACATTTTCCCTGCAAAATTTTCTATGCTTTGGGTAATTTTTGTCACAGTTTGTGTAACTTGATTTAACAGCTCCGGCGCCTTTTGACTAAAACCCACGGCAAAATAATAAAATCTGTAAAAAATAAGAAAAACCACCGCAAGAAGTAATATATATACGAAAACAACAAGACACAAAGATGTGGTGCCCCGTGTAATTTTAAGCTTTTTTGATAGCTTTGCGGCTGGGTTTTGCACCAAAAAAGCAATAGCGGTACCTACTATAAAAGGTAACAGATATGCAAGGCAAAACTTGATAATAAAATAAGCCAGTGCAGTTATTACCGACACAAAAGCTACATATATAAGAAATTTTTTCTTTTTTTCGTTATCCGTACTGCCTTCCTCTTTTCTGTATTGATTTTTAAAGATAAATGTATTATAATTAAAAAAATTGTTTACGGGTGGTGGACATATTTTGAAAGATTATGATATGTTTGTTGTTAAAGCTTCGGCACTCCCTGAAGTTTTCTCAAAGGTAATCGATGCAAAAGAATTATTGCAAAGCGGTACTTGTTCTAATGTCAGTCAGGCTGTTGCCAAGGTTGGTATTTCAAGAAGTGCTTTCTACAAATATAAAGACCAAGTGTTTGTATACAGCGCACAAAACCAAAAGAACAATATCTGTATAAGCGCCGTTCTTTGCGACCGTGCAGGTGTATTTTCTGCACTTACTGCAAAATTATACCAAAAGGGCGTTAATATTCTGACAATAAATCAGAACCATCCTGTTGACGAAACCGCAGCGGTGACTCTGACAGTCAACACCGATAACTCCCTAATAACCATTGACGAACTTTTATACAGCCTTAAAAAAATTGACGGTGTTTTATCTGTAAAACTTGTGTAAAAAATTATGAAAAAAGAAATTTTATTAAAGGTTGACGACAATATCTTTGGCCTTAAGGCTTTAGGTATTTGTCTTTGCAACAACCGTATACTTCTTAAAAAAGGTAAAAACAACACCTACTCTTTCCCCGGTGGAAATATTTCCTTTAATGAAAATTCAAAGGATGCCCTTGTGAGAAAATTTACCGACGAAATCGGCGGTGTTGTTCTTGTAAGTCAGCTTAATTTCGTTTTCGAGAATTTCACTTTAGTCAAAAATACTCCCTGTCACGAAATATGCTTTTATTATAAGGTTACCATTCTTGATAAAAAACTTTTAATGTGCGACTCATTTAATAGCCTTAAGAACGGCGACGACGTTTTTGAGTGGGTGCCCCTTGACAAAATTGCCTCGCTTAACGTAAAGCCACTAAATATTGCAGAAGTCATAGAAAATATAGGCAACAAAAACATTAAGCATATTTTTTGATAGAAATCAATAAGCACCAAAATCAAATATATCCTGAGTAGCGTCGCTTCCCGCTTCTATAACATTTGTATATGCGTCTGGTGTCATTCCCACAATTACGGTCTGTGCAGCAATAACGCTGGTTTCGGCACTGAAAGCAGAACGATACCAGGGCACTACCGTGTGCCCGTTCATCTTCACTTTAATATGTATCTGATGAAGCACCTGATTTATACCCGCACTATAAAATTTGCTTTCAAAATCAGCAATTACCGTAGTGGTTATCTGCATTTTAAATTTAACGTCAGGCCCTCTGCCTATTGTATATTCATTACCTATTATTGTGCCCACAGGTATCAGTAAATCATATTTTTCTTGTTTTGCTATTTGTTCTGCTACATTAACCGATATTTTCGATTTAATATAGTTTATTTTAGGTGCTGATACCTCAAGAGAGGTTACATTTCCCTGCTCGTCTCTGCTTAAGGTTACAATATCAGAATATTTTATGTTTTCTTCATAAAACAAATCGCTTATAACTTGGTCAACGGTATGTATCATAACCGTTTCCCCTACCGAAGCACTATAATCACATATAACTCTGCGCATACGGCGGTCAAGCGCTAAAACGGCACAAAAAAGTATCGCTGTCACTAAAATAAATATTATTAAAAGACGTAAAAATTTACTCCTTTTTCGCATAAAAAAACCTGCCCTTCCATATATATTATGGAAAAAGCAGGTTTTTGTTTATCCGTGGATATGTTCTTTAACACAGTATTTAATCAGGTGAACAACATTTTCAAATCCCATTTCGCTGTTAATGCATAAATCATACGACGAAGCATCGCCCCATTTGCTATCGGCAAAATAGTTATGATAACTGGCTCTCTTTTTATCAGACTTACGCACCGTGTCAACAGCCTTGTCATAAGATATATTCTCGTGTTCCATAATGCGCTTGGCACGAAAATCTATATCCGCATAAATAAATACCTTTAGCAGATTTTCATTATCCTTTAGTATGCTGTCGGCGCATCGTCCTACTATAACACAAGACTCACTTTCGGCAATTTCTTTTATTATTTTCGACTGAGCCGCAAAAACCTTATCTACAAGAGGCAAATTATGTACACCGCTCAAAATGTTATCATAGGTATACGCGCCAATGGATAGTGAATACAAAAAACTGTTTGTAGGTTTTTCGTCGTATTCCTTTAATATATCGGTACTGAGTCCGCTTTTCTTTGCCGCAAGATCAAGAAGCTCTTCATCATACAGCTTTATGCCTAAATCCTCTGCTAACATTTTTGCAATGGCGTGACCGCCGCTGCCGAACTCTCTGCCAATAGTAATTATAAAGTTGTTGTTGCCCATAAGTAACCCCTTTTTGTATACAATATATAAAAAAACAAAATATAATTTACTTTTTTTGTTATTATATCACATCTTTGCTATAAAATCAACGAGTAATTCTTGACATAATAAGTTTTCTATTATAAAATGTATTAGCAAAATAAAAAAAATATGCGGGTGTGGCGGAATTGGCAGACGCACTAGCCTTAGGAGCTAGCGGATCACCGTGCAGGTTCAAGTCCTGTCACCCGCACCATATCGAGTGTTCATAACGGATTTGAGTTATGGACACTCGATTTTTTTGTAATTTCGAGTTTCTTCGTTATGTACGGAGCAGGTTTTAAAGCCTGCTCTTTTGTTTTATGCGGATTTGGTAATATACTCGACGGCTACACCTTTTCGTGTATCTGCCTTGTAATTACTTCCGCATTCGGGTATTTCAATATACCCAATGAATTTGTAATGAATCATAATCCTTTGACTGCGATTTTTACCAACGCCTTCGGTTTCATAAACCGTTATCTCATCGATAAGTTCCCGAAGAAGCGGTGCAGTCAGCTTTTGCATTTCCATAAATCTTCGGATTGCGCTAATGATGCTTTCTTTATTTTGTTGCATAGTACCAAGATTGTTTATCCTCTCGTTTAGGGATGCAATCTTGGTTTTCAGTTCCATACGCTCCACTTCATATTTGTGGGATAACTGCATAAACCATTCATCCGTTACCTTGCCCGAAACATTATCCTCATAGAGCTTTTCGTAAAGCTCGGCAACCTTTTGGTTTCGTGCTGTACAGCGTTGCAGTTCGCCTTGTAAGGCTTTTTGCTCATTGATAATATCCTTTTGTGTCTTTTGAGCAAGTAAGTCAGCAAAGGCTTCCTCGTCGCTCTGTAAGAACATAGCCATTCGCTTTAGTTCAAGCATTACCACTTGCTCAATGGCATCGGCTCGGATATAATGCCTTGACTCACAAGTACCTCTTGTATCCACCTTGTAGTTGGAGCAACTGAAATACTGAATATCCTTGTTTATGGTGTTTACGTGCGACCACAACTTGCTACCGCAATCGGCACAGTAGAGCAAATCACAAAACATATTCTTTTCGGCGTTGTCCGCTTTCGGTGCTCGGCGTTTGGTTTTCTTGGTGAGCTTCTGTACCGCCTCAAAGGTTTCACGGTCTATTATCGGTTCGTGAACATTCTTGAATACCGCCCAATTCTCTTCGGGATTAGGCAAACGAGCTTTGTTCTTGAATGACTTTGAATAGGTTTTGAAGTTGATTACATCACCACAGTATTCCTGCTGTGCAAGTATCTTGGCTATGGTGGTTTTACACCATTTGTACGGATCGGGTTGCACTTTCTTCCCACCTCTGCCAAGACCTTTTTCTCTCCAATAAGCCATCGGGATTAACACTTTTCGCTCTTGCAGAATTCGGGCAATAGTTTCATTGCCTTTACCCTCCAAGCACATACGGAATATATCTTGCACCACTTGTGCTGCTTCGGGATCTATAATCCACTTCTTTTTGTTTTCAGGCGATTTCAAGTACCCATAAGGTGGCTGAGATAACGGCTCTCCTGCGTTGCCACGAAGTCTGTGAGAGCTTCTGACCTTACGGCTAATATCTCTTGCATACATTTCGTTCATAACGTTACGAAACGGTGCAAGCTCGTTTTCGCCATCTGCACTATCCACACAGTCATTAACTGCTATGAAGCGGATATTTCTGTCGGGAAAGTAAGTGTCGGTGTAATATCCCACTTGCAGATAATCTCTGCCGAGTCGGGACATATCCTTTACGATAATCACGCTTACATATCCCATTTCAATATCCTCAAGCAGTTTTTGAAAGCCGGGGCGGTTAAAGTTTGTTCCCGTATAGCCGTCATCCACATAATTGCGAGTGCTGGAGAATCCGTGTTCCTTTGCGTATTTCTGCAACAGATTCTTTTGATTCACGATAGAGTTACTATCGTTATCTGTTCCGTCATCACGGGATAGTCGGCAGTATAAAGCGGTTATGCCGACATTATCTTTTTTCTTCGACTGCATTTAGTCCTCCTTTCCGGCAGTCGAACACACATATTCTACTGCCATTTTACTCGGTGGGGATTCGTCCGTCAAAGGTACGAAATCACTTGTTACAATTCTTTTGAAACGGTCGGTAATTGTCGGGTGGCTTTTAACTTTAGAAGTCATAAACGATGAACCGACGATATACTTGACTCCATTTATCACATACTCATTTTCTTGCTGTGCAAGACCACATATAATTTTCATATTCTTTTCTTACCTTTCATCTCGATTTTTTCTTGCTCGCTCACGGCGCTGATAATCTTCGCCAATGAGCTTTAAGATTGCATTATATACATCTTTTTGGGTATAACTCTTAGGGAAGAAGCGGCGGACATCTTCAAAAGGAAAACTGATACGTTCCTTTTGGTTTGCCTTTTCTTCACTCATAACGGCGAAGATCTTATCCGCATTGAGCTGACCTGCTTGGGATAATTTCTTTAGCCGTATTGACTGCGAGAGTGACGGAGTGCAGTCCTCGCTCTCAATGGTGCTTAATAAATCGTACTGCTCCTGCTCGGTTAGATAGGATAGCTCCACAGCGGGAGTAAGTGCGATTCGTTCCTCATCAACAAGCTGTAACAGTTCGGGGATAAGATTGGTTAATCGGATATACCGAAACACTTGGTCACGGCTTTCGTTTGCCGCTTTACCGATCTCGGTAGCAGTATCCGACTTTGTCGCAACTTGCGACGAGGTTAAATCGGTTCGTTTGCCTTGTTCTTTCAACGCCTCCATCTTCATTTTGTAAGCAAAGGCTTTTTCACTCGGCAATATCCGTTCTCGGTGTAGATTACTGTCCACAACGGCAATCGCTGCTTCGGTTTTGGTATAGGGATAAATTAAGGCGGGTACTTCTGTTAGTCCCGCCCTTTTACTTGCGTGTAATCTTCGGTGTCCCGATATTACTTCGTATTCATCGGTAGCATTATCTTTTAACCTAACAATTAAAGGATTGATGATACCTTGCGATTTAATACTTTCCACAAGTTTGTCCATATCCTCATTGTCTGTAACTTTGAACGGATGACCGTCAAAATCGTGCAATTTATTTATGGGGATACGGGCGGACTTTTTCTTTTTGCTTTCGATTGGGATTTCATATTTTGTCATCGCTCCCAACCTCCTTTCTGTCGTTCTCTGATTTTTTGTTCTTTAACTTTTTGAGCCACAATTTCGTTAGCAAAGAACATATCCGTCTTCTCTTGAATTTTAACGGAGCGTTCTTCAATGGCTTTGTTCATTTTCAGTTGTTTCCGCAGTTCCATTATCCGAGCAGTAACACCTGCTTTTTCTTCTCGCAAGGTTTCTTTTTCGACAGATGTTGCTCTGCGGATTTTGTTTTGCAGTTTGGTACGAACTTCTATGAGCCTATTCATATCGTTTTCGATCTTTGCTCTATCTGCATATAGATCATCAAAGGTTTCGATATGGTATTTACCCATATATCGCACTTGCTCGGAAATTTCATCGAGCTTCTTTAAATCCTCTTTGAGATAGGGACTTGTGGGTTTGTAGTCGGTGTTTTTCGGCAAGTATCCGAGCAGATAACAGTAGTGTAGATACAAGCGGTAAATATGGCTTGTACGGTGGAATGGCTGAAACCAATCCTTTAAGTCCTGCGGCATATCCTTCGGATAGGATATATATGCCCGTCTGCTACCAAAAGAAGCATATCTGCCAACCGACCATTTTAGGCTTTCGGGAGTCCATCTTTCATCGAGCGTATCCAACCTTGTAAAGTGTTCGTATTGCGGTAATCGTATCTTCCAATGTTTACCCGTAAAGTCGGTAATATATCCTTTTCTCTGTAAATATTCTTCGATATATTTAGGCCTTCGACTGTAATCAATGGCTTCTCGCACGTCCTCACGGTACACATTGTAACGGGTAGGTTTACCGCTTTTTTCATCAAGCCACACTTGCCTTGTCGGTGCTTTGTGCGGATTTTTTATTACCGATAATCCGTGTTCCGCACAAATACGGTCTGACACACTACGGAGCTTTCGTTGCTCCGTTTTGGAATAGTCATACTTTCCGCCGTCAATGAAGGATACGGAATTAAAACAGAAATGGTTGTGCAGATGGTCTTTGTCAAGGTGGGTGGTAACAATTATTTGATACCGATCACCCCACATTTCTCTTGCCGTCTGCAACCCGATTTCGTGTGCTTCTTTTGCCGTAACCTCGTCCGGCTTAAAACTCTGATAACCATGCCAAGCGATATATCCGTTCTCCTTGCCGTACTGCTTCTTGGTTAGAATCATCTGTTGTAAGGCAATTTCCTTTAAGCAGTTTATAGTGGAAACATATTCGCCTTGTTCGGTGGCTTCGGGGCGGCTAACGTAAGACATAACCTCCCATAGCGGTTGTAAGCTCGAATTATTTGCTACTGTCTTTTCGGGATTTTCTACATAGGCAATAAGGTCTTTTAACCGACCTTCAATATGCCATAAACTCGTAGTAGCCATCATCCCACCTCCTGTAAATCGAGGATAAGACACTCAATTTCTTTGCAGATATTTAGTGCTGACGGCTCATACTTGGCACACGCCTTAAAACCTTTATGGACTTCATAGAGTGCTTCAAGCAGTTCCCAAAACTCTTTTGTCGG
>JAZNAG010000081.1:0-24521 GCA_045586405.1 Acutalibacteraceae bacterium | reverse complement strand
ACTATAAGGAAGATTATATCAGGCGAAACAACAAAGTTTTATAATGCTTTTGCAGGCTGTTCAGCTTTAGTGAATGTAACTTTTGAAGGAATTATTAATACGGCGTTATCGTTCGCAAGTTCATCAAAGTTAAGCAGTGCGAGTATACAGTCGATAATTAATTGCTTAGCAGATTTAACAGGCGAAACATCTTTAGCATTGACATTACATTCGACAACAGCGGCAAAATTAACAACAGCACAATTAGAAACTATTGCAAATAAGAATTGGAATATAGCATAAAAAGGGGGTGAAAAAATGAGTGTTTATGATTTACAGAATGTTACTGTAGAAGAAATCGGAAATCCTGCTGTAATGTATAGAATTACAAGTAATAGCGGTTATTATATTCATATTCCCTCTTTACACGAGGAATTAACTTATAAGACTGTTGTTGCACTTCTTGCAAGTTTTGATTTCAGCACAGTACAGATTGTTGCAGAAGCAGACTTGCCCGAGGGTGCGGAGATTTGCGGTGATGTTACCGACACAGAAACAATGTAATGAGGTGATTTTATGGCTAAATTCACTAACACGCCTCCCGATTGGGAGGCAACAGGCGTAGAGCCTACAGATGATATTAAGAAAAAAGGATTTGTCGCAGGGTATAAACCTCCTGCGGCATTTTTTAACTGGTTTTGGACTAAGGTTAGCACTTGTATTAAGGAGCTTTTTGACAGGTCGGCGGGCGTTGTTACACACGAAAACGGCGGTGAGGTTTTCAATGACTACGAAAACAACACCGCAAGCGGAAACTTTGCTCACGCAGAGGGTTACAGTACAACTGCAAGCGGTGTACAATCCCACTCTGAGGGTAAAGAAACCGTTGCAAGTGGACACGCCTCACACGCTGAGGGCGGTAGTACAAAAGCTACAAACTATTACGCCCACGCTGAGGGTTATTTATCTGAGGCAATCGCAAGTTTCACCCACGCCGAGGGATATAACACGAAAGCGGAGGAAGTAAAAGCCCACGCCGAGGGAAATGAAACGGTTGCAAATGGAGAATGTTCTCACGCTGAGGGCAATGTAACCACAGCGAGTGGAAGTTTTTCTCACGCCGAGGGAAGTACAACAACAGCAAGTGCAAGATGTACTCACGCTGAGGGATATAATACCATTGCAAGTACAGACTATGCCCACGCCGAGGGTAGAGATACTATCGCAAGTGGTTCTGCTTCACATACCGAGGGTGCAAATACAGAAGCTACTGCGTACTACGCACACGCAGAGGGTGGAAGTACAGTTGCATTAGGTAATTACTCTCACATTGAGGGTGCTTCAACAAATAAAGCTACAACGGTATTTGTTGAAAATGATTTGCAATTAACATCTGAAACTACCAACGCTAAGGTAGAGGAGATTTGGAATGCAAAGAAATTTGGTCTCGCAAAGGGAACTTATTCTCACGCAGAGGGACAAAATAACCTTGCTTTAGGTACAAGTTCTCATACAGAGGGAACTCAGAATATAGCAAAGAACACTAATGCACACGCAGAGGGTAATGTAACTATAGCGAGTGGGGAGAACTCCCACACAGAGGGGTTTAGCACACAGGCGAAAGGTCAAAACTCTCACGCTGAGGGAAAGCAAACAAAAGCTGAGGGCATAAATTCTCACGCAGAGGGTAGCGGTTCTACCGCAATCGGAGATAATAGCCATTGCGAGGGAACAACTACAGAGGCGATTGGTACGGCTTCTCATAGTGAGGGTAGTTCAACTAAAGCAAAAGGTAATTATAGTCACTCAGAGGGACTTCATACTGAGGCTCACGGCTATGTATCTCACGCTCAAGGTTGTAAGAATACCGTTATCGGAGATTACGGTCACGCTGAGGGTTTATCTTCAAATGTAGCAACTGAGATTATTCCTACCCTGTCAAAAAATACAGCAATTAGCGACATTAAGACCGCTTGGAAAACAGATAAATTCTTATTAGCTTTTGGTACAGACAGCCACGCCGAGGGTTGTAATAATTTAGCTCTTGGTGCAGGTAGTCACGCAGGGGGTAACGCTACTATTGCTGAGGGTACTTATTCTCTCACAAGTGGCAACGGAACAGCTGCAATAGGCAATTCAGCGGTAGCAAACGGAATAAAAACTACGGCTTTTGGCAACTACTCAATAGCAGAAGGTTTATCAACAAACAAAGCAACAGATGTAATTACCGATTTGTCAGCAGACACAGACGACAATGATATAACTACAGCTTGGAAAACAAGTAAATTTTCACTTGCTAAAGGCGAAAATAGCCGTGTAAGTGGCATTAACTGTTTGGCACTTGCTAATGGCTCTGAGGCGAGTGGAAATAACACTATAGCAAGTGGTTATGGCTCTAAATCTCACGGCGGCAATACACAAGCCACAGGCGAATATTCCGAGGCGGGCGGTAACGGCTGTGTTGCCTTGGGTTCTTGTTCAAGAGCAAACGGTTATCAATCAAGAGCAGTAGGCTCAGGTGCAGAAGCAAGAGGAAGTTATTGTGAAGCTGTTGAGGATTATTCCTTTGCAGAAGGTAACTATAGTATGGCTTTTGGAACTTATTCAAGAGCAATAGGTGGCAACTGTTTTGCAGGAGATGTGGGCGACCATAACGCTTCCTACGCTTCGGCTAACGGCTATGGCTCATTCGCAAAAGGTTTTGCACAAACTGTTTTTGGCAAGTTTAACACCAAATATGACGGTGCAACAGGAGCTTCAGACACAACAGGCACAATCTTTATGGTAGGTTGCGGAATAAATCACAACACAAGAGCAAACGCCCTGAGAATTTCCAATGAGGGCAGATGTTACGGTCAAAACGCATTTTTAGCAAGCGGAGCTGACTATGCAGAGTTTTACGAATGGCTTGACGGCAATCCTGACAATGAAGATAGACGAGGCTGTTTTGTAACTCTTGACGGCAACAAAATAAGAAAAGCTAACGCCGAGGATAATTATATCTTGGGCGTTATTTCTGCTACCCCTTGTGTAGTTGGTAACACTTACTCGGATATGTGGAGAGGTATGTATTTAACTGATGTGTACGGTGAAAGACTTACAGAGGTTGTAGAAGTACCTGAAACAACAGACGAGGGAACAGGCATTGTAACCCCTGCACACACAGAAACACGCTTTGTTATCAATCCTGATTATGACCCCGAACAGGAGTATATCGGCAGAAACGAGCGTAAAGAGTGGGCGGCGGTTGGTACACACGGACAGTTAGTTGTAATTGACGACGGTTCTTGTGTAGTAAACGGCTTTTGTGCCGTTGCAGACGGTGGCACAGTAACAGCAAGTGAAACAGTAACAGATTACAGAATTGTGGAACGCCTTGACGATACACATATCAGAATTGTTATTAAGTAAGGCGGTGAGAGCAATGGAGATCTTGGAGTGGATAATTAAAATTGGCGGTGCGATAACCGCCCTCGGTGTAATTATAGGCGTTATTGTTCTTATAGTGCATTTTGCTGATGATATAAAGAAAATCAAGCAACATATGGAAGAAAACTCTCATATTTCAGAAGATGTGAAAGAAATCAAACGGCACACAAAAGAAAATCACCTTTCCTGTTTGAGATTAACAGTAATGTCAAGAGATATGCCGTTGGGAGAGCGTATTATTGCAGGAAACGATTATATCAAAGAGGGTGGCAACGGCGAGATAAAAAAATTCATTATAAACGAGCTACACGCTAACGAAGTGGTAGACGATTAAGGAGGCTTTTTTATTATGGAAAATATCTTTGGAATGGTAACAATACCAAGTATTGTTGTTATCTGTTATTTAGTTGCCGAAGCGGTGAAAACAACCCCGCTTAACAATAAATACATTCCTATTATTTGCGGAACAGTAGGCGGTATTTTAGGCATTGTAGCAATGTTTATAGTGCCTGATTTTCCTGCCCCCGATTACCTTATGGCTATTGCTATTGGTATTGTCTCAGGACTTTCCGCAACAGGTGTAAATCAGATTTTCAAGCAGCTAAAAACTACAAAACAGGAGGAACAGAGCAATGAGTAAAAAGGGTATTGATGTTTCAAGCTGGCAATCTAAAGTAGACTTTGAAAAGGTTAAGAAAGACGGTTACGACTTTGTTATTATCCGTGCGGGTTACGGTAGAGTTGCTACACAGAAAGACAACCGTTTTGAACAGCACTACAAGAACGCAAAGGCAGCAGGAATGGCGGTAGGTGCTTACCATTACAGCTATGCTAAGAGTGCAGCAGAGGCAAAGATTGAGGCTAAAGTATTTCTTGAATGGATTAAGGGCAAGACCTTTGAACTCCCTCTTTATTTTGATATGGAGGAAAACAGCGTTGCAAGACTTGGCAAAAAGACTTGTACCGCTATTGCACAGGCTTTCTGCGAAGCTGTAAAGGCAGCAGGATATAAAGTCGGTATCTATTCAAATCCTAATTGGTTTACAAACTACCTTGACTATGAAACTCTCAAAAATTCCTATTCCATTTGGCTTGCACAATGGGGTGTCAAGTCGCCTCAAATGGATTGCGATATTTGGCAGTACACAGACAAGGAACGAGTTGACGGTTATTCAGGTAACTTGGACGGCGATATTTGTTACATCAAGTTTGGAGCTACAAAAGAGCCTGAGAAGAAACCTACCACAACAAAACCCGCCACAACAGGAACAACCTTTAAGAAAGGCGACAAGGTAACAGTTAAAAAGGCGGTCACTTATGACGGACAGGCTTTTACAACTTACTATGATAAATATGATGTTATCGAGGTAAACGGTGACAGAGTTGTTATCGGAATTGGTAACGAGGTCACAGCAGCAGTAAACGCAAAAAATCTTGCAAAGGCGGCTACATCAACAAAGGCGACAACTACCAAAACACCCGCAAAAAAGACCATTAAAGAGGGTGGAAAGGTAAAAGTCAAGAAAGCTGTTACATACGACGGCAAGCCCTTTACAACATATTACAATGAATATGATGTAATTGAGGTGGACGGTGACAGAGTTGTTATCGGTATCGGTAAAACAGTTACAGCAGCAGTAAAGGCGAGTAATCTACAGGCAATTTAACACAAAAGGACGAGGGGGGCTTTTTTGCCCCCCTCTTTTTTTTGCCCTTTTTTAGTTTAGCTCTACTTCAATTTGCCAACTAATGGAAAATTTCTCTTTTTCAAGTTTTTTCATTTGAGCGTCTTTCTCTGTGATGATTTCTAAAATCTCACTTTTTGTTTTTGGCGTTTTTACCTTTTCGCCGTTGTCGATTTGCTCAATGAACTTGTACCCTTGTTTAATCTCTTTTTCGAGTTGCTCAATCTCGGCTGCAATACCCTTTACAGCATATTTTAGAATTTCTTTCTCAGTCATTACAAACGCCCCTTTTCTATTTTGTTTTTCTCTTTCTACTATTATTATACCACTTTTGTAGTAAAAGTAAACAAAAAATATTATAAATATTTGGCTAATTTGCCGATTGACTTTATAACACAAAAGCGTTATAATAAAGACACAATCAAGAGAGCAGAAAAGCCCTCTAAAAGAAAGGTGATAAATTATGAAATGGTTTTCAGGCGTTAAGACATTAGAAGAACTCAAAAAAGAGTACAAGAGACTTGCAAAGAAATACCACCCCGATTTGAACGGCGGCACAACAAACGACATTATGAAAGAAATCAACAATGAGTATGATGTTATGTTTGAGCGTGTCAAGAACTATCACACAACAGCAGACGGCAAGACATACGAAAAAGCCACAACAGAAACAAGCGGCGAATTTAGAGACATAATCAACAAGATTATTAATTTTAATATTGACATTGAGATTATAGGTACTTGGGTTTGGTGCTTTAATTCTTACGAATACAGAGAGCAACTAAAGACTTTAGGGTTTAGATACTCAGCAGGTAAAAAAGCGTGGTGTTGGCACTCAGGCGAATACAAGCCCCGCAAAAGCAGAAAAACACTTGACGAAATCAGAGAGACATACGGCAGCGAAACAATCAAGACAAAGCAAGAAAGTGAAAAGATACCCTCAAAAGCCGCCTAAACAGGCGGCGGGGGTTATCTCACAAATGTAGTAAAAATATACAAAAAAGCCTTGCAAAGTTTGGCTATTATTACCCATTGACAAATAACGCAAATGTGTTATAATATAAGTAAAGAAAGAGAGACAAACTCTCTAAAGAAAGGTGATATAATATGAAACTTATAACAAAAGAAATCGAGAAGAAACTTGCAAAAGCCCCGCTTTATTCTAAAGAGGGTCAAGGCACAGACGCAGAAGTAGTAGTAAAATTTTTCTACCCATACGGCAGCGGTACTTGGCTTGTAACAGAGGCAGAGAAACTTGACAACGGCGACTATGAGTTTTTCGGCTATGTTGATATGGGCTATGGTTACGAAGCGGGCTATTTCTTATTATCACAACTTGAAGAAATCGCAAAGTATAACAGATACGGTTTAGGCGTTGAGCGTGATTTACACGCACACGGCACAGTTAAAGAGTTAATGTAAGGGGGTACAGAAAATGAGTGCTTATATCGTAAATAATGAGACCATACACGCTATTGTAAAAGGTTTTGAGATGTACAATGCAGAGTACAGGGCAGAGGGCTACAAAAAGCCTATACAGATTATAATTGACTTGCAAGAACTCAGAAACGGCATAGGTCAATCACTATTAAATCAGAATTACAAGTCAGTCAATTACAGATACTCAGAAGAAACAGCAACACCCAAATATATATATCAAGATGTTAAAGTTAATGAGGGTATTATCCTCGGTTGCATTAACTGTTATATATATCAGGCTTGCGAAACAAACGACTTTTTCGAGAGTGATTTATACAACTCTTTGGTTGAATTAAAAGAGGCAATGCTAAAAAGAATGATTGAGGCAAAGGGCTATGAAATCCCGTGGGGGTATGAGTTCTAAACAATAAGCAAGGCGGGTTTTATTACCTGCCTTGCGTCACTTTGAAACATATTCAGAAAGGGTGATACAATATGTTAATCAGAAACAAAGACGCACAAGAGGGCTATATACACAAATGCGACGATAGCCACAAATACACACGACAGGCGTTAAAAGAGCGTATACCCGTATATTTACACGACATAACAGCATACACGGTCACAGAGGGCAAAATTAAGCCCCTGAGATATTGCCCGTATTGTGGGCAAGAAATAGAAACAGATGTTTACAAATAGGGGCAGAAAAGCCCCTTGTTTTTATCTTGCAAATGTGTTAAAAATATACAAAAAAGTATGTAAAAGTTTGTGCATTTTGCGAATTGTATTTTATCGCAAATGTGGTATAATATAGTCAAGATAAAGAAAAGAGAGGTTATACAATATGACAAAATATGTAGTGATTGATAAAGCAGAAAACATTATAAAAGTAGGCAATTATGATGATTGTCTAAATGAAATTATTGAAGATATAGAGTGTTCATATTGGCTTGAATACAGAATAGAAAAGGCAATAGAACACGGGTTTAAATAACGCAGAGTGACGCCCTTTAGGGCGGTAATGTGGCGGCACGGTCACAAGCCCGTGCAGAAAGAGAGGTTATATATATGATGAAAACAGGTTGGTGGGTAGTCAAGTTTGATTTAACCCTTGACGGTGAAAATGTAAGATTTGAAGATTTGTCAGAAGTTACACAAGAGCATATAGCCGAAATGATAAAAGAGGGCTATTTGGGCGGCGAAATTGTAGAAGAAAGCGACGAGTAAACGCAGAGTGGCAGGGCTTAACGCCTTGTTAATGCGGTCAGTCAGACGGTCACAAACCCCGACAGACGCTAAAAACTGAATAAAGAAAGGTGCTATATTATGTTTATTACACTTACAGACTCATTTCCGTACAAAGTTGACGAGGCTATTGAAATAGCAAAAAAACATAACATTGGTGTAGTTATGGAACGTAAAGGCGTACATTTTATGAACGATTTGAATGTTGTTTTGAAATTTCAAAATGCAGGTTTTTCATACCAAATAAGTGAAATTAACGATAAGTATGACGAGAACGCTTTACGAGTAGAATTTCACTACACAGGTAAAGAAAAAGAGTAAACGCAGAGCAGCGGGGGTAACTCCCCGTTAATGCGGGCAAAGGCTACAGCCTTTAGGCAGTTGCAACCCTGCATAAAATTGAATAAAGAGAGGTAATGCAATGAAAGCAATTTCAGTAAGAAATCCGTTTGCACATTACATTTTGTGTGCTGAGAAAGAGTATGAGTACAGGTCGTGGCAGACAGATTACAGAGGCGACTTGCTTATTTGTAGTAGTGCAAACCCGAAAATCAAAAACACGATTTGCGGTCACGCCTTATGCGTTGTACGGCTTAATGATGTTATTGAGGTAACAACAAAGAATTACCGTGATTTAGGGCTTGCCCGTGGCGATTTGACAGGCGGCAAGATGTACGCTTGGCAGCTCACAGATGTTAGAGCAATAAAACCGTTCCCCGTCAAAGGCAAGTTGAGTTTATATGATGTAGAAGATACCTTGATTGAGCTTCTTGATGATGAAGATATAAGCGACGAAGAAGCAGACGCACTTTACAAGGAGTTCTATGAGCCGTTATTGTATAAGGGGTAAAAATTGCAGGCGGTCAGGGCGAGAAATCGCCTTGACTATCCTGAGATAAGGAGGTAAACAATGACAAGAAAAGGTATAACACCGCAACAGGCAAAGAAAATCCGTGAGGAAAAAGGCATAACAGAGACAAAGCTACAAAAATTAAGAGTTAAAAAAGGCTTTTCTCAGGGAAGTCTTGCAGCAGTTTCAGGTGTGCCAATAAGGACTATCCAATGTTACGAACAACAAACAAGACCTATTGACGGAGCAAGACTTGATACTCTATGTGACATTTCTCTTGCTTTAGGTTGCAAGATTGAGGATATTCTTGAAAGCAAGACGCTTATTGACAAATTCAGAATGAGCAAGTAAATTCTGCCCGCTTTTTGCGGGTTTTATACTCAAAATGCACAAAAACAAGGATTAATCTTTGGTTATTTTGCGAATTGTCAAAACTTAGGAAATGAGTATAATATAAGTGTGCTAACAAATGGCACACAAAACGGCATTGTATATAACAGATACTTCGATAGGGCTGTTGTGTTGCAAGTTCAAGTCTTGCCTCCCCGCCCATATATGCGGGGAGTAGCTCAATCGGTAGAGCAAATAGTAAAGAAATTACTCTGTTATAGTTTTTATCCGTTTGCATTTTGGCTTGTTAGTCGAGTGGATAAGACATTGCCCTTTCACGGCAAAAACGGTGAGTTCAATTCTCCCACAAGTCACCAAAAAGCAGCATTGTATATAGCGGTTACTTCGCCTGTTAAGCGAGAGGTCGCAGGTTCGAGTCCTGTCCTCCCACCCGAATATGTGGGAGGTAGCTCAGTTGGCAAGAGCACTTAATAGTCCGTTATAGTTTTTATCTGCTTTTATATAGCTTAAAATCGGCGTTGTATGAAACGGTTACTTCGGTAAAAAAGAAATTCTTGAAAAATTTTTTTATAGGTTCGACTCCTATACTCCCTGTAGAAAGGGTTTTTAACTGTTTCAGCTTTTACCCGATTTTAATATAGAAATTAATGCAAGTGGTATTGCAATAGTCGGATACTTCATAATCAAACTTTTAATTTGACGCTATGACTTCGCCCTCCGATTATGATTTTATCCACTTGCATTTTTTTAATTTTAGAAAGGAGTTAAAAATGGCAAATTTCAACACAAAAAACACAAACAAAACCGTAAACAAAAGCGGTCACGCTGCGTATGGAATGAGAGACAAGTCAAAGCTCATTACGCAGGTGCTAACCTCATTTTTTAATGAGAGCAAATTTTACGGCGACAACTCAACGGAAATGCAGGAAATTATTAAAAGGGTGATTGCTACAGACCCTAAATTCATTGCTAATCTTGCAGTATTCGCAAGGCGTGAATTTAATATGCGTTCCGTATCTCACATTCTTGTAGCTTATTTGGCACACGAAGTACAGGGCAAGCCTTACACAAGGGAGGCAGTAAAAGGCGTTTCCTTGCGTGGTGATGATGTTACAGAGATTATGGCTTGTTATCTTTCTTTGTTCGGAAAGCCTATCCCTAATTCACTTAAAAAGGGTATAAATGATGTTTTACAGAGATTTGATGAATATACCCTTGCAAAGTATAAGGGCAACGGAAAAGCCGTTAAAATGCGTGACTTGCTTTGTCTGTGCAGACCTACACCTAAAAACAAGGAACAGTCTGAGTTATGGAAACGCTTGTTAAATGACGAGCTTGAAATCCCTGTTACTTGGGAAACTGAGTTATCCGCACACGGCAACAATGCAGAAACTTGGGAAAAGCTCATTGATAGCCGAAAAGTCGGTTATATGGCACTCCTTAGAAACCTCAGAAATATCCTCAATGCAAACCCCTCAAATATTGACAAAGTATTTGAAACACTCCAAAACCCCGAAGCAGTTAAACGCTCAAAACAGTTACCTTTCCGTTATTTATCAGCATATAAGGAGATTGCGAACATAGGCGGCAGCCGTGTATTTGATGTTCTTGAAAATGCTGTTGAAGCGTCTATTGAGAATGTACCTAAACTCTCAGGAACAACCGTTATTGCCGTTGATATATCAGGTTCAATGAGTGGTAATGTAAGTGCAAAATCAAAAGTGCGTTGTTATGAGATTGCAATGTTACTTGGATTGATAGCAAACAAGATTTGCGATAATAGCATTTTCTATACTTTCAACACAAATATTAAAAAGTATGCTGTATCTCATAGAAGCGGAATACTTGAAACAACACTCAGGAGTCGTTACGGCGGCGGTACAGATATGTATTTGCCTTTTGATAAAATGATTGCCGATAAGGTTAAAGCTGACCGTATTATTATTCTTTCGGACAATGAATGTAATTCAGGTGGCGTTTGGTATCGTAGAAATCCCGTACAGGTTCTTGCTGATAAATACAGACGAGAGACAGGCAATGATATTTGGGTACACGCTATTGACTTGCAGGGATATGGTACACAGCAGTTCCACGGTGCAAAGACAAATATAATTGCAGGTTGGAGTGAAAAGGTGTTCGACTTCATCAAACTTGCAGAGCAGGGAGAGAGCAACCTTGAAAGAACAATCGAAAACTATACATACTAAACGGCTGACAATCAGAGTTTCAGAGAATTTGCTTGAAAGGGTTAAACGGGCAGCAAAGGATAATGAATTATCTGTATCAGCTTTTGTAAGAACAATTTTGAAACAAAATATATAAAAGAAAGACGGGGATTGCTCCCCGTCTTTTTATTAGAATAAGTCACTTGCAAATGAAATATATTCATCTGTATTGTCTTGATTTGATACACTTTCAACCTCAATGTTTTTTGCGTTTAGTTCTTTCATAACTTCATAATATTTGTTTCTATCTCTTGAAATTCTTGACGGATTGGTAACTAATAGAACATCACACAAGTTTACTTCTTCAATGTGTGTAGTCACATAAACGACTTTGTAACCTTTATCGGAAGCGTACAATCTGCAAATTATTTCCTGCATTTTTTCTTTTTGACCTCTTACATATATTACAGCTTTTTTCATTATAGTTTCCTCCTTTTGGTAGGGACATAACGCCCCTACCAAATTATTATTTTTAATTACAAGATATTAACTTTTTACCGAGCTTATCACAATAGATTTTATAAAAAAGATAGTCGTTGTATTGAGGAAATACTAACTCTTTGCTGTATATCATCAATACTGTAATGTTTCTGTCTGCGATTAATTTGTTGACGGCTTCGTGAAAATGTTTGCCGTCAAAGTCAAAGACTTTATCGCTGATAGAGTAACCGTGCTTTTTAGCATAATCGGCACATTTATTAAATTGAGTATAAAGGGATATATCCTCATTGTGCCGAACATATATAATACAGTTCATATCAACGCCCCCTTTGCTTTGTAGGTTGTTGGTGTGACTTGCGTTTAACAGTCCTTTTTAGATTTAACGGTGATATTCGGCAGTTTGCCCCCCTGTTTTTCCCTTTATCACCCCCGAGGGTGGAAAAATCCACCCGCAAATTAACTTCGAGAGTTTCAGGATAAACCACAATGTTTTCAACAAAAGTGTTAAAAACGGCTTGTGCAAAATCAATGTCAGGATTGTATTTTAATTCTTGGCGAAATTCTAAAATCATATCTTTTATATCCTGAACATCAAAAATGTTTGACCGTTCCAAATATAGATTTTTTTCTATTTGTTCCTCAAGATGTTTTCTTTCTTCCTTTAGTGCAGCGTTCTTTTCATCAAGCACTTTTCTTTCCATATCGCCGTTAAGATACAACTCCATAAGCCGTGATTGCTTATCTTTAACCTTGTCGAGCTGTTTCTTTAATTTTGCTGTTGAGGTTTGCGGAGCTTTTCTCTCTTTTTCAAGTTGCTCTATTACACTAACCGCTATACTCTCAATAGCCTTGTCTGTTAGGACGGCTTCTGATATAGTATCAACTATAAGCTGTTCGTAATACTCTTTGTTCAAGGACGGGTTTGTACAACCGTTCTTATTTTTTACTTTACCCTGACATTTATAATATGCAGCCATATCTCCGTTTTTGTTTTTCTTTTTACCACCACTTCCGCAATAGGTAAATCCACAAATACCACAACGCATTTTACCTGTCATTAAATATTTTCTTTTTCGGTGCTTGGGTTTTCCTGCGTCTTTCCGTAATTTCTGTACCCTATCCCATAAATCTTCATCAACTATCGGGTCTTTAATTATGCCCTCTAATCGGATAATTTCTGTCTGTGTGTGGTTATAAATGAAATTACCTATATATTTTTCATTCTGCAATAAATCGGTAATTGTACGGACTCTAAACGGTCTGCCGTATTGGTTGCGATACCCCTCACGGTTTAAGCGTTCGCAAATTTGCGTTTTTGGAACACCGTCTGCGTATTCTTTGAATATTCGATAAATAACAGGGGCATTTTCATCAGGGTAATAATATCCCTCATCATCAACGGAAAGTCCTAAAAGTTTGCCGCCTCCCGTGTGTTTGCCTTTCAAGGCGTTTTCTAACATTCCCTTTTTAACCTCTAAAGCAAGGTTTTCTGAGTAGTATTCGTCCATAGCTTCTATAAGACTTTCAAGAATACGACCCTCGGGGCTGTCGTCAATCGGTTGTGTTACAGATACAACCTTAATACCAATATCCCGTAAACGCTTCTTATATAAAGCACTATCATACTTGTTACGGGCGAAACGGTTGAATTTATGAACTAAAACTGCGTCAATATCAACCTTTTCTTTTAGAATATCATCAATCATTGTTCGGAAATCATCACGATTATCTGTTTTTGCTGATTGTGCTTCATCTGTATAAATTCCAACAAGTTTCATATCGTTTCTTTCGCAATAGTCTTGAATTGCCCTTAATTGAGCGTCAATACTTTCGTCACGCTGATTGTTGGAACTAAAACGAGCATAAGCCACTACCCTTTTTATATATGCTTCATTCTTGTTGAACTTTCCCATAACGCCACTCCTATTCAATTTCTAAATACATTTTCATCAACTCTTTGTAAATCCGTTCTCTTTCTTCTTTAGGAATAGCCTGATTAGTAAATACAGCCTTTGCACGGCTCAACAGCTCAAAACTGTAGTCTTGCGTTTCTACTCCCCAATAGTCCATTGAAACCCCGAAAAAATGACATAATGCTGTCAATTCGTCAAGGTGGGGAACTCTACGCCCGCACTCATAATTTGAAATTGTCGCCCTGCTCCAATTCATACGGTAGGCTAATTCTAATTGAGTTAATCCACGCCCCTTTCTCAAAGTTTTTAGTTTGCTACCTATGGAAGTCATTGAAGATAATTCACTCCTTTCTGAGAATTTAATGTTGTGTACCGAGGCAAGGTAACAACATAATCATAGTAACACAGAATGATAACAATGTGAAACATTTTGCACAGAGGACAAAACGAAATACGAACATTTGTTGCTTTTCCCTATTGATTTAGAATTGTTATTGTAATATAATGATATAGAAATTTAGCAAATATCTGAAAATGATAACGAGGTGTCTCAATGAAAAACAAGCGAGGATATACCGTGCAACAAAGAATTAAGCAAGATATTGAATACGCTAAGGGAATAAAAGAAGAAGCCACTAAAAGGTTATTAGCAACTAAAGCTCTCGGAGCTGCCGACTTTGCTATTGAGTTTGGCTTGATTACATATAAAGAATGGGAACAACATATAGAAGATATATTTCAGATAGCATAGGGCAAAGAACGCCCGTCTTTTTTTTGGGAGTTGTGTGTCGTTTTGTTATCTTTTATACTCAATATGCAACATACACAAAATAAAATGCTAAAGTTTGTATACAATGCGAATAGAATATTTTTACAAATTATGGTAGAATAATAACAACAGAAAAGCCGAGGGCGGGAACTAAAACCGCCCGTGTTAATGGCTCTGATGTGTCGTTATGAAACATATTGAAAGGAGGTGAATAATAATGAGAGATAACTTATATATGCTCAGGTGTCAACATAAGCTCACAAAGGGCAAAATGGCAGTTAAAACAGGAATAAGCCGTACAACCTATTCACTTATTGAAAAAGGCGACAGAGACGGCTCTCAGGAGTTTTGGAGTGCCGTACAGCGTGAGTTTAATGTACCTGATAGCGAAATGTACTTATTAATGAAGAAAGGACAGAGCAATGAGAAACAGAAGAAAAGTAGTAGTCCGATTGATAGAAACTGAAAAAATACATAATCAGAGATTAGCAGAATTTCTTGCTAACAAATTTAATGAAAGAGGAGTTAAAAATGATACTTAACAAAGTTATATGTGATAAATGCGGTAAGGATATTTTTACACCTGCAACAGAGAAAATTAATGTAGTTAGAAAGGTAAAAAGCACTAACCACTATGGACGGGAGATACAATCTCAAAAGGTAGTACACACTTTTCATCTGTGCGACAAGTGCCGTTCTGAGTTTGACAAGTTTATGAATGTAACGGGGGAAACAGAAAAATGACAGAAGCTGAGTACAAAAAATCTTTAGAAAATAGTGTAGTTATCTCACTTGAAACCTATAACGAATTAATGGAAAAAGCAGTAATCGTAGATAGACTTAAAAGAGTTATTAGTAATAGCAAAAGCACTTACGGTTTATCAAAAGAGGCTACAGATACCGTTGAATTGCTTTTAGGCATAGAAAGGATAGATGAAGAATGACGCTGTATGAAATGACAGAAGCAGCAAAGACCCTGTACGCAATGCTTGACGCTGAGGAAATAGACGAAAAAGCGGTACACGATACTTTAGAGGGTATGGGCTTAGAAATCAAATTAGAGGACTATTGCAAAGTAATTCGTCAATTCACATCTGACGCAGAAGCATACAAAGCAGAGGCAGACCGTTTGACAAAGAAGAAGGAAACAGCAGAAAACGCCGTGAAAAGGCTCAAAAGTGCGGTGCTTGCATATATGACAGTAGCAGGCAAGGACAAAGAAACAGCAGGTGTATTTACCGTAAAGGTAGGAACAAGCAAGTCAGTATGTATTACAGATGAAACAAAAATTCCTGCGGTATTTCTTATTGAGCAACCGCCAAAGGTTGACAGAGCAAGTATCAGAAAAATGTTGTTTGCAGGTGAAACCGTAAACGGTGCGGAATTACAGATTAATAGAAACATTCAGATAAAGTAGGTGAATATATGGTTTTCCGAGATTTAAGAGCAGACGAAATTGAGGTGCGAGTAGGCTCAATTAAAAAAGACGGCACAGGATTATCATTGTTGCTATATAAAGACGCAAGATGTGATATGGCTATCCTTGATGAAACAGTAGGAGCGGAAAATTGGCAGCGTGACCATTTTGAGTGCAAAGGTAATCTGTTTTGCCGTGTCGGTGTTCGATATAAAGACGAGTGGATATGGAAAGCGGATTGCGGAACAGAAAGCAATACCGAAAAGGAAAAAGGGGAAAGTTCGGACAGCTTTAAAAGGGGGTGTGTGTGTCACGGAATTGGTCGTGAACTCTATTCAGCCCCGTTTATTTGGGTAAATTCGCAAAATTGTAAAATATACAAAAATCAAAAAGGAACTTTTAAATGTGATGATGATTTTTGTGTTTGCAAAATTGAAATAGTGAATAAAAAAATCGTTGACCTTGAAATATACAATAACAGTTTAAAAAGAGTTGTATATAAAATGAACGGAAAAGTTAATACACAGCCTACTACACAACCTGCAACACCAACTATTGTAACCTGTCCTAAATGTGGAAAGCCTATGCAACCTATGACAACAGCAAAGAGAACAGTATGGCAGCCACAGCAGATATTGAGCAAATACGGAATGTGTAAAGATTGCTATGAGGCAAGTAAATGATTGCAACAGCTAAAATAATCGGCTATGACGGGGAGACCTTGCTCGTTAAACCTCTTGTTGCTATTGACCGTGAAATGCTCCAAAAACAGGTTGATGTAATAGAAATAAGATTAGTAGACGGCAGGGAAATATCCGCAGACCAACGGCGAAAAATCTTTGCTTTAGTCAGGGATATTGCTAATTGGTGCGGTCACGAACCCGAGTACATAAGACAATATACAGAGTTTGAGTTCAGATTACAGAATATTTTAGAGCCGTTTAGTTTGTCTGATTGCGATATGTCAACAGCAAGGGAGTTTATCAGCTATTTAATTGAGTTTTGCTTTATGCACGGCGTACCGACAAGAGACACCCTGCTTAATAGAACAGACGATATAAGCAAATATCTGTATTCCTGCCTTGAATACAGGCGGTGTGCTGTATGTAACGACAAAGCAGATATACACCATATAGATACCGTAGGAATGGGGCGAGATAGGGAGCAAATCATACATAAAGGTATGGAGGCAATAGCCCTTTGTAGAAAACATCATCAAGAGGCACACACAAAAGGGCAGGCTTTTTTTGACCTCTACCACATTTATGGTATAAAACTCGACGATTATCTCTGTAATGTTCTAAATCTGAGAAAGGAAGATAAGAAATGAAACGGTTTGAAATTGATTGGGAAACTTGTTTTTGTGAGGATTTTCCTGAAAAAATAGGAACATCTGTTATTGAGGCAGAAACAGAAGAAGAAGCAAAAGAAATATTCTATAAAAATACAGTATGTACAATTATTATGAACATCAAAGAAAGCGAGGATATTTATGATTAATAGAGTTGTTTTAATGGGTAGACTTGTTAGCGACCCTGAACTAAAGACTACACAAACAGGAGTTAGTGTAACAACCTTTAGAATTGGCGTTGATAGAACACATCAGAAATCAGGCGAGGAAAGACAGGCAGACTTTTTTGATATTGTAGCGTGGCGTGGAACTGCTGAGTTTGTGTGCAAATGGTTTCGTAAAGGCTCAATGATTGCTATTGACGGTCAGTTACAAAGCCGTACCTATGAAGCAAAGGACGGCAGCAAGCGTTATGTTGTAGAGGTTATAGCAGACAACGCCTCATTTACAGGCGAAAAGAGAGACAATACACAGCAGACATATACTCCACCTGAGATTACACCTCAGTCTAACGAGTTTGCGGAAATGCCCGCAGATGATGACCTCCCGTTCTAAGTGACAAGGAAGTGAGATGTTATGTTTGAATTGAACAAAATTTACAACGGTAATTGTTTCGATTTGTTTCAAGAAATGGAGGATAACACGGTTGATTATGTTTTTACTTCCCCCCCTTATAACAGAAAAAGAAACGACAAATATACCTTTTATAACGACCAATTAACAGATTATTATGGTTTTCTGCTAAATCTCATAGAGGAAAGTTTACGAGTAGCCAAAAACTATGTGTTTTTGAATATTCAAACAAATTATTATAATTCGGCTGATGTTTACGCAATAATCGGAACATACAGACATAAAATCAAACAGATTATAATATGGGAAAAAAGTAATCCTATGCCTGCAAGTGGTCATAATATTACAAATTCTTATGAGTTTTTTATTGTATTAGGTGACAAGTCGTTAAAGTCCAATTTCACCTATACAAAAAATATAATCACTACTTCCGTAAATTCAAAAATGCCAAAAGAACACAAAGCCGTTATGCACCCTGAAGTTGCTGAGTGGTTTATTAAGATGTTCACAAAAGAAGAAGAAACGGTATTAGACCCTTGTATGGGCGTAGCAACTACAGCGATTGCTTGTAAAAAAATAATCGTAAATACATAGGGTTTGAGATTTGTAAAGAATATTGCAAGATAGCAGATGAAAGGATTAACAATGTTGGAGTTAAATAAAATCTATAGTATGGATTGTTTAGAGGGAATGAAACTACTACCCGATAATTGTATTGATTTAACTGTAACAAGTCCCCCTTATGACAATTTACGAAAATACAACGGTTTTGAGTGGGATTTTGAAGCAACAGCAAAGGAACTATTCCGTGTAACAAAACAGGGTGGAATTGTGGTGTGGATAGTAGGTGACGCAACTGTTAAAGGTAGCGAAACAGGAACATCATTCGAACAAGCATTGTTCTTCAAGAAATGCGGATTTAATCTGCACGACACAATGATTTGGCAAAAAACAAACCCAATGCCTAAAGTAAAAACTAAAAGGTACTTTGATGTATTTGAATATATGTTTGTTTTTAGCAAAGGGCAACCCAAAACATTCAACCCGCTAATGATTGAGTGTAAATGCGGTGGTAAAATCTATAAATCCACTTGCAAGAATATGGGAGGGGAGAACGGGCGTACAAAAAAAGAGTTTGTTCTTAATAAAACCCGTTATGCCAATAATATATGGCAGATAGCGATTGCACAAAATAAAACAAAACACCCTGCCGTGTTCCCTGAGCAATTAGCAAAAGACCATATAATGAGTTGGAGTAACGAGGGTGATGTAGTGCTTGACCCGTTTATAGGAAGCGGAACTACAGCCGTCGCCTGTGTTAAAAATAATCGTAATTTTATAGGTTTTGAGATTTCAGAAGAATACTGTGATATAGCAAACAACAGACTTGCGGAAGTGTAATTATAATGACACATTATGAAACCTATATAAAAGGAGTGTAAACAATGGCTAAACTCAAATCTACAGAAAAGATAGTTTTGACCGTGCTTGAGGAAAGCACTCAGGCACGGCAAGACGACTATGTTTTGATGTTTCTTGTATGCGAGAAGTTAAACAAGGATATTCTTGATAAACCTTTTGGAATGGCAATGTATAACCACAAGATATTAAATATGCCTAATTGGGAAACTGTCACCCGTTGCCGCCGAAAAATTCAAGCAGAACGCCCTGATTTAGCAAATCCGAAAACCGTTGAAAAACGAAAGAAAGAGGAGGAGGAATACAGGGCGTATGCAATCAGTTAAAATTTTAGCAATAGACGCAGGAAATACAGAAAGTGCTTATGTTTTTTGCACTAAAGACTATGAAATTATAGACAAAGGAAAAGTGCCGAATGATGAAATGCTTACTATTGTAAAAATGGGCGATTATGAGGAATTAGTCCTTGAAATGGTAGCTTGCTATGGTATGCCCGTCGGCAAAGAGGTATTTGATACTTGTGTATGGATAGGGCGTTTTTGGGAAGCAAGTATGACAATGACAAGAGCCTACATATACCGAAAAGAGGAAAAGCTGAATTTATGCAATAGTATGAGGGCAAAAGATAGCAATATCAGACAAGCGTTAATAGATAGGTTTGCAAGGTTTGATTATAAGAACGGCAAAGGCACGAAGAAAAACCCTGATTTCTTTTATGGTTTCAAAAGTGATATTTGGGCTGCTTATGCTGTGGCGGTTACATACATTGACAAAACACACAAAAATGCCCCCTAAACTTTGTGCAACATTTTGTAGTTATAATTCTTTTATGTAATTATATTATAACACTTTTGCGATATAATATATATGTAATCAAGAGAGGTTACAAAACAACTGAATAAAGAGAGGTGTTCAAGATGTTAGTAAACTGTGGCAATGACTACTACACTGAGTATTTTGACGAGGTGTGCAATCACCTTGAAAGCGGCGAGACGGTGCAGGTGTATATTAATTGCATAGGGCATACCCGCAACAATTATACACAAGAAGCATACAAGCAGGCTTTAGTCAAGAAGTACGGCGACAGGCTCGAAGTTAAGTGTAGTAACGGCGTGTGTTCATATCATTATGAATACAAACTCAAATGATTTAAGCCGAGGGGCGGCGGCTAAACCGCCCCGAAAGATTGTGAGGTACATACTATGTTAAAACTTATTGTTTGCTTAATAATTGCAGGCATTGTAGTTCCTGCAAGTTTTCTGATTGTTTCCGCTATTATGGGCGTTTATGAAGTGCTTACAGGCAAATGCAGAGACTTGAAAACTTACTTTAAGGAGATTGGTTGGTAATGGCAGTTAGATTTTACAGAGAAAATTGTTTTGCATTTAGAGGCGACAAGAATAAACGAGACTTTTGTGGCGTTCTTACAGGCGTTACATCTTGCCTCAAATGTAAATTTTTCAAAACTCAGGCAAAATACGAAGCAGACCAAAAGGCAGCAGAAGAAAGGGTAAAACGAATTGCAACTCGAAAATGCAAATGAGGTTATATGGTACGGCAAGCCCGTACTATATGACGGAATAGAGTACACATTAACGGCAGTAATTAAGCGAAAACATCATAAAGAAAACAAATGGCATTATCAGGCTGAATTAACCGACATAAAAGCTGCCCGAAGCGTTGTTATTGTTCCGCTTGAAAAAGTCGTAGAAAAATAATGCTTATTTCTTTTACGCAATTATAAGTGTAGGAAGATATTGTAAAATAGTATTAAGGTCATAGAGTGAGTGGAGTTGCCCTATGGCGATAAACTTAATACTATGACCGACAACCTTTGTACAGGCTTATGCTCCACCATAACCGTACAGAGGTTTTTTATTTGCGGGATTAGCATAAAAGTAATGCACACGGCTTTGAACCGTGAGAAAAAGGGGCAGTACCTTTATCCCGTGCCACTTGCCGTTATGGGCAAGGAGTATATACCTTTCGTTGTAGTAAAAAACATTGACGGAACACATATCGGTTATGTTTCTATACGCCAATATAGTTTTATAGACCGATAAACCTAAAATAACAGGAGTTGAGAATTTGGCTATATACAGAAGCATACATACAACATTTTGGACTGATACAAAAGTTGCAGATGAATTTAGCCCCGAGGATAAATATTTTATGTTGTATTGCTTAACAAATCCTTATACAAACATTATCGGCTGTTATGAAATAAGCATACGCCAAATGTCAAACGATTTAGGATATTCCCGTGATAGCGTTGAAAGTTTGTTAAAACGATTTAAGGAACATCATAAAGTAATAGATTATGACTTTGATACAAAAGAGCTGTTTATAAAAAATTGGTACAAATATAATTGGACTAATTCACCTAAATTAGACCAACCATTAATATCTGCTATAAAAGGGGTAAAAAATGATAATTTCAGAAACGAAATTATAGATTTATATAACTCAAGAGATACCGTATCTATACCGTATGAATACGATACCGATACAACTGATACTGATACTGTTTCTATTACTGAAACTATAACTGAAATTATTTCTTATCTTAATAATAAAGTAGGTACAAGATATAGAGCAGGAAACAAAGTAACTCAAAAACACATAAAGGCAAGGTTAGCCGAAAAATACACCGTTGATGATTTCAAAGCGGTTATTGATAAAAAGTGTTCAGAGTGGATAGGCACGGAAATGGCAAAGTATTTAAGACCTGAAACACTATTCGGTACAAAGTTTGATAGTTATTTGAACACACCCATAAATAAACCAAAACAGAAAGAAAACAGTAACAGCGATATTAAATTAGGAGGCACGCACCTATGAGTGAAATGTCAACTTTTGGAGATATATTTGCAAAGATGAAAGAAAAATACAAGGTTGATATTGATGTAGGAAATATAGATTTAGCGTCTGAGAAAGTAAAATCCTATAACAATATTGAGGGAGATTTACACAAGGTTGACGGATATAACTGTGAAAAGTGCAAAAACAAAGGCTTTATTGCTCGATTAGGTGAAAACGGTGAGGAAATACATTCAGAGTGCAGTTGTAAGAAAATACGCTCTACATTAAGACGGGCAAGAAAAAGCGGATTAGGTGATATTATCACGCAGTACACTTTTAAGAGTTACAAAGATACTCAGGAATGGCAAAAGACTATAAAGAGTAAAGCAGAGGCTTTTTGTGCTGATGATACCGCAAAATGGTTTTTTATTGGCGGTCAAGTAGGTTGTGGAAAAACTCATATTTGCACCGCAATAGCAGCTCACTACATTAAAGCAGGATTAGAGGTTAAATATATGCTTTGGAGTGAAGAAGCAAAGAAGCTCAAGGCATTTGTTAATGATGTGAACTATCAGGATATGATAAGCCTCTATAAAAATATTGATGTTTTATACATAGATGATTTCTTGAAAGTAAAAAACGGCGAAGTACCGACGGCAGCGGATATTAACCTTGCCTTTGAGATTATCAATCATAGATTACTTGACAAAAGCAAGATTACGATTATATCAAGTGAAAAAACGCTTGAAGATATACTCGATTATGATGAGGCGACTATGAGCAGGATATATCAGCAAGCGGGAATATATAAAATCAGCGTAGCAAAAGACAGAAGTAAAAATTATAGGTTGTTTTCAAGTTAAAGAAAGGAGCTGAGACTATGAAATATTCTGAGATAGATACATATTTGGAAGCCGTTGAAATACGAAAGAATATGAAAAATGTATGCGGTACAGAATTGCTTGTATTATCCCGATTATCTGACGCTGTAAAGCAACTCAGGGCAGAAAACGAAAAGCTCAAAAAAGAAAAGTATATTGAGTGGATAAGCGTAAAAACATTGTTACCTCCTGCGGGGGAAAGAGTGCTTGCAGTAATAAATGATAAAGCTGTATTTGAACTTTATACCGACACTAAGGGCAAGTGGAAAAGAAACGGAATAGATATAGAGCAATGTTTTGACGGCGAAGTTACCAAATGGGCGTATATGCCTGACCCGAAACGGGGGTGCGAGGAATGAGAGATAAAATAGCATTGATTGCGTTTGATGAAGCGTGCGAGTTTGTTGCCGACCACCTCATAGACAACGGCGTTATCGTACCGACTTATAAAGCGGGAGATGAAATTTGGGTTGTTGAAAGAGAAAATGGAGAAGCGGTTGATATAAGCGGCTATATGTTTCTTGCAAACTCTAAAGGTTGCATAATTGCTACTTATTGGATTGACGATTATGACCTTGACGAAACACTTAAATATCATATAAACGAAACGCAAGATAATCGTGATACAAAATTAGTGATTTATCCTGAAAATGATTGTTTTGCAACAAAAGAAGCCGCCGAGAAAGCATTGAGGGGTGAGGGAGAATGAAACTGTGTAGTAATTGTAAAAAGTTTGCCTTATGTAGCAGGTATTATTCAAATAACAGCAGTTATGCAGAGATATGTAGCGGTTTTGAAGAAAAGAAGGTTACCAACTTTGACCGCATAAAGGCTATGAGCGTTGAGGAAATGGCAGAGCTTCTTGAAAGAAATGCAAATTGCGAAAAGTATTGTGTTTTCACAGAAGATGGGGTGTGCAACGCATCGGGTAATGTTTGTTTAGAGGGTATTACACGATGGCTTGAAAGCGAGGTGCAGGGAGAATGACAGAAAACAGGATACATATTCAGGACAACGGTTTAGTTTTGGTAAAACCAAAAAATGAAAGTATGGTAGTTTTGACAAAAAAAGAGGTTTGTGACGCTTGTAAAAAGCAGATACAGAAGAAACCTACCCCTCACAAGATAGAAGCAGCAGAAATGAGTTTTGGCAATACCAAATGGTGTAAAGGTACAACAGTTTATAAATGCCCTTGTTGTGGTACTTTTATCAGTTATTGTAATTACTGCAACAAGTGCGGACAGGCTTTAGATTGGAGTGATACAGAATGACAAGGTTTTCGGATGAATATTTGAACTCAATAGTTATATGCCCTGTGTGCAAACAGAAACGCAAAGGTGAAGAAATGATAAGTAGCATTAAAATGTGCAAACATTGCTACGAAAAGCAAAGGAGTAATGTAGAATGACCGACAACGAGATTATAAAGGCTTTTGAATGTTGCTACCTATATGATGTTATGTTTTGTGATAAATGCCCTAATAAAGATACTTGCGGTGAAATTGATGTAGGCGAAAGTGTCCTTGACCTCATAAACCGCCTAAATTCAGAAAAATCAGCACTTGTTGAGCATTTGAAAAAGGCACGCAGACAACTAAAAACCGCCAAATCTGAAGCCGTCAAAGAGTTTGTGGAAGCATACAAAGACCAAATAAAAAATTACACAGGCATGTTTACAGATGAGGGCTTTTATGTGTCTCTTGATGCTGTTCTAAATGCTGTTGATTTTGTTTGTGAACGGCTATCAGAAGAAATGGGGTGAGGGTGTGACAA
>JAZNAG010000080.1:0-1504 GCA_045586405.1 Acutalibacteraceae bacterium | reverse complement strand
CTCGTAGCTGCACTCGAAGGTATCGAATGTGAAAACTGCAAATCAATCGTTGCTAATAAAGACTACCTTGCTAAGAAATCTGTATGGATTTTCGGTGGTGACGGTTGGGCTTACGACATCGGCTTCGGCGGTGTTGACCACGTTCTTGCATCTGGTGAAGACGTAAACATTATGGTATTTGATACAGAAGTTTACTCAAATACAGGTGGTCAGGCTTCTAAAGCTTCTAACATTGGTCAGGTTGCTCAATTCGCTGCTGCTGGTAAAGCTGTTGCTAAGAAGAGCCTTGCAGAAATCGCTATGAGCTATGGTTACGTTTATGTAGCACAAATCGCTATGGGCGCAGACCAGAACCAGACTCTTAAAGCAATTAAAGAAGCTGAGGCTTATAATGGTCCTTCAATCATTATTGCTTACGCTCCTTGCGAAATGCACTCAATCAAGGGTGGTATGATTAACTGCCAGAACGAAATGAAGAAGGCTGTTGATTGTGGTTACTGGAATATGTTCCGTTACAACCCAGCTCTCAAAGCAGAAGGCCAGAATCCATTCACAATTGATAGCAAACCTGCAACAGGTAGCTACCGTGAATTCCTTCTTAACGAAGCTCGTTATGCTTCTCTTACACGCTCATTCCCAGAAAGAGCAGAAGAACTCTTCGCACTTTCAGAGAAAACAGCAACTGAGAGATATGAACACCTTCTCAGACTTAAGGACCTTTATGCTCCTAAAGCTGAATAATTAGACTATATAAAAAAACCTGTAGAGTGAAAACTCTACAGGTTTTTTGCTTTATCAATATAAGATTTTTACTACAACCTTTTTAACATCGGTTGGCTCGTCGTTAAGACTAAGACAAGGTGCGTGTAATTCATCTGTCATTATAATTGCAAATTCACCTTTTTTAAGAACCACTTTGTCATAGTCTTTATTCAAACTATAAAAACAGATATCGCCGCCATCTTTATAATCTTCAATTAATTCTACTTCTTCTGGTGCTTCAAAACCTATTATTTCTGTACCACTTAAAATACATTGAATATCAATATATTTCTTGTGTGCTTCAAATTTAGCTTCCTGTTCTGTTTTTGTTTTATATGAAGATATAAAAGCATAAACTTCTTTACCATCTATCTCATAATTACCATCATTTAAGTCTTCTCTAACGGCCTTTTTTATAAAATCAAAAGCAGCTTTGTGGCGCGGGTGGATACTTTCAAAACTCTTTAACTCTTTTGAAATAACATTTGTTACTATCATATTTTTTTACTCCTTATATTAACTTTGAAATAATCTTAGCACTTTTTTATAATTATTGCAATAAAAACACGACAGATTTCTCTGCCGTGTTTTTCATTTTATCTTTTTACTGATTTTGATGTAAGATATGCACTTACTACGCTACCATTTTTTGCTTTTACACAATATTTGTACTTTGTACCACTCTTTGCCTTAGTGTCTTTGTAGCTTGTTGATGTAGCATTTACTGTAGTCTGCTTTTTAA
>JAZNAG010000079.1:0-2461 GCA_045586405.1 Acutalibacteraceae bacterium | reverse complement strand
GCAAGTGGTATGGTATTATTCTGAATGTTTCGCCAAGGGTGTTTGGGCTTTTGGGAGATGAAAAGGTTGACGTTATCAATCTTAAAATCGACCCGATTATGATGGGCTCGTTTTTACAGGAAAAAGGAATTTTTCCTGCCTATCATATGTCAAAAACTTGTTGGATATCTGCGTTGCTTGACGGAACTGTCAGTGAAGAAACGCTATCTTTTTTGATTGATATTAGTTTTGAACTTACTGATAAAAAGTGCAAAAATAGTTTTGGAGCATAAAAATGAGTGAACGAAGCCGCTGTAAATGGTGCAACCTTAAAAACACTACATACATAAAATACCACGACGAAGAGTGGGGTGTGCTAAATTTCAATGAGCAGTATTTATTTGAGATGCTGATTCTTGAATCCTTTCAGGCAGGGCTTTCTTGGGAATGTGTGCTAAATAAAAGAGAGGCCTTCCGCAAAGCTTTTGATGGCTTTGATGCTCAAAAGATTGCTAATTATAACGATAATAAAATTGCCGAACTTCAAAACAATAAAGATATTATCCGCAATAAACTGAAAATTCGATCAGCAGTAAATAACGCAAAAATATTTTTGGAAATTCAAAAAGAATACGGCAGTTTCCGAGAGTATCTGAAAGGCTTTACAGGCGAACAGCAGATTATAGAGGTGGACAAGACAACATCACCTTTATCGGATGCTTTGTCAGCAGACCTTGTAAAACGTGGAATGAAATTTGTGGGCAGTACCATCATTTATTCCTATCTGCAGGCAATAGGCGTTATTTCCTCACACGAGGAAGAATGTTTTATGTATAAAGGAAATAGGCTATGAAGAAAATTAGAATAACAGTAATGCGAAAAGCACGGTATGACGATTTAATTGAAAAGTTTGAAAATCCGATAGAACACGCTTGCGACTTACAGGAAGGTCAGGTGTTTATCTGCGAAGGTTGGCAAAAGCCTGACGGATTTTGTGACAGTGCGTGGGAGAGCGTTTCGCCGTTTGTAATGACACTTGCTCACGGCGGAGAAAATTTCTATGACGGATGGATGAAGAACCCGAAATCTGCAATGATTTCCTGCAATGACGGTTTTCGTCCGGTAAGTTTTTTGATTGAAGTTATGGAGTAAGGAGATTACTATGTTAAAATTTATCTGCTACCCAAAATGTACCACTTGCCAAAGAGCGAAAAAGTGGTTAGATGATAATAAAATCGAATATGAACTTAGGGATATTAAACTCGATAATCCCTCACTTGAAGAATTGACCGACTGGTATAACAAAAGCGGATTACCGATTAAGAAGTTCTTTAATACAAGCGGTTTGCTTTATAAATCATTAGACCTTAAAAACAAACTACCCCAAATGAGCGAGGAAGAAATGCTAAAACTTCTTGCAACCGACGGTATGCTTGTTAAGCGACCGTTACTCATCGGTGATGATTTCGTGCTTGTTGGGTTTAAGGAAGTTGAGTGGGAGATGAGCGCTAATGCCTAATTTAAATTGGTCAAAGTTGTCCGGATTACAACTCGGAAGATATGCTGAATACTACGCTAAAATGGAGTTCGCATCATACGGTTTTGAAGTGTATACTTCTGAAGTTGATGATCATGGCGTTGATTTTATAGCGAAAAAGCCAGAAAGTAATTTGTTTTACGAGGTTCAAGTAAAAGCGGTGCGCGATTATAATTATGTACTTATTAAGAAAAGCAAAATGCCTGAACTTAAGGAAAACCGTTTGGTTTGTTATTTGCATTTCTTTGAAGGGAAACTACCAGATGTTTTTGTGATTCCATCTACAGTATGGAAGAACCCCAACGCAGTATTTGTTGATAGGGATTATGATAAACCCAATCAAAAAAGCGCACCAGAATGGGGTATAAACATATCACATAAGAATTATTCTATGCTTGATAATTACAAAGCTGATCTGCAATTAAATGCAATAAAATAATTTGTCGCATGCGAAGCGACCTAACCTCTCTTTTATTGGTGTACAATGATGACATCAAATGAAAGAGGGGTTCTTTATTATGAAAAACAACATTACTGAACTCGTATTTATTTTGGACAGAAGTGGTTCGATGGCAGGGCTTGAGAGCGACACAATTGGTGGATTCAATTCTATGATTGAAAAGCAAAAGAAACAGGATGGCGGTTGCTATGTATCTACGGTGCTTTTTGATGACGAGAGCGAGGTTCTGCACGACCGTGTGAAGCTTGGGGACATTTCAAAGATGACTGACAAGGATTATACCGTTAGAGGTTGCACCGCGCTTATAGATGCCATCGGCGGCGCAATCCACCATATTTGTAATATCCATAAGTATGCGCGACCTGAAGATGTGCCGGAGCATACCATGTTTGTTATTACAACCGACGGTCAGGAGAACGCAAGTCACCGCTACACAAGTGAACAGGTCAAAAAGATGATCGAGCGACAGAAAGAAAAATACGGAT
>JAZNAG010000078.1:0-3353 GCA_045586405.1 Acutalibacteraceae bacterium | reverse complement strand
GGCGCATACAGCAAGGATTACCTCACTCCCGAATATTATGACAAGCAGCTTAAGCGCGGTGACGCTTCTGACCCCGATAGCGCTGATATGCTCGATATTATCTTCGAAAGTCGCACCTTCGACCTCGGTGCAGTATTTGGTCAGGCTCTTTCCGATCCTACTAATATGTGTACTAAACTCGACAAGAACATCCAGTCCCGCATAGACCAAATGAAGGACCTTGTAGAAATCAGCATAGAGGAAATAATGGATAAACTTAATGCAAGTGCGTAAGTTTTTGCTAACCAATTTACCTCTGTAAAATTTTAAATTTCAAAGCAGTTAATATGGCTTAAATCCCATATTAACTGCTTTTTTTGTTGACAAAAACTAAAACATTTGATATCCTAATATAAAGATATGGCAATCAAAAACATGGTGTAGGAAAACTGGAAGGAGAGTTCGTTATGAAAACCAAAAAGTTTAGCCTTAAATTCTTATGTACTTTGATGTCTTTGTTTATGGTAATAAGCTTATCATCTTTTACCGTGCATGCTGCCGTTAATGCCAACCTTGTAGGGGAAAGGTATACCGTAGCATATATATCAAACGGTGAATTAGCCCCATATGCCTTTTCTTCAAGTGTTGATGTTGATGCACTCAAGGATTATTTAGAAGAGCAATTTGCCCTTTTCTCTGATACTATTTCAATTAGCCAGTTTAATGTGCCAAATAACCAAGAGAATATAAACGCTCTTGTTAATTTGATTTCTTGTGATATTACTACCGCATTTCACGTTGAAGGCTTTAAATACGGCCCTACTTATCTGACAAAGATAAACTATATATACCCTAACTATTGCTATGACGAAGATACGTATAAATCCATGCTTGCTGAAATCGATTCAAGCGCCGAAAAAATGGTTGATGGCTTAAAAAACAACGATGCCTTGAGCGATGTTCAAAAGGCACTTATAGCACACGACAGGTTGGCAGAATTTTGCACCTATACTATTTTTGAGGATACAACCAGCGAGGAATTCCGCTCTTCTCATAATATTTACGGAGCGACCGTTACAGGCAAAGCGGTTTGTCAGGGGTACACCCTTGCATATAACTATTTGATGCAAAAGCTCGACATTTCGTCTTATGCTTGTACCTCCGTTTCTCTTAACCACGTTTGGAATATAATATATGTGAACGATAATTATTATCATGTTGACGTTACTTGGGATGACCCTTTATGGAGTAGCACTAATTGGGATGTTGCAGGTAAGGTGCAGCACGATTATTTTTTGGTTTCTACCGAGTACATGATGGCTAATAACCATAACGCAACAGACTACGATACAACACCCACGGATACAAGCTACGATACTTATTTTTGGCAAAACTCCGATACGGTCTTTCAATTTATAAATGATACCGTGTATTATTTAGACAACACTACTGGTATGCTTAAGGACTATGACGGAAACGTGTTATTAACTATAACTGATAAATGGATGGCAAGCGCAACGTCTTATTGGAACAAAAACCAAAGCTGCCTTGCCACCGACGGTAAAGTGCTTTTCTATTCCGGTCCTGATATGATTTATGCTTATGATCCTATAAAAAACAAAACCTATGAGGCTCATACGCCAGACTTATCAATGGGCGATTACTTTTACGTTTACGGTATGCAGTATACAGGCGGTAGCTTTATATTCGATATAAATAATACACCTAATTTTAATAACACCGCAATGCAACGTGTAACCGTTGAGTTTAACTTTGCCGTTCCAGTTATTGCAGGGGATATAAACGACGATGGCGTGCTTTCGTCCAATGACTACATTTTAATACGCTTGCATTGTAATTTGCAAAGCGAGCTGACCGAAGAAATGGCACAAAAAGCAGATATCAATACTGACGGTATTATCAGCACTGCTGACTACATCACGATACAAATGCTGTTAAAGCGATAAATATTAATTCTTAAAGTGGCTGTCTGAAAAAGAGAGCCATCAGTCTGTCGAAAAAGTCCAGTATAACTGGGCTTTTTTCTTTATGTTTGTGAAGAAATATGGTATAATGGGAGGGGTGATGAAAATGATAAAAAAGAATCAGGAAAATATGCGAGGTCAAGTAACAATAGTAGATTTGGAAATGCTTGTACCCGCAGACCATTTACTCAGAAAAATAGATAGAGCAATAGATTTCAGCAAGATCTACGAAATGGTAGAGGAACTGTATTGCGCAGACAACGGAAGGATGAGTGTAGACCCTGTAGTGCTGTTCAAGATGGTATTGATACAGCATTTGTATGGATTGCCTTCTCTTAGACGGACCGCATCAGAGATAGAAGTAAACGTAGCATACAGATGGTTTTTGGGATACGGTTTGACAGAAGAACCTCCCCACTTTTCCACAGTAAGCTACAACTTCCGTCACCGCTTCACAACAGAAACCGTAGATAAAATATTCAACTGGGTGCTTGATGAAATAGCAGAGGCAGGATACCTTTCTCCAAGTGCGGTATTCATAGACGGAACCCACATAAAAGCAAGTGCGAACAACAAAAAGAAAATACAGGAAGAAGTGCCGATAGCTGCCAAAAGATACGCAAAAGAGCTGATGGAAGAGGTCAATGCAGACCGAGAAGAGCACGGAAAAACACCCTTTGATAACGACGATGACAAGCCCGATGCTCCCAAAAAGAAGAGGGATAATACATCAAAAAAGAAGCTTGCAAGAAGAAAAAAGGCTGAAAAGCAGAAGAAGGTAACGAAAAGCACAACCGACCCCGATTGCGGAATGTTTGTCAAGGGAGATCATAAAAAGCAGTTTGCATATGAAGCACACACCGCCTGCGACAAGTACGGCTATGTCCTCGGCGCAGTAATCACCCCCGGAAATGTACACGATAGCGTAGCATTTGATGACGTATATGATGAGGTAACTGAAAGATTCCCTGAGATAGAAACAGTAGTAGCAGACAGTGCATACAAAACACCCCATATTTGCAAGAAAGTATTTGACGATGGTAGAGTAATATCCACAGCATACAAGCGTCCTCAGACGATGAAGGGAGGGCACGAGTGGTGGAAGTACGTATATGATGAGCATTATGATTGTATAATCTGCCCCGAGTATCAGGTATTGAGATATGTAACAACAGATCGAGACGGATACAGGCATTACGAAAGCGACCCAAGAATATGCTCAAATTGTCCCACCAGAGAACTTTGTACGAAGGCGAAGAACTGTGTGAAATCGGTTACAAGGCATATCTGGAAGGACTACGAGGAATTGGCTGATGATGCAAGGTATACTCCCAAATATCAGGAGCTTTACAAGAAACGCAAAGAAACGATAGAGCGAGTATTTGCAGA
>JAZNAG010000077.1:0-1654 GCA_045586405.1 Acutalibacteraceae bacterium | reverse complement strand
CCAATTACAGGCACAGTTGTGTAAGCAGCGATAACACCGCCTAAGTGAGCAGCAGCGCCTGCCGCAGCAATGATAACTTCAACGCCACGTTCACGAGCGGTCGCCGCAAATTCATGTACGATGTCAGGAGTGCGGTGGGCAGAAGCAACTACAACTTCTACTTCCACACCAAAACCAACCAAGGTTTTCTCTGCGGGTTCTAAGATGGGCCAGTCAGAATTGCTGCCCATGATGATTGCAACTTTCATAAATAACCTCCCGAATATTTCCTCTAAGTAAAAAACAAAACCCAAGCAAAATTTACTGACTTTAAGAAGTTACTAAAATCTGTCTCGGGCTTCGGTGTAATCTCATACATTATAATTTTACCAAGCACTTTTGCAAGTGTCAAATTTGTTATGAACTTTACATTATTTTCAAAAAATCATCGTTCGAAACAGGGCTAACAAAAATCATAGCTCCTGAAAAATTTCGGACATTTTCAGCAAAAATTTTTCTGTGTAAAAATTTGGAAGCTTCTTTTTAAAATCAAAAGTAACCTTTCTATTTCAAAAGTGCTTACCCAATTTAAAAAAGAGTTTTTGATTTTACTAACTTACACTTTTCTTTATTTTCTGTGCTCCTTCGCCTTATAAAGAAAGGTCGTCACAGGCATACCACACTCTTTGGCAGCTTCCCTACCTGTAATTTCTTGGCGCTCCCATTTTGCAAGAACACTGTAAAAATTAGCAGGCACTTCCTTTTTAGGTCTGCCAAATTTTACGCCCCTGCTTTTTGCAGCAGCTATCCCTTGCGCCTGACGAGTCCTGATATTCTCGCGCTCCGTCTGCGCTACGAAAGAAAGTATCTGCAAAACTAAATCAGCAATAAAAGTGCCAAGCAAGTCTTTACCGTTACGAGTATTTAACAGTGGCATATCTTTCACGCAAATATCAATGCCCTTATCTTTAGTCAAGATGCGCCACTGTTCCTGAATTTCAATATAGTTTCTCCCAAGCCTGTCGATGCTCTGTATATAAAGCAAATCGCCAGGCTTTAATTTTTTGACAAGCCTTTTATATTTAGGTCTGTCAAAATTTTTACCACTTTGCTTGTCGATAAAAATATTTCGCTTTTCAACACCAGCATTTTCTAAAGCAACCAACTGCCGTATTTCGTTTTGCTCTATGCTGGATACTCTTACATATCCGTAAATCTTTTCTGTCATCTACATCGTCCTTTCAAAATAAAAATCCCGAAACTGGAAGTCACTCCAATTTCGGGACTAAGATTTAACTTTTAGTTTTTATTTCACTGCAACATCTACGTTTTCACCATTCATGAACACTTCGATGCTGTCGCCATTTTTAATTTCACCGGCTACAATTTTACGAGCCAGCAAGTTTTCTACAGTGTGTACAATCAAGCGTTTCAAGGGACGTGCGCCAAAGGCGGGGTCAAAGCCTGCACTTGCAAGGTGTGCCACAGCCTCGTCACTTGCGGTAAGCTTAATCTCCAATTGTTTCGCAAGGCGTTCTGCCAATTCTTTGAGCACCAGCTTAACAATGTCTTTGATTTGTTCAGCTTGCAAGGGTTTGAATACTACGATGTCGTCCACACGGTTGAGGAACTCCGGACGGAAGAAGTTCATCAGCATTTGTTGCACATCGTCGCG
>JAZNAG010000076.1:0-2311 GCA_045586405.1 Acutalibacteraceae bacterium | reverse complement strand
TTTTGCTTTTCGCAACCCAAACGGCATAAGTTAAATTCCTCCTCTGCCTGAGGGGAGGTGCCAGTTTACTGGCGGAGGGGTGGGAGTGCTACGTTTGACCTGTTGCTGCAAAACTCGTCGATAACAAAACAAAAGAGCATTGGTTCGTTCATTGTTAAACTAATGAACTCACCGATAACAAAACGTTGTTTTGTCATTCTGAGCAGAGCGAAGAATCTCTGTGCGCGGTTTTGAGATCCCTCACACGGGGTTCGGGATGACATTGCTTGTACTTTTCGCGTACTTGTCATTTCGATACATAGTGATACGTGTTGTTGAGGGCTTTGCCCGAAAAAATCTCTTTTCTTTTGCAGTTGTTGTAGATGCTTCGCTTCGCTCAAGCATGACAAGTTCGCTGTTGTTTTTGAGATTACTTGATGCTTCCTCTGTAGGAACCGTAAATCGCCGCCCATAGGGGTTAAAGGCAATGACAGATTCGATGCATTTTTTGGGGGCGGACACCATTGGCACCGCCCCTAATGTCAGCATGACGAGTGCTCGATTATTTGAATTTTTATCACACTAAGTTTATATAACTTATTCACTCTTCAGCTCTATCACAGTAACCTCGGGACGGGCGCCGATGCGTGCAAAGAAGCCTACACTGCCTATTCCGTCATTGATATAAAGTTTACCGTTAGGGCGTTCGTAAAGCCCGCTCCATTCATCAAACAACAACGCTGCGGGAGAGAACCCTGCAATCTTCATCTGCATTGCGTGTATATGACCGGCAAGGGTGAGGTCGCTGTAACCACCGTCGCAAAGGGTGTACCAAAGCTGGGGCAAGTGGGAAATAGTTATATTGAAAACATCATCGGGTACATTTTCATATATTCCGCTTACGTCAAAACCATCTATCGCGCTGAAAGAGTGCTTGTAGCCCAAAAGCTTGTCGGAGTAATCGATACCGGTAATTGCAATGGAGTCGTTTCCTTTATTTATATATACTGTACTGTCACGCAAAAGTACCCAACCTACCTTTGACAACTCATTGTTTAAAGAGGCTGTATTTAGCTTATAAAAAGCCTTTTCAGTGCCTTTTATATAAGTTCCCGTATCATGGTTACCCAACACAGCAAAAGTCCCATGTTTGCCTTTTATCCGTGAAAGGATGTCAAGTATCTGAGGTGTAAGTTCAGAGTGATGAAGGTTCACCAGATCACCGCCGAATAGTACAAGGTCGGCACCTGTAGATGAAATGACACTTGATAGCTTATTGAGTTCTTTTTCGGCATTCCACATCGAGCCAATATGGATATCGGATATAAACGCTACCTTATAGCCATCGAACGACTCAGGGAGGTTGCTGAATGCGATTTTGACCTCTTTCACCTGGTAATTGGTACGGGTGACAAACGCCCCGTACATAAAATACAGCAAAAGGAACGATGATACCCCGATACCTGTCCACATCCACCTGCTTTTTTTAGTAGGAAGCCAGAAGGCATAGAGCGCCATTCTCGCCACCGAAAAGAAAAGATAGGCTGTGAGTATGGCCATCGAGAATTTCATCATCGACTGGCTGTTTTCTGGGACTATAAATGCAAACATGAAGAGCGGAACCAAAAGGATGAGTAGATAAGAGAATAGTATCACTCCACCGAATGAATACCTTATTGTCTTGCTCGCCCCGATATTTTTCAAACGCCTGTAGGCAATGAAATCAAGCAGCACCATCGTAAGTGCCAATACAAGTGTTATAATCTTTGTCATTGTGTTTTATTATTATTCGCGAAGATAACTACAAAACGTACAAAATGGAACTCCAATGAGAGTTAAATAAACTGAATGAGAACGATTAGCGTTTAACAATTAACGAACACATTACACATTTACGTTTTAGGTTTCCACCATTTCAACCGATTTTATATTATATATCTCCTTTTTTAAAATATAAAAAGAGAAAAAACAACAATAACTCCTGTTGATACTGTAGAGAAAAAACTTGCGGTTAATTTGCTTTTTAGTTTATTAGTTGAAGAAGATAAGTTATTCATAAGATATAAACAATTCAAAATATTTAAAATCAATACATTGGTTTACTTTATCAACAATTATGAAGTTATGTTATCATTTGAAAACTTTAATTGATAACTGTGTTGAAAACTGTTCAAAACTCACTTGAAAAGTTTAAATTAAAAAGTGGTAAAATAATTTGGTCTTTTAATATGGTTGAAGGCTTATTTTTTAATTCCTCAAAACAAAATTTAAATGCCACTTTTTTTATTTTATTTATTATACTGTTTTCAACAGGTTATCAACAGGAATTTGT
>JAZNAG010000075.1:0-1678 GCA_045586405.1 Acutalibacteraceae bacterium | reverse complement strand
TGTGCAATATTCCCCACTGCTGCCTCCCGTAGGAGTCTGGGCCGTGTCTCAGTCCCAATGTGGCCGATCAACCTCTCAGTCCGGCTACTGATCGTCGCCTTGGTAGGCCGTTACCCCACCAACTAGCTAATCAGACGCGAGCTCATCTTAAAGCGATAAAATCTTTTCTCACTCTACCATGCGGTAGTGTGGGCTTATGCGGTATTAGCAGTCGTTTCCAACTGTTGTCCCCCTCTTTAAGGCAGATTGCTCACGCGTTACTCACCCGTTCGCCACTAAGTTATTAATCCATCATCCGAAGAATCTGTCTTAATAACTCCGTTCGACTTGCATGTGTTAGGCGCGCCGCCAGCGTTCGTCCTGAGCCAGGATCAAACTCTTTGTTAAATCCTTTATATATCAACTGCCTTAGCAGTTAATCTCTCAAGTTCCAAAACGCTTTGCGTTCTTCATTACTTGTGTACTCTCTCTTTTTTACGTGGTTGAGATCCCACTCTCAAAAAAATCTCTTAGATTCCTTCACAAGCTTTTGTTCTTTTCTTATTGTTTAATTTTCAAGGTCCTTGCCGCCCCTTCCGAGACAGCTTTTTAATTATATCACACACATTCCCGTTTGTCAACAACTTTTTCTGTGTTTTTTACAAGTTTTTTCAAACTTCTTTGTGTATTCCGCTATCCCTTCCAGAACAGCTCATTTAGTATACCACATTTTTCCAGTTTGTCAAGTACTTTTTTATTTTCTTTGACTTTTTCTTTCTTCAATGTGTACGCTCCTTCGAGCGTTCCTGTATTATATACCTCTACCGGCCAATTGTCAACACCGTTTTTGCAAATACGGCACTGTTAACAAAAAGGGTGCCCAGGCACCCTTTTATTATGCACATTATAAACAGTTTACAGTATATCCATATCAAAAACCATATTGTTTTTGTCTATCAGACCTACTTTTGTTGCACAACCCATCTTTTCAGAAAGTATACCGGCCAGTTCATCACGGGCAGCCATAACACTGTCCAGATTATCTGCAAAACCATCAAGAATAAACAATAACTGTGATGTTTCTGCACCGATTTTGCCTTCTTCACTCTGTCGCCATATCCAGCGGCGTGTGCGCACTTTTGTGCCTGTGGCATAAACCACTTCGTCTGTATCCACCGGTTCCCTGCTGTCTGCACCGAAAGGCAGGAAAGTATCTTCTGCTGTGGCAGTACGCACGCAGAATTCCCCTTCCATAGTGTTCAGGTCGTGGGCGCCTACCGGCAGATAATATTTAAGGGAAATTGCATTGCCCAGGTCAACCACCGGATTGATATGTGGCATACCCTTTTTCTTTGCAATTCGTGTAAGCAATGCCTCAATACTGGACATAAATTTATTTGGATTTATACCAAGAGTCTTGAAAGCATTTCGGTATGGCTGCAATTCCTTTTCCTGCTTTACTACCTTGCCTTCAAAATGGTTTTCACAGGAAGCTATACTTTCATCCAACAATGTGTGTATAAAATCATAGTCTTTTGAATTATCCACGCCCTTTACACTTACAAGGCCAAATACCACATCCGGCATCTTTTCAAAAACTTTTTCTGTAACATAGAAATTCATATTTTTTCTCCACTATATATTAATATTCATTATTATAGTAGAAAAAACTTTGTCTTTCAATATTTATTATATACCG
>JAZNAG010000074.1:0-6037 GCA_045586405.1 Acutalibacteraceae bacterium | reverse complement strand
CATATTAATATCCGACCAAAACGCCGAAATACAAAACTGCTACAGATATAGCAAACAACAATAACTGAAGTTTCCATGTCCATTTAAGCCATTTCCAGTAAGACACGTTTGCCATGGAGAGTCCTATGAGCAGTACGGGATTAGTAGGCAGGATAACGTCTGTAAAGCCGTCTGCCATACAGTAAGTCAGAATTACCAATGTAGGCGAAACACCCAAGGCATTTGTAATCGGCAGGACAATGGGCATAACCAAAAAGATTTTTGCCGATGCCGAGCCAATGAACAGTTGTAAAAACAGAATCAAAGCATAAATCAGAAGAATTGTAACAAACTTACCCTTTCCGACCAAAGACTGCAACACAACGTTCATAACCGTATCGATTATATTACTCTCGACCATCACAAGTTTCACCGAGGAAGCAACTGCAATCATAGCCACCGCAGGAAGCATTGCGACTGCTCCTTGAGAGAAATAAGACAGCACTTTTCGGAAGTTTTTGCACACAATCTGTCCCGCTATCAAACCGGAAATCAAAAAGCTTACGGCAAGGATCGGAATTGCAAGGCCGGAAATTGCCCGAATGCAGGCAATTGCCAGAAGCAACGCCCCTTGAACAGCGAAGAATACCGCATACACTCTGAATATCTTTATCTGATCCTGCGACTCCTCTTTGTGTAAGGTCAGGGTTTCACGCTTTTTCTGATCCAGCTCATAAGTAGGTGACGCCTGAGGATTCTTTCGAATTTTCTTCAGATACCCTAACAAAAAAACACATAAAACAACGTAGACAATCGCAAAGAATACCACTCTGAGCCAAACACCCGAAGATACAGGTATTCCTGCCAGTTGGACGGCTGTTCCTACAGAAAACGGATTGGTAATTGCAGTAGAAAAGCCGAAGCACGCCGCCATCAGACAAGCACCCAGTCCCATCATCGTATCCAACTGCATAGACAGCATAAATACGATAATCAGCGGCAGAAGTGTTACCAACTCTTCAAACATACCAAACAGACTGCCGAAGAGCATAAACAGCAGTATCATAATGCACACAACCATACCACCGCTGTTTTTCAAACGTCGCATAATAAAATCAATGAATGTGCTGATACCGCCGGTCTTGTCCAGCAGATTGAACACACCACTCATCACAAGCAAGAAGACGCTTATCATAATGATAGTCAGTCCATCTTCCGACGCAAATACTCTAAATGGTGCCGTAAGCACACGCCAAGGTGCAATTCCGTCTATCTCACCTGCTTGATATGTACCGGGAATAATATTTTGATCTATGTCTCTTTCAAACGTTCCCTGAGGAATAAAATAAGAAAGTGATCCACAGAAAAACAAAACCGCCAATAACAGAACTGCCACCGTCACAAATGAACGTACACTTATGCTCGAATACGCTCCGCTTTTTTCAGTTTTTTCTCTCTCTTTTGTAATGATGACAATCCCCCCTTAATTAACCGCTTCTACGGTTTTATCCCGCAAAATTATGGATGCCATATACCACTGCACCGCTGAACGCTTTTCTTTCGGCACAAAGAAGAATATCTCCGTACCGTCATATATTTCGAAATTCACTCCTGCACCAAAAAGCAATCGATAAATCTTCTGCATAGGAAAATGAATTTCAACTTCTTCTCCGTCTTTGGTACCGACGTATGTAAGCCCGTCTCGGTTAAGCGTACAAACACCAAAACCGCCGTGTCTGGTTAGTCCCTTACCATTTCCTCTCAAGCGCAGTTCCACCTCGGACGACAATGTATAGTTCTCGTTCTCGTCAATTTCCTGCTCTAAGAGTTCCTTTTGCCAATCGTACCACTCGGTAAGATTTTCAAACTTAAACCCTGCGTCAAACTCATATCGGTCGCTCAGCGAAGTCAAATAACCGCAGTGTTCACAGAACACCTGATTTTTCTTTGTCGTTAAGGTATATTTTTCACCGCAAATCGGACAGGTAGTAAGTATATTTTCAATACCCACAGCGATTTTCTTTGAGCGATAATGCAACTCGGGTTTTTGCTTTATCCATTCGAACTCGTTGTAGCCGAGACGTTTCTCAACACCTTCTTTCAGCTGTTCAAGAGTCATCTCTTTTACCTGCTCTGCAGTAAATAACAGATCAAGTTCAGCCTCTACCAACGAACCGCGACGCAGTCCTTTGCCCCATTTAGGGTTAGCAAGATAGTCGCCGTCTATTTTAACGGTGTAGACATTCACACCCGACTTTTTGATAAACGAGTAGGTGCTGTCCTGAATATCCTCAAATCGTCCGGTAGTGGCCAAACGTGCCTCGGGCATCATTGCCAGTATTTCATTGTTTTTGAGAACAGTCAGACAGTTCTTGGTGCTCTCCATATCCATCGAAAACATACTCTTGGGGAATGCTCCGACGCGTCTGAGAAGCCACCCCAGAACAGGATGATAGAAATAAAGTCTTGCCGAAATAATATGGGGCTTATATTTACGAAGCAATGCAGTCGCATAAATAAAGTCGACAAAAGAACCGTGATTACAAAGGATAATGGAAGGTGCTTCAGGCTTTCCGATTTTGTTTGATGTTTTGAGTTTCACTCCGGCAAAGAAAAGGTAAACCCTGATTGGATAATACAGAACTCCCGTCAAAAAGCCGTTTACAGGACGCACCTTATTTTTGGGTATAGCCTTGTTTCGCTCAGCATAACCGTTTAGTTTTGCAAACAACACATTCCTCTTAAAGAACATAATGCCAATCAATACAATAAGTACAGCAAAAACACAGACGGAAACTATCCAGTCGGACATAATAGCCATATGCCCCAACCCTACTCCGATACAAACAGAAGGAAGGGAACCCAACATAGTCACTGTAATATATCGACGGTAGGACATTCCAAGACTTGCCGAAAAGAAGCAGATCATACCGTAAGGAATTGCGGGCAGGAAATATAGAATAAAAATAATTAAGATTGCTTTACTGGACTGAGCGATTTTCTTCAAATCAAGATGCAGATTCTTAACAAAAAACCTACGCAGTTGATCTCCGAATGTTTTTTGCAGCATATAAATCAGCGTATTTCCAACTAAAATACCGACCATACAGCACAGAAGACCTATCGGGAAGGGGAAGGTTACCCCGGCAAGCACCTGAACGGGTTCTGCCGGCAAGAACGTACATATTACCTGAAGCATCGACAGTACAGAAATTACAATATATCCGCGCCAACCAAAGCCTGACAGAAGTTCTTTCATTTCCTCGTTGGAAAGATCCTTGATAAACAAACTCCTGACAATATCCAGATTGCCGCCGGAAAGTGCAAGCAGTATCAACAGCATCAAAATAACAGACACGCCGAATGCAATCAGAAATTTTTGTTTTGCGTATTTTTTATCCCTCATCATAACAAACCCATCTCGCTATTTTTTGCCTCTCATTTCTAAAGAAAGAAGATAATCATAAATATACAATCCATTATAACAGAAGTTGATTTATTTTTCAATCTATTGACAGCAAAGTACAAATTAAATCATACAAAATTCGACAAAACTTGTTCTTTGTAACGTTCATTACAAAAATATTGTGTTATTGCAAGGAATATACCGTAGTTTCAGGGCAGGTTCGTTTTTATGATAAAAAGAAAGCAGGCTTGACTAAATAGTCAAGCCTGATGTTGTCAGGATAGAGTTGTCAGCCAATAGATAATGCCGTATAGTACACTTGCCGAAACTCCGTATACAATTACAGGTCCCGCTATGGTGAACATCTTCCCATCAACCCCAAGCACAAAACCTTCTGCTTGTGTCAACTTAGGACCCATTGCTTCGTGTTATATTAGGACTAAATTTCTTGCATTCTCTCCCAAACGGTGTTATACTGTTTATGCCAAACCAACTTAATAACGCAGAAGGTATATTTTTACAGGGATACTATACCCTTTTTACCCATAGAATGAATTTGATAAAAATGCAAATTCTGATTCTGTGGTGCAATATGTTTGCTTTCTGCGGAGTTGGTTTAGCGACTATCGGAGTTTGCGTTTTTTGTGCGGTTACTTCGGTAGCCGCACTTTTTTATTTTGGAGGAAAAAGAAAATGACTCAAGAAAAAACAAAATTCGAAAGAAAAGTAAAAGAGAGTTTTATTGAACCCGATGAAAACCTTATTGCTATTTTAGGAGCAAATACTGCAAAAACATTCTTTTCAACAGGTGTTCTTGGCAATGGTTTTGCTATTTTATCGGACAAGCGAATGTATTTTAAAGGCCGTTGTTATGTCCGAGCAGGAAAAGGTTTCTTTAAGAAGATGGAAGAGCGAGTTGTCGATTTGAACGACATCACAGGAACAGGTTTTGTACACAATAAAAATATGATAACCACCATTTTATACTACATAACTTTTGCCATTTCTTGTGTTATGTACTTATCTTGGCCTTTCTGGATTGTATATTTTTCAACTGGTAAGAGTTGGGCAAAAAAGGTTGCGTGGGGAATACAATGTATAATTTGGCCTATGCCACTATTTTATTTGATTAATAAAGCTTTTAACTATAGCTTATTTGAAGTATCCTACGCAGGTGGCGGAATTGCGTTTGATTTATCTTGGATAACAAAAGCTGATTCTGACAGTTTTCAAAAATCAATTCAAAGCGCAAAAAGTGAATACAAGAAGAAAGCGCAACAAAATCAATTCACTGATTTTACACAGCCTACACAGAAAAATGAAAGTAGTATTACTGAGCAATTAAAAGAATACAAAGTGCTTCTTGATGACGGTGTTATTACCCAAGAAGAATTTGAAGCCAAAAAGAAACAGTTATTAGCAAAATAAGGAGTTATACATGAAATTAAAGTTAACCATTATAGGCTTTGCTCTAATATTGGTGTCGGTAATAATACTCAATATATTTCCGCTTCTTATGCCTTTAGGTACCATTCTAATATTTATTGGTGTACTTCTCTTCGCGGGAATTTATAGTGAAAGAAGTTTTATTGATTTTATAACTTTTGAAGACGGTAATTATATTATTTCGGTGCGTAAAAGACTGTATTATAATTTCTTCCCATTCACTATTATTTTTTCGATTTTCAGGTTTGATATTGATTTTATATACAAGGTTGAATATTATAAATTTGTTACCCCAAACCTTGAAATGTTAGAAAACAACATAGAACAAATCAAAGTGAATCGTGCTGAATATAAAAAGATCTTGCAGAACCAAAAACAGCAGTATTTGAACAATTCTGTGCCTAAAGAGCTCGTTAATAAATGTTGTTCTCCTCAATACAACAATATCAAGCTCGCTAAAATTCGCTATATCATTTGGCTAATATTAGCAATACTATGCCTAACGGGATTAACTGTTCCGTCTGATTGGCTATTGGCTATAATATCCGTTGCTTTATTTGGACTATTAGCGGCATTTCGCTATACGGAATATAAACAAGCACAATTTAAATACTCGGTTTATAATACTTATTTTAAAAACTCTGAAGACCAATAAAATATGAATAAATATTCCCCCGTAAAACGGGGGGTATTTCATTTTCGGGCATAGCCCTAATATTACTGGCTACGCACAAGTGCGTTTTTTGTTGGCCTGCCAGCCATGCAACTGTTACTTACTACCCATAAATGGGTCTCGTGGGTCAAACATACTCAATTGATCACTTTCCTGATCTCTTTTCAACTGATCTGCTATATATGTTTTTATCGCTTTAGTATTTTTACCCACGGTATATATACGTAATATCCCTTGCACCAAAACTCGCGATTTCTGTATGCAAATTTCATATTTCCCCATTTATGGAATATCAACAATACACTTTTTCCTTTAAGATATCCCATAAATCCCGAAACACTCATTTTGGGCGGGATGCTCACCAACATATGTATGTGGTTGGGGCACACTTCTCCCTCTATTATTTCTACCCCTTTCCATTGGCATAACTGTCTCAGTATCTCTCTTATCTCATACCTTTTTTCTGCGTAAAATACCTTTCTTCTATACTTTGGCGCAAATACTATATGATACTTGCAATTCCATTTGGTGTG
>JAZNAG010000073.1:0-2568 GCA_045586405.1 Acutalibacteraceae bacterium | reverse complement strand
CTTTTTCTTTGTAGCAAGTCTTGCAACACGAACTGCTGCCATACAAGCTTCAGTACCTGAACCGAGCATACGGAACATATCAACAGTTTCAACACTGTCAGAAATTTTCTTTGCTAATTTATATTCAAATTCGTGGAAAAGACCTGTTGAAGGACCACAAGTGTTAAGAAGGTCAATAACCTGGTCTCTTACTTCTTTAGGGTTAGAACCAAGAACTGTTGGACCACCAGCCTGAAGGAAGTCGAAATATTCATTACCATCAATATCGTAAAGCATCATACCGTCTGCTTTAGTGAAAACAAGTGGGAATGGATAGTTAAAAGCAAGGTTATGTTGAACGCCACCAGGAATAACCTGTTTTGCTTCTTCAATCATTTCTTTACTCTTTGCACATTTTTTGCCGAAATATTCTTCTTCATATTGTTTGAGAACGTCTGGCTTAATTGTGGAAATTGGTTGTTTAATGAGATTGTCAAGTTGTTTTGTAACTTCTTGAGCGTCATGATATTCTGTAATTGCGAATCTTGTGTCCATTATAAAACCTCCTGAAAATTTTCACACCTAAAAAGTGAATTTGTGTTCACTTATAATTATACTATTGTTAATTATAAAATGTCAAGTGATTTTCTATAAAAAATTTGTGTTTTTTCACCAAAGTTTTGTTGACTTTAATGATACAGTCTGTTAAAATATAATAGTGTATTTATATAAAAGAAGGGAGTCTTTGAAAATGCAGAATTTAATGGATTCGCGAACACTCGCATACATAAATATGTTTGGCGTTTTAGGTACGTTAGAAAATCTTTGTGAAATTGTGCCTGAAGCTTCTGAAATTATTAAAGACCAAAAGCCTATTTCTATCGGTTTTGAGGTTAAGGGTGGTCCATCTGCTACTTTATTCTTTAAAAATGGCAAATGCCGTATGGAACAAGGTTGTGGCGCTTGTGACGTAAAATTACCTTTTTCTTCACCGGAAAAATTTAACGGACTTATAGATGGTACTGTTACACCTATTCCGTCAAAGGGCTTTACTCACATTAACTTTTTACTTAAAAAATTCACTCCTTTAACAGACGTGCTTTCAAAATATATGAGAGCATCTGAAGAAGATTTAAAGGACCCTGTATTTTTTGAGAGAAGCACTCGTCTTATGCTCTACACAATAGGTGTTGCTATTTCACAGATTGGTAACAACGATGAAATCGGTAAATTCAGCGCTTCTCACATTATTGACGGTAGCATTTTCATCGGTATCAAAAACGATATCGGCGTTGAACTTGTTTGTAAAGACAACCGTCTCGTTACAATAAAACAAACACCGGAAAAATACAGAGCCGCTATGATTTTTGACTCAATCGAAACAGCAAGAGCTCTGTTTGACGGTAAAATCAATGCACTTACTTGTATTGGTACTGGTAAAATCGAAATGCACGGTATGGTTAATATGCTTGACAACGTTAACCGTATTTTAGAGCGTGTTGCATTATACTTGGCGTAAAGGGGGGTTCTAAAATGTCTTTTCCATTATACACAACAACAAAATCAGACGAATGGTATCAGAGAGCGTCTAAAGTCATTCCATCAGGCGTTTATGGGCATTTAGGTCCTGCAGAAGGTCAGTTTATTCCTGTTAACAGATGGCCACGTTTTTCAGAAAAGGCTAAAGGCTCTTATTTCTGGGACGTTGACGGTAACCAATATATCGACTATATGTGTGCTTATGGTCCTAACATTTTAGGTTATTGCGACGAAGATGTTGACAATGCCGCTATTGAGCAGATTAAAAAAGGTAACTGCGTTTCTTCACCAGATAAAATTATGGTTGAATGTGCAGAACTTTTAGTTGACACAGTTAACACTGCAGACTGGGCATTCTTTGCAAAGAATGGTAACGATGCTACACAAGGTGCAATTCTTACTGCACGTGCTTACACTCACAGAAAGAAACTCATTTTCTTTAATGGTTTCTATCACGGCGTTTCACCAATGGTGCAAAAAATTGACTACCCTGGTGTTACTCCGGAAGACGTTGCAAACAATTTATATTGCAAGTGGGACGATATTGAAGGTCTTAAAAAGACTTTAGAAGAAAACGAAGGCGAAGTAGCCGCAATTATTGCGCAACCATATAACCACGGTAACTTCTTCGACAACGCTTTCCCAATAGACGGTTTCTGGCAGGAAGTAAGAAAACTTTGCACAGAGAAAGATATTGTTCTTATTATAGACGACGTTCGTGCAGGTTTCCGTCTTGACCTTGCTGGTTCTGACCATTTCTTTGGTTTTGAAGCAGATATTATCTGTTTCTGTAAAGCACTTGCAAACGGTTACAATATGTCTGCATTCTGTGGTAAAGAATTTTTAAGAAGTGCCGCTTCTTCACTTTCTTACACAGGCTCTTACTGGATGAGTGCCGTGCCATTTGCCGCTTGTATTGCTTGTATTAATAAATTAAAAGCAATTAACGCACCTAAACTCTTTAACGACCTTGGCTCAGAACTTTTAACCGGTCTTAAAAAAGCAGGTGCAGAACACGGCTTTGACCTTGTAACGTCTGGTCCCCCAGCA
>JAZNAG010000072.1:0-1569 GCA_045586405.1 Acutalibacteraceae bacterium | reverse complement strand
AGACCTTCTTCCTTCACGCGGCGTCGCTGGGTCAGGCTTTCGCCCATTGCCCAATATTCCCCACTGCTGCCTCCCGTAGGAGTCTGGACCGTTTCTCAGTTCCAATGTGGCCGTTCAACCTCTCAGTCCGGCTACTGATCGCAGACTTGGTGGGCCGTTACCCCGCCAACTATCTAATCAGACATGAGCCCATCTTTTAGCGAATTTCTCCTTTCACATATCGGAGATGCCTCCATTATGTCGTATGCGGTATTAGCACCGGTTTCCCAATGTTATCCCCCACTAAAAGGCAGGTTGCTCATGTATTACTCACCCGTCCGCCACTAAGCTTGTCCAACGCTTCCCGAAGGATTAATTAAACAAGCTCCGTTCGACTTGAATGTGTTATGCACGCCGCCAGCGTTTATCCTGAGCCAGGATCAAACTCTTTATATTTTGTATTATATCACCTTTCGGTGTTATAACCTTTAGAGTTCGTTTTGCTCTGCTTACTTTATACTTTGGTAAAGTGTGTTCCTCTTATCTCTAATAGGAATTTTCGAGAACTTTTTGTTGTCTCGTTGTTGTTCAATTTTCAATGTCCGCGCTCGCTTTCAGGCCTTAGCGTTTTTGCCCGTCCCTCAAGCGGCTCAGTTAGTATAACACCTTTATCCCCTTTTGTCAATACCTTTTTTGCTTTTTTTTAAAAATTTTTTCAGGGTGCGGTTTTGTGCCTTGAACGGCCATTTTTCGCTTGTTGGGGCTATTATTCGAGCGTTGCTTTTTTCATTATACCCCGTTTGAAAGAAAAAACTCCCTAAATTTTTCTTTTTTAGGGAGTTTGATGTGATTATTTTTTCAGACCTAAAATCTCTGTAGATTCGTCACGCATTTTGTATTTTAAAATCTTACCGGCAGCGTTCATTGGGAACTCGTTCACGAACAAGAAATACTTAGGAACCTTATGGCGAGCTATTGATGCGTTGCCGTATTCCTTCATCTCTGCTTCCGTTGCGGTTTCGCCCTTATGCAGGATAACCCAAGCACAACACTCCTCACCGTATTTTTCGTCCGGAACGCCTACAACTTGAACATCGCGCACTTTGGGGTTGGTTAAATAAAACTCCTCTATCTCACGCGGGTAAAGGTTTTCGCCACCGCGGATTATCATATCCTTCAATCTGCCCGTTACCTTATAATATCCGTCAGGCGTGCGACAGCAGATATCACCGCTATGCAACCAACCGTCGGCATCGATAGCTTGCGCGGTTGCCTCGGGCATTTTATAATACCCTTTCATTATGTTAAAGCCACGCGCAACAAATTCACCGCTTTCGCCGTCAGGAAGTTCCTTGCCCGTTTCGGGGTCTATTATTTTACACTCTACGCCGGGGAAAGCGCTACCAACCGTTTCAACTCTGTGGTCTAAATCTTCGTTAACTTCGCCCATAGTGCAGCCCGGAGAAGCCTCAGTTTGCCCGTAAACGGAAATAATTTCACGCATGTTCATTTCCACTGAAGCACGGCGCATTAAGTCCGCAGGGCAGTTTGCACCAGCCATAATACCCGTTCTCATATAAGAGAAATCAG
>JAZNAG010000071.1:0-2219 GCA_045586405.1 Acutalibacteraceae bacterium | reverse complement strand
CGATCAATTGCGCTCAAATAAGTAAAATGCGGGGGAAAATAAGATAACCTCGGGAAACAATATTCAGTTGTACTATAATTTTACCCTAAATTTTTCCTCTTGTCAAATCGGCCAGAGCCATTTATACGAGGTTAGGTCGATTTAGAGGAGATTAAGGCTGATTATATGCCGTAATAAGTACGTTTTTTGTCGTTTTCATAGCACTTTGTGCTCGTTTCAGTGCACTTTTGAAAAAACTTTGAAAAATTTTTCGGTTCCGAAGCAATTATCGTACCTGCCGTAGGGTAAAACCGGAGGGGTAGAGAATTTACACTCTACACTTAAGTAATAATCGTTTTTGGTCCAAAAGTCAAGGGTTGCACAGCAACTTTTTTGCCTCAAATTGGAAACATTTTATGACGAAAATGCACGTCCGGTATTACTGCCGGACGTGCTGTGTTATATCGTGTTATTAAAGAAAATTTACAATTCAACACACAAAGTTTGAAAATTTGTGCGTGATTTTTATTGCAAAGTTTGTTTTTCTGTGTTATAATAATTGCGAACACATTAAAAATAAAACTGTGTGCGAATTTTAGAATGAAAGCAGGCAATCAAATGGATATTAGAGAACTTGCATCAAATATCATATCAGAGCGCGGCGGCGTTGCAAAATCTGCGGACTTTGTTGCAGAAGGTATTCCCGCCGGTGATATTGTACGGCTCTGCAATGAGGGATATCTGGAACGTGTCCGTCATGGCTATTATAGCCTTGCAGATGCTCACGAAACATCCGAAGAACAGCTCCTTGCTACTCTGATACCGCAAGGAATCGTCTGTGTGGAATCTGCGCTGTTTCATTATGGGTATAGCGACTTTGCACCTCGCAAATGGTCAATTGCCATCCCACGCTCTATGTCAAGAAAAAGGCTTGATGTAGATGCATTGCCACTGCAAGCTTATTATGTGGGCCCAGAGCTATATGAGCTCGGTAAAACCACCGATGACTTTGACGGTGTCACACTACCTGTATACGACCGCGAGCGAACAATTTGCGATTGCTTCAAGTACCGTTCTCGACTTGACAACGAGATCTTCAATAAGGCTCTTAACGCATACGCAAACGATAAAAAGAAAAATCTGAAAAATCTTTCCGAGTACGCGAAAAAGCTTCGCGTATATAAGAAAGTAACCGAACTGATGGAGGTGCTTCTCAATGGCTGATATGGCTGCTTCCGTACTTGCACGACTGAAAAACAAAGCTGCTGAAAGTGGACGAAGCTATCAGCTTTGCCTACAACTCTTTTGCCAGGAGGAATTTTTGCGTCGTTTGGAAAAATCCAAATACGCAGAAAATCTCGTACTTAAAGGCGGACTATTCATTTACTCCCTTACCGATTTTGACAGCCGTGTGACTGTTGATGTTGACTTTTTGCTCCGTAAGATTCCAAATACGCCGGAACAGTTAAAATCTGTACTTGAAGAAATCATTGCTGTCGAGACCGGTAATGACTTTGTAACCTTCGAAATCAAGGATGTTGCGCCTATAGCGGTTGCTAAAAAGTATGCCGGTATAGGCGCATCGGTTGTCGCTCGTATCAAGAACACCAAAACACCATTCAGCATTGATTTCGGTATTGGCGACGTTATTGTACCGAAACAGGAAAAACGGAAGATCCCAACGCAGCTCTCAGATTTTGATGCACCAACCGTCAACACCTATTCTGTTGAAACCACCATTGCAGAAAAGATAGATGCTATCCTCAGCTTGATGGAATTCTCCAGCAGAATGAAAGACTACTACGATATTTATTACATTGCAAACAAGTTCGATTTCGATGGCAAGGTGCTGACAGAGGCACTGAAAAAGACTTTCGCCAACCGTGAGCACAGTTTTACCGTTGAACAGTTTGAGCAGGTAATCGGATTTGCCGATGATGATGCAATGCAGAAAAAGTGGAAAGCATTTGTCCGTAAGATCGATACCAAAACAGACGAGTACAGTACAGTGCTGAACACAATCAAGGCATTCCTTGCCGAACCCTTTACGGCAGCGATTGAAGGTAAGGATTTCATCAGACAATGGGTCGCCAATAGCGGCAAATGGAAGTAATAGGAGAAAATATCATGACAGATACAGATAGAAAAAGAGCCGCGAAGGCTTTTGCGGAATATTGGAAAGACCGTGGTGATGAAAAAAGCGACAGCCAATCTTTTTGGCTTTCCCTTGCCCGTGACGT
>JAZNAG010000070.1:0-10716 GCA_045586405.1 Acutalibacteraceae bacterium | reverse complement strand
GAGAACAATACTTTTGCTCCGTTTCTTGAATATTCATGATATTTACCCCTCTTTAACTTAATGTAGTCCAATAAAAAGATTGCAAATTACAGTCCCTAGCTATCATAATCTCACAATAATTAGCAGTTATTGTAGGATTATTGCGGATTTAAAAGGATTTGCATATTTTATCAGCGTGAAAACAAAACGTATAAAGAAAAGACCTGTAATCGCAATTGATTAATCCCCTTAGAGCAATCTTGAAACATTTTTGTTGTTTCAAGTGTCTACTCTAAGGGGATCATATCAAACACAGCAATTTCATTTTTATGTGCAAAAAGCATTGACACGCTACTTATCATAGTGTATAATAATTATACCAACAGATGATAGGCGGGCGATTATATGAATGAGCTGATTAAATACATTCGAGCATCGGCAAATATGAATCAGGAACAGTTTGCTTCTGCTCTCGGTACTACGGTGCAGTCTATAAACCGTTGGGAGAACGGAAAGACACTCCCCAACAATATGGCACAAAAGCAGATATATCAGTTTTGCTTGGGCAATAATATTAACATAAGCGATCATATTATTAAATCAAAGGAATTTGCTCATTCCGATGATAAACTGATATTGTATCACGGCTCTAAAAAAGGATTGCAGGGTGATATTGCGCCTGTCAGCCGTGAGGAATGCGATTTCGGACAAGGATTCTATATGGGTACTACAACTCTGCAGCCCCTAACACTTGTCTGTGCAGAGGCAAAACCCAAGTTTTACACGGTGGAGCTTGACTTGGCGGGCTTAAAGGTGCTTCGTGTCGGTATTGATATGGACTGGGCTATGCTGATTGCATACTTCCGTAAGGAGATGGAGGATGTAAAAGGCGCGGCAATCTACGAGAAGTACGCACATTTTGCAGACGGCTATGACGTTATTGTGGGATACATTGCAAATGACCGTATGTATACCGAATTGTCAAGATTCTTTAACCGCGCACTTACCGATGTGGCGCTTATCAACTGTCTATCCGCTTTGGATCTCGGTATGCAGTATGTAGCTGTTACGGAAAAAGCCTGCAGGCAGATTAAGGTTGTTAAAGAGGAATCGTTACACCCCCTTGAACTCTCTGCATTGATTGATTTGAGTGTTGCACGCCGTAAGGAAGGTATTGCACTGGCTGAGAATATCGAAGTCAAGTACAGACGTGAAGGAAAATTCTTTGATGAAATTTTGAGAGGTGGGTTAGATGAGTAAATCACTGCAGCTTGCTCTTTGTGATACCCAAGGACAGCTTTTTGTGTTGTCTGCCAAAAATGGTTATGACAGTCAAGCGTTTGCCAAAGCGTTTATGACCACCGAAGTTGCTGCCGATATGGATAAGGATTTTCATCACGTTCAATGGGCGGGTAAAGAATATATCCTATCACGCATCGAGGATGAACATTCCGAACTGTTGTCAAAAGGCGAACCGTTTGACACCGAAACGCTCTATTGGATGGGATACATTTACCGCTATTGGAATTTCTATACCGGAGAAAGCAGCAAGGAAATATACAAACAAGCACCTGCTAAAACAATGCAGATCGTGTACTTGATGTATCATACTATGAGTCCGGAACTTGCTATCGAAAGACTGAAAGAGTCTTATAAAGAAAAACACAGTTAAACAGTATCGAAACGTCTTCTGAAAACGAAGGCGTTTTTTTCTTGCCAAAACGGACTTCCTTTTTCATTCTGTTTACACAATCAAAAGGAAGGAGGAACCGCTATGGCTAAAAGAACCGAAAATGATAAGTGTGAGGTTTATTTTGCAGCAGACATTCAGGAAAAGCTCGGTATTGGTAAAACCAAAACCTATGAGTTTTTGGAAGACGTGTATATGCAAAAATCTCCCTTTACGGTTTTCAAAATCGGTAAGCTCTATCGTGTGCCGAAAGCATCATTCGATAGATGGTATTATACCGATAACGTGTAAACCGCCCCCATTACGGGGGTACATATCGGAAGTTAAATTGCTTAAACATAGCGATTTTGCAAATTATGAACTGATTACAATCGTAAATCTCCCCAAACTATGGGATGATTTACAATTGTGCTTTTTTTGTCCCTAAAAACTTGTCGATTATCCCAAAGCCTTTGACATAGCGCACGGTATGTGTTAAAATTACTTGTTAAAGGAGGGATAAAAGTGTTTAATGTTGGAATGTGCGATGACAATGCGGCGTTTTTGGCTTCGATAGGGCCGATAGTAGAAAGGGAGTTTAAAAAAACAGTCTCTCCGAAGCTTGATATGGATTTTACTGCTTTTGCTTCGGCAGAGGGCGTTTTACAGCACGTTAAAACAAATAAGCTTGACCTTCTTTTTCTTGACATAGATATGCCCCGCATCAGCGGCTTTGAGCTTGCAAAGACACTTGGCGGTGAAAGCAAAAGCACACTTGTGGTCTTTATGTCCGCCTATGATAGCTTTATGTACGAATCCTTTGATTTTTGCCCCTTTGCCTATATCAAAAAAAGCTCCTTTGAAAAGGATCTCCAAAAGGTTGTAAGGCGAGTTAACGAGGAAATACTGTCACCCCAAAAGTACGTAAGCATTATCTCAGACAACAACGAGGTGGAGATTGACGTAGGGGAGATACTATGCTTTGAAAGCGATAAAAACTATTACATCGTCCATTTGGTTGGCGGCGGCAAATACGTTTGCCGCGGTACTCTGTCGGGTGTAGAGGAAAAGCTTTCGGACTTTGACTTTTACAAGGTACACTCTGCCTTCCTCGTTAATCTGGAGCACGCAGGCAGGATAAGCGAGGACAGATTTTTGCATTTAGGAGCTATGCGCGTACCCGTTGCACAAAAGCGCGTCAGCGACTTTAAAAAGGCACTTTCGGAGTTTATGAGAAGAAAGGCAGGGATATAAATGCACAGGCTTATTGAAGTAGCGGCTACCGTTACCGACTCTGTTTTTATGGCGTGGTTTGTGCCAAGGTTTTGCGGCGTTTCCCTTAAAAGCAAGCGCCGGATGTTGCTTATACCCTTGGTATACTGTATCCTACAGCTTATAATGGATATCTATTTAAAGACCTTTTTCGTCCTCCCTCTGCTTGTACCCATAGCTTCGTGCTTTGTTTACGCCCTCTCCTTGACACCGAAACGTTACCTGCGGTCGCTTTTTTGTACGTCTTGCTTTATGATAACTCTGATGCTTACCAACACGTTGTTGTTTGCCTTCTTTTCGGTGTATTTAGACGATGTAAACGTAATTATGCCGAGTGCAAACGTGGGCATACGAACTATGTTTTTAATAATTGCAAAAATAGTGTTGTTTGTTTTCTATCGTTTGATGCTGTTCTTGTTCGGCAAAGATAAGGAGCTTGGCAGGTCAGGGGGAATATTGTCCTTGGTTTGGTCCTTTGCTACAGCGGCGTGCATAGCAATTTTGATGAAAACAGCTATAAGAATAGACTACACGGATATCGGCACCGAGGTTTTTATCGTAGTGTTTTTGCTTGTTGGCATAAACGTGGCGTTCTATTATCTGCTAAGCCAAAACCAAAAGCTGGAAAAAAGCAAGTACGAGCTACAGCTTATGAAGGACAGGATAAGCTTTGAGGAAAAACGCAGTGAAGACGCCGCTATAATCTGGGAAAACATTAAAAAGGTAAGGCATGACCTTAAAAACCATTTTACCTATTTAAGGCTACAGCTTGACGCGGCTAATTACGAGGAATGTAAACAGTATTTAGGTGAAATACAAGCGGAGCTTGACAATATGGGCAGCCTTATAAGGTCGGGCAACTCTGCTATAGATTACCTTATAAACACAAAGCTTTCGGCGGTGAAGGAGGCACAAATTTTTATTACCGGCGACGTGGAAAGCTTCAGTGATATTACAGACCTTGATATGGTTTGTATTTTGGGTAATATTTTAGATAACGCCACAGAGGCTTTGGCTAAGGTCGAAGGTGACAAGCGGATAGAGCTTTATTTTTCAAAGGTCAACGGCAACCGCATAATAGTATGTAAAAACACCGTAAGTGCTTCTGTGTTGGATTCCGATAAGCGGCTTATCCCTTCAAAACAGGACACGGAATTCCACGGCTTGGGTCATAAGATTATAGAAACAACCACGGAAAAGTATGGCGGCTACGTGGACTATTTTGAGGAAGACGGGATGTTCGGCATACAAGTATCCATCCCATCACCCACGGATAAAGAAAACTAATACAAAAGCAGTGCGAGATTACGAAATTAGACAAATATGGTGGAGGGTCTTATGAAAAAGCTTTTATTATTTATGCTTATACTTTGCACGGTTTTATCTGTTTGTGTCGGGTGCGGCAATAAAAATACAGATAAACCGGACACGTCCGATGAATCTTTTATAAGTCAGGAACACGATACCTCGGAAAATATCTCGGACGATGATGACCCCACTTCCGTGTTGGAAGATGGCAGTTCGGAAGATACCGATACCTCGGAAAATATCTCGGACAATGATGAACCCTCTTCTATGGTGGGAGATAGCAGTTCGGAAGAAACAGCATCTGACGCTGTTTCTTCTGAAGACAAGACGTTTAACTTTACAAACGAAGAAGCAACAGCGTATTTTAAATCCGAATATCAGTACCAATGGTTTGCAGACATTACCCCTGCTAATGAAACTGCAATCATACCTTTTTCGGAGCTTGAAAAGTGGCTGGACGGTACAAGTAATTTGAAAACTCCGAGGTATTATGGTGGAGAAGAAGTAAGTATTTATGAGATGTTTGCTCCTGAACAGTTTCACAAACTATTTGCCGAAATTGATTTTTACACAATAATGCTTAACGGTTATTCTATGAACGTGATGAAAAATGGTGTTGAATGTTCAAAGCCTGTAAGTTACGATTGGACCGGTGTAGGCGGCGGAGTGTTTTATGAGATAACGTACCATCTGGACGATGTGGAAGTAAATCTGTATGTCACCTTCCTTTCTGAGCATAACAAAGCCTACCAAGCAATTAGTGGCACTATTTCCGATTATTATAAAGCAATAGATCGAGAATTTACCGCCGAAAACACACAAACGGTAAAGGTGTATGATAAAACAAGTGATGAGTATATTGACGTAGAGGTATATGTCGATGAAATGGACGGCAACGGTATAAAATATATTGAATTTATTTTTAACCGATATATTTTTAGGATAGAGATCTTCGATACCGATAATGCTATAAATTTTGATGATATACTTGACAACATAGTAATTATGGATTTGTTAGAAGAGTATAATAAGATTAAGTAACACCTCCTCACCCACGGATAAAGAAAACTAATACAAAAGCAGTGCGAGAGCTTGTTTTCCGCACTGCTTTTTTGTTTGGTGTGATTTAGTCGATTATCCCCGAAAATGCGTCGATTATCCCAAAGGGTTGAAAGTGTATTTTTCTTATTATACCATATATGTGCACCGAAAATTAGTCTTTGAAAGGTAGCTGAATTATATGAGAAAAAGCATTTTTATATTATGTTTGTGCTTAGCCGTGGTTTTTCTGCTTACCTCTTGTGCTCGTGTAAAAAGTGCATTAGGTGTGGATCGTATGGAGAACGCTGACGTGGGTATTATCCCCGATAATAATTCCTCGGGCACTTCTGCAAAAGATCCTCATACCGAGCAAAATCAGGTTGTGTCCGTTGGACCTACCGAGGAAATTGAAAAAAACGACAGCCCATATTTCAAAATAGGTGATCCGATGCTTATAGACCTGTCTCCTAAAGACGAAAAGGGCTCTACAATATTTCAGTACACCGTTACGGATATGAAGGTTTATACCAACCTTTCCAGTGTTGATACAAGCAACATACAGATGGGATCTTACATCGATGAAAACGGTGAACAGCAGCGGAGAAAACTGAGTGATTATGTTGACGAAAACGGAAATCTTAATGACGACTATCTTTATGTGGTTGTGGACATCAACACCAAATACATATCGGGTTATGACGAGGTACGAGACGAGTTGTATCACGGTAAGCTAAAATATAACTATGAGCCCGCGAGCAAGAAAGAAATTGTTACAGAAACTGAAGACGGAACACGATACACAAGCTACGTGCTTTTAGACGAAAACGGTGAAGTATATAAAGCACCCGAAGTTATCGGTAGCTATGCAAGCTACTATTATGAGGGAGCTCCTAAAGACTGCAATCATATGTACTTGAAAATAGGTGAGGAAATTAATTGGCAAGGGGGAAAGTTTTTTGAGAAAAGCCTTATAGAAAAATATGGGGCATTTTTCAGCTTAAACAGCTATACTCAAGTTCAATTGCCTATTGACCTTAGCGAATACGAGTAAGCGGAAAGGGAAAGGCTGTAAAATGAAGAAAAGCATTTTTATACTTATGTGTTTGTCTTTGGCTGTGGTTTCTGCGCTTACCTCCTGCGCTCGTATAAAAAGTGCGGTAGGCATTGACCGTATGGAGAACGCCGACATGGCTATTCTTCCTGAGGATAATACATCAAAGGTTGGGGCAAACGACCCCCACGCCGATGAGAATTACGAGATTTCTTACGGCAAAACAGAGGAAATTGCAAAGCCAAACAAGCCTTTGGTTCAAATAGGTGAGCCGATATTGGTAGACCATACACCGATAACAGAAATGGGCTCAACTGTATTTCAATATACAGTAACAGACGTGCAAATTCTTGACGATTTAAGCGATATCGAAAACATAATTATGCTTGACTATACGGATGAAAACGGTAATAAACAGGAAAGAAATCTTGAGGATTACGTGGACGAAAACGGAAAGCTAAAAGACGAATATATTTTTGTAAATGTGGATGTTAACGTAAAATACGTATCAGGATTCGAAGAAATGTGGGATGAGTTGCGTTACGGCAGCGTGTGTTATAACTATGAGCCTTCGGGTAAAAAGGAGATTATAACGGAATATGATGATGGAACTAAGTCAATACGTTGGATGTATTTAGACGAAAACGGTAACGAGTTTATCTTCCCCGATTATATCGGCGGTGCCTCGAGTTATTGGTACGAGGGTGCTCCTAAAGAGGCAGGGCACGTAGTACTTAAAATAGGTGAAGAAGCTAATTGGCAGACGGGAATGATTTTAGAAAAAAGCCTTATTTTAAAGCACGGCGTAGTTTTAAAGATTGGGAGCGAAATTGGTAGTGACAAAAAGATTGAGTTGTCAATTGATTTAGGGTAAACGAGGTAGTATGTATGAAAGCGTTGCTAAAAACAGAGCTTACAAAAGCCTTAAAAAACAAGTATTTTATAATAACTTTGATTATAGCATCCGTTATTTGCGTTTTAGGTGCTATAAACAGAATTAACGAGTATAACATTATGTTAGACTACATAAAAGCAGACAAAGCCGCTCACGGTGGCGAAATCTTTAAAAATCCATATTTACCGGCAGACTCTTTGTTTACATATTGGATAGGCGGGGAGTATTCTTCTTTGTATTTTTCGCTTTACTATTTGCTAATACCTTTGTTTGCCGCTTTCCCTTATGGCTGGTCTTATTTTATGGAGCGTAAAAAAGGGTATATAAAAAATGTTTTCACAAGGACTGACAAGAAGAACTACTTTTTATCAAAGTATATAGCTGTGTTTGTAGCGGGTGGTCTTGCTGTAGTACTGCCGCTTTTGCTTAACTTTCTTTTAACCTCCTGTTTTATCCCTGCAAGAATGCCCGATGTGTTGTATGACACATATACAGGTGTAGGCTTTTTGCAAATGTGGTCGTCTTTATACTACACTCATCCATTTATTTACGTAGGCTTGTATATGCTGCTTAGTTTTGTCTTTGGCGGCCTTATTGCAGCACTTTGTCTTGCTATTGCTTTTTTTATCAGAAACAGAGTAGCGGTGCTTTTACTTCCGTTTTTTCTTATGCTTGGCTTGAATTTTGCAAATACATATTCAAACACTTGGGAACTTTCTCCCCTTAACTTTTTGCATCCTGCAAGTGTAGTAAACATTACAAACGGATGGATTGTATTAATAGAAGGTGTTTTGCTGTTTGTCATAAGCTTCGGCATTACGATGTGGAGAGGTCAAAAGGATGATGTTTTTTAAGACCACCTATTTTGATATAAAAAACTTTTTAAGGCAAGAGTGTAAAAAGCTTTTGGTTGTTCCATTAGGCTTTTTACTTCTTTGTTTTACGTTTTATTTAAAATACGTTAAAAACACCATGCATCAGAATATATCAGGTAGCTTTGGGGACTATTGGCTTTACATTTTTGGTGGAATGAAGGAGTATATCCCAAGCCCCCTTGAATCATTTAAGTTTCCTGTGTTTTGGATGGTTTTGTTTTTGTATCTGTTTTACGTTACGCTGTATTATCCCTATAACGATTTGTTGGGCTACGGTCAAAATGTGCTTGTGCGCTCCCGTGGGCGTTTTAATTGGTGGCTTTCAAAATGTATGTGGAACGCTTTTACGGTGCTTTCGTTCTTTTTGATAGGCGTTGTAACGGTAGCGCTGTTTTGCGCCATAACGGGCGGCGTTTTCAGTTTTAAGATATCTCCTAATATGTACACCGAGGTTTTCAGCCTTGGAGAGGGGGGAATATTATTTGAGCCTGTTCCCCCAAAATACCCTGCATACATAACGGGGGCGCTTATAGGCTTACCGATACTAACGGCCATAGCTATAAGTCAGCTTCAAATGCTCGTTTCTCTATGGCTTCGCCCAATCTTCAGCTTTTGCGTAACTGCGGCGGTACTTGTAGCATCGGCATATTATGTAAGCCCCTTTATGATAGGTAATTACGCTATGCCTATCCGTTGTGATGCGGTTATTTCAAACGGTTTTTCCCCTGTGACGGGTGTAATTACACTATCTGTAATAATTATCGTTTGTATAATCGTTGGTGGCATAGCCTTTAAGCACTATGACATTATCAATAAGGAGAACTAAAATGGCAAAAATTATATGTAAAGACCTTGTTAAGGATATAAAAGGTCACCGTGTTATAGACGGTATATGCCTTGAGCTTTCATCGGGTAAAATAGTTGGCTTTAAGGGGATAAACGGCTCCGGCAAAACAATGCTTATGCGTCTGCTTTCGGGGCTCATCAGTATAACAGCGGGTAGCATTATTATAGACGGCAAGGAGCTTGGCAAGGATATTACCTTTCCGCCAAGTCTTGGTATACTTATAGAAAACCCTGCCTTTTTGGATAGCTATACAGGCTTTCAAAACCTTAAAATGTTAGCCGCTATAAAAGGGGAAGCAAGTGACGAAAAAATAGCAGAAACCATCGCTCTCGTAGGGCTTGACCCCACGGATAAGAAAAAGTACCGCAAGTATTCCTTGGGTATGAAGCAACGTCTTGGCATTGCCGCTGCAGTAATGGAAAGTCCCGAGATTATCATATTGGATGAGCCGACAAACGCCCTTGATTCAAGCGGCGTAGATATGTTAAAAGCAATACTTCAAAAGGAAAAGGAGCGTGGCGCACTTATAGTTATTTCCTGCCACGACCTTGCGATTTTAAAGGAGCTGTCGGACGAGATATTCGTTCTGGAAACAGGCAAGGTGGTAGAGCACATTGCTGACGTAAAGGAGTGAGCAAGGTGAAAAGGAAAACGGTTAAACGCATTATAATAATTTTGCTTATAATAGCAATATTCAGCGCTTGGGGCATAGGTTTTTATACTGTAAACAGTCAAAGCGACAAGCAGGTAGTTAAAATATATAACACGGGGGATACCGTAGCAATAGGCGACAACTTTTGTCAAACCGCAAACGAAGATAGCAATGGCTACGAGTTCACGGTGATTGGCGGAACGGTAAAAACCACAGAACAATTTTTAAAAGATAACGGCAAAGAGCCCGATTATTTACATAAATTAAACCCTAAAGGCTTTGTTCCCAGCTACGTTTATCTTTTAGAGGTAAAAGTGCGCAACGTGGGCAACACAAACCAAAAGGGCTTTTCCCTCGTTGGAATGCCGCTCGTTACTTCTAACCTACAGCTTCAGGTACATGATGCTATGTTTGATATACTGTATCCTAAGCTTGCCGGATTTTACGGCTTTGCAGTAAGGCCCGATACGGAAATGATAATGTACTTGCCCTATGCCGCAACAAAAAGCATAGACAAATACTGTAACTATGATTATTTAACATCTGAGCAGTTTAGCTTTGTTATTTCCTGGTTTCCCGAGGAAATTAGAATTAAGGTTGAAACAAGCGTTTGATAAGAGGGAGAGCAGGTACAATGGTACTTATACTGTTAGAAAGGGAAAATATATGAAAAAAACTTTATGTCTCGTCACAACGTTTGTTATAATAATTGCATTCGCTTCTTGCAGTGGAAACGGTGCTAACAATAATGCTTCGCAAGACATTACAAGCAAAAATGAAATTTCCAAAACTCATAGTTCTACAGAAGATGATGTTTCTGTTATGGACACGGGTTCTGAAGATGATTATACTTCACAACCGACCCAGTCGGGAATTGATAATAGTTATGATGCATCAGAACCTGATGACAGCTCCATTGTTTCCGAAACGGATAACAGTTCAGTCGTTCCTGAACCTGATGACAGTTCTGTTGTTTCTGAGCCTGATGATAGTTCTAATGTTTCAGAACCCGATGACAGTTCTGTTCCCTCTGAGCCTGACACAAATATTGATATACCGCCTATAACCGCCAACAGCTCGCCGACGGATATATTTAGTGCCGTTTCAAGTAATAATAACATTCTTTC
>JAZNAG010000069.1:0-1582 GCA_045586405.1 Acutalibacteraceae bacterium | reverse complement strand
ATTGCTATGCCGAGCTGACGGATATAAACGAACGCGAAATATTCGTGTATGCGTTCCGGCTCGGTGCGAGGATCGCCATTGAAGTTCTCTCCCCCGGCAGCGAAGCCTAAACTTCAAAACACCGTTTGCATCAATTAAGACGCAGACGGTGTTTTAACCTTGTATGAGCTTTGGATATATGACCCTGGGAGCAAAATACACCCCACAAAATTAGCTTTTTAACCCCACCGCTTCAAATACACCCCACGGGAAGGTGTCAACACCCCATTTTTCAGCTGTTACACCCCAAAATATGAGCAAAACTGACCACAAATTGCTCAACGGTCTTTCTATCAATTTCTTAGTGGCAACACAGTTAAACGGAAGGATTATTTCCTTCCGTTTTTCTTTATTTGGTGAATTATACTATCAAGTGCAACACTTTTAAGAAATAAAAACACTCATATTGAATCCTGTGTTATAATGAAGTTACCACACAAACATTAAACAAAAGGAGAATTCAATATGAGCTATACCCATTTTACCATAGAAGAACGCTGTTGTCTACGGGAATTTTACAAAAAAGGTTACAGTTACAGAAAAATTGCAAAATTGTTGGGTAGAAACGTGAGTTCTGTGTCGCGAGAGCTACGTCGGAACTGCACGCATATGTATGACATACCCTCGTACTACCCCCACACCGCACAAAAGAAAAGCGATCTTCGCCGCTCATACTGCCATAGGGGAATGTTCTGGTCGCAGGAATTAATAAAGTACATAGAAGAAAAACTCCTTGCAACATGGTCGCCCGAACAGATTGCAAATGCCCCCTCGCCTTTCGAGAAAATGCCTTCTGCAAGAACCATATACCGTTGGATCTACGACAAGTATTTGCTTAACGGTAATCTAAAGGTGCTTCGCAGAAAAGGAAAAAGCCATTTAGGTAAGGAAACACGCGGCAAATTTAACCTCGGTAAATCCATTAGAAAACGAGATAAAAGCGTATACAAGCGCAAGGAGGCTGGGCATTGGGAAGCAGACACCGTTGTTAGCGGACAAGGAAAAAGCAAAACGTGTTTTGCAACTCTGGCAGAACGTAAAACACGCCTTTATCTTGCAATGAAGATACCGGATAGAAAAGCCGATACGATGGCAGCTGCTATTGTTGCTATGCTCTCAGAGTTCCCGGATAAGCTCGTTAAGACCATTACCTGCGACCGTGGTGCCGAGTTCGCCAATTGGCAAACAATTGAGAAGAAGCTTAATTGTGACGTATACTTTGCTGATCCTTATTGTGCTTGGCAAAAAGGTACTAATGAGAACAGCAACGGACTCTTGAGAGAATTTTACCCCAAGGGGCGCAATCTCTCAAGAGTTAGCCCAAAAACACTTTTGCGGAATCTGTCGTTAATTAACAACAGACCCCGCAAATGCCTAAATTATATTTCTGCTCAGGATTCTTTTAACCTAGAATTGCAAAATCTTTCTTAAAAGTATTGCACTTCTATTGACAATTCACTTGATAATTAGTTAGAAAATTAATTACTCGGCAACAGCTTCCTTGTTCTGAAGCTTTCCATTTTCCGCATCGGTCTTAGTCCAA
>JAZNAG010000068.1:0-2314 GCA_045586405.1 Acutalibacteraceae bacterium | reverse complement strand
CAGCCCTTGACAAATTATTTATTGTATGATATAATACTGACAGAATATAAATTATCGGGATTTTCCGGTAAATATAATTAAGGATGTAGAAAAATATGGGAAAATTTGTAGTAAGAAAAACAGCGACAGGTATTAAGTTTGACCTTAAAGCAACAAACGGACAGGTTATTGCAACATCTGAGGTTTACACAACAAAGGCTGCTTGCATGAACGGCATCGAAAGCGTAAAGAACAACTGTGTTGGTGAAGTTGAAGACCAGACAGTTGATCCCATAGTTGCTGTTAAGCATCCCAAGTTTGAAATGTACGAAGATAAGGCAGGCGAATTCCGCTTCCGTCTTAAGGCAAAGAACGACCTAGTTATTGCTACATCCGAAGGTTACAAGACAAAAGCAAGCTGCGAAAACGGTATTGAAAGCGTAAAGAACAACGCTCCCGACGCTGAGATCGTAGAAGAATAATCTGTATAAACGAAAGACCGGTGTGTTTACGCCGGTCTTTTATATTGCAAAAACAGGGCTGTCCTGAAAACCAATAATAGCCCATACAAAAAAAGCATAACGAAAAAGCAAGCCCTCAAAAACGAGCTTGCCGAGTAAGAAGTATAAAAACGAATCAAGAAAGCGAGACAGAAAATCCCAACTTTTCGAGGGATTGGATGTTTCGCTTTTTTATTTTCTCGGCATAAATAGTGTTGAAATAATCTGAACCTAAATCGTAAAAATGTTCTTTCTTTAAAAGGATATGGTAAATTGCAAGACACATACTATGAGCAATAGCAACAACGGCGCGTTTGCCGCCTCTGCGAGCAGCAATCTTACAGTATTTTGCGTAGAAGTAACTATCTTTATTGCGAATAGCGGAATGAGCACACTCAACTAATGTTGATTTTAAAAACAAATTACCCTTTCGTATTCGTGAACTCTTTTTCTTGCCGGCACTTTCATTACATCCCGGAACAAGACCTGCCCACGAAGCAAAATGATCTGAATTTCTAAATTGCTTCATTTCAATCCCTGTCTCAGCTATGATCCTTTCTGCGCTTCTTCTTGCAATCCCCGGTATTTCATCGAGTAACTCTATATGCTCCTCACAATATTCTGTTTTTTTTTTAATATCTTCATCCATTTCTTCTATAGATTTCGAAAGAAAATCTATATGTTCCAATTGAAGCTTCAGCATTTGCATTTGATGAAAACCCACATTACCGGTTAAAGCTTTTCTCAATTCCGAAATTTTATCCTTTAGTTTACCTTTAGCCAACGCACATAAATACTCCACGTCAGTTTTTCCATCTATGATGGCATGAAGGATATCCATAGATGATTTACATGAAATATCTGTAACGACGTTTGAAAGTTTTATGTTTGCCCCTTCTAAGACTGCTTGAATTCTGTTTAACTCTCTTGCTCTTTCGTTGATTATCTCATTACGATATCTTACCATTTCCCGCAATTCTCTTTGTTCTCGGCTGGGAATAAAGCTTGCTTTAACCAAACCGTGTCTTACCAGATCTGCTATCCACTCAGCATCCTTGACATCCGTCTTTCTTCCCGGAACCGCTTTTATATGTTGAGCATTAACAACTATTAGTTCGATTCCTTCGCCTTCAAGTATGTTATATACAGGTTTCCAATACACTCCTGTACTTTCCATTGCTACAGCTTGGCAATTCGTTTCCTTGATCCATTTTGCAAGCTTTTGGATATCCTCTGTCATGGTTCCAAATTCTCTTATCTCTTTTTTTCTGACGCTTGTAAAAATACAAACCATGAGCATATTTTTATGCACGTCAATCCCACAGCATCGCTCGTATACTACTTCCATTTTTAACCTCCGAAGTTATTATTTCGAGCCGATGGGCTCCTTTCTTAGCTTGTTGGCTGTCCTGCGTGCTCATATTTCCATGGCAACATTATGTGGTACACTAAAGGAGCCTTGATCAGTCTGGCTCTCGGATTTGTTATATACCAATCCCCTTACGACCTTCTCGGCTCCTTTATTTTACCATATTCTATTAATTTTGTATATGTGGTTTTCATCATTGTGGTGATAAACCATAATGACCGTCTGGCTCATTTAAGGAAATAACCCAAAAAAATAAGTCGCCCCATGTATTTTTTGAATATTTATTCTGTAGGGGAGTGCATTGCACTCCCGCTTTTAGTATATTTATAAATTTCGAGGCGGACGACCAATGGTCGTCCCTACAAAGTTTACCATATATTTCCATAAATGAGCCACCCCCTTATATTCGCCTGTCGGTATACGGCTGTGCCGTGTGATATTCGGCAAGTATTTATCTTTCTCAAAG
>JAZNAG010000067.1:0-24031 GCA_045586405.1 Acutalibacteraceae bacterium | reverse complement strand
CCCATCTTCCACCCCACAACTTTTACGGTGTGCAATAGTGCTCCGTGGAACACTTGCTGCTGCATGAAAGCGGCAGCATTTTTTGATATTATAACATAGCGTAGGATTCTAAATACAATTAAATATTGGGGTGTCGTCAAGCGGTAAGACACAGCACTTTGACTGCTGCATTCGTAGGTTCGTCGAAGCTGCTTAAAAGCCGCGATAGGCTTTTGAGACTGCGAAGTCTCGAGCACCGCCGAAATACCGCAACCGCTCGGAGCGGTCGGTAGAGCGGTGGGCGCAGAGTACCCTGCCACCCCAGCCAAAAATCCTCATTCGTAAGAATGGGGATTTTTACTTTTTCACTCTTCACTATTCACTTTTCACTAAAAAAGCCCTGCACATCAAAAACGCTTACGCGGCAGATACCGCATAAGCGTTTTTATTTATTGTAAATTATTACCTTTTTTCATATTCTCCATAAGTCAATATAGGTTCCCTTAGTAAGAGGTGCATTATACGACTCTTTTATTCATATACCGGTTTTAGCGCCATCAGCTAAAAGGATGGTCAAGACTTATAACAAAAACAAAAATGGGGTGCAAATTATTGCACCCCATAATTTTTAACTAATTATTTGTTATTGAAAATATCGATAAGGTCGGTGTAGTTTTCGTCCTCATCTTCGCTCTGTACCAAACCGCCGTACTGAGAAGCAAGGTCAGCATTGCGCTTACCACTGTCATCACCAAGACCGGTAGCAACAACGGTTACGCGGATAGCATCTTCAAGGGTATCGTCGAACTTAGCACCCCAGATGATAGTTGCATCGGGATGAGCCATTTCAGCGATAATGTTAGAAGCAAGTTCAACCTCTTCAAGACCGATATCTTCAGAACCGGTAATGCTGATGATAACACCCTTAGCATTGTCCATAGAGGTTTCGATAAGGGGACTGCTGATAGCAGCGCGAGCAGCTTCTTCAGCCTTGTCACGACCGGTAGCATAGCCAACACCCATATGAGCATAGCCTGCATCAGCCATAATTGCAGTAACGTCAGCAAAGTCGAGATTAACAAGAGCAGTTTCATTGATAAGCTCGGTAATGCTCTGTACACCCTGACGAAGAACATCGTCAGCAATATCGAATGCATTTTTAAAGGTAATCTTCTGCTCAGATACGAACTTAAGGCGCTCGTTAGGAATAACGATAAGGCTGTCTACCTGCTCTCTGAGAGCGGCGATACCTGCCTCAGCCTGCTGCATACGCTTTTTGCCCTCAAAACCGAAAGGCTTAGTAACGATACCAACAGTAAGTACACCGAGTTCTTTAGCGATACGCGCAACAATAGGAGCAGCACCTGTACCGGTTCCGCCACCCATACCTGCAGTAATGAATATCATATCAGCAGAGCTGATTGCAGCTGTAATTTCCTCAGCAGCCTCTTCAGCAGCAGCCTTACCCTTTTCAGGGTTAGCACCTGCACCTTTACCGCCGGTGGTCTTATCACCAATCTGAAGTTTCTGATCAGCTTTAGATAAGAATAACGCAGCCTTATCAGTGTTGATAGCGATAAATTCAACACCCTTTACTCCGGCATCTACCATACGGTTAACAGCATTACCGCCGCCACCGCCGACACCTACTACTTTAATCTGAACAACATCTTCAGTTTCATTTCCAATTCCAAAAGGCATTGTGAATTCCTCCATTTTTAAAATTTAAACAACATTTTGCATTAAACTATTAAAACACAAAATAATAATAACATAGTTATTTTTAAATTTCAATAGGTTATTTACAAAAAATATTATTTTTCTTTAACTTTTTACTGCTAATTATCGTTTTTGAAGTAAGAACCCTTATGATTTTCGGGCGTCCACATATCAAGTCTGAAGGTTCCGCTGTCATTTTCTGTCTTACTTTCCATCATAGAAGTCAGCAATAATATTTTATCATTAGCATACGAACTGTCGCCAAGCTCTGCCGTAAAACGATCATCAAAACCGATTTTTATAGAATGTATATCAGTAAAATCAATATAATCAGCCTTGAATTTAAAGCGGTCTGCATTTGAGCTTAACGCATCTATAACTGTTTGAATCTTTTCATCTTTAATAATAATTTTTTTAATTTTATCATCTGAAAGTTCTGCCTGTGCCTCTACGTAAATAATATCGGCAGGCTTATCAGTATACTCTTTTAGCACCCTGCCCTTTTTATCTGCCGAATAGTAAATATCATTTATTTTATAACAATAAAACTCAGTGGCATCTGTAACGGTTAACTTAACAGTACTTGGGAATTTTCTGGTTAATTTTATATTATCTACAAAAGGAAGTTCATTTTGTACTGCCGTCATTATTTTTTCTTGGTTTAATAGAAGCAAATTGTCTTTATTTTTTATACCCGAAGCTTTAGCAATAGCTTCTGCTGAATAAATGTTGCTACCCTGAACTTCAATATTTTTTATCGGAAAAAATACTGTGATAGACAAGCCGAAAAGAAGTCCTACCGCAAGAAGTGACAGAAAAACAAGAAGTGTAATTTTTCTTCTTTTTCTTCTGCTTTTTCTTTTTCTTTTGATTTCGTCCCTCTGCTTCATTTTAAAGCTCCTTTATATTAGCATTCAAACATTTTAAATTATTTACAATATCACAGTATCCGCGTTCTATGTGATATATATTACCTATTGTAGACTCTCCCTCTGCAGAAAGCGCCGCAAGAAGCAAAGCCGCGCCGCCGCGAAGGTCAGTACAATTCACATCTGCCGAATGCAGCGTCCGTACGCCCTCACATTCAGCAGTATTGCCCTGAAGATTTATCTGTGCGCCGAATTTATTCAGCTCCTCTATATATCTGAATCTGTTTTTGAATATAGTTTCTTTAATAATATTTCTACCGCATATTCTTGAAAACAGCGGTACTATTATAGGACCTGCATCGGTGGGAAAAGCAGGATATACATCGGTGATAATATTACAACCACCGCTGTATTTTTCACTGCCTCTTAAAAAGACAGTATCGGCACTCACCTTAATTTTACAGCCGATATTTTCGAAAAATTTCAGTACAGACTGCATATTTACCGCACTGTTATTTTGTAGCAAAACTTTTCCGCCCGTTATAGCCGCAGCTGATAGATATGTAGCAGCTGCTATTCTGTCGGGAATAACTTTATGTTCAACGGTTGATAGTCTGCTAACACCTTCAATAATTACCTTTGATGAGCCTGCACCCTTTATTTTAGCGCCTGCGGCATTCAGAAAATCTGCCAGATCGCTGATTTCGGGCTCGGTAGCGGCATTTTCTATTATTGTAGTACCTTTTGAAAGGGTTGCCGCAATAATAATATTTTCGGTGGCGCCGACACTTGGAAAAGAAAGTTGGATTTTCGCACCATTCATACCTCTTGGTGCACTGCAAATTATCCTGTCATCACTGTTTTCAATTTTTACGCCTAACTTTTCAAGGGCAGATAAATGCAAATCAATAGGACGGGGTCCCAGCTCACAGCCACCCGGATAGCTGATTATCGCCCTTCCCATTCTGGCTATTATTGCACCTAAGAATACAACAGACGAGCGCATTTCACTCATTAAATCTCGGCATATTTCATAGTTAGCCGCATTAGAAGAATCAACTATTACAGTATTGTCGTCTCTTACGCAAACACAGCCTAACATCATAAGTATTTTGAGTGCCGCATCTACATCGGTTAAATCAGGACAATTATGTATAATGCTTTTTTCTTTAATAAGAAGCGTGGCGGCGAGAATGGGAAGCACACTGTTTTTGGCTCCCTGAATCTTTATTTTTCCGCTAAGTTTCTGTCCGCCGTTAATTATGTAACCTCTCATATAAGCACCCCGCAAATTATCTTATACTGTATAATATGCCGGATGTTACTTTTTGACAGAAATTAACCCATAAGCTCCATTATTATGTTGTAAATACGCTCATTTGCATCGTCAATTGCAACCTTTTGAGCATTTTCACTCATTTTAGAAAGTCCCTGTTTATCGGTGATTATAGCATCAACCGTATCAATAAGTTTTTTGCCACATAAATCTTTTTCTTCAATAACCTCTGCCGCACCTGCATTTTTAAGTGTCATAGCATTATGGTACTGGTGATTTTCAGCAACATAGGGCGACGGAATAAGTATTGAAGGTTTTCTGCAAACAGCAAGTTCGCTGAGTGTTATGGCACCTGCACGGCAAATAACAAGATCTGCCGCCGCCATACAGACGTCCATATCGTCAATATATTCGCGTATAATTACATTTTCATCAAGTTTTACATCACTTAACGCGTTGCGCATTGTGTTGTACCCTGCTTTTCCGGTGCCGTGAATATGATAATGGCTGTCTTTACCGTTATAGTAGCGTATAAGTTCTGCCACCGCCTCATTTATCGGTCTGGCACCAAGGCTTCCGCCAAAAGAAAGTATAACTGGTTTATCACCGAAGCCAAGTTTTTTCTTAGCCTCCTGCCGACTCATATTTTTAAGCTCACTTCTTACGGGATTTCCGGTAATATCGGGCTTTTTATTCATATTAAATCTGCTTTCTGCTTCGGGCATGGCAAGCATAACTCTGTCTACCGATTTTGAAAGCATTTTGTTTGTAACGCCGGGATAAGCATTTTGCTCGTGTATAGCGGTTTTAATGCCAAGCTTTGCCGCCGCTTTAAGCACGGGACCGCTTACATATCCGCCTGTACCCACTACTACATCGGGACGAAGCTTTTTCAAAAGCTTTTCAGCATCTTTTGATGCCTTTAAAGCAAAATATACTGTTTTTACATTATGAATTATACCTGAGGGTGTAAGCTGTCTTTTAAAGCCTTGAACTTCAATACTGTAAAAATCATAGCCTTTTTCGGGCACCAGCCTTGCTTCAAGCTTTTTAGCTGTACCGATATAGCTTATTTTAGCATCACTATGTTTTTCTTTAATATATCCTGCAACGGCAAGAGCGGGGTTTATATGACCTGCTGTTCCACCGCCGGCAAAAAGTATATGCATAAAATTTCACCTACACCTTTTCAAGATTTGCACTTCGGGAAATAGACAGCACTATTCCCATTTCTGCAAGAAGAATTACAAGGGCTGTTCCGCCGTAGCTGAAAAACGGCAAACTTATACCTGTATTGGGTATTGTATTGGTAACAACCATTATATTAAGAGCAGCCTGCAAAGCCACCTGAAAGGTTAGTCCTACAGCCATTAGTGAACTGTATTTCGACGGAGAATGCATAGCAATAGAAAATCCGCGCCATACAAGAAGACAAAAAAGTATAATGATTATCATAGCTCCTATAAGTCCGAGTTCTTCGCAGACTATAGAAAAAATAAAGTCATTATGAGGTTCAGGCAGCCACGAGTATTTTTGTCTTGACTGACCTATTCCCCTGCCGAAGAGTCCACCTGAGCCAATAGCCAGTAGCGACTGAATGGTCTGATAACCTGCGCCTGTTGCATCTGCCCAGGGGTTTATCCAATATTGAAAACGGCTTGCGGCATACTTAACAAGTCCTGTAACAACAATAAGACCTACAGCACCTGCCGCAGCAATAGCACCGCCTATAATATATTTTCCTGCAAGACCTCCTACTATCATCAGTACAATACCTATAAGCAGCATCAAAATGGTTGCAGAAAGATGTGTTTCAACTACAACAAGACCGCAAACAAGACCGAGAAGCAGTACAAGATATAAAACAAATTTCAAATTATCCATTCTTTTGTTATATTTGGCAATAAGATGTGAAAACAAAAGAATAATTGCGAATTTACCTATTTCTGAAGGCTGAAAAGAGAAGGAACCGATAACAAGCCAACGCTTATGTTCCATACCTGCCTGCATAGGTGGCAGAGCAAGTACCAAAGCCAACATTATAACCGCTAAAACATAAATAAACAGTGAGAATTTTCGGTATACATTACAGTCAATTCTGGAAAGAAACAACATAATTACCACGCCAATAACAGCAAAAATTGCCTGACGGATAATGAACTTATAACTGTCACCGAACTGTGCATAGCAATAGGCATAGCTTGCAGAAAAAAGCATTACAAGACCTATTGACAAAAGTATAAGAACAAGAGAAAGAAAGCCGATATCCAGCTTTCCTTCTTGATATATACCCATTTTTTTAAGAACTTTTGCAAATAGGTTGTCTTTCATTTGACTGAAAACCTCCAAAAACTAAAGTATTACCAGTAAAATTGCAATAACGGCAAAAACAAAGCCGACTGCCGAAAAAGAAAATACGATTTTTTCTTCGCTCCAATTACACATTTCAAAATGATGGTGAATGGGGCTCATTTTAAATATACGCTTTTTGGTCAGCTTATAAGATGTTACCTGAAGCACTACCGACAGAGCTTCAATAAGGTAAACGATACCTACAAGTAAAAGAAGAATGGGGCGTTCTGTTCCAAAGGAAAGGGCAACAACGGCACCACCCAAAAACATAGAGCCCGTATCTCCCATAAATACCTTTGCAGGATGCATATTCCATACTAAAAATCCGCCGCATGCACCCGCTATTGCGGCGCCGTACGCGTTCATACCTACAAGAGAGCCTCCAACGGCAGAAAGTATCATAAAGGCACATGCCGCAACGAAAGTAACTGAAGAAGCAAGACCGTCAAGACCGTCTGTAAGATTTACGGCATTTACAAAACCGTAAACAAAGAAAAATGCAATAGGCCAGAAAAGAAGTCCTGAGCCGCTGACAATAGATATGTTGCCCACAAAAGGTATCCAGGTTGTATTCATACCTGCAAAGGCAAGAGCTACAAGATACATAGCCGAAACAAAGCCTTGAAGAATGGTCTTCTGTTTAGCGGTAAGACCTAAATTTCTTTTTTTAACAACCTTAATATAGTCGTCAAGGAAACCTATGAAGCCCATAGCAAAGGCAAGAATTACACCGGCTATAAACATCGAAAAACGTTTCGAGTCGGAAAACTCTTTTATAAGGTCTCCTTTTATTATAACCGAATAAACAATTCCTATAAGCAGTGAAAAAAGTACCGATGCCATAAGCATAACACCGCCCATGGTAGGTGTGCCCTGCTTGTTTTTATGCCAGGACGGACCGATATCAAGTATGGTCTGTCCAAATTTCAGTTTATGAAGATAAGGGATTACTTTAAAACCCAACAGGGCGGTTATTCCAAATGATAAAACCGCAACTATTATAGATGTAATATCCCTCATACTATACTTCCTTTCTCATTTCAAGAGCCTTAGCAACAATTTCGCGCTCGTCAAGATGTATGGTTTTATCGGCGAGTATCTGATAAGTTTCGTGTCCCTTACCTGCAAGAACTATAATATCGTCCTTTTGCGCGTTTGACACCGCATAATTTATTGCTTCTATACGGTTTTCTATGGCTACATAAGGGGTTTTGCTGTTTTTCATGCCCTCAAGAATATCGTTTATTATACTGCTCGGGCTTTCGCTTCTGGGGTTATCGCTTGTAACGATAACGAAATCAGAAAGCTCTGCGGCAATTTTGCCCATAATGGGACGTTTTGTCTTATCACGGTCACCGCCACAGCCAAACAGTGTTATAAGTCTGGCTTTTTTACATTCAGAAAAAGTATTAAGTATATTGCTTAGTCCGTCAGGGGTGTGCGCATAATCGATAATTACAGTAAAATCAAAAGGATTTTTAACAACCTCTGCCCTACCCTTAACGCCTTCCTGAGCACAAAGGGCATTTAAAACAATATTTGCATCAACGCCAAGTTCAATAGCGCAAACAGCGGCAGACATAGCATTATATACCGTAAATTTACCGCCCGTACTCATTGAAAGAGCCATACTTTCTTTACCGCAAAGCTTAAAATCTACTCCGTCTGCTCTGTAATTTATATCGTCTGCATAATATGTAGCCGATTTATCATTTGCCGAAATAGTAATTTTATTGCAGGAAAGGCCGCTTAAAATTCTGTCTGAATATTCGTCATCACTGTTTACAATAGCGGTTTTACACATCAAAAACAGTTTCTTTTTAGCCTCAAGATAATTATCCATAGTGATGTGATAATCAAGATGGTCTTGAGTCAAATTTGTAAACACAGCAGTTTCAAAGGTGACGCCGTATACTCTTTTTTGGTCCAGAGCGTGAGAAGAAACTTCCATAACGGCATAGGTACAGCCCTTTTCTACCATTTCATTAAACAATGCGTTTAACTGATAACAGTCAGGTGTTGTTCTCTCGGTTTCAATAACCGTGTCACCTATCATATTCTGAATAGTTCCTATAAGTCCGACCTTTTCACCTGCTGCTTCAAGTATTTTCTTAACCATATAGGTCACAGAAGTCTTACCGTTAGTGCCCGTTACACCCACAAGTTTCAGCTTTTGAGCAGGACAGCCAAACCACTTAGCCGACATTGTGGCAAAAACGGCGTGGGTGTCTTCTACTATTATTTCTCTGTCACAGCCTGTTTTTCTTTCAGCAATAATCACAGCAGCGCCTTTATCAAGGGCAGACTGTGCAAAATTATGGCCGTCGTTAACAGCACCTTTTATACAGATATACGCAAAACCTTCCTCCACTTTTCGAGAATCACAGGTTATGCCTTTGATTTCACAATTGCTAAAACTGGTTTTTATATCACCGATAAGCTCATAAAGAAGCATAAATTGACCTCCGGTTTTTTATTCCTCCGGCACAAAGTCGGTAACCGTGTTATCACGGAAATAAACCGTTACTCCCGTGCCGATACTTACCGTCTCGCCTGCTTTTATACTTTGGCTGAATGCAAGTGTATTTGCAGAAGATAGTGTATTACCCGAAAACTTAACATTTATACCTGCTGCTGCGGCGGTATCATTAACCTCTTTAACCGACATTCCGCTGAAATCAGGTACAGAAGTAGTTTCGCTTTGCGCAGATTCTTCGTCTGTATAAATAATTACAAGACCGCCTGCATAAAGGGTATCGTTAGAGGAAGGAAGCTGTGACACAACCGTATCACCCTCGCCAACCACTTTATAAATAAGATTTGAATTTGTGATTCTTGATTTGGCTTCTTCAACAGTTTTTCCTGTTACAGAAGGAACAGAAATAGAGCGTTTAGCAAGTTCTTCTTCGCTATACTGAGGCTCAAAGCCCATATAAGGAAGAATTTCGCCCAGAATAGCCGAAGCAACAGGTGCAGAAATAGTACCACCGTATATACTACCGCCCGTAGGCTCGTCAAGAAGCACAAGAATGGCTATTTCGGGATTATCAATAGGTGCCATGCCAACATAAGAAGCTACATAAAGGCCGCTGTTTTTAGTGGCATTTATTTTATCCATTTTCTGACTGGTACCTGTTTTACCACCGGTGCGGTAGCCTGCAACATAAGCATTTTTTGCACCGCCGTTTACAACGCCCTCAAGGGTTGTTCTGAGTTTTTCAGAAGTAGTTTTAGATATTACCTGACGGCGATAGCCGGTAGACTTGTTTTCAATAACGCTGCCGTCAGCATCAATTACCTTTGAAACCACGTGAGGCTGAACAAGATAGCCACCGTTAACCGATGCAGCAGCCGCTGTAATAAGCTGTACAGGGGTAATTTTAAAGGTCTGACCAAAGGAAGCAGAAGCAAGTTCTACCGGGCCCATATTATCGCCCGAATAGTAAATTGAAGAGGTTTCGCCGGGTATGTCTATACCTGTTTTAGCGGTAAAACCAAAGGCTTCAAAATACTTAGAAAAGGTATTTATACCTAACATTTGACCAATGGTTATGAAAGCAGGGTTACAAGAGTTGCTCATAGCTGTCATAAGCGACTGAACACCGTGACCTGTTCTTTTGTGGCAATGGTAAGGCTGACCTGCCACCTGAGTATGACCAACACAGGAAAAAGATGAGCTAAGCTCTACAGCGTTTTCCTCAAGCGCGGCGGCAGCGGTGAAAATTTTAAATACAGAACCCGGCTCATAAGCATCAGAAACCGCTTTGTTTCTCCACTGCTTATTTCTCAGTTCGCTGAGTTTTGCTGATCTTTCATCGCCCTGAAGCGCATCTACTATTGCCTGATCAGAGGCAGAAAGTGTAAAAGGTTCATTCGGGTTAAAGTCACCCGATACTGCCATAGCAAGTATTTCACCGGTGTTAACATTCATAACAATAGCAACACCGCGTTCGTTACATTTGTTGTCTTCTACAGCCTGTTTTAACTGCTTTTCACACACATACTGAATATAGTTATCTATTGTTAAAACAAGAGAGTCGCCTTGAGTAGCCTGTTCTACCATTTCATAGGTAAATGGCATATCTATACCCTGTGCAGTTTTTGCCGCAACAACTCTTCCGGGCTCACCTGTAAGGTGGGTATCATAATAGCTTTCAATACCTGCAAGGCCCTGATCATCGTCACCAACAAAGCCAAGTACAACCGATGCAAGATTATTATTGGGATAATAACGCTTTGTAGACTCGTCAAGACCGATATATTTTGAAAGCTGATACTGGCTGTTATCGGTTATAAACTGTCTTACCTTATCAGAGGTTTCTTTATCTATTTTTTTCTTAACAATAACATAGTAAGAGCGCTTGCCTGTATCTTCGTATACCTCATCTCTGTCAACACCTAAAATTTCTGACAGACCGTCGGCAATGACATTTCTCACCTTTTCCTGCTTATCGGCATCTTTAAGGTTAAAAATGCCGTTAGGGGTTATATAAACTGTCCAGGCCGTTGTACTTGTAGCCAAAACATTCATATTTTTATCGTAAATATTGCCTCGCGGCGCAGTTATAAGACTATCATAAAGCTGTTGCTCCGAAGCCATACCCTGATATTTTTCGCCGTTGACTATCATAGTAAGAACAAGGCTTACACTCGACACACTAACGGTAATAATTACAGTACAAAGCAGGATAAAAAACATTCTTCTTAACATAATTTTACTGGGTTTGCTTACCATAATATTATCCTCGCTTTCTTTGTTTTAAAATGCTTGAAACGAGAGCTGAAAATTTCAACTCCCGTATCCTTATTTATATTATTTGTTTATGCTGCTACTTCTTACCAAATTACTAATTTGAAGTAAGAATTTTTCCGTCGCCGGTTCTTGCCATACTCTTATCGTTAACGCGTACATAAACAACCTGATTTTTATCAAGCTTACGCATACCGAGAGCGGTTGCTTCGGCTTCAAGATTTACGTATGAAATGCGATTTTCATACTCCATTTGCAGAGCAACACTTTCGCTTTGCTTGGTAGCAAGTTCTGTTTTTGCTCTGTTTATATTACTGTTAAGCTCATTAACCTGAATTCTTAAAAATATGTTTGTGCACAATGCACCTACTATAACAACTGTTGTAACGATAGAAAACGCACTGGCGGATAAACGTGCCGCAACAGCCTTAGACCTCGTCTTCTTATGTCGGCGAGGCATCTTTATTATATTGTCATCAGGTACGCTCTGAGGTTTCTCTTTAGGCATAAACATCTGAAAATCGTATGCCAGAGAATCGTTATAATACTTAAGATTATTCATTTGCCTCGTCCTTTACAGTTTTTTTATTGTCCTTAATTTTGCACTTCTGCTTCTTTTGTTTTCGTTAAGTTCCTCACTTGAGGGTTCTATTCCCTTTCGGTTTATGATTTTACCTCTTGGGGTTTTTCCGCAAACACAAACGGGAATATCGGGGGGACAGGTACAACCTATTGTGAACTCCTTAAACTTTCTCTTAACAATACCGTCTTCAAGAGAATGAAAGGTTATAATAGCAAGTACACCGTCTTTATTTAGCAAGTCAAAAGCGTCATCAAGCACCGCTTTTAAAACATCGAGTTCGCAGTTTACAGCAATTCTTAAGGCCTGAAACACTCTTCTTGCGGGGTGTCCGTCACGTCTTGCCGCAGCCGGAACGCTGTTTGCTATAATTTCGGCAAGTTGAAGGGTTGTGGTAACGGGTTTTTCCTGTCTCGCTTTAACTATTGCTTTTGCAATCCGATATGAAAATTTTTCTTCACCGTAAAGAGTAAATATTTCCGCTAACTGCTCTGCCGAATACCGTGCTACTATATCGGCGGCGCTTATGCCCTCTTTACTCATTCTCATATCAAGTGGAGCATCTTTATGATAGGAAAAACCACGAGAGCCTTCATCAAGCTGATAAGACGAAACCCCAAGGTCAAGAAGTATACCGTCTACCTGACTGATACCTTCCTTTAAAAGCACTTCCTTCATATTTGCAAAATTGCTTTTAATTACCTTTGCAGGAAGCCCTGCTAATCTTTCGGTTGCTACCTTTACGGCATCGGGGTCCTGATCAAGTGCATAAAGAAAACCGCCGTCGAGTTTTTTAGCTATTTCCTTTGAATGTCCTGCACCGCCTGCCGTACCGTCTACATATATTCCGTCGGGCTTTATATTTAAAGCTTCAATAGTTTCGTTTAAAAGTACAGAATAATGATTAAACTCCATCATTTACTCCTTAGAAGTTCAGTTCTTCCATAATAGAAGCAACAGATTCGGGAGTATATTTTTCGTTTTCTTCTTGCCAGAGAGCTGTATTCCAAATTTCAAGATTAGTATCCATACCGATAATATGAGCTTCACTGTCAAGCTTTGCATATTCACGAAGTGTGGGCGGAATAAGAATTCTACCCTGCCCGTCACATTCAATATTAAATGCGCCGTCATAAAGAAAGCGTTTAACAACACTCGATTTTGTGCTGGGTAATGTGCCGATATTTTCAACAAGCTTATTCCACTCATCCATAGAATAAACACAAAGACAGCATTTACCCGATATACCGCGGCAAATAATAAACTCCGCACCGAGTTCATCACGAAGCTTGGACGGAATGAAAACCCTGCCCTTTTTATCGATATTATGTTGATAGCCACCATATAACATAGGTTTTCACCCCTCTTTCTTACCACTTTTAAACACTTTTATGTATTTTTTAGCCACTTTAAACCACTTTTGTACTTATTATAAAACATATTCGTTCAAATTGCAATAGTTTTTTTTTTAAAATTTTTCAATATTTTTTGGGCAAAAAGCACAAAAAAACTCGGCAGAAATAACTTCTGCCGAGTTTTTTAAATACCAAATATTTTCTTTGCATTTTGCCCTAAGATTTTTGCTCTTTCCTCATCGGTAAAATCAAAGGATAAAAGTGTTTCAATTTCACTCTTTGGCGGCCACATAGGATAATCGGTACCAAAAAGTATTCTCTCTGCCCCATACTTTTTCATAAGGCTATACGCTTCGTCTTTTTTCATAAACGCAAAACACGATGAACAGTCTGCGTAAAGATTTTCGTATCGTGAAAGCTTTTCAAAAGCCTCTTGCCATACCGACCAGCCTGCAAGGTGAGCGCCGACAATGGTCAGTTTTTTAAAGGTTTCAAGTATGGGAACTATTCTGTTAGGGTTTGAATAATCATATCTGTAATCGCCCATGTGCATAAGCAAAACAAGATTATGCTTTTCGCACAGCTCGTATATTTGCATACACTTTTGGCTATCACTTTCAAATTGCTGAATGTCGGGGTGCAGTTTAACTCCGCGCAGTCCCAGTTCAACAAGATGCTCAACATCACCCTTAATATCTTCACTTTCGGGATGAAGAGTTCCAAGTCCCGTTAGTTTACCCTTTGAGTCAAGCACCTCTTTGGCAATAAACTCGTTAATGCTTTTTACCTGTTTTGGCGTTGTGGCTACCGACTGAACTACAAAGTGGTCAACACCCGCTCTTCCGCCCCGCTCTAAAAGGTCGGAAACGGTGCCCTTACACTGTGAAGCAAGTCCGTAAAACCCGTCGGTGCCGTGAACAGCCCTTTCAGCAATTTTTTCGGGATAAATGTGGCAATGGGCATCCACTGTAAAAAACTTATTTTCTACCATTTTTACCACCGATTATTCAAGTCCCAGTTTCTTGGCAGCTTCCTCTCTCATTTTATATTTAAGAATTTTTCCTGCCGCATTCATTGGGAACTTATCTACAAATTCTATATAACGAGGAACCTTATGACGCGCCATATTAGCGGCGATATAACCCTTTATTTCTTCTTCGGTCATCGTTTCATTCTCTTTAAGAATAATACAAGCCATAATTTCTTCGCCATACTGCTTATCAGGTACACCGATAACCTGAACGTCACTTACCTTAGGATTAGTGTAATTAAATTCTTCAATTTCCTTAGGATAAATATTTTCACCGCCTCTGATAATCATATCCTTAAGGCGTCCTGTAATAAGGTAGTTGCCGTCAGGACGTCTGCAGGCAAGGTCACCTGTATGAAGCCAACCGTCTTTATCAATAGCGGCAGCGGTTGCCTTGGGCATTTTATAATAGCCCTTCATAATGTTATAACCACGGGCAACGAACTCGCCGTTAACACCGTCAGGACAGTCCTCCCCTGTTTCAGGATCAATTATCTTACATTCTACATTTGCAAAGGCACTGCCAACCGTTTCGGTTCTGACTTCAAGAGAATCATACCAGCTGCTCATCGTGCAACCGGGAGAAGCCTCGGTCTGTCCGTAAACCGAAACAATTTCGGTCATATTCATAACCTCTGTTGCTTTTTTCATAAGGTCAGCAGGACAGTTAGCACCTGCCATAATACCTACACGCATATAAGAAAAGTCTGTCTTATCAAAATCAGGATGCTGCATCATAGCAATAAACATAGTAGGTACGCCGTTAAAGGCAGTAATATGCTCGTTGTGAACGCAAGCAAGTGACGGCTTTGGTGAGAAGTACGGCATAGGATACATAGTGGTTCCGTGTGTCATAGAGGCTGTCATAGAAAGCACCATGCCAAAACAATGGAACATAGGCACCTGTATCATCATTCTGTCGGCGGTAGAAAGATCCATATGGTCGCCGATATATTTACCGTTATTTACTACATTGTAATGAGTCAGCATAACACCCTTGGGGAAACCTGTTGTGCCCGAAGTGTACTGCATATTACAAACATCATCTTTATCAACGGCAGCTGCCATTCTGTATACCTCTTCTACAGGGGTATCACTTGCCCGTGCCACAGCCTCGTTCCAGGTCATACAACCCTTCTGCTTAAAGCCTACGGTAATTACGTTACGCAGGAAAGGAAGCTTCTTGCTGTGAAGCGTTTCTCCTGATTTCATATTTTCAAGTTCAGGACAAAGACGCGCCATAATTTCACCGTAATTGGTATCCTTACTACCCTCAGTCATAATAAGGGTATGGGTATCAGACTGCTTAAGCAAATACTCAGCCTCGTGAATTTTATAAGCGGTGTTAACAGTAACAAGAATTGCGCCAATTTTAGTAGCCGCCCAGAAAGAAATATACCACTGTGGTACATTTGAAGCCCATACTGCAACCTTAGTACCCGCCTTAACACCCATTGAAACCAGAGCTCGTGCAAAGTTGTCAACATCATCTCTGAACTGACTGTAGGTACGGGTATAATCAAGAGTAGTGTACTTAAAGGCATACTGATCGGGAAATTCCTCTGCCATTTTGTCGAGCACCTGCGGGAAGGTAAGATCAATAAGCAGATCTTTCTTCCAAAGGAACTTACCCGTATGGGTTTTATTGTAATAAAATACGGTTTCATTTTTAGAAATATCGCCGTACTGCTTCATAAAGTTAACGAAGTGAGAGAATATAACCTCCATATCGTCAAGTTCTTCGCACCAAGACGGATCCCAGATAAGTGAAAAATATCCGTCATAGTTTACACTTCTCAGTGCAAGCATCATATCGTCAATGGGAAGCTCACCCTCACCGATAAGACAGTTTTCAAGCTGTCCGTCAACCATAGCGGCATCTCTTATATGAACATGCTTAACATAGGCACCAAGATTTTTAATAATCTGTTCAGCGTCTTCTTTGCCAATAAAGAAAGCAGAATAAACATCAAGCAAAGCGGCAAGGCTGTCACTTGCAAAACGCTCAAGAGTATCTCTGAGCAGTTCGGTGTTTGAGAAAATACCGGATGTTTCAAGAAGCAAAGTTACACCGTTTTCTTCGGCAGTTACAAGAGTTTTTGAAACCACAGAAACAACACATTCAGTAGCAGCATCGGTATCGTCAGCCATACCGGCGTGAAGTCTTACAAAGGGAATTTTAAGACGCTTTGCAATATCAATACATGCGAAAATTTCCTCCACGCTTTTATCAAAATCTTCCTTACTTGCAATATTACATATAGTATCAATGCAGGGCAAGGTAAGCTTTTTTTCATAAAGCTTTCTTATGGTTGCGGCGGCAGTATGCTCGTGAAAAGCGCCGTCTTTATTAGTAAAAAGCGGATTATATATATTGTGAAGCTCAATACCCTCAAATTTAAGGTCTTTTGCTATTTCACAAAATTCTTCAAAGGATATATTATGCCATCCTTTTGTTGAAAAAGAAAACTTCATTATTATGCCTCCTCGTAAACTATCTTGTTTACAGCACTGAGATAAGCGCGGATACTTGCGCCTATAATATCGGTGGAAATACCGTTACCTGAATAAAGTTTACCGTTTGCTCTGAGTTTTACAAGAGCGCTACCCATAGCCTCTTTACCCTCGGTTACCGACTGAATTTGAAAATCGTCAAGTTCAAAATGAGTGCCTATAACCTGTTCAACAGCAAGGAAAGCCGCATCTATAGGACCGCTGCCGATAGAAACACCCTGATAGGTTTTACCGTCTTTTTCAAAGGCAACCTGAGCGCTTGAAGAAATAATATTACCGGTATTTACAACATAGCTGATAAGCTTATATGTAGCCGGAACCTGCAAAGCAACACTGGCAACGATCGCATCAAGCTCTTTGTAGCCAACATTTTTCTTTTCGGCAACACGAACAAACTCGTCATACACCTTACTGCTGTCTTCTTCGCTTAAATCATAACCCAGCTTAAGCACAGCGGTAGCTACAGCAGCGCGGTCTGAGTCTTTATCAAGTGCAATAGTATCGTCAACACTTTCGCTGCTAACACTATTCTTTCCGTCCTTAGAGTTTTCCTTAACCCAGTTTATCTGTTTTATAATACGATTAAGATTTGTATGGTTTATATCGGTAGATATATCAAAAGAGTTGCCGCAGTTTTTAATCATTTCGGCAAATATCTCAAGAGGTACGGCATTTGTTCCTACTGCTGTTTTTACAACGGTAACACCGTTTCTTGCAGCCAGTACGGCGTCGGCAACAGCCATACCGTTTTTGTTGTCACAGAATACGCCTACCTCAACGTCGGTGCATTTGCAAACTTTACTTGCAAAAGCAGCAAATTCGTCAGGCAGCATAGTCTCAGCAGCACTATCATAAACGCTGACAGCGGTAGCGCCTGATTTTACGGCTGTGTCGATAGCTTTAAAGAGAAAATCGCCTTCAGCACGGGTAGCATCAATAGCGCAAAATTCAACATTCTCTACCCTTTCTTTAGCAGCAACAACAAGTGTAGCTATAAAATCAAGCATTTTATCGGGTTTCTTGTGACAAACATATTCCATACCCACGGGAGATACTGGAAGTTCAATTCTTATTCTTTTATTAACTGCATTTGAAAGAGCTGCGGCAGCATTATCAATGCTCTGCTTTGTCATACCGCCCGCAACAGAAATAATACCTGATTTAACAAAAGAAGAAATGGTTTTTACAAGTAAAATATCAGTTCTTGCGTTTTCGATAGCACCTAGCTCTATAATATCAATTTTTAGGTTTTCAAGCTGTCTTGCAATTTCAATTTTCTCTTTGAAACTGTAGCTGATCTCTCCATTACAAAGCGTTGTGTCGGCAATTCTTATTTTTCTCATAACAATTCTTCCTTTCTTAAAATGCCAATAACAAAATAAAGAGCCCCTGAAACTATATATAGCTTCAGGGACGAATATAATTCGCGGTACCACCCTAATTACCGTATAAACGGTCACTCAGTAAGGCTCTAACAAGCCTTTTGCCATGGTAACGGGGCACGCCGTAACTGCTTACTGTGTTTCAGCAGTTCTGCTCCGGAACGAGACTTACTTTATACTACCGTGCAGACTCACACCAACCGCCTGCTCTCTGAAAACAGCGCATATAAAGAATAATTCCTTCATCGCATTTAAAAATTTGAAATAATTATATCACCGCAATTTTGGTTTGTCAACCTATTTTTTTAAATCAGTCTATTTCTACGGTCCAGCCGAACTTATCTTCACTGTTACCCCACTGAATAGAAGTAAGTGTATCATAAAGATGCTGTGTAACCTCACCGATGTTGCCACCGCTAACCTGATGTTTTACACCCTTGTAGCAAAGCTCACCAATGGGAGATACAACAGCGGCAGTTCCGCAACCCCAAGCCTCTTCAAGAGTGCCGTTATTCATAGCCTCTTCAAGCTCATCAATGCTAAGGAGTCTTTCACTAACCTTGTAGCCCTCGTTTCTGAGTACCTCAAGACAAGATTTTCTCGTAATACCGGGAAGAATTGAGCCTGAAAGCATAGGAGTAACGATTTCGCCGTTTATCTTGAACATTACGTTCATAGCGCCAACTTCTTCAATATACTTTCTCTCAACACCGTCAAGCCAGAGCACCTGCGAGTAGCCCTGCTTTTCAGCGCGCTCACCTGCTCTGTTACTTGCGGCATAGTTACCACCGCACTTAGCATAACCTGTACCGCCGCGCACAGCACGAACGTCCTGGTCTTCTATCATAATCTTAACAGGGTTGATACCCTCTTTATAATAGCTACCTACAGGAGAAGCAATTATAACAAATGTAGCGTTATGAACAGCGTGAACACCTAAAGTTTCATCGTTACCGAACATAAAGGGACGAAGATAAAGAGATGTTCCTGCCGCAGAAGGAGTCCAGTCCTGCTCTAAAGCCACAAAGGTTTTAAGAGCCTGCATAGCGTCCTCCTCGGGAATCTGAGGCAGACAAAGTCTTTCTGCAGAAGTGTTCATACGGCGGATATTTTCAATGGGACGGAAAAGCTGTACTTTACCGTCTTTACGTCTATAAGCCTTAAGACCTTCAAAAATTTCACTGCCGTAATGAAGAACGGTGGAAGCAGGATGCAAAGAAATGTTCGCAAAAGGAACTATTCTTGCATTGTACCAGCCCTTTTCTCTTGAATAATCCATCATAAACATATGGTCGGTGAAATATTTACCAAACCCAAGTACACTGCTATCGGGTTTTTCTTTAGGACAAGTGGTTTTAGTAATAGAAATATTCATAGTCCTTAATTCTCCTTAGATTAGTTTTCGGCGCCTATCTGCATAGCACGACGGTTAATTTCAGCCATATCTGCGCGTTTCGCGGAAATAACCTTTGAAAGTGCAGCGTCAACGCTTTCTTTTGCAAAATCATCAAGCTCACTTAAAACCTTGCCTATAATAATCATATTAGCAAGAGTAGGCATTTTATTATCATTTGCAAGTTTAGTAGCAGGAATATAGAAAACCTTTACGTCATCTCTTTCTACCTTGCGCTCAATAAGGGTTGAGTCAAGGAAAATCATACCGCCACTTACAACGGAAGACTCATATTTATCAAGAGAAGGAAGATTCATAGCAATAAGTACATCAGGCTGGGAAACTATGGGAGAGCCAACAGGCTCGTCACTGATAATTACGCCACAGCTTGCTGTACCGCCACGCATTTCAGGACCGTAAGACGGAAGCCAGCTTACCTGTTTATTATCAATAAGACCTTTGTAAGCCATAAACTTACCTGCGAAAAGAATACCCTGACCGCCAAAACCGGCGAACAAAAACTGTTTAGTAGCCATTATTCTTCCCCCTTTTCTGCGCTTCTGTCTTTATAAACGCCGAGAGGATAATAAGGAAGCATTTTCTCGTCTATCCACTGGAGCGCCTGTTTTGGTGTCATACCCCAGTTGGTAGGACAGCTTGATACAACCTCAACAAGCGAAAATCCTTTGCCGTCTATCTGATTCTGGAAAGCCTTTTTAATAGCTTTCTTAGCGTTTTTAACATTTTTAACGTTATTTACGGTAACTCTTTCAAGATACTCAGGACCTTCAAGCTGTGAGAGCATTTCACAAACTCTGATAGGATAACCGCAATGGTTTACATCTCTACCGTAAGGTGAGGTCTGTGTTACCTGACCGGGAAGTGAGGTAGGAGCCATCTGTCCACCGGTCATACCGTATATTGCATTGTTAATGAATATAACGGTTATATTTTCGTTTCTTGCGGCACTGTGTACGGTTTCAGCCATACCGATAGAAGCAAGGTCACCGTCGCCCTGATAGGTAAATACTATATGATTTTCAGGATCAGAACGTTTAACACCTGTAGCAATAGCGGGTGCACGGCCGTGAGCAGCCTCTATCATATCACAGTTAAAATAATTATATGCCATAACGGAACAGCCAACAGGAGCTATACCAATGGTTTTTCCCTCTATGCCAAGCTCATCAATAACCTCAGCAACAAGACGGTGAACGATACCGTGAGTACAGCCGGGGCAATAATGCATAGGCATATCGTTTAGTGCGTGTGGTTTATCGAAAACTACCATTATTTTGCGCCTCCTTTTGCTGCTGCTTTAATTGCGTCAAGTACCTGTTCGGGAGAAGGAATCATACCGCCTGCACGATTACAAAGGGTTACGGGAACCTTACCCTCGGCAGAAAGGCGAACATCCTCTATCATCTGGCCCATAGAAAGTTCAACAGATATAATGCTTTTTACCTTGTCTGCGGCATTACTGAATGCTTTTGTGGGGAAAGGCCAAAGGGTTATAGGACGGATAAGACCAACCTTTATGCCCTGCTTTCTTGCCTCGTTAATAGCGTTTTTAGAAACACGTGCGGCAATACCGAAAGCGGCAATACAAATCTCAGCATCTTCCATAAGATACTCTTCCCACATAGTTTCGTTTTCTTCTATGTATTTATAGCGCTCAAAACGCTCAAAGTTAGATTTTTCAAGTTCTTCAGGAACAAGGAAAAGAGAGTTAACAATATTATGTTCACGCTCCATTTTGGTACCTGTAGTAGCCCAAGGCTTTTCTATAGGCTCTGCAATTTCAAAATCAAGAGAAACAGGCTCCATCATCTGTCCCATAGTACCGTCGGCAAGAATCATAGATGTCATACGGTATTTATCGGCAAGTTCAAAACCTTTAACAGTCAGGTCAGCCATTTCCTGAACAGAAGCAGGAGCAAGAACGATCATCTTGAAGTCACCGTGTCCGCCTGCCTTTGTAGCCTGAAAATAGTCAGACTGAGAAGGCTGAATACCGCCAAGACCGGGGCCTCCACGCTGTACGTTTACGATAAGGGACGGAAGGTCGGCACCTGCAAGATAAGAAAGGCCCTCACCCTTAAGGGAAACACCGGGGCTTGAAGATGAAGTCATAACACGCTTACCGGTAGCAGCAACACCGTATACCATATTGATAGCGGCGATTTCGCTTTCAGCCTGAAGGAAAGTACCACCGATTTTAGGCATACGCTTTGCCATATAAGCGGCAATTTCGGTCTGTGGAGTTATAGGATAACCAAAGTAATGGCGGCAGCCTGCAACAATGGCGGCTTCAGCAATAGCTTCGTTACCTTTCATTAAAACTTTATCTGCCACTTTATTCACTACCTTTCTACCTTAATAATACAGTCAGGACACATAGTTGCACAGAAAGCACAACCGATACAAGCGTCAATATTAGCCGCCTCTACGGGATGATGTCCTTTTTTGTTGATTTTGTCGTTTGCGAGGATAAGTACCTGCTTGGGACAGGCGTCTACGCAAAGGCCGCAACCCTTACAGTTGTCGGTTTTAAATGTTAATTTTGCCAAAATAAACACTCCTTAGCAAATTGTATATTCGAAGGCACAAATTTAATTTGTGTAATCTATAAAATTTTCTTTTGCAGTTTAAGACCTAAAAGGTTTGGGATTTTATCCTTTAAAGAATCAAAAAGTTCTTCCTTTACACAGGTCATAACTACATCAAGCCCTGTGGCTTTTGAAATATTATCAGCATAAGAAACAGAGTCTAAAACATCTTCGGCAGTAGTTTCTTCGCCAAGATTTGAATTATTAACAAGGCCGGTAAACTTAATTCCTGCCGCCGTTTCTATTTCAGCAAGAACCTCGGTTAAAGACGCTGTATCTCTGGTCAACGGACGAAATGAATTTATTACCATAAGCATTTCGAAGTCGTTTTCCTCTAGTATTTTATCGGCAATTCTGCCCAGTACCAAAGCTCCTCTGTCGTCACCGCCGATATCAAGTACAAACTTAAAGGTCTTATCGTCGGTAATTGCATACATATCCTGCGGAAGTGCAGGAATATCTACATTAGAGTTTGCATATTCAGAGCAGATAAGTCTTATGCCGTTTTTTTCAAGCTCTTCACTGCTGTCCTTTGTTCTGAAATAGGGATTAACTATATCAAGGTCGGCAAGAGCGATATTATTATAGCGCTCTTTAAGCTTAAATGCAACATTTACGGCAATATTGGTTTTGCCGCTTCCATAATGTCCGCAAAAAAGTGTAAGCCTTTTGTCGCCTATCATAATATTCGCCTGCCCTTCCTTTGATTATATAATTATAACTTATTTCTCTGAATTTTTCCGCTGGTAGTTTTAGGAAGACTATCCTTGAACTCTACTATACGCGGATATTTGTAAGGCGCAGTTTTGTCCTTAACGTATTTCTGAATTTGCTTTTTAAGTTCTTCAGTTCCTTCGGTTCCCGGAACAAGTACAATACTTGCCTTTACAACCTGACCTCTTACTTCATCGGGTGCAGCCGAAACACCGCACTCAAGAACGAAAGGAAGTTCCATAATAACGCTTTCAATTTCAAAAGGTCCTATACGGTAACCCGAAGACTTAATAACATCGTCAACTCTGCCTACATACCAGTAGAAGCCGTCTTCATCGCGCCAAGCAGTGTCGCCTGTGTGGTAATAACCGTCGCGCCAGGTATCCTTTGTTTTTTCTTCATCACCGTAGTAGCAGGTTGCAAGACCGCAAGGCAGTCCGTTTTTGATATTTATAACTATTTCGCCCGTTTCACCGGCAGGAACATCTTTGCCGTCGCTATCAACAATATGAACATCATATATAGGCGCGGGTTTACCCATAGAACCGATTTTATGAGGTTCGCCGGTCATATTACCGATAATCATAGTGCTTTCGGTCTGACCAAAGCCCTCAAGAATCTGAAGTCCCGTAATCTTTTCAAACTGACGGTAAACTTCAGGGTTTAATGCCTCACCCGCTGTTGTCATATGCTTAACAGAAGAAAGGTCATACTGTGAAATATCCTGTTTTATAAGCATTCTGAGCATCGTAGGCGGTGCGCAGAATGTGGTTATGTTATGTTTTGCAAACATAGGCAGTATTTCGGCGGCATCAAAACGGTCAAAGTCATAAACGAAGATACCGGCCTCACAAAGCCACTGACCGTAAATTTTACCCCAGGTAGCCTTTGCCCAGCCCGTGTCTGAAATGGTAAAGTGAAGTCCGTCGGGGTCAACGTTGTGTCAGTATTTTGCAGTATGGAAATGTCCAAGAGGATATTTATACGTGTGTGTTGCAATCTTAGGATAGCCCGAAGTTCCTGAGGTAAAGTACATAAGCATTGTGTCATCGCCGCCGGGAGTATCCTCGGTACGTGCATAACGGGTGCTGAAAAGAGTGTACTCTTCGTCAAAGGTCTTCCAGCCTTCACGAGTTCCGTTTACTATAAGCTTGTGTTTAAGCTCAGGACACGACTGTGCTGCAATATCAACCTGCTCGGCAGTATCACCGTCGGCAGTACAAACTATTGCATTAACGCCTGCTGATTTAAAACGGTATTCAAAATCGTGCACCAATAACTGATTAGTTGCAGGAATAACTATTGCACCAAGCTTGTTAAGAGCAAGTATGCAGAACCAGAACTGATAATGGCGCTTTAAGACAAGCATAACCTTATCTCCACGTTTAATGCCGAGAGAAGTAAAATAGTTTGCCACTTGATTAGATGCACGCTTAATATCCTTAAAAGTAAATTTACGCTCGTTTTTATGTTTGTCAAGGTGAAGCATTGCAAGTTTATCCGGGTATT
>JAZNAG010000066.1:0-2020 GCA_045586405.1 Acutalibacteraceae bacterium | reverse complement strand
AAACAGAAAGCCACAGCTTGCTCTGCTCGGCAAGTTCTATTCCTTTTGTCAAAGGAACGGAATAGAAATAGACTTATCTGATAATACGAACATATGATGGAGGAATAAAAAATGAGTATAGCTTATGGAATCCTCTGCGTCATATCGCTGGCTTTGATTGGTGTGTGCCTCGCAGTTGATAGAAAAAAAGATATATGTTTATTGCTTTTATTTATATCGGTGTTCGTGTGTAACCTGGGACAGTTTTTGATTTCGGTTGCACCAAGCCTTTCTTTTGCCCTTAACGGTAATAGGATTGCATATTTAGGTCAGGTTTTTCTGCCGCTTCTTATGCTGAAAATGATACTGAATTTATGTAGTCTTAATTATAAAAAGTGGCTTCTGCCTACGCTTTCATTTATCAGCATAGCCGTGCTTTTTGTAACACTTACACCTGGATTTTTCCCTTGCTATTATAAAAATGTTTCAATAGAGGTTGTAGATGGAGTAACAAGGCTTATTCGTGATTACGGCCCTTTGCACTTACTCTACTACATATATCTGCTTTCGTACTTTGCTTTAATGCTGATTGTAATTATACACTCTGCAGTTAAAAAGAAAATTACATCTACGCTCCACACAACCTTCTTATTGTGTGCGGTGCTGTGCAGTATTATAATATGGTTTGCAGAACAGTTCTTTCCTCGTGGATTTGAATTTTTAACAGTGTCCTATGTGATTTCTGAGCTTTTCATTTTGCTTTTGTACGGAATTTTACAGGAGTACGGCATCAGGGGTGAAAACGGAAGCATCATAATCGCAAACACTTCAAAGAAAGCAGAAGAATATCTGTCAGGAGCGATTCAATCTGACGATGATAGCACAGCACTTTTTAGTGAAAAAGATATTGACTGCATATTAGCATGCGAGAAAATCGTCAGTCGGATTACCGAAAGAGAAAAAGAGGTCTTGATAAAATTGCTTGCCAACAAACAACGAAAAGAAATTGCAGACGAGTTGTTTGTAACCGAGAGCACTATCAAAAAACATACAAGCTCCATTTATGCAAAGTTCAATGTAGCAAACCGATTTGAACTATATGCTAAATTAAAAAAATATATCTAAAACTGACAAATTTGCCGTCCATTGAAAAATGGGCGGTTTTTTGCGTAAAATGGGGTATGGTAGCCCTGGGTCTACCCCCTAAAATTCCACAAAGTAGCCCTAAGTCCACCCCTCAAATCAGCAAAAGTAGCCCTAGGGCTAATATAAAAAATTAATGTTTTTAAGTAAAATTATATTATAGATAAAGGAGGTAGTACGATGCTGAGTCCAATCACAAAAAAATACACAGACGAATCATCAATGAAACAGTTTAAGTTTGTTTTCTATTGCGACTGTTGTGGTAAGGCAATCCAAACACAGGCCTATGACTTCAACAGTGCTTTTGCACAAAAAACTTTTCTGTCCAATGATGAAAAAGAAGCTCGTGCAATCATTTATGCAAATGAACATGCGGCAGCATATGAGCGCGCAAACAACGAAGTAAGGCTAAACTTAAACCGTTGCGAAATATGTGGGGATATGATTTGCGAGGATTGCTCCGTATATTCAGACGAGCTTGGTGGCGGAGTTTGCTGCACAAAATGTGCTGAGGCAAACAACGAGATAAAAATCGCAAAATAAGTACTCTACCATTATGAAGGGAGGTAAATTCCATGGATGTGGTACAAAATTATAAATGTCCTTGTTGTACGGCGCCTTTAGTGTTTAATGCCGTAACGCAGAACTTAACATGTGAATCATGCGACAATACTTTCCCACTTGAAACGATGCAGCAAATGACAGAAGGCTCTGCCGATTCCGGTGGCACATCAAAATACGATTGGGAAAGCTATACGCCAAGAAATTATGAAGACACAAACGAGGTTACTCTTTCAAATTATTCATGCCCCTCCTGCGGAGCAGAAATTCAGGGCGATGATACACTTGGCTCCACAGTTTGTCCATATTGCGGCAACTCCACTATTGTCAAAGGACA
>JAZNAG010000065.1:0-2856 GCA_045586405.1 Acutalibacteraceae bacterium | reverse complement strand
GGACTGTCAGAGCCACGGAAAGCCCAGCCCGCAGGCGGGGAGAACCCTGTCATTCCGACCATAAAAGCGGTGTACCCATTGGGGTATGCCGCTTTTATAATAAAACAGGGTTCGAAGGGGAAGTGGTAGTGAATGACAGTCCGGTGGACTGTCAGAGCCACGGAAAGCCCAGCCCGCAGGCGGGGAGAACCCTGTCATTCCGACCACCTATGACTAAGTTGAACACCTATAACCATGGTGCCGACTTAGTCATTTTTGTTTTCGTTAGAAAATTGATAGCGAGTGCCGAAAAATCGGCACTCGCCTTTTTCTATCAAGTTCAATACTTTTTAAAGACTCACGCAAATTTATATTGTAAATTTAAATGTATGATGTTATAATATCTTTAAATAAAATTTTACAGGTGATATGATGGATTCAATTGAGATAACCGCGCAAACTTTTGGCATATTAGGTATGATATGTAACATATTGGTGTTTCAACAAAAAACACACAAGAGGGTTTTGGTATGGCAATTTTTTGCGGCATTAGCTTTTGCAGTAAATTATTTTATGCTGGGTGCTGTTGTTGGTGGTATTCTTAATACAATAGGCGCTCTTCGCTCGGTTGTGTTTTTCTTTAAGGAAAAGACAAAGGCTAACAGTATTTTTTGGTTAGTTTTCTTTATTTGTGCATTTTCCATATCATATCCACTTGCATTTATCACTTTCGGCAAAGAGCCAACCCTTATAAATTTTATAATTGAAATCTTGCCTGTTGTGGCAATGATTATTGCGACTATCAGTCTAAGACTTGGTTCAGCTAATGCTGTAAGAAAATTAGGACTTATTAGCTCACCTATGTGGCTAACATATAACTGTTTTAGTGGCTCAATCGGTGCTATTACAAGTGAGATATTAAACCTGATCTCTATCGTTGTTGGAATAATAAGATTCGATGTTATGAGGAAGAAAAATGATAAAGACGCTTAACGGGAAATGGAATTATAGAATTGGCAAGGGCGAATGGACGACTAAGGTTGTCCCTTTTTCCGAGCTTTGTGTCGGTCACTCTGAATATCAAAGATGCTTTGATTTAGATACAACCTCCGATGTGGTGCTATTAAAATTCGATGGAATAACCTATAATGCAGAAGTCTATCTAAATGATATACATATAGGTAAAATGATACCATATAGTGAATACACCTTTGATATAACCAAGATAGTAAAGGAAAAGAACAATTCTCTGCTTGTTGAATTAGAAGATATAGATGCAAGCTTTGGTCCAAGCGAGGGTTGGGAAAATTATGGCGGTATTATAAGAGATGTATCTATTCATTACAAAAAAGCCTTCCACATAAATGATGTTTTTTTCGCACACTCGCTTATAAATGATTATAAGGATGCTGAATACTCTGTTACGGTTTCATCCTCTTTGGATAAATATCGTGTAACACTATCATTAGATGAGGAAATTATAGATACCTATACCGCTAACGAAGTCAACATAAGAACTATCAAAAATATTAAGTTGTGGTCGCCTGAAAGCCCTGTTTTATACACCTTAGAGGTTGAGCTTTTGGAAAACGAAAATGTGGTTGACACATATAAAACAAGGGTCGGTTTTCGTGAATTTAAATGTAATAAAAATCATTTCATGCTAAACGGACAAGACATTTTTATAAAAGGCGTTTGCAAGCACGAAATGTATGGCAAGAATAGCGGACACACAGTTGCCTACGATGATATTTACAATGACCTAAAAATGATTAAGGACTCTGGTTGCAATTTTGTGCGCTTGGTTCATTATCCGCATAATAAGGTAACTCTTGACATAGCTGATGAGTTAGGACTTTTATGCTGTGAGGAGCCCGGAATGTGGCAAGCGGATGTTACAGATTCACAATTAACAAGTGAGTGTCTTGAGGTTTTAAAAAGAACGATTTTACGCGACAGAAATCATCCAAGCATCGTTTTTTGGTTGGCCTTTAACGAATGTGATTTTGACGAGGCTTTCTTAAAAAGTGCCGTGCAAATTTGCCGTGAAAATGACGGGACTCGTTTAATTTCCGGTGCAAATAATATGTCAAACGAGGATACGAAAAAATATTACAATCTTTGCGGTCTTGATTTTTATACTACTCATCCGTATAGTGAAACCTTCGATATGGCAAGAAAAGCAAGCGAGGAGCTATGCGACAAGCCTCTTATGTTTACAGAATGGGGCGGATACTATGTTTATGACAATCCACATTTACTAAGCGATTTCTTAATGTCTATGTACGAGCTTTACAAGAACAATGCACTTGCCGGAACCTGCCTTTGGTATTGGGCGGAAATCAACGACTATAACCGTGGTGGTGCTGCATGTGTTGACGGCACTTTAAAGGAAGCTCTTGTAGACTTTGACAGGAAGCCAAATTTAATTTATGATGCTTTTTGTCGCTCACTCAAAAAAATGGACAAGAACAGTACCCCGTACGATAGCTACGAAGCTATTGTTCTTAACAAGCTTTCAAAAGCACCTTTAAAATGCACGGATAAGCCAAGCTATGAAACGCTTTTGTCTATTGCGCGTATGCCGCTTAAAACAAGGCTTGCAAAAACAAGAAAAAAGAAAATAACCATTGGTCCTGTATTGCAGAACGAGGAAATTTCGGGCATTTCAATAATCCCGCATTTAGTAACTGAAAAGCCTCTTGTGTTTAAATGCAACGATTCAACAGACTGTATTTCCATATTGGGAATGACATCATTAAATTACGGTTATCCGATTTTAGGAGAATATGGTGAGGATGTAGCGCAAATCTCAATCCAATATGCAGACGGAACAAAGCAAAAGTATATTGCCAAAAACGGACTTGATGTTACAAT
>JAZNAG010000064.1:0-2227 GCA_045586405.1 Acutalibacteraceae bacterium | reverse complement strand
CATTAAGCAGTTAAGATAAATTGATGCCGAGCTGTTTTCGGGACGATAGTATGTAGAAGGGTCATTGTCAACGCCTATTGCACAGTCGTTTATCCAGTAATAAAGACCACAGGTATGGCGCTGATTATTATAGTAGTAATCAATGAATTTGAGTATTTTATCAAAATATGGGCGAAGCCACTCTATATCGTTATTATTAACCTCTACGATAAATGCGGCGTGTTGCGCAAGACAAGGCTTGTGTATGTTGGTAACGGGGTGATTTTCATAATTATACCACTCTTTTGTTGGGGTGATAAATATTGGCATTTTACCGTTTTCGTCCATATGCTCAAGAAAATTTATGATACAGCCTTTTTCATATTCCGATATATCTTCGGTTACAAAGTCGCGAAGCGCAATGTTGGTAAGCCAACTGTCCCAATCCCAAAGACTGTTACTGTATGCTGCGCCCGGAACTATAAATTTGTGTTTAAGAAGTCCATCGGGTTCGCGAAACATTTTTTTATAGCTTAATTTAGCATAGTTCAAAATTAAATCGTAGTTGCTCATAAAACCACCTCAGAACATATTTACTATATGATAACATACAAATTAGAATTTGTCATTAGTTTTAAATAAAAAATTCCCGTGTACATAATATACGCGGGAAAATTATTATTAATCTAATGGTTTCATAGTGGGGATTAGGCGGGATAGAACTTATATCCTTATTTATCCTGCCTTTTTCTGATTTCGTTAATCCAAAGCGTTTTCATTGTTGGACACAACCTATCATAAACTGGCATAACTTTATTCCATTTGTCGTAAAATCTGTCGCAAAAATATGAATGTGTTTACTATGCACGACAATGAAGTACATATTCTCCAATATGAAGAATTACTGCTTTTTCATCTGCCGCAGGAACAACAATACGGCTAATACGAGCAGAATAACGGCATATCCGAGCACCCACCAAACATGAGGGAAAATCCCTGCAAAATCACCTGCAAGCACAGCCCGTTCCATCTCTACTGCGTGAACAAACGGAAGTGCGTATGCAATCTTCTTAAACACACCGCCCACAAGGTCAAGATCAAACCAAACACCCGACAACCACGCTGAGAGGTTAGTTAGTAACGCACCGCAGATACCACCTACCTGCTTATCGTTCAATACGCTTCCGCAAAGGAGTCCTAAAGCAATGTAGAGGATGGCTATGGGAATAATAAATATAACAGCGTACAAAATATTGACCGTAATTTCTAATCCAAGAATAATAGCGGCAATATAGCAGATGACGCATTGAGCGACAGAAATCGGAATGATCGGCAACGTATAACCGAGAATGAAGTCCAGAGGGGTCAATGGCGTTGTATACAAACGCTGCAATAGCGAACTGCCTCTGTCTTTTGCGATAATGGTTGCCGAAAACAGTGTCATAAAAGCCAGACCGAAAACCGTTATACCCGGAGTTAAATGCTGTATTTCAAACAGTTTTACGGGGATATTTGCTTGTATAGCGCTTAACAACAAAATCAAAACAAGGGGAAAGCCGAGTCCAAAGAAAAGTGTCAATGGATCTCGTAATATTTCTTTTGTATTTTTGTTTGCAAATGTGAGCATTCTCATCTTGCCACCCCCTTAACAATACGAATAAATGCTTGCTCGAAAGTATCCGTTCCTGCCGTTTCCTTAAGCTTGTCAGCAGTATCGCAAATCAGTAGCTTGCCGTCTTTCATAATTGCGATACGGTCAGACAAAGCTTCTGCTTCTTCCATATAGTGCGTTGTCAAAACAATGGTAACCTTCCCTTTAAGCGAACGTATTATATCCCACAAGTCGCTTCGGGCAAGCACATCAAGACCAAGCGTTGGTTCGTCAAGAAACAATATCTCCGGTTCGCTGATAAGCGCCATGGCAATGCTCAGTCTGCGCTGCCAGCCGCCGGACAGTTTGCCTGCTTTTTTCTTGATAACAGCTTCCAGCCCGAGCAGTTCGGTTAGTTCTGTAATTCTCACTTTTTGCTTGTCCTTTGTAAAACCTTGAACTCCACACATCAGTTCAAGGTTCTCCCAGACCGAAAGGCCGGACGCAACCGCAGTTTCCTGCGGAGAAACGGCTATGAGCGATTTCACAGCGGCAGTATCTTTGCAAATACTTTTTCCATTAATAAACGCATCTCCGCTTGTGGGTTGTGTAAGGCAGGACAGCATTTTTATGGTAGTTGTTTTTCCTGCTCCGTTT
>JAZNAG010000063.1:0-23584 GCA_045586405.1 Acutalibacteraceae bacterium | reverse complement strand
GAAGTGGACAAGTTTATGCTCTTTTTATGCCTTTTTACCACCTCTTTCGGTTGTCTGGCGGTGCTTTCGTCAACCAGATACACCGGCAGCCCCAAGCAGTTTATTATGCAGGTGGTGGCAATGCTTTTAGGACTTGCTGCTGCAATTCTTATATCCCTGTTTGATTTTGAATTTTTCCTTAAGCGTTGGTATATTGCGGCGGCAATAGGTGTTATTCCCGTGCTGTTAACCTTTGTTATCGGCTTTGGCCCTGCAGGTACCGATGATAAGGCTTGGCTTAATCTGGGTATTACCACCTTTCAGCCCTCCGAGCTTTTGAAGGCATGCTTTATTATTACCTTTGCTATGCATCTTTCCCGCGTAAAGGAAAATATAAATAAACTAAAATACTTAATTCCTGTTTGTGCTCACGGTGCGGCTCCCGTACTTCTTATACATTTTCAGGGAGATGACGGTACCGCACTTGTATTTGCCGTAATGGTGCTGTGTATGCTCTGGGCGGCAGGGGTGCATTATAAGTATTTCCTTATATTATTCTGTGTGATTATTGTTGCCGCACCTATTGTTTATTTCTTTGTAATGAATCCCGACCAGCAGGCCAGAATTCAGACTATGTTTGACCTTGAAGCCGATGTACTGGGTGACGGTTGGCAACAGTACAGAGGTAGAGTTGCTCTCTCTAACGGCGGCTTCTGGGGACAGGGCTACCTTAAAGGAAGCCTCACCCAAATGGGCCCTGCCGGTGTTCCCGAGGGGTATAATGACTTTATATTTGTCACTATCGGTGAAGAATTAGGTTTTGCGGGTGCCGCCTTAGCGGTAATACTGCTTGCGGCTATATCAATAAGATGTTTGCACATTTCAAAAATGACAAATAACCTTGCAGGTAAGCTTATTTGTGTAGGCTTCTTTGGTTGGATTATGGCACAAATAGCAATAAATCTTGGTATGTGCCTGTCTCTGCTTCCGGTTATCGGCGTAACCTTGCCCTTTTTCTCGGCAGGCGGAACCTCACTTTCCTGTCTGTTCCTTGGGGTTGGACTGGTGCTCAGCGTCTATATCCACCGCAACTCCCGAACGGTGTATCTGCACGAACTGAAGTAGGGAATAGGAAAAAAATAAGCGTTGTGTTCGAGTGAACACAACGCTTTTATATTCCCTATTAGTCGTTTACATAAGGGAGAATTGCTACCTGACGGGCACGCTTAATTGCAATGGTCAGTTTACGCTGATGAGCAGCACAAGTGCCGGTAGCACGGCGGGGAAGAATCTTAGCGCGTTCTGAAATGAACTTACGAAGACGAGCTATGTCCTTGTAATCGATTTCTTCTACGCGGTCTGCACAGAAATGACAAATTTTCTTACGAGCTTTTCTATGTGCAGGTCTTTCCATTTTTTCCATTTTCAAGACCTCCTGAAATTAAAATAAATTAGAACGGTAAATCATCATCAGATTCGCCGGTTACTTCAGTAAACTCATTTACCGAAGCGTTGCTGAATGATGCAGGAACATCGCCTGCACCGGGGGCAGAATCACGTTTGGACTCAACAAACTGAACATTATTTGCAATAACTTCAAATACAGTTCTGTTTTTGCCTTCCTTATCGGTATAGCGACGAGTCTGTATAGAGCCTTCGATACCGATCATGCTGCCTTTGTTAAAGTACTTAGTAATAAATTCGGCGGTTTGTCTCCAAGCAACGATATTGATAAAATCTGCCTGAGTTTCTTCTCCTGCCTTATAGCGACGGGATACCGCGATAGAGAAGGTGGTCACAGAGACACCGCTAGGTGTAGTTTTGAGTTCGGGATCGGCAGTAAGTCTACCGGTAAGAACAACAAGATTAAACATTTAAACGCATCCTCTCTTATTTTTTAATAACCATTGCACGAAGAACGCCGTCGGTAATACCGGCAATACGTTCAAGCTCTGCAGGGAAATCAGGACCTGCAGTGAAGGTAGTGAAAACGTAGTAACCTTCTGCTTCATCGTTGATAAGATAAGCAAGTCTGCGCTTACCCCAATCGTCAACGTTTTCGATGGTTCCGTTTTCGGCAATAAGGGCACCGAACTTCTCGGTAAGCGCCTTAACGGCATCATCGCCGTTTGCTACAGAATAAATTATAGCTGCCTCATACTTATTAGTCATCGTGTTGCACCTCCTTATGGACATTTGTCCGAGCGCTTCGGCTCGGCAAGGAGCTATTACGGGGCATACTGCCACTAATAGCCTAACTATTATACAGTCGCAAAGTCTTTTTGTCAAGAAAAAACTAATATTGACTTATTTATTTTATAAAGTTATACTTTTACTTGGAGGCGAAAAAATTGATCAAAGTGGTTTTATATGTGCTTTATGCACTTTTGGGGGTACTTACAGCCGTAGCTCCCATAGTTTATATAAAAAGAAAATTCGGCGGCAGTCTTAAAAGAGTAAGAGACGGTGTTGCGGTGTATTTTATCTTTTCGGCGGTTATAAATGCAGTGCTGTATACCGTGCTGAGCGTTGGATTAAAACTTTCTGATAAAATGGAAGGCTCGGCTATTGCCTTTGCTGTAACAAGCGGTCTGATACTTACCCTCTGCGCAACTCTGGGCAGAGTAATATGGCTTAAGGCTGTTGTCAAAGAAAAGGGTGAAGACGGTGATGCTCTGCTTTTCGGTGCAGGTTACTCTTCGGCTTATATGGTGCTTTCGTATATGGTTACCGCCATTACAAATGCCGTAATAAGCGTGATGTATTACCTTAACGAAAATGCGGAAATATCTACTGTTTTTACTTCCAATATAAATCAAATACAAAACACCGACCTTTACACGCTTTTCCTCGAAATAATACAAATGCTTCTTATATTTGTTTTTGAGACGGCAATATCGGTGGTATTTTACTGTGTTATGCTTAGAAAAAACAACAAAAAATGGCTTTTTGCAGGCATACTTTTACATCTGCTTGGCAGCGCCGTTATAAGATATAACGAAATCAGTTACTCGGTAATAGTGATTATATTTTTTGTTATTACCGTAGTGTCGTCAGGTCTTGCCCACTGGCTTCTAAGTGAAGATAAAAAATAAAAAAACTCGGCTAAGCCGAGTTTTTTGTTAGTTTAAAAGATAAATTGCAAGGTTTAAATAGCCTGCAAAGGTTACCCATAAGAGATAGGGGATAAGAAGAAGCCCTGCAGGTTTTGAAATTCTGTAAAACAAAACGATATTAACGATTATTAAAAACCACAGCGCCACAAGCCATATAAATGCAAAAAGGTAGGCACCTATATTAAAGAATATAATCGACCACAAAAAGTTGAAGGCAAGCTGAACTCCGTAGACGATAAAGGCGTTTTTTGTTTCTTCTTTGCTACCGTTTATTTTAACAAGGTAAGCGGCTATTCCCATCAGTATAAAAAGAAGCGACCATACTACAGGAAAAAGCCAGGACGGCGGAGATAAGGGCGGTTTGTTAAGCGCCTCAAATTTATCCATACTGTTCATTGTAAACAGAGCGGAAAGTCCGCCCACAACCAGCGGAATGGCAATACAGCCTGCCAGTTTTTTAATATATATTTTCATAAAATCAACCCCTTACATATACTTTATGCAAGGGGCTGTACTTTTATTCAACGCCTCTCGTATAAAGACCGCGAGTAAAGGAGCCTTTACAGCTGTCACCCTTTATATAGGCGTTTAAAATCTTGTCTGTTTCCTGCTTTTCCTCAAAGGTGAAGGATAAAAGCAATACGTCGGCGTCAAGTTCGTCCGCTTTGTCGGCAAGCCAGATGGGACGGTCAGCAAATAATTCACTGTATCCCATACGGCAGGAAACGGGGAATTTAATGCCTTTTCTGTCGGTTAAAAATCTGTCTTTTTTACAGCCCTCGCAACCGTTTAACGAGGCGGGGCAGTTTTTGGTCAGCATAAGGGGCAGTCTGCCGTAAGCAAAGCAGATTTTGGTGCCGTCAACATTAACGCCGTTTAAAAGATTAAGGGTTAGTTCGGGCGAAACCACACCACCGCTGAGTGAGAAAGCTTTTGCCGTTTCAAAAGAAGCACAGGAATAAAGGTTTAAACCCATTCCGCCAAAGGCGGTAAGACCGCTCTCAGAAACGGCGGGTAAATGACCGATGTTGTTAACCATAACGGCTTTAAAGCCACTGTTCTTTGCTTTTTCCAAATGCGCCTTTAACTGTTTGCCGAAAAGCCCTGCGCGAGGTATATCGGCAATAGGCATAATATGGTTCTTTAAAACAGATAAATCGTGCTGTTTTTCTATAGGCAGAATAACCGCCTGAACCGCCGAAACATCAGAGGGTAAATATGATAAATCGGGCAGAGATAACCAGTAAACAGGCTTTTTAGGTTTGCTGAATTTGTTTTGCGCAGAGTATTCGGGCATTTTTGCAGTCACGTCAATGTGACAGCGCTTTTTGTCAAGCTCACAGCAAGCCTTTCGCCTGAGCTCATTTAAGGCGGAAGAGCGAACGCTTAAGCCTTCGTCAAGAATAACCGATATACTCTCTATAAAATAGGGGGTAGAGCCCAATTTTGAAAGGCTGGAAATCACCACATCTTTGTCGGTGGGCTTATTTCTTGCTTTTTCGGGGATTTCGCCGTATACCGAAAGGGTATTTTTGTTGTCGGAAACGGTTATTTTAATGGGAGTGTTTGCCTTTATTTCGGCAGAAATTTTAATGCCCACACTGCTTCTTTCCCGTCTTATCATTTCGTGAAGAAAGGCGTAGGTATCGGCAGCGGCGCTGACATCCTCTTTAGTGCGCATACCGAACATATTTTTGCCTAAATTGTCATTAAAATATCCGTCGGTAAAGCCCGAACGGCTGAAAACATTTTGAGCACAGTCTTTAAGAGTGTCCTCTATATAGCCTTTGTTCAGCATACTGTGTACGGCGGCGGTGGCGGCGGCAACATATTCGGGACGTTTCATTCTGCCCTCTATTTTAAAGGAGGCAACGCCCATTTCTTGAAGGGTGCTGATATGAGGTAGCATGGATAAATCTTTAAGGCTTAAAGAATAATCGTTACCAAAACCGTCGTTAAAGGGAAGTCTGCAAGGACCGGCACAAAGGCCTCTGTTTCCGCTTCTGCCACCGAGAAGAGCTGATAAAAGGCATTGTCCCGACATACACATACAAAGTGCGCCGTGAACAAAAACCTCAATTTCCATTTGAAGTTCTTTTGCTTTATTGCAAAGGGAGATAAGCTCTGCTTTACTCATTTCTCTTGCGGCAACAACACGGCGAAAACCGACTTCTTTAAGGGGCAAAAGAGCGTCCTCGTGGCAGACGGTCATTTGTGTTGAAGCGTGAAGGGGTAACTGGGGAAGGGTTTTGTGAAGAATACGGGCAAGACCTAAATCGGCAATTATAATGCCGTCAATACCCATATTGTAAGCATCAAAAGCAAGACTCAGAGCCTTGTTTATCTCAGAGTCTTTAATAAGAATATTAAGGGTAAGGTAAACCTTAACACCGCGAATATGACAGTAATCTATGGCTTCTTTTAAAGAACTTCCGTCAAAATTATCCGCATTTCTACGGGCGTTAAAGTCTTTTGCGCCAAGATACACAGCGTCAGCTCCCGCTCTTACGGCGGCAAAAAGCATTTCGCTGTTTCCTACAGGAGAAAGGATTTCAGGCAAATTTTTCATTTTTTCACTTCCCACGCCTATTCTAACATAAAAAGGTCACTTTGTAAAATACTAAAAAATGTCACTGCCTTCTTGAAAAAAGTATTATATAGTGTTATAATTTATTATGTATGTTTATTATATATACAATTTTCTAAGAAAAAAAGAGGTGATCTGCGTGGACGCAGGCGCGAAACCCCGAAGTAAAATGACTAAATACTGCATCCCGCAGAACCGATAAATTTTCTGTTTTGTAGGATGCCAGGGAGGTAAACTATGGAAGAGAAAAAAGAAATTTTATTGCCTGAGGAAGAGGCAATGCTCGAAAACCGTGATTATACCGAAGAAATACTTGCGGTAATAAGAAGCGGTGCCGATGCAAAAACCATCGGTGAAAAACTTGAAGACTATCACGATTACGATATAGCAGATGCTTTTCAGTTTTTAAGCGCAGAGGAACGCGACCGCCTTTATGACGTGCTTGGTGTCGAGGCGGTATCGGATATATTCCCGTACCTTGAAGACGTAGATACCTATATTGAAGAACTTGAAAGTGACGAGGCGGCAGAAATCATTGAAGAAATGGATGCCGACGAAGCGCTGGAGGTTCTTGATGAATTAGAGGAAGACAAACGTCAGGAAATTATCGAACTTCTTGATCCCGAAATTAAAGAGGATATTGAACTTATTGATTCTTATGACGAAGACGAGTTCGGTAGCCGAATGAGTACAAACTTTGTTGTTATAAATGCCTCAATTACCGTAAAGCAGGCTATGCGCGAACTTATAAAGCAGGCGGCAGACAACGACAATATTTCGACTATATATACGGTAGACGATCAGGGAAGGTTTTATGGCGCTATTGATTTAAAGGAGCTTATTCTTGCAAGAAAAGAAACGGAACTTGAGTCCCTTATAGTTACTTCTTACCCTTATGTTTACGCTAACGAGAAAATTTCGGGCACCATTGATTTGCTTAGCGAGTATTCGGAAGACTCTATTCCTGTACTTGCTACTGAAGACAAAACCATACTGGGCGTTATAACCTCTCAGGATATTGTAGAGATTATGGATAACGAAAGCGGCGAAGACTATGCTAGACTTGCCGGTCTTAGCGGTGAAGAAGACAGTAAGGAAAGTTTAGGCAAAAGCATGGGCAAAAGGGTGCCTTGGCTTATTGTTTTGCTTGTTTTGGGCCTTGCGGTTTCTACCGTTGCAGGTTTTTTTGAGAGTGTTGTAAGAGAACTTGCGGTTATAGTTGCTTTTCAGTCACTGATACTTGGTATGGCAGGTAACGTAGGCACACAGTCGCTGGCGGTTACCATTCGTACCATTACGGGTGAAACTCAGAACTTTAAAGAGCAGATGAAAATGGTGTTTAAGGAACTGAAAATAGGTTTCTTTAACGGCGCTGTTCTTGGCGGACTGTCGGCAGTGGTTATAGGCGCTGTAATTTATTTTTCAAAAGACTATACCGTTTATCAGTCATTTTTAACGGGTGGCTGTGTAGGTCTTGCTATGTGTATCGCTATGACCATATCGGGCTTTACCGGTACCTTTATACCCCTTGCTTTCAAGAAAATCGGTATTGATCCTGCGGTTGCCTCGGGCCCCCTTATCACAACGGTTAACGACCTTGTTGCAGTTGTGATTTATTACGGTCTTGCCTGGGCACTGCTTCTCGGCACACTTTAGCCAAAAGCGGTTTCGAGGTGTCTTTTGGTTCGTTGTCTTATAAAACGGAGGAATTATGGAGAAAAACGGTCTTGAAATAGAAAGAAAATTTCTTATTAAATATCCTGATTGCAAGATGCTGTCAGATATGGAAAACACCACTGTGATGAAAATGAGTCAGACGTATCTTGAGGATAATTCAAGAATAAGAAAAATAGAGCAAGACGGAAAAGTTTATTATATTAAAACCGTAAAAGAGCGTATAAGCGAACTGGTTCGTCGGGAAAGAGAATGGTCTATCAGCGAAAGTGAGTACCTTATGTCGCTGAGCCTTAAAAAGACCGACACAAAGACCATTGAAAAAACCCGTTATGCTGTTAAAAAAGACGGCTTTGTTTATGAAATAGACGTGTTTGATTTCTGGAATGACAGAGCCTTTCTTGAAATAGAACTAAAAAGCGCAGAGCAAAAAATCAAAATTCCCGATTTTGTAGAGGTTATAAAGGAAGTAACCTTTGAGTCTCAATACAAAAACTTTTCACTTGCTCACACTATTATAACCGAGCCGCTTGACATATAATAAAATACACTGTTTTAAAGGTATATTTTTATGGAAATTATTATTGATGAACTTAAAATAAATTATGTTGAACAGGGAACGGGCGAAGCCGTTTTAATGCTTCACGGCTGGGGCTCGTCGGTTGCTCCTTATAAAAACATAATAAATTTACTTAGTACAAAATACCGCGTTGTAGCAGTAGATTTCCCCGGTTGCGGAAATAGTGATACAATGAAAAAGCCCTGGACGGTGGACGATTATGCCGACTTTACGGTAAAGTTCTGCAAGGCGCTGAATATTGAAAATCCCATACTTATAGGTCACTCTCACGGCGGCAGAGTTATTATGAAGCTGGTGGGTGAAAAGATGATAGAGCCAAAAAAGGTTATCTTTTTTGACAGCGCAGGGCTTATTCCTAAAAAAAGCTTTAAAAAGAAGGCAAAAATAGCCTCTTTTAAGTTTATTAAAAGGGTTCTGACTTTGCCTCTTATCAATAAATTCAGCGAAAATTTGCTGGATAAGGCAAGAAATTACTTCGGTTCTGCTGATTATAAGTCAGCCCCCGAGGTACTGCGCAAAACAATGGTAAATGTGGTAAATACCGATTTAAGACATTTACTGCCAAACTTTTCTTGTCCCACCCTTCTTATATGGGGTGAAAATGATACCGATACACCGCTAAAAGACGCAAAAACCATTGAGAAACTTGTAAAAGACTCAGGCCTTTGTGTTATAAAAAATGCAGGGCATTTTGCTTTTCTTGATAACCCTGTGCAAACGGCGGCAATACTTAAAAGTTTTCTGAATTGTTAGGTGATTAAATGCTATCAAAAATACTTGAATTTGTGCTGGACAGACAGTTTTTATACTCCTTTGCGGCGCTGTTGTCAGGGCTTTGCGCAATATTTGCGCTGTATAGACAAATGCAGATGTTTCAGCAAAATTCTTATTTTGTAAAACGCTATATATCATACCTTAAAGAAAACGATAAGGGCAGACTGACTTTAAGAATTGTCTTTTTCGTTTTGTACGCCTGTCTTAATATGACCGACAGCGGTATTGCGGTACTGCTGCTTATAGGGGCATTGCTTGTTTATTTGGGTGTTTCGGCGGTACTGTCAAACAAACTCAGGAAAAACTCAATTATACCCCTTAATTTCACCGCCAGAATAAAGAGAACATATTCTGCTTTCATTTCTATACTTACTATATCGGTTTTGCTTCAGTGGCTTTTGGCAAAAGGACAGTATTACTGGTTTTTAAGCCTTAATGTGCTGCTCTGCATATTCCCGTATTTGTCGGTGCTTTTGCTGTGGGCGCTTCTTTACCCTGCAGAAAAGGCAATTACAAAGCACTATATAAACGATGCTAAAAGTATACTTGCTTCTTATGGCGGCAGACTTAAGGTTATAGGTGTTACAGGCTCTTACGGTAAAACAGGCACCAAAATGATACTGACCGCTATGCTTAAAGAAAAGTATAATGTGCTGACAACCCCTAAAAACTTTAACACCACAATGGGTGTTGTACGAACGGTGCGGGAATATTTTAAACCCCAGACCGAAATTTTTGTTTGTGAAATGGGTGCTAAGAAAATAGGGGATATTAAGGAAATTTGCGACCTTGTAAAGCCGGACTGTGCGCTTATTACCACCGTCGGACCTCAGCACCTTGATACTTTTTTAAGCATTGATAATGTTTTCAGTACAAAGTTTGAACTTTATGACAGCGTAAAGCAAAAGGGTGGGCTCACCTTTGCCTGTGCTGACAGCGAGGAAATAAAAAGCAGAGTAAAAGACAGAGATGTGATTCTCTACGGCAGCGATGATAACTATGATTATTATGCCGACGAAATAACCTGCTCGGCAGCGGGTGTTACCTTTAATTTACACCTGAAAGGTGAAACTGTAGAGGTGACCACCAAACTGCTTGGCCGCCATAACGTGCAGAATATTGTTGGTGCGGCGGCGGTTGCCCATAGCTTTGGCGTTGATGCAAAAAGCATTAAATTTGCCGTTTCAAGACTGACTGCCCCTGAGCACCGTCTTGAAATAAAGCGCTATGCAAAGGGCTCTACACTTATTGACGACGCATATAATTCAAACCCCGTGGGCTGTCTTGAGGCTTGTCAGGTGCTTAAAAGCTTTGCGCCTATGAAGAGGGTGCTTATCACCCCCGGTCTTGTAGAACTTGGAAGTGAAGAGTATAAGCACAACTTTAAGCTTGGTGAAACAGCAAGTGACTGTGCCGATTATATAATTCTTGTCGGTAAAGAAAGAAGTAAGCCCATAAACGAAGGCATTATGTCACAGGGCTTTGATGAAGATAAGCTTTTTATAGCCGAAAGCTTTATGCAGGCATATAATATATACCTTAAAATTGCTGATGAAAATACGGTTGTTTTAATAGAAAACGACCTGCCCGATAATTATCTTAAATAGGAGGCTTTTTTATGAAGATAAATCTTGCGGTGTTTTTCGGTTGCCGAAGTGTTGAGCACGAGGTGTCTATTATCTCGGCTGTTCAGGCTATGGCAAGTCTTAACAGAGAAAAATATAATATTTATCCCATTTATGTTACCAAAGACGGCGAAATGCTGACAAGTGAGCTGCTTTTTGATATTGAAAACTTTAAGGATATAACTGCTCTTGTTAAAAAGAGCCGTGCCGTTACCTTTTTAAGAAAAGACGGAAAGGTTTATATGAGCGAAATAAAGGGCGGACTTTTCTCGTCAAAGCGCGAAACCGCCATAGATGTTGCTTTTCCCATTGTTCACGGCACAAACTGTGAAGACGGTACTATGCAGGGCTTTTTTGAGTTTTTGGATTTACCCTATGTTGGCTGTGATATTATTTCCAGCGCCGTTGGTATGGATAAAGCGGTGTTTAAAGATGTTCTTAAAAGGTTTAACCTGCCCGTGCTTGACTGTATCACCTTCTATTCAAGAGAATATGCCGAGGACAGAGAAAAAATTGCCGATGAAATTATAGAAAAAATTGGGCTTCCTGCCATTGTTAAGCCTGTAAACTTAGGCTCAAGTGTGGGTATCAGCAAGGCTGACAGCAAAACCAAACTTCTTGACGCTATTGACCTTGCGGTTTCCTTTGCAGATAAGGTGCTTGTTGAAAAGGCTGTTACTTCTCTTCGCGAAATAAACTGCTCTGTGCTTGGGGATAGCGACGAGTGTATTGCCTCTGTCCTGGAAGAGCCGTTTATGAACGACGAAATTCTTTCCTATGAAGATAAATATATGGGCGGCGGTAAGAAAAGCGGCAATGTTAAAGGTATGGCTTCTCTTTCCCGAAAGGTACCTGCCGACCTTGATGAAAAACGCGCCGAGGAAATAAAGAGCCTTGCCTGTAAAATATTCAAGGCTCTTGGCTGCTGCGGTGTTGTGAGAATTGACTTCATGATAGACACCGCCACCGATACGGTATATGCTAACGAAATAAACACCATTCCCGGCTCGCTATCCTTTTATTTGTGGCAGCCTGCAGGTGTTCCTTATACTGAACTTCTTGACCGTATGATAGCTCTCGCCTTCAGAAGACAGAGAAAAAAGGAAGAACTGACCTTTACCGTTGATACAAACATTCTTGCAGGTGTAAACCTTGGCGGATCAAAGGGAAGTAAGGGCTCAAAAGTATGACAAATCTGCTCATTAAACTTTTTGTAAAAAATGCAGACGACGTGCAGAATGTTAAAGTAAGGGAAAGGTACGGCACTCTCTCGGGCGCTGTAGGAATAGTTGTTAACCTAATTCTTTGCAGTTTGAAAATTGCTGTCGGTGTCATTATAGGCAGTATATCGGTAATGGCTGACGGTCTTAATAACCTTACCGATATGGGCTCCAGCGTAATTACTACCGTAGGCTTTAAAATGGCGTCAAAGCCTGCCGATAAAGACCATCCCTTCGGTCACGGCAGAATGGAATATCTGTCTGCCTTTATTGTTGCGGGAATTATTTTGCTTGTGGGTATAGAGCTTATAAAAGACTCGCTTACCGCCCTTATTGATAATACGCCGTCTCCCAAATACTCGGTTATTTCATACGTAATACTCGCCTTTTCGGTTATCTTTAAGCTGTGGCTTTTCTTCTTTAATAGAAAACTTGGTAAAAAGATTTCGTCACAGGCACTTCTTGCTACCGCGCAGGACAGCGTTAACGACTGTGTAGCCACCGCGGTTATCCTTGTCGCCGCACTTTTGTCTACTGTATTTACCTTTAACTTTAATCTTGACGCCATTATGGGTATTTTAGTAGGCGGATTCATAATTTATTCGGGAATTATGACGGCAAAAGAAACGGTGGATAAATTGCTTGGTCAACCGCCAAGCGACGAGCTTCTTGGTGCGCTGGAAGAAACCATAATGTCTTTTTCCGATTTTGAGGCAATTCACGACCTTATAGTACATAATTACGGACCGGGCAGATGCTTTGCTTCTGTGCACGTGGAGGTTTCGCAGAATATAAATGTTGTTCACTGTCACGAGCAAATTGACCTTTGCGAAAAGCTTGTAGGTGAAAAATTAGGGGTAGAGCTGACTATACACAGCGATCCTATTGACACCGACAGCGAGGATGTTGTTAAGCTTCGCGAGAATCTTGCCGACAAAATTAAAACCATTCACGAAAAGGCATCAATTCACGATTTTCGTATGACACCTCTTGGTGAGACTCGGACAAACCTTATTTTTGATGCTGTACTGCCGTCAGAAGCCGGTCTTACTAAGGAAGAATTTAAAGAAAAAATCAGTCGCTTGGCTTATGAAATCAATAAAACCTTCGTCTGCGTAATTACAGTGGACACTGATTATACGGGTAGGTAAAGAAAAATTGTCTTTTTTACATAAAAAAGACGATTTTTTTTGTTGCAATTATTATTCATTATGTTATAATGAAGGTAGAAATTATAAAAGGAGTGATTGCCTTGAACAAAAATTACAAATTAACCTTTGAAGAGAACTTTAAAAACGGCTCTTCCAACTGGGAAATCATTGAAACTAACGAGGTTGTTAAAAACAAACCCAAGGCTAAAAATGAAACTGTTCCCGCCTTTGTATCTAACTCTGACGAAAAATTCCGTGAGGAAGTTGTAGTTAAGAATATAAAGGAAAACGTTAGCTTTGAAGACGGAAAACTCGTTATTAAAGCTATTGAGCAAGAAAACGGATATGCCGGTGGCGCTGTAAGATACACAGGCAGAAAATTCGGCAAGGGTCTTATTGAAGTTAAAGCTAAATTCCCCAAGAATATGCCGGGTGTATGGCCAAAGATGTTCCTCAAGGTAGCTAATAAGAATGCTTTTGGTAACGTTGAGTTCGCACAGGTTAAAGGTCTTGTAAACAAGGGTAAGCTTTTCTATTCTCTTTATGCATATTTTACCGATGAAAACGGACTCCACAGAAACGAGTATCTCCACTCGGGATTCCAGCGTTGGCCAAGTTACTATCCACCTTTTGAAAGTGAAGAAAAATTGGGTGAAGACTGGTACGTATTCGGTTACGAACAGACCGATATTGATGGTATTTTCTACGTGAACGGCGAAGAAATTATGCGCTTTGATATCGACCATCCAATGTTCGTAGTTTTTGCAGGTGACGGTGAACTTAATATCCGCCTTGACATTAACCGCCCAAGAACCGAGGCTTGTGATGAAAACACCATACTTCCTTGTCAGATGGAAGTTGAATACATCAAGTTCTACGAGGAGGCTTAAAAATGAAATTTACTCATGAAGAAATGCTTGAAAAGGGCTATAAATTAGTTTTTGAAGACCATTTTGACGGACCTGAAATTGACCCTAAGGTGTGGCATGTAAATGACATTTTCCGTGAAAAAGGCCACTTGGACAGAAGAATTCACAGAAACCCCGATAACTGCTTTACCAGAGATTCCTGTATGATAATCAAGGGCTCTATTAATGAAGAGGAAGACGGCGAAAAGACCTATAACTGCGGTATCGTTCAGGTTAAGAATTTCTGCTACAAATACGGTTATGCCGAAGCAAGAGCAAGAATTGCCGTTGCAGGACCGGGTATATGGATGGGATTCTGGATGAAGTCTGACTATAAGGGCAGTAAAATAAACTCCGAAATCGATGTTTGTGAAATGTTCGGCGACGACAGCGTTATTGCAAGTAATGTTCACGGCTGGTGGAAAGACAGAAACTACGGACAGACCCACCGCTACAACTTCCTTGACGGTAATAACTATCCCAAGGCAAAGCGCCTTCCCGAAGGACAACGTTACAGTGACGAATTCCATAGATTCGGTTACTTTTGGACTCCTGAGTATATCGAGTTCTTAGTAGACGGCGAGTGCCATTGTCATATTGACATTACTAATCCTATGTTTGCACTTTGCCATACTCCTGTTTACTTCTTGTTTAGTATGCTTTACGGCTCTACCTTTGTTCCTCAGCCTATTGAAGACAGAACTGAGCCCATTGAGTTCTGTATTGACTACATAAGACTTTATCAGGACGATAACGGAGAACTTTTCGACCTTGACGAAGAGGGAATTCATAAAAGATAATTTTAAAAAGAGAGCAAATAAGCTTTGCTCTCTTTCTTTTTTGCCTTAAAAACATTGACGAATGTGGTAAATTAGTAGTATAATATAGAAGTATATATAATTATACTTTTAAAGCGAGGCACAAAAAATGAAAAAAATATTTAATCGTATATTTATAGACGGACTGGGCGGTATGGCTTTAGGTCTTTTCGCAACCCTGATAATAGGAACCATTATTTGTCAGATAGGTTCTTTTGTTCCGGGCGTTGTGGGTACATATCTTTATGCTATAGGTACCTTTGCGAAAAGCGTTACAGGTGCAGGTATCGGTGTTGGCGTTGCTTCAAAATTAAAGGCTTCGCCTCTTACCGTTGTTTCTGCCGCCGCCTGTGGTCTTATAGGCGCTTTCCCTGATATTACTATTGAGGCTTTTAAAATGGGCGCACCCGGTGAGCCTCTTGGCGCTTTTATTGCCGCTTATGTTGCCACCGAAATAGGTTGCCTTGTTTCAGGCAAAACAAAGGTTGATATTATTGTTACTCCTATATGCTGTATTTTAACAGGTGCTGCGGCTGCGCTGTTTGTCGGTCCCTATATTTCCTTTGCTATGAAGTGGCTTGGTAATATCGTTAACTATAATGTTGACGCGCACCCCGTTATCGGCGGTATAATAGTTGCATCTGTTATGGGTATATGTCTTACCTTACCTATTTCAAGTGCTGCTATTGGTATTTCTATGGGGCTTTCGGGCCTTGCGGCAGGTGCTGCGGTGGTTGGTTGCTGCTGTAATATGGTAGGCTTTGCCGTAATAAGCTATAAAGAAAATAAACTTGGCGGTCTTATAGCTCAGGGTGTTGGTACCTCTATGCTTCAGATGCCCAATATTGTTCGCCACCCTCAGATATGGATACCCGCTATTTTAAGCAGTGCCATTTTAGGTCCTGTTTCTTCGGCGGTATTTAAAATAGTCAGCACTCCCGTAGGCTCAGGTATGGGTACTGCCGGTCTTGTCGGTCCTTTTGAAACCTATTTTGCTATGGTCAAAAACGGACAAACCCCAATGATTTCTCTGCTTCTTGTTCTTCTTATGTGCTTTGTGCTTCCTGCGGTGGTAAGCCTTTCGGTAAGCGAAATTATGAGAAGAATGAAATGGATAAAAGACGGTTATATGAGGCTTCCCAGTAATGACTGATAAACAAAGAGCCCAAAGGGCAGTGGAAATTCTTGAAAAAGAATACCCGGATGCTATTTGTTCTTTAAATTATAACAACTCATTTGAACTTCTTATTGCAACACGGCTTTCGGCACAGTGTACTGATAAGCGTGTTAATATGGTAACCCCAAAACTGTTTGAGTCTTTTCCCGACTGTTTTACTATGGCTACAGCTAAGGTCGAACAGGTAGAAGAACTTATTAAAACCTGCGGTCTTTATAAATCTAAGGCAAAAGACCTTGTAGGCATTGCTAAAATGCTATGTAGTGATTTTGGGGGAAAAGTGCCCGATACTATTGAAGAACTGATAAAGCTCCCCGGCGTAGGCAGAAAAACAGCAAACCTTGTCTGCGGTGATATTTACGGTAAGCCTGCCGTAGTTGCCGATACCCATTTTATAAGAATTTGCAGAAGGCTGGGCTTTACAGAGGGCACTGATCCTTATAAGGCTGAAATGAAAATGAAAAAGCTTCTCCCAGAGGATAAATCTAATGATTTTTGCCACAGAATAGTGCTATTTGGCAGAAGTGTGTGTACCGCAAGAAAGGCGTACTGCGAGAAATGTCCTCTTGCAGAAATATGTAGAAAAAAGGTGTAATTTTATGTCTCAGAAAAGAGTAGTGGCTATTCACGATATTTCCTGTTTTGGAAAATGTTCACTTACCGTTGCGCTGCCGATTTTGTCAGCCTGCGGTATTGAATGTGCTGTTATTCCTACCGCTGTGCTTTCTACCCATACAGGCGGCTTTACCGGCTTTACCTTCCGCGATTTAACCGAGGATATTTTGCCGGTTGCTTCCCATTGGCGTAAAGAGGGCATTACGGCTGATGCTTTTTATACAGGTTATTTAGGCTCGGTAGAACAAACCGAGATAGTTAAGCGCACTATAGAGATGCTTCGTACTGAGGAAAGTACGATTGTGGTTGATCCTGCTATGGCAGATTTCGGCAGACTTTACACCGGTTTTGCCGATGATTTTCCCCTTGCTATGCTTTCCCTTTGCCAAAGCGCCGATATTATAGTGCCAAATATAACCGAGGCGTGTCTGCTTACCGGTATGGATTATAAAGAGGGCCCTTATACCGAAGAATACATAGAAACCCTCATAAAGCGTACTGCAGATATTACTGGCGCCAATGTGGTGCTGACCGGTGTCCATTTTGACGAAAACAGAATCGGTGCCGCTATATACGAAAAGGGTGAGATACGTTATGCGCTTACCCGTAAAGTGCCCATTTTCTTCCACGGCACAGGCGATATATTTGCTTCTGCTATGACCGGCGCACTTCTTAATGACCGTTCTTTACAGGCTGCGGTGCAAATAGCCGCCAACTTCACAAAGGAATGTATAGAAAAAACTCTCACGGAAAACCCCGAGAGAGAATACGGCGTTAACTTTGAATCGGCTCTGCCCGATCTTTATAAGGTGCTTGAATAAAATGTCATTTTTAAAAAAAGCAAAGGCCACCCTTATAGGTGACCGCAATTTCTACTCAAAGGTTTTCGCCATTGTTTTTCCCATAATCATACAGAATACCGTAACAAATGTTGTAAGTCTGCTTGACAACATAATGGTAGGCAGGATAGGCACCCTTGAAATGTCTGCAGTTGCTATTGTCAATCAGCTTATATTTGTTTTTGCCCTTTGTATTTTCGGCGGACTTTCGGGCGCCGGTATTTTCTCTGCCCAGTACGCAGGTGCAAGGGATAACGACGGTATACGTCACTGTATGCGTATGAAACTTTATATAGGGCTTTTAATGTTTACTGTTTGTGCCGCCGTTTTTCTTTTGTTTTCAGATAATCTTATATCGGCGTATTTGGCTAAAGATACTTTGCCTGAAACCGCCTCTGCCACTTTAGGCTTTGGAAAAGAATACTTAAATATTATGGTTATAGGTCTTTTCCCCTTTATGCTGACACAGGTGTATTCAAACACATTAAGAGAAGCAGGGGAAACGAGATTTCCTATGATAGCCAGTCTTGTTGCCATTGCCGTAAACCTTATTTTCAACTATTTCCTCATTTTCGGAAAATGCGGTTTCCCAAAACTTGGCGTGGCAGGTGCGGCAATAGCCACCGTATTGTCCCGTTATGTAGAAATGGCAATAATTATGGTTTATGCCCATAAAAATAATGCCCGTTTTGAATTTATGAAGGGTGTTTATAAATCTTTTAAGGTGCCCCTTTCTCTTTGTAAAAAGATAGTTGTTTCGGGCACACCCCTTCTTATAAATGAATTTTTATGGTCCCTTGGTATTGCGGTTGCGCTTCAGTGCTATTCTGTGCGCGGTCTTAATGTTGTTGCCGCTATGAATATTTCAAACACCTCGGTTAACCTCTTTAACGTAGCCTTTATTTCAATGGGCAGCGCTGTGGCGATTATGTTGGGTCAGGTGCTGGGTGCAGGAAATACCGAAAAGGCTATGGGGCTTTGCTGGAAACTTCTTTTTCTTACCGTTTTGGTAAGTATTGTTACAGGCGGTATGTTGGCACTTATAGCCAACATAATACCCGAAGTTTACAACACAAGCTATGAGGTTAAAAAACTTGCTACCGAGTTTTTATACATAGTAGCCGTTATTATGCCGTTTCACGCCTTTGTTCACGGTTGCTATTTTTCGGTACGAAGCGGCGGCAGAACGGGTATTACCTTCCTGTTTGACAGTGCAATGATGTGGGCGCTTAATATTCCTGTGGCGTTCGTACTTTCAAACTATACAAGTCTTCATATTGCCGCCGTATTTTTTGCGGTGGAAAGTATATACATTGTAAAATGTATCATCGGCTTTATTCTTGTTAAAAAGGGTATCTGGATACGAAGCATTGTTAACTGACGGTGCAACCCTTATAGTACCAGCTCAGTATTTCGGTATAACTACTGCCCTGAAGCGCCATATAGTTGGCGCCGTACTGGCTCATTCCTACAAGGTGTCCGTAGCCTCTCACGTTAAAATTAAAGGCGTCGTTTTCAAAAACCACATCAAAATTAGCGCTTTTAAGTCCAAGTGCATCTCTGATTTTACTGCCGTCAATACTTTCTTCTCCAAATTTCATAGACAGTACCGTTCCGCTGTCAGAATATATCGGTGTCAAAAACCAACTTTCACGGGGGATATCTTTAATTTCAGGAATTTTTTCTATTATCTGTTCCTGCGTAAAAGAAGCGCTGCTTAAATAATTTGGCGATAAAAGGTCGCCAATGCTCTCAACAGGGGTGAGATATGCGATATCCTCTCCCCAAAGGTTTTTTGCCGATTCGGTTTTACCGCCCGATATTGCGGTATATAATGTCAGGGCGCATTTGCCGTTATAGGTTACGGTCTGTCCGAATACGCTGTTTACGGCAGCTGCTATTTTTTCACTGTACAGGCTATACTCATCGCCCCATTTTTCCTTTGCGGCGTCATCTCCAATATAGGCTTGGTCAAGGCTGCTGCTGGTGGTTAAATCATAATCATTGTTTTTATTTTCATTTTGTCTGTAAAGGGCAAAGGTGTATGCCGCTACAGCCTGAGCCTTTAAGGCTTCTTCGTGATAGAGAGCAGGCATTTCGGCAGAAACCACCCCAATAATATAGTCTTTGGCATTTATGTTTGATATTTCGCCGGTATCAATGTTTTTAATACGAAAAACCGCTTCGGTTGTTTCCTCGGCAGGTACGGTATTTACGGCGGCGGCTTCGCTTTTGCCCGGAATAAGCGGTAAAAGCAGAAGCACAAGACATAAAAATACACTAAAATATCCATATAAATTTTTCATAATATTCATCCTTCATTTTTAATTAGTATATAATATGACATATTAAGCGGAATTATTCGGAGGCATTATATGAATAAAAAGACCATAACACTGTTTTCATTATTTGTTGCAATAGTGTGTATTGCGGCAAGAACGGTTACGCTTATCTATGCGACTGAGTCGGCTACAGGCTTTTTTCTGTCACGGCTTTCTCTGCTGGGCATAGTGCTGAGTATTACGGTATTTATACTTACCATACTTGCTACTGTTTTTGCCTTTACTGCGTCAGATGATGTTAAAAGCGGCTTTGAAATCAAAAAAACGGGTAGTATTTTGAGCATACTTCTGGGAATAAGTCTTATTGCTTATTGCTTTGGATTCGGGCTTCACGACAGCGCTTTTTTATGGCAGCGAATTCTTGAAATTATAAGCGGTATCTTAAGCGGCGTTTATTTTATAGCCCTTGGTATATCTGCTTTTTATCATATAAAATTGCCCATATATGCCAGTGTAATTCCTGCTGTTCATTGGATTTTCAGATTAGTGGTGGTTTTCAGCACCTTTAGTTCAAACGCCCTTGTGGCAGAGCATATATTTTCACTTGCCGCTTTGTGCATTTCCTGTGTGTTTATGCTCATTTTCGGCAAAAACCGTGCCGAAATACAGAGTGAAAAAAGTAAAAAACTTTTTTACCCATTGGCAATATGCGGCGCCGTTTTAAATCTTTCCTCTGCCGTGCCTCGTCTTATCGTAACCATTATAGGTGCCGCCGATAAGGTTCACGGAGAAGCAAATATTGACGCCGTTACCCTCATACTCGGTATATTTATGCTGGTGATAACAGCTGATATAAGCAATGAAAAAAAGATAGGAGAAAAGGAAAATGGAATTTAGAGTAAACAGTCCGATTATTTTCGTCCTTGTCGGCGTAATAATCCTTGCGGTACTGGGCCAGTCGGTATATTTTCTTATCCGCGCCGTAAAACGTGCCAAGGAAAAGGGAATGGATATGGCGCAGATTAAAACAACCATCATATCCTCAGCAATTTTCACTGTGGCTCCTGCCATAGCAATACTGGTAGGTGTAGTGTCACTTTCAAAAAGCCTTGGCGTTGCACTACCCTGGCTTCGCCTTTCGGTTATCGGCTCACTGTCCTACGAAACCATTGCCGCCGAACGCGCGGTAAGTGAACTTGGACAAGGTCTCGAAACCGAAATAATCAGTCCCACTGCATTCGTTACGGTTACATGGGTTATGACACTGGGTATTCTTATAGGCCTTATTCTTGTTCCTATTCTCACCAAGAGAATTCAAAGCGGAATGGATAAAATCGGTATGAAGGACAAAAAATGGGCAGAAATTTTCAATAATGCCATGTTCCTTGGTATGATATCGGCATTTTTGGGCTTTGTTTTCTCAAACGTTTCTCGTCTGTGGGACGAGGGGGCAAGAGTTGTTACCGAAAAGGTTTTACAGTCTGACGGAACAATGCTTGAAACGGTAGTTAATTATAGCAATACATCAGGTCTTATTCCCGTTTGCGTAATGGCGGTTTCTGCTGTGCTTATGGCTATCTGCGGAATTTTCGCCAAAACCTTAAAGCAAAACTGGATGAACGACTATGCTTTGCCTATTTCACTTGTAGGCGGTATGGCTGCGGCTATACCCATTACAAGCTGGCTTTCTTAAAGATAGGGGGTTTTAAAAATGAAAAAAGAAATGACTTATCTTGAAAGTGTTCACCGTGACGGCAGAGTATGGGGAATAACCCTGCTGGTACTTATAGTAATGTTTCCCACCGCGCTATGTCTTATATTTAATGTTCTGCCCGAGTGGAAGGCTTTATTTAAGGCGCTTGTTGCCGTGCTTCCTATGTACTGGGCTGTTGGTATAGTAGAAATCTTTACCTATGTGCCTATGCTTGGTGCAGGTGGTGCATATCTTTCCTTTGTAACAGGTAATATTTCTAATCTTAAGCTTCCCGTTGCCATAGACGCTATGGAAAAAGCAAAGGTAAAGGCTACAAGCGAAGACGGCGAAATAATTTCTACAATTTCTATAGCCGTATCAAGTATCGTTACGACCTTTATAATTATTGTTGGTGTAATTTTACTTCTCGTTATTGAGCCTATCGGCGCCTTCCTCGCTTCTCCTGTGTTAGAGCCTGCCTTTGCACAGATTTTACCTGCGCTTTTCGGCGGACTTGCTGTGGTATTTATCTCTAAGAACTTAAAGCTTTCCATAGCACCCATAATTCTTATGCTTTTACTCTTTATATTTGTTCCTGCCCTTAATGCAGGTACTGTGGGAATTATGGTGCCGGTTGGTGTTATTTTCACCGTTATTGTTGCCCGTATAATGTATAAAAAAGGATGTCTTTAATTTATGATATTGTATATAGTTCTTGGCATTATTGCACTGTTTCTTGCCGTAATTATGGTAAGAGCGCTTGTCTTTAAGCCTCACACTTCGGTAAAGGCAAGTGACGAAGAAATAGCCTTTGATAAAGACAAGGCAATAGCCTCTATGCAGCGACTTTTACAGTTTAAAACTATTTCTTATCACGAAAAAGAAAAAGAAGACGCCGCTGAGTTTGAGGCGCTGATAAATGAGCTTCCCAAGCTTTTCCCAAATGTGTTTAAGGTTTGCGAGTATAATGAACTTCCTGACCGCGCTTTGCTTTTTAAATGGAAGGGCAAAGAAAGCGCTTCACCTGCTGTTTTAATGTCACACTATGATGTTGTGCCGGTAGATGAAGAGAAATGGGAAAAACCTGCTTTTGAAGGCATTATTGAGGACGGTGTATTGTGGGGCAGAGGCGCTCTTGATACAAAGGCTACCTTCAATGCGGTGCTTTCTGCGGCAGAAAATCTTATAGCTGATGGCTTTACCCCCGAAAATGATATTTATTTTGCCTTTTCGGGCGGTGAAGAAGTTAACGGCAAGGGCGCCGTTAATATAGTCGATTACTTCGAAAAAGAGGGTATCACGCCTCAGCTTGTAGTCGACGAGGGCGGCGCTGTGGTAGAAAATGTATTCCCAGGTGTTAAAAGCCCCTGCGGTCTTATCGGTATCGCCGAAAAAGGTATGATGGATGTAAAGTATACCGCGTTATCTTCAGGCGGACACGCTTCGGCGCCAAAACCCAATACTCCTGTAGTAAGACTTGCAAAGGCCTGCTTAAAGCTTGAAAATAACCCCTTTAAGCGCCATCTTACAAAGCCTGTTGCCGAGATGTTTGATACCCTTGGCAGACACAGTAGCTTTTTATACAAACTGATTTTTGCAAACCTGTGGTGTTTTTCGCCCGTGCTTGATGTACTGTGTAAAAAAAGCGGCGGCGAACTTAATGCTATGATGCGTACAACCGTTGCCTTTACTCAGACAAAGGGAAGTTCTGCGCCAAACGTAATACCCACAGCCGCAACTCTGGTTTCTAATATGCGCCTTAACCCTGAAGACAGGGTAGACACCGCTCTTTCTTATATTAAAAAGACGGTTAACGACGATATGATAAAAATAGAGATAATGGACAGCGTTAACCCCAGCAGAATATCAGATACAAACTGTGACGGCTTTAAAAAGGTGGCAACTGCCGTGGCTTCAACCTGGAAGGGCAGTATAGTTTCTCCCTATCTTATGGTGCAGTGCTCGGATAGCCGACATTACGGAGATATTTGCGACAGAGTCTACCGCTTCTCCGCAATGGACCTGACAGCAGAGGAAAGAAGAACTATACACGGACATAATGAACGCATTCGTCTTGAGACCGCCTACCGCGCAGTCGAATTCTATATAAGACTTATGAAGCAGTGCTAAGAGCGCTTAAGATGCTAAAGGATGCGATGAGGGGGCTTTCTTTCGAGAAAGCCCCCTCAAGCTCCCGTTGCCACTCTTTTTTGCTCGCTTTATCCACCCCTCGGAAGAATGTTAAAAATCACTTGACAAATCTCCACAAGTATGATAGACTTTTAAAGGTTTCAAAAACCTCTTGAATTTTAAAGTCGCGGGTGTGGCGGAATTGGCAGACGCGCAAGATTTAGGATCTTGTGTTAATTCGTGCAGGTTCGACCCCTGTCACCCGCACCATCAAAGGGCTACAAAAAAGATATAGTCACAGAAAAACTCTGATTTTATCAGGGTTTTTTCTGTTTTTATGGGTGAAGTTTTAGTTTATGGTTTACTCGTATAAAAAAGATATTTTACTCAAACCAGATTTGAACCCTTGCAACATC
>JAZNAG010000062.1:0-3899 GCA_045586405.1 Acutalibacteraceae bacterium | reverse complement strand
CGCATTTCGCACAACGCCGAGAACAGCGTTTAAATCGTTGATTCTCATATCGGCGATACGGTCAACATAGATTTCAATATCGGTCAGGAGTCTTCTGAAATCCTCGTGGGTTGCAATTTCACAAAGCAATCTCGTGTTAATCTTTCCGCTTTCAAGTAAATCAATCATATCATCACTCAGATGCAGATTATTGATGTCTGCATTCGGGTGATTTTTTTGTTCAGTCAAACCGAGCAGATAATCGGTTGAAACGCCATAGAAATTTGCAAGTGTGACAAGATTGAACGGACTCATATCCTTGTATTCTTCGGTTTCGTATTTGCCAAGTGCAGATTTAGAAATGCCCGTTTTCTCGGCAAGCTGTTCAAGAGTCAGCTTTTGTTCTGTTCTCAGATCCTTCAGTCGTTCTTGTATTGTTAATTTTAAGTACATATCATCACTCCTTTAATTTAATTATATAGTATTTGCTGTCCGTTTTGTGGTGCTTTGTGTCGATTTTTCGGTAAATTTACAATTATTGAACGAAAAAACTGCCCTCACAAGGAGAGCAGTTGAATGTTTGATTTTTATTCATTTATAGTTTGTTGTTTTTCTTTCAGCATTTTATTGAGTTTTTTTGTATTTCTCTTTATTACGGAATAAATAACTGCCCAGATTGCCAGATAGCCCACAACAAAAATACCCGAAAAAACGAGAACGGGGAACCAACCCCAATCAAGCCAATCGTTGAGAAGATAAGTGGCTAAATAGCTGACATATAGGACTGCGCCGTGAATCAGAATTGCAATCATCAGAGGCAACCGTTCAATTTGATAGACAGCATTCATACCACCTGCAACAAAAGCAAGGAGAGTTATTGAAAATATGCCGATGCATACCTGATTTACACTCAGCGTTTCAACAGCACCCTTATAATGTAAAATCAGATATAAAACCGCCAGAATGATTGGACCGAAACCGCAGGCTGTTAAACCTCGGCGAAAAAATTCCGAAACAAACCTTTTCATGTTCATTCATACCTCCTTCTTATCTGTGAAAAACAACGTCTTGAAACATATTCACGGTAACCGCATTGAAACACGGCATCAACACCGCCGCTGAACGCAGCATCAAACCGCAGAATACGGTGTTCGTTGGCAAGGGTGGATTTGTTGATACGGATAAAATAGGAGGGCAAAACATCCTCTAAATCACGGAGTCTGTCTTGAATGCGATATTGGTTCCCGTTCACATCAATTGCAATTATTTTTCTGTCAAGAACGGTAATGCACTCTATTTCCTGAAATGTTAATTTACGCATTTCATCGTCCTTGTGCCCCATAATACTGTCCGTACCTGAATAGCTGCAGACAAGGTTTTCTATCTGCTGTGTCAGAGAAGAAGGCTCATGAACGATGGCAATTATCTCTTCATCTGCATTTTTGTCGATAATCAGTTTATATTTCATCGCATCAAATCCTTACTGTTTTTTCATTTGCTTAAGGAAGAAGAACACGGCAACCGCTGTTATAGATATACAGTATATAATTATCGGAAGAATGTGTGAAAACGCAAGCTCAGGGTTTCCTCCGAACAATGCTTTTTCTGCTTCTGCTGCGCGAAAGAACGGCAACGCATTAGCGAGCTTTTCAAAAAAACCACCGACAAGCTTCAAATCAAACCACACACCCGAAAGCCATGCGGAGAGATTGGTAAGCAATGCACCGCAAATGCCGCCGACCTGCTTGACGCCGAAAATACTGCCGCACAAAAGTCCCAATGCAATATTGAATACAGCCATTGGAATTATCCCGATAACGGCATATATAATGTTTGCGCTCACAGTCAATCCCAAAGGAATCGCAAACAGATAGCATATGACCGTCTGGGCGAGTGCAATCGGCAAAAGAGGAAGCATATAACCGATGATAAATTCAAACCCCTTAAGCGGTGTTGTATATAATCTCTGCAAAAAAGCGCTTTCACGATCTTTGGCAACCAGTGTTGCGGAGAAAAGCGTCATAAATGACAGACCGAATACGGTAATACCCGGAGTAAGGGTATCAATTTCAAACAAGCTTACGGGAATGTTCCTTTGCAATGCACTCAGAAGCACCAGCAATACTAAAGGGAATCCTAGACCGAAGCCGAGATTGAGAGGGTCACGCAAAATCTCTTTTGCGTTTCTTTTTGCAAAAGTAAGCATTCTCATACTGTGCCCTCCTTTACGATTGAAACGAAGGCTGCTTCAAAATCGTTTGTGCCTGCTTTTTGTTTCAATTCTTCTACCGTTCCCACCGCAAGAAGCTTACCGTCTTTCATAATGCCGATGCGGTCCGAAAGAGCTTCCGCTTCTTCCATATAGTGCGTTGTCAGGATAACAGTAGCTTTACCTTTCAGAGAGCGAATCACATCCCAAAGCTCGTGCCGTGCAATAACGTCAAGACCGAGAGTCGGCTCATCAAGAAAAAGTATTTTCGGTTCGCTGATAAGTGCCATTGCAATACTGACACGCCGCTGCCAACCGCCCGACAACTTGCCTGCTTTTCTCTTCAGAACAGAATCAAGAGCAAATTGCCCGCAAAGTTCCTCAATTCTTTTCTTTGTTTTCTCTCTGGGGAAACTATAAATTCCACAGATCAGCTCCAAATTTTCTTTTACGGAAAGATTCGGTGCAACTGCGGTTTCCTGAGGGGAAACGCCGATTAATTGCTTCACCTGTTCAGATTGCGTTGTTATGCTGTATCCGCCTACAAACGCATCACCGTTGGATGGCTTTGTCAGGCAGGTTAACATTTTTATTGTTGTGGTTTTTCCCGCACCGTTAACACCCAACAGCGAAAACAGTTCACCTTGCCGTATTTCTAAATTGAGCTTGTTTACAGCAGTCAGATTTTTGTAGTGCTTTACGAGCTCAACTGTTTTTATCTCTTGCATTTATGTTATCCTCCTTTTTGTTTGCAGTACCATCATAGCAAATATAAAAGAAGAAATGCTGAGTTTTGTCTGTTCGGTCATTTTTGGTGTCTAATCGGTTATAAAATGCTTTCACGCCCCGTTATTATATAATATCCTTCTTGAATCGCAGAAAATGTTGCAACTGCACATACCACCGTGGCACTGTGTTTCAAATCAATAAAATGTTGTGTCATAGGTAACAAAAACAAGAACAGTCCTGTAACCTTGTTTGCGACTGTATGATACGATATCAACTTTTTCGTGCGAACAAAGCCCAATATAATGTTGCCTGCTTTAATGATTAATATGATAACAATCCAGATCCATAACCATTTAGTAATATGAATCACCGGAAACAATTTAAATAATGATACGGCTATAAATATTAAGTCAGAAACAGTATCAAATTTTGCTCCGAATTCGCTTATGCTGTTTGTCTTTCTTGCAACAGTTCCGTCTATCATATCAGTAAATCCGCAAATAAGATATGTAATATAAAACTCCGCGGAAAACACAGGAAAGAATATCATCAAAATACTGAAAAAAATTCGGCAACCTGTGATTATGTTTGCAATCTGTTTTTTCATATATTTCCCTCAAAACATTTTTAAATCCAGCTGATTATACCATATGAACACCATAATTTTCAATCCGACTACATGCTCTTGTTACTCTAAAAGTGGCAAGAGTTTTTGTTTTTCCATCCTCTTGGAAATACGGGAAACAGCTAACATTTTCGCTAAAATGTAATCAACGGGTAACGGAACAATACAATTGAATGACCGTCCGACGAGAATAAACCGCCATGACCTCTCAAAAGAGAGCGAGCGCAGCTGAAAGGCTGACGGCACAGCGCCCATAGAGATATGAGGAATGCCTGTCGGAACTCGAACTTCGGGCAGAACGGCGATTAATTTATGAAAGGATGTGAAATCAGCGAATTAATTAACGGTTTTGTGTGG
>JAZNAG010000061.1:0-4721 GCA_045586405.1 Acutalibacteraceae bacterium | reverse complement strand
TCAATCCACCCTATTCTTTTTTTCTCTGCCATAACTTTTTCTCCTTCGTTTTTTACACGAAAAGTAAAAGTATGATGCATAAAGCTTTCATTCTGACCTTTCAGTAAGGAACATAAAGGTCAATACATTTGTAAAAACTCTCTCTGCGGCTATAACTATAATGCAGTAGAACGCCCATGCGATTATGTTGAAAAGCATATTATCGCCCACCAAATCCTCAATCAGGTAAAAATAGGGCACTACACCGCAGAGTGTAAGCATTACGTACTTTCCCGCTTTGAATGCCGGATTTTCCTTCTTTGTTATGTTTCCGCACGTATATGGGAAACAGTTATTGAAAAGCAACGCAAAAGGTATAAGTCCGATGAAACATATAATTGATGAAACAAGAATAAACTGCCATGAATCGTCCTGCTTTCTGAAAAGGCTTTCAAGAATTAGCAGAACAGGCTTGTGAACTCCCATATAAAAAAGGGTGTTCTTTCCTATAAAGGTGAGAATTCTGCTTTTTTTCAAGGGCATAACAAGAAGAGAAAAAGCCACACTCATTATCACGGCACACACAAGGAACAAAATCACGCTTCTTCCGTACTCATTTCCGTGAATGGAAATTTTTCCGTTGAAAAAGCCGAGCAGGCTTCCTGCTATGAGAAGCATAATACAGATTCCGAGATAAAGAGCTTTGTTAATTCTCCGGAGCCTTCTGCAATATGAATTATAAATGCCCATAAGCACTCTGCCTGTAAAAATCAGAAGCATCGCCATAGGAACAACATTTATATGCCAGATTAAATTCACTCCCTGAGTCGCCACGCTGACAAGCGCAAAAACGCTCAGAACCGCCCCTATTTTCCCTTTGTTACCCTTGCAGATTCTGATTACAAGCCACAACCCGAGTTGTGCCAGAAACAGCAATAAAGCATAATAAAGAGGGTTTGAGGGTGCGTCTGCAATACTGCTATGCCCGATGAGTATACCGAAAAGGTACTCCTTCACGCTTACAGGCTTATTCCTGATGAGGCTTACGGCAAAGCGCAGAACAAAGCTGAACATCTGAAGCCACATATACGGTACAAGCAGCTTTTTGGAGAGCTTTGAAGCATAATCCCTGAAGGATGCTTTCTGTATCTTTTCTATGTTGAGGATAAAGCCGGAAATCATAAAAAATAAGGGCATATGGAAAGAATAAATCCAGACTCTGAGATTGTCTCCCACATTGAGGTGACCCAGGATTACTGCGTAAAACGCAAGTGCCCTGAGTTGATCAATCCAGATTACCCTGTTTTTGTTCTCCATTTTTTTGCCCTCACAAAAATTGTAGAATTTCCAACATTCTAACATAAAACCGTTAAAAAGTAAACTGCTTATATTCAGTTGTTCCCTTTTTATTATTCTGTTTGTTTCATCATATTGTTTCTTTTTTATGCATCACCTGTCGGCAATTATAATTATCTAAAGTGTAGTTTTTGTGTAAAAAGAAAATAAATTGGAAAAATGTGTAAAAAGAGAAAAACTTCCCATTGGACTACAATCCGCAAGGAAGTTGTTTTATTATTACCAGATAAACGGTATCAATCGATATTTTACCTTTTTCTTATACTCACAGTAACCCTCAAGCTCTTTTTCAAGGAAATCTTCTTCGCCCCTGATTCTTTTGGCGATTATCAGAGGATATACAAGAAAAATCAGAAAAGAATATATTGAACCCAACACAAGAGGCATAGACAAAAACAAAAATAATGTAGCACTGTACATAGGGTGCCTTACTATTCCGTACAAGCCTGTATCTATTACCTTCTGATTCTCCTGTACCTCTATGGTGCGGCTGAGATATGTATTCTCCCTGAGCACCTCAGCGTAAAGTACGTATGCCACAAGAAACACAATCGCTGCACCGATTACAGCCCCTTTGGGTAAGGTGTACCAATCAAAACGAAAGCCCAGCCCCGCAACAACAAAGCCACTGAGGAACATAAGTCCGCTTAGCTTGACTACTAAGCTTTGTTCTTTCTGCTCCTCTTTTGCATCCAATCGCTTTTGCAAAAGTCCGGGATTTTTAATCATCAACACAATTCCCGCAAGAATCATAGGCACAAACAAAATTCCCATAAACAGCCAACCGTTTATAAACGAAAAAGTTCCTGCAGGTAAAAACACCAACAAGCCCACCAACACAACTCCCAAAACAAATTTGGTTATTGCCTGAACAAACAATTTTTTTGTCATAATACCACCTCTGCAAAATCTTATTTAGCCATCAAAATAAATTATATCATAACCATCAAAAAAATAAACTAACCAACCGAAGCTTAAAATTCATTTTTCTGCTTTTAATGTATAAGTGTTCTCCCAGTTATTAAGCACCTTCACCGAAGAAAAACCCGCTTCAAGAAGCGCTTCGGTTTCGTGCTGAACGGTAAGCGGTGTATCGTAGTGATAAAACTCACCGTCGGTTATTCCCTGCTCCTTTTTGAGTCTGACAAGCTCGTTCTGATAAAAGGCTTCATATTCATCATCGGGAGCGAAGTAATCCGTAAGAATGAAATATCCACCCTCTTTAAGTGAAGTGTAAAGCTTTTTGTAAAGAGGAATCTTCTGCTCCTTTGTGAAGTGATGAAGACTTTCCACAGACACTGCCGAGTCAAATTTATTTTCACCGAAGGGCACATCAAAATATGAGCCCTCTATGAGTGTGAGCTTTTTATCGCTGAATTTTTCTCTGAGTGCTTTCAGCATACCACCCGAAAGATCAACGCCTGTAATTTCAGCAGTGGGATTCAACTTGAAGTATTCCTCTAATTCTAGACCCGTACCGCAGCCTAAATCCAGTATAGCGGCACCGCCAGACAAAGGCAGACACTCTGCGGTAAAGGGATAAAACTCCCTTGCACCCTCGATGTCGTTTTTCATATGGTCGTCGTACATATCAAGTCGTTCTTCAAAGAAGTCAGCCATTTTTTGGAGCATGGGGCACCTCCGTTCAGGTCAGTATTCGTTTTATAGGCCGAAATGTATTATCCATTTGTTTTCTTTCAAGGCTTTTTCTGAAAGCTCCTTGAGTTCATATAAATCAGGATTATGCTTTATAACATCTTTAAAGCACTGCATTGAATAAGGTGGAATAAGTGTAATGCCGCAATATGCAAGGCCCTTGCCCTTAACATCAAGAGTATGCCAATAAAAGTCGATATGATTGAAATCTGACACCATGTCTTCTAAATAGTCGTCATCAACAGAAATACAGTTATATTTATGGGGTTCATATTCATCATATCTCCTTCCACTCTCAGGAGCGTTCTGCATAATTCCGAATTCGTGCTTTGCCAACTCGTCACCACCGTTATCATCAATTCCACCTGCATTATACCATAAATTCACTAAAAAATAAACACAGCAATTTTGAATTTTGCCTTGCCACCCTTTTAGGGAAGGTGGCACATGCAGTGCGGAAGGGTCTACATTTTGCATTTAAAAAAAACAGCCCCCACAATTGTGGAGACTGTTTCTTGCATAAATCCCGTTCGGGACAAATTATCTCTTTGAGTTATAAGAACGGTGTTTTGTACCGTTTTGAACTGTCTTGAAAAGTCCTTTATTATAGCGGTTTACTTGCTTTATTGTATCATATCGTTTTGTAAATTTCAAGACCGTTTTATATTTTGGGACATCAAACAGACATCAGCGGACATCGAAATATTATTGCAATTTTAAGGAAATCAAGTCTGCAACTTTTGCCTTTGCACTGTCAAGAACATCTGCATACACATTCGCAGTAGTTGATACATCAGAATGACCGAGCAATTCAGAAACTATTTTCAAGTCAATACCGCTATTTATTAAAAGTGTGGCGTTGCAGTGCCTTAAACTATGTAATGTTATAAAATCAAAGTCTGTTCCTTTAACAAAACGCCTGAATTGTGTATTGAGTCCTGACCTGTCAACATAATTGCCGCTATCGGTTGTAAAGACCATTTCAGGATATTTATAATCTTTTCCGAGTTTTGCTATCTTTTCATCATTGTATTGTTTCTGCTCTAAAAAGATTTTTGCCAATATATCCGATAACGCTATATACCTATTACTTGTTTTTGTTTTCGGCGGTTGTAACCAATGCTTACCGCCTACATCTGTTAGTGTGTTTTCAATGTGAATGGTTTTGTTTTCAAAGTCTATATCTTGCCAACGCAGAGCCAAACATTCACCCGAACGCATACCTGTATATAATAAAACTTTAATAATACGGTTGAACTGTGTACTATCTTCAACCATTTTCAATAAGTCTTTCGCTTGATGTTCATTAAGGAAAGGCTTTTTTTCTTTTGGTTGCTTTGCCTTTGGTAATATAACCGCTTTTGTGCAAGGCGTTTCTTTTATAAACCCCTGTTCAACGGCACGAGCGAAAATGCTTTGAAGAATAACATATACTTTTCTGCAAGTCGCAGGGGCGTATGTGCGAGTCTTAAAAAAGGCGGTTATCTTTGCAGGGGTAAAATCTTTAAGTTTGATATTTCCGAGTTCGGGCAGTAGGTGATTTTTTATCTGACTTTCATAATTATATGCCGTAATCTCTTTTAGTTCGTTCTTTGCATAGTTATCAATAAACCATTCAGCCATATCACAGAAACGCATATTTTCGTTTAATGAAGTCATACCCTTGCATTTTCTTTCAAATTCAATGGCGAATTCGTGAGCAAGTTTTTCAGCTTTTTTCGGTGTGGTAT
>JAZNAG010000060.1:0-4085 GCA_045586405.1 Acutalibacteraceae bacterium | reverse complement strand
TTTGGAGGCGTCACCCGGATTTGAACCGGGGGATCAGAGTTTTGCAGACTCGTGCCTTACCACTTGGCTATGACGCCGTATTTAGAGAAAAAAATGGAGCGGATTACGGGGCTCGAACCCGCCACCTCGACCTTGGCAAGGTCGCGCTCTACCAAATGAGCTAAATCCGCGTAAATGGTGCCTCCGGTCGGAATCGAACCAACGACACGGGGATTTTCAGTCCCCTGCTCTACCAACTGAGCTACAGAGGCAAATATGGCGACCTGAAGGGGACTCGAACCCCTGACCTCTAGCGTGACAGGCTAGCGTTCTAACCAACTGAACTACCAGGCCGAATTTGGTGGGAACAATAGGGCTCGAACCTATGACCCTCTGCTTGTAAGGCAGATGCTCTCCCAGCTGAGCTATGCTCCCATTTGCCACAAGATTTCCTGCGACTCGTATATTATAGCATAACAGAATTGTTTTGTCAACTCTTTTTTTCAAAAAAATTAAAAATATTTTCCGATATTTTTTAATGGTTAAAAATACGAGTTTTTCCCTTTAATTACACTTGCTTTACACGTATTTTTCTCTTCGGTTTATCCTTTTGAATAAATTGCAAACTTAATGCTAATATAATTGACAAATTTTAGTTTTTATTGTACAATGTTCGTATCAAAAACTATTGTGTAGCATACAATATAGTGTGACCAAACGCCTCTGATATATTAGTATATGTTAAATAAAGGAGAATGTTAAATGAAATCTGTAAATATTAAACTTTCGACGATTGAAGACGTAAAAAAATTTGTAAACGCCGTTACACTTTATAACGGTGAAGCCGATCTTTCAAGCGGCAGATACGTTGTAGATGCAAAGTCGATAATGGGTATCTTCAGCCTCGACCTTGCAAATTCTATCAAGCTTACAATCCACAACGACAATGCAGACGATCTGTTAAACAGTATTAAAAACTTCATTGTAGAATAAAAACCAAAAAGCACTGCGAGAGCAGTGCTTTTTTTCGAAGAAGGGTGCTCCCGAACCGATTTCGGGGGATTAAGACTTTGCCCCTTTATCTATTCGATTTTATATATATCGAGTGATTTTATCTTCAACAGTTTCATCAACGTGGAAATTTCCGTTTGTGGCAATATATTCATTTGCCGTTCTGACGTGATAAGTTTCAACCTTGTCGTCGTAGATCTCAAGTATTTGATAGCCCCACGCCCATGCAACGTCAAAAATGTTAAAGTCATACTTGTCGTTAACAATCTGCCCGGAGTATCCGTACCCACCGATGTCAATGACCGGTTTGTTTTTTAAGTCGGACTTGAAATAATGAACGGAATTTATATGGGTATGCCCTCTGTATAAGAAAACAAGATCGTCGCATTTTTGTATCAGCTCTTTGCAACTATCCGGGAAAAATTGGCTGTTTTCACGCGTGTCAATGTAATGAGAACAATAGAAAATTTTCTTTCCTTTGTGTTTTTCAAGGCAGTTTTGCAAAAACAACGGATCAGTCGGCGTGAAATCTGAACCCGAAGCGGGATGGTCGGGGTTGGCAGGGACGTTTGCGAAAGAATCGTCCATAATAAAAGCGGCGTCGCCGACTTCCACTGTATACTTGCGATCATAGCCCATAACTTCTTTCCACATCTCATTTGGATAACTGTCGTGGTTTCCCGGAAGAGCATAAGAAGGGCAAGGAAGCCTGTCCATCAGGTCTTTTTTAAACTCCCCACAATAGTTGATGGGCAGATTTCTGTAATCATAATCATCGATTGAAAGGTCGCCGAGTATAAAGACCGCGTCAAGCTTCGAGCGTGTATTTTCGGCAATAATATCCTCATATATCTTTTCGATTTTTTCACGTTGCGTTTTGCCAAAGGCGTTTCCTGAAGCAACGGAAGCCTGGGCATTGGGATAGGTTTTGGCAAGCTCGCGAGGTCTTTCATTTGTAGTATAGTGCATGTCCGAGACGAGCAAGAATCTTTGTTTGAGAATTGACATAGTTTGAACCTGCTTTCTTTAAGTCATATTATAGCAGATATTCAGTGAAAAGTAAATAAGAAGCACCTTTATCAAAAGAATAACAGTTTTTAAAATAAAAATCGAGGCTCTCACAAAAATGAAAACCTCAATACTTGGCGGAGAGGGCGGGATTCGAACCCGCGTGTCCGTTAAGACAAACTGATTTTGAGTGGCGTTGCGAGAGGGGTAGGTTAGAGCAATTAAGCGGAAGTTAAGAGGAGTTAAGTAACGATAAAATGTGCGTAAAATCAAGGCTTTGAGGGGTTAAAATCCTTCAAAGCCTTTACTGCGCTCGAATTTCTTGTATTGCCACTTTTACCCTCTCTTCTAACCATTTCTGCTAGAAAAATGTTAGAAATACTTATGGAGTGTTTCGGTATTCTTGAAATTTTTAAGGAGATATAGTATAATAACAACACAATAATAATTGGTGAGGATAAAAAATGAAATTATATAAATTTTTCAAAAGCGTACTTGACCAAGACACAGCCCCTGTCGTTGTTTGCGATATGGACGATATAATTGTATATATGAACCCGTGTGCGATAGAGCGTTATCATAAGGATTTGACAGGCAGGAGCATCAAAGACTGCCATCCGCCAAAAGCCAATGAAAAGATAGAAAAGGTGCTTTCTTGGTTTAAAGAAAGCAAGGACAATAACATCATCTATACATATCGCAATGACGAGGAAAACAAAGATGTGTATATGGTAGCCTTTCGTGATGATGAGGGTAACTTAATCGGCTATTACGAAAAGCACGAGTATCGGAACGGAGAAACGGCCCAACTTTATCAGCCGAAGAAATAAATTTGAATTTAACGAGGTAACCCAAATGATAGAAATTAAAACTTGGATGGATGATTTTTTATATGCATTAAATAACACTTTCGGCGACCGTGTATGGTTTGTCGGCCTACAGGGCAGCTATGGTCGTGGCGAGGCGACAGAAACAAGTGATATTGATATTGTTGTAATACTTGATGAATTGTCTGCTTCGGATATTGGGAACTATAATACTATGTTAGACACCTTACCACATAGAGAACTAATTTGTGGTTTTCTCTCTGGTAAAAATGAACTCTTAAATTGGGAACCGTCTGACCTTTTTCAGTTTTATTATGATACAAAGCCGATAAAAGGAAGTCTGGATGAACTCTTACCAATGATTGATGATACTGCTCTTACCAGAGCAATAAAAATCGGCGCATGCAATATCTATCACGGCTGTGTGCATAATATGCTGTATGAAAAGAACGCAGAAATTTTAAGAGGGTTATATAAATCTGCTTCCTTTGTTGTGCAGGCAATAGCTTTTAAGCAAACAGGAAAATATATCAGCCATCAAAAGGATTTGCTTCAAATTGTTTTTCCTGGTGAACGAGTTATCGTTGAAACATTTATGGACCTAAAAAATGGCGGAACGATCGATTTTGATACAATGTCTGAAACATTGTTCAACTGGGTAAAGAAATGGATAGAAAAAACAAAATAGAATATACGCAAATTAAGGTGTGACTTCTGTTACACCTTTTTCTATTGACAATTATATAAAATTATGGTATGATTGTTCATACCAATCATACCAAAGGAGAATCATATATGAATATACACGATGGAAAATATGCATGGATGGTCAAAATCGGTGAAAAGGGACAGTTTGTTATTCCCAAAGAAGCAAGAGAGATGTTTGATTTTCAGCCGGGCGATGAGATTTTGGTTCTCGGTGACACCCTGCGAGGAATAGCAATTCTCCCCAAAGCAAAGCAGCAGGATTATATTAATCATATTTTCAATGAAATAGAAGAATGAAATCAGGTGAAGTAATATGAGCAAAATTGTTTTCTTTTGTATTCCTGCACACGGACATACTAACCCCACTTTGGGCGTTGTTCGGGAATTAGTCTCTCACGGGCATCAGGTATGGTACTATTCATATAACATTATGCGTGAAAAAATCGAGTCGGCAGGAGCAACATTTATATCCTGTGACGATTATGATACTGAGCAGAAGCTCAAAGCGAAAGACTCTACCCGCGTAGGGAAAGATCTGGTGTTCTCTACAAA
>JAZNAG010000059.1:0-1950 GCA_045586405.1 Acutalibacteraceae bacterium | reverse complement strand
ACTGTAAAACTTGTAGGAACTGGCTACGAAGACGTGTTGCGTGAGACTAATTTGCTTTTGGATGACCCTGCTCATTACCAAAAAATGGCTGAAGCTGCCAACCCCTATGGTGACGGCAAGGCCTGCGAAAGAATTATCAGGGCGATTTTGCAAAAAAAGGGCTATAATATTAAAATTTTGTCCGAGTTTTGCACAAATTGAGTAGACATAAACTGTGAAATATTTTAAAATTATAGTGTACGAGACTGTGAACTGCTAGGTAAAATGGCAGGGCACTGTTTAAGTACTGCTTTTTTGGAAGGTAAGCATGGATAAGCGCACCAAAAACGAGAGAGAATACATCAAGGCAATGAGTGCTTTGTCAACGGTATCTTCTCTTGCGTTGATGACTGTATTCGATTTCATATTAGCCTATTGGGGCGGGGACTGGCTTGATAATTATTTTCAGACCGGTGACCATACTTTTAGACTAATCTGTATCGTCATTGCCATTATTACGTTGTTTTTAACTTTCTTTAAAATGATTTACACTCTAATTCTTGATAAGGATGAAGACGAATAGAAGATGAAAAGTTTTGATTTTTCACCGCTTCTTATCGGCGGGTACAAAAAGTTTGTAGTTGGACCTGCCCTTTGGTCTGTTCCTTTTTTAGCTTTAGTTTATTTTTTAGGTTATAAAGCCTTTGCCATATCGTTTTTTTATGGTATTATAATCGGGTTGCTTGATACCGTGATTATGATTACCGGTATGCGCAAGGCACTGCCTTATGATAAGGATCCCCAGCGTGGGCTTGCCATTATGAAAAGGTACAGGGTTTATAGAATAATCTCTGCATCCACGCTTGTAGTTTTGTTGTTGAAGCAGGGGCACAATGTGGTTGGTACCTGTATTGGGCTTCTTCTGACACATATATTTTTAATTATTAACCTAACAATTATCGCGTACCGACTTAATAAAGTAGGCGATGCGAAGAAAGGAGAGTGAAAGAATGGGAAATGAAGCAGCAGAACATAGTGGTGAACTTATTCATTATTTGGCCACTGAAGTAGCTCCCGGTTTTGTTGTTCACATGCAAACCATGTACATGACCTGGATTGCCATGGCGATCGTTTTTATGCTGATTTTCTTTGCAGCTAAAAACCCGAAAATGGTTCCTAGTGGTGTTCAAAACGTAGTGGAATTCTTTATTGATTTCTTAAACGAATTGATGGAAGGCCAATTGGGTATCAAAGGACGCAAATATATGGCTCCTTTTATTATTACCCTTTTCATGTTCATCTTCATCAGCAACGAACTCGGTTTGTTGCCGCAAGTTGGTGTACACTGGACTTCCCCTACTAACGATATCAACACCTGTTTCGCACTGTCTCTGACAGTAGCAATCGGCGTACATATCATTGGTATTTGCCAAAAGGGCTTTAGCCATTACAAGCATTATGTTAGTCCTTCTCCTGCATTCTTGCCGTTGCACTTGTTAGACGAATTGGTTAAACCGATGACTATGGCTCTTCGTCTATTCGGTAACATTTTGGCAGGTGAAATTTTGCTGATTGTATTGTATCAATTGGCTCCCTGGATTGTGCCCGAACTGTGGGTAATGTTCAGCTTGGTTATCGGCTTCTTGCAAGCATTTATTTTTACCATGTTGACTCTTACCAGTTTCGCGCTTGCATTCGCGCATCACTAATCTAAGTCTTAATTTTAATTTTAAAAATCAATGTATTTACAATTGAATGGAGGAAATTTCAATGACTGAAAACGCAATTATTATTGCAGCATCTATGTTTGCTGTTGCATTTATCTGCTTGGCTGCAGCTCTTGGTGCTGCTCTTGGTAACGGTAACTTGACCGGTAAAGCAATCGAATCTATGGCTCGTCAACCGGAAGAATCCGGCAAATTGTTCACCAACATGCTGGTATCCGTAGGTCTGGTAGAATCCATGCCTATT
>JAZNAG010000058.1:0-47384 GCA_045586405.1 Acutalibacteraceae bacterium | reverse complement strand
GAATCTACAACCGTGGAATGGTTGCCGCAAATGACGGTAACATCTCCGTAAAGCTTAATGACCACGAATTCCTTTGCACACCCACGGGCGTTTCCAAGGGCTTTATGACACCCGAGTACATCTGTAAGGTTGACGCAGAAGGTAAAGTTCTTCAGGCTAACGAAGGCTTCAGACCCTCTTCCGAAATAAAGATGCACATGAGAGTTTATAAGGAAAGACCTGACGTAATGAGCGTTGTTCATGCACATCCCGTATATGCAACATCATTTGCTATCGCAGGTATTCCCCTTACAGATCCCATCATGCCCGAAGCAGTTATCGCACTTGGTTGTGTTCCGATTGCTGAATACGGCACACCTTCAACAAACGAAATTCCCGATGCTGTTGAAAAGTATCTTCCTTACTTTGATGCAGTACTTCTTGCAAACCACGGTGCACTTGCTTTTTCGGATTCACTTCTTAATGCATATCACAAGATGGAGTCTGTTGAGTTTTATGCTCGTCTTCTCTACATCTCTACTCAGCTTGGCGGTCCTAAGGAGCTTTCTGATTCTCAGGTTCAGCGTCTTTACGAAATTCGCCGTCAGTTCGGTATGAAGGGTAAGCATCCTGCTGACCTTTGTCCTAACGCTCAGGATGGTAAACCCAGCTGTCACGGTTGCGGCGGTAACTGTAACCACGGTAGTAACAATGACCTTGTTGCTGAAATTACTCGCCGTGTAATTGAACAGTTAGGTAAATAAAATGAACGAACGTGAACTGCGTTCTTTAATTGATGCCATAGTAAAACAGGTGAATGAGGCAAGAGACATTTCTCTCGAACAAGCTCGCGCTTTAAGTGAGCAGGTTCGTAAAAAGGCGAAAGAAATGGGCGTTAACGTTGTTGTGGCTATTTCTAACAAAGCTGCCCGACCTGTTTTGGTTGAATGTATGGACGATTCTTATATTGCAAGCTATGATGTTGCCGTGCAAAAGTCGTTCACCGTGGTATCTCTTAAAATGTCTACAAAAAAACTTGCCTCTCTGGCAAAACCAGACGGCTCCTTGTATGGTATACAGTTTACCAATAACGGTCAAATTGTTATCTTCGGTGGCGGCGAACCGCTTACAAATTCCTTTGGTGAAATAATCGGAGGATTGGGAGTCAGCGGCGGCAGTGAGGAACAAGATACCGCTTTAGCGGCTTACGGCAAACAAATTTTTGAGAAAGGCAGAAACTAATATGGATATTAACTCTTCTGAACTTGAGGTTATAATCCGTCAGGTACTCAGTGATATGAAGGGCACTTCGGCTCCGAACGCATCTGTTGGCGGAAATGTACCCTCAACTGCCCATGTAGCAATGCTGACAGGTCTTGAGAAGTTTGAAATTAAAGAATTCCCAATGCCCGCTGTCGGTGATGACGATATTCTCGTTAAGGTTGAAGGCTGTGGTGTCTGCGGTACAGACGCTCATGAATTCAAGCGTGATCCCTTCGGTTTAATTCCCGTAGCTCTTGGTCACGAAGGTACCGGCGAGATAGTAAAGATGGGTAAAAACGTTAAAAAAGACAGTGCAGGAAAACCCCTTTCGGTTGGCGATAAGGTTGTTACCTGTATGATATTTAAAGACAACCCCGATATTACCATGTATGACCTGAATAAGCAGAATGTGGGCGGCGCCGATGTATACGGTCTGCTTCCCGATGATGATATTCATCTCAACGGTTGGTTCAGTGATTACATACTGGTACGCGGCGGATCAACTGTCTTTAATGTAAGTGATCTTGATTTAGACTCACGAATTCTTATAGAACCCTGCGCAGTGCTTATTCACGCTGTTGAAAGAGCCAAAACAACCGGAATTTTACGTTTTAACAGTCGCGTTGTTGTTCAGGGTTGCGGACCTATCGGTCTTATATGTATCGCAATTTTACGTACTATGGGTATTGAAAATATAGTTGCGGTTGATGGTGAAGAAAAACGTCTTGAGTTTGCTAAACTTATGGGTGCCGACAATGTAGTAAATTTCAAAAATCATAAGGGCATTGAAAATCTCGCAGGTGCGGTACGTGATGCTTTCGGCGGTTATGAAGCAGATTTTGCATTCCAGTGCACAGGCTCTCCCATAGCCCACAGCAACATCTATAAGTTTATTCGCAATGGTGGCGGCCTTTGTGAGCTCGGTTTCTTCATAAACGGCGGCGACGCTACCATTAACCCTCACTTTGATATCTGTGCTAAGGAAATTACAACTGTTGGATCTTGGGTATACACACTTCGCGACTATGCTACCACTTTTGATTTCCTGAAGCGTGCAAAAGCAATTGGGTTACCTCTTGAAAAACTGATAACTCATAAATATCCGCTTGAACAAATCAACGAAGCTCTTGCAACCAACCTTAAGATGGAAGGTTTAAAGATAGCTATCGTTAATAAATAATCGGGGAGATAACAGCAATGAATAAAGCTACCGGAATTGTGGAGGTATACGGTCTTGTTGCGGCTTTTGTGGCTTGTGATGCAGGATGTAAAGCGGCAAACGTAATCGTAGAAACCTTCGATAAGAACAAACCGGGCAATCCTGACGGACTTGATGTTCCACTTATAGTTGCAGTAAAGTTTCGTGGCAGCATATCTGATGTTGAGGCTGCTGTTGAAGCTGCAAAATTAGCGGCAGAGAGAGTATCAGGTGTTGTTACCTCACATATTTTAACAAATACTGAGCCCGATACTGAGCCGATGCTCAAACTAAACGCTTTTGATAAGAATTGATATATTTTAGGAGGAAAATAAAATGTCTAAAGAAGCTCTTGGTATGATCGAAACCCGTGGCCTTACCGCCGCAATTGAAGCAGCTGACTCAATGGTAAAAGCTGCTGAAGTAGTACTTATCGGAACCGAAAAAATCGGTTCAGGTCTTGTATCTGTTATGGTACGTGGCGATGTAGGTGCTGTTAAAGCCGCTGTTGAAGCAGGTGCTAACACCGCTTCTGCTCTCGGTGAGTTGGTAGCAGTTCATGTTATTCCTCGTCCTCATGAGGATGTAGAGAAGATTCTTCCCAAATTCTAATTAGGAGTTATTTACGATGAAGTCTTTAGGACTGATAGAAGTATCCGGTGTTACCGGAGCAATTGATTGTCTTGATATTATGTGTAAGTCAGCAGAGGTTGAGTTGGTTACGTGGGAACGTAAACTCGGTGGCAGACTTGTAACTGTTGTTGTGCAGGGTGATGTTTCGGCAGTAACCGCTGCTGTAGAAAACGCTGTTGCAAATGCAATTATAAAGCCTTGTGCTCACGCTGTTATAGCAAGTCCTCACTCTGAAACAAAACGTCTGCTGGATATAAGCGCATCCCGTATTCAAAAGGAAGGCAGGTAAACTCTTATGGCAGAGAAAAAAACAACTACAGCAAATACTACAAAAACAGCAAATCCGGCTGAAACAGCCGATAAAGCAACACCCAAAAAGGAGGTAAGAAAAATGGCACTTGAAGCATTAGGTATGGTAGAAACAAGAGGTCTTGTAGCTGCTATTGAAGCTGCTGATGCAATGGTAAAGGCTGCTAACGTTCAGCTTATCGGAACCGAAAAAATCGGTTCAGGTCTTGTATCTGTTATGGTACGCGGCGACGTTGGCGCAGTGAAATCCGCTGTTGAAGCAGGTAGCACATCCGCTTCCCGTTTGGGTGAGCTTGTTGCAACTCATGTAATCCCGCGCCCACATGAAGACGTTGAGAAAATCTTGCCGTCTTTGAAATAATTTAAGGAGGATATTAAAATGGCACTTGAAGCATTAGGTATGGTAGAAACCAGAGGTCTTGTAGCTGCTATTGAGGCTGCCGATGCAATGGTAAAGGCTGCTAACGTTCAGCTTATCGGTACTGAGAAAATCGGTTCCGGTCTTGTATCTGTTATGGTACGCGGCGACGTTGGTGCAGTTAAGTCTGCAGTTGAGGCCGGTGGCGCATCTGCTTCCCGTTTAGGTGAGCTTGTTGCTACCCACGTTATTCCGCGTCCTCATGATGATGTGGAAAAAATCTTACCGACTTTAAAATAAGCCGGTGACTTACGGTAACTCTTTGAGGGGGCGTTAAGCCCCCCCTGAGTTGACCGAACTTTTTATCGATTACGAAAGTTAGGGTGAATACAATGATCGTCGGAAAAGTAGTTGGAAGCGTAGTTTCCACTCGTAAAAACGAAAAGCTTGTCGGCAGTAAATTTATGGTTGTTGAACCTATCGCCGAACTAGGCAACCCGAACAAAAAAATAGTTGCAATTGATAATATTGGCGCCGGTATCGGTGAAATCGTTTTAGTTGCAACAGGTAGCGCAGCCCGTATTGGTTGCTCAATGGCAGATTCTCCTGTAGATGCTGCAATTGTGGGCATCGTAGATAGCGGCACAGGTCTTGCCGGAGTGAATCTTCCATGAACATTGAACAGTTAAAAGCACTTTTGCGTGAAAACGGGGTTGTCGGCGCAGGCGGAGCGGGTTTTCCCACTTATGCTAAGCTTGATAAGCGCGCCGATACCTTGATTCTTAATTGTGCTGAATGTGAGCCGTTGCTCCATTTGCACCGTCAAGTGCTTAAAAAGTACACCTATGAAATTTTAAGCACTTTACACCAGATTTCGAAAATACTGGAGGTTAATACCGTTTATATCGGCATAAAGTCTTCTTATAAAGAAACTATTGATGCGGTAAAAGCGGAACTATCCTCTTTTGAAAATATGAAAATATGTAGTCTGCCTAACGTATATCCGGCAGGGGATGAAGTTATCTTAACCTATGAAGCAACAGGTCGTGTTGTTCCGGCAGGTAGTATACCTATCTCTGTTGGCGTTGTAGTTTTAAATGCCGAAACGGTATATAACATCTATAACGCTTTAGAAGGCAAGAGTGTTACTCATAAGTACGTTACCGTTGCGGGTGAGGTTAAAAATCCTATGTCGGTTTATGCGCCTGTGGGAATTACCGTTGAAAAATTACTTGAAACGGTTGGCGGCGTCACAATAGAAAACCCTGCCTATATCTCGGGCGGACCTATGATGGGCAAACTTGTTGATGCAGAGTATGCTATTACCAAAACAACTAACGCGATTTTGGTGCTTCCTAAAACATTACCGCTTGTTCAGAAAAAGATGGGTAAGGTTTCTATTGATATCAAAAGAGCTATGTCGGCATGTTGTCAGTGCAGCTACTGTACTTCTCTTTGCCCCAGAAATCTTTTGGGACACCCAATAGACCCGAGAGCATTTATGCTTGCCGCTTCTAACGGTGTTACAAACGATGCAGTTCCTTATCTTAATTCAATGTTCTGCTCGGGCTGTGGCCTTTGTGAAATGTATTCTTGCTCACAAGGTCTTTCTCCCAGAACCTTGCTTTATGCAACAAGGACAGGTTTGCAAAGCAGAGGCGTTAAAGCACCGCAGAATCCAAAGATGTCAAAGGTAAGCGAAAATAGGAAAATGCGTATGATTCCTACTTCGCGGCTTCGTGCACGATTAGGTCTTGATAAATATGAAACATCAGCCCCCATAAGCGAAAGCGAAATAAAGGTTAAGCGTCTGAGTATTGCTCTTTCTCAGCATATAGGCGCACCTGCTGTGGCTGTTGTTAAAAAAGGCGATAAGGTAAGTGCAGGTCAGTTAATAGCTGCCGCCACCGAAAACGCTTTGAGTGTTGCAATACACTCTCCCGTAGAGGGAACAGTAGCTCAGGTTACTGATAAGAAAATCATTATTACTGTTTAAAAAGGAGGAGCAAGTTTATGAAAAAAGCCATTGGTATGGTAGAATTTACAACTGTTTCCTCCGGTATGCGTGCTGCAGACTGTATGGTTAAAACCGCAGAGGTTGAAATACTTCAGGCAGATACAGTTTGTCCGGGTAAATTCATCGCTTTGATAAGCGGTGATTTAAGCGCAGTAAATGCAGCTGTTGAGGCGGCTTCTGCTGTAGCTTCTGAAAAACTTATAGACAGTTTTGTTTTAGGTAACCCTCACGATTCTATATTCAGCGCACTTTACGGCGCTACCGAAATTGAATCGCCAAACGCTCTTGGTGTTATCGAAACATTTTCTGCCGCCGCCGCTATTGTGGCTGCAGATACTGCGGCAAAAACAGCATTGGTTGATTTAATAGAACTTAGACTTGCGCGTGGTATGTGCGGTAAATCTTACCTTTTGCTTACCGGTGAGGTTGCTGCGGTAGAAGCCGCTATAGAACGTGCCAAAGCAGGTGCAGGGGAATACGGAATGTTTCTTGACAGTGCTGTTATTCCGCGCCCTGATAAAAAATTCTGGCAGAATATTTTATAAAAGTAAAAGGAAAGTGTTGATATGCTCGCTATTGAACGCCGCAACGCTATACTGGCAAAACTTAATGTTAACGGTAAGGTTATCGTTGCTGACTTGAGTCAGGAATTTGATGTTACCGAAGAAACCATTAGACGCGACCTTGAAAAACTTGATAAAGAGGGCCTTGCCAAAAAGACTTATGGCGGTGCTGTTTCTAATCAGAATCTTAATACCGACCTGCCTATAAGTGTGCGCAAACGTACTAATGTTGAGCTAAAGCAGAAAATCGCCGAAAAAATTGCAGATATGATAAATGACGGCGATTATATAATGCTTGATGCAAGTTCAACTGCAATTTTTGTTACTAAATGTATTAAAAACCGCAAAAATATAACCCTTATCACAAATTCTGTTGAGATTATGCTGGAACTTGCTGATAAGGACGACTGGAATATACTTTCCACCGGCGGTGCCCTTAAAAAAGGCGCATTGTCTCTTGTGGGAAGCTCGGCAGAAAGAATGATTCGCGGTTTCCACGTTGACTTTGCCATTTGCTCTTGCAAGGGTATTGATATGAATATGGGCATTACCGATTCAAATGAAAAAGACTCTGAAATAAAGCAGGCTATTTTTGCGGCAGCCGATAATAAAATACTGGCTGTTGACAGTACAAAATTCGATAAAATTTCGTTTGTTCGCGTGTGCGATATAGCTGATGTTGATACTGTTGTTACCGATGAGCAACCGGCAGACCGTTGGATCGAACATTTCAAAGAAAAAGATATCAGCTTAGTTTACTAATTTAAAGGAGCTTTTTATATGAAAATTCTTGTTATAAACGCAGGTAGTTCTTCGCTTAAATACCAGCTTTTTGATATGGAAAACGGTGATGTACTTGCCAAGGGTAACTGCGAAAGAATAGGCGCAGGCGGTACTGTAACCCATAAAAGACCTGATGCAGAAAATTACTTTGCAGAGGTTGACCTTCCTACACATGAAGAAGCACTGTCACTGGTGCTTGAACTGCTTGTAAGCGATGAATATGGCGTTATTAAAAGCGTTGATGAGATAGATGCGGTAGGTCACCGTATTGCTCACGGCGGCGAAAAATATAAAAGCTCTACTGTTATTGACGACGAGGCTATTAACTATCTTGAAACCATCGTTCCCATAAACCCCTTGCACGGACCTCCTGCAATTAAGGGTATCCGCGCTTGTAAGAGACTGATGACCGATGTTCTTCAGGTAGGAGTTTTTGATACATCCTTCTATTCTCAGATGGAGGATTTCAGAACTATTTACGCTCTGCCTTATGAACTTTATACTGAAAATAAAATCCGTCGTTACGGTTTCCACGGTACTTCTCACCGATATGTAGCTGCAAAGGCAGCCGTGATGTTAAATAAACCTATTGAGGAACTTAAAATAGTTACCTGCCATCTCGGTAACGGTTCTTCTATTACAGCTGTTGACAAAGGTATTGCTATTGATACATCAATGGGCTTTACTCCACAAGAGGGCGTACCTATGGGTACCCGTAGCGGAACTATTGATCCTACCGTTATACCTTACATAATGAAGGCTAAAAACCTTAGCGCAGATGAGGTTGAGGATCTTCTTAACCGTAAGTCAGGTCTGCTTGGTGTAAGCGGTCTTTCAAATGACGCAAGAAATGTATCTGAAGCCGCAAGCAAGGGCGATTACCGTGCACTTCTTGCCATAAAGATGTTGGCTAACAGCATAAAGAAGTATGTTGGTAGTTATATTGCTGAGATGAACGGCATTGACGCTCTCGTTTTTACCGCAGGTATAGGCGAAAATGATGATGATATGCGTAGTCGTGTATGTAGTGATATGGAGTTTTTCGGTATTGCTATTGATGAAAACAAAAACTCTTCTATTAATCGTGGCAGCGCGGCAGATATATCTGCTGAAAATGCCCGTGTAAAAACACTTGTTATACCCACCAATGAAGAATATATGATCGCACTTGATACTGCGAAATTTTGTAAGGAGTAAGTAAAATGACAAACATTACTGAAGCTGAAATTCGTGAAGTTGTCAGCCAGGTTTTAAATAAAATGCAATCGGGCACTACTTCTGATTGGGATAGCACCCACTATGGCCCCAGAAAATTTGTAGGTGTCTATCAGGATATGGAAGAAGCTATAAAGGCTGCCGACCTAAGTTACCGTGCAGTACGTGCTATGTCGGTTGAACAGAGAGAAAAAATAATTGCTGAAATTCGCCGTCTTACCCGTGTCGAAGCACCTATAATGGCAGAGCTTGGTGTTGCCGAAACAGGAATGGGCAGGGTAGACCACAAGCGCCTTAAACACATTCTTGTTGCCGATAAAACTCCCGGTACAGAGGATATAGTTTCAAATGCAAAAACAGGCGATAACGGTTTAACCTTAATTGAAATGGCTCCCTTTGGTGTTGTAGGTTCAATTACCCCCAGTACCAACCCCAGTGAAACTGTTATATGCAACAGTATTGGCATGATAGCCGCTGCTAACAGCGTCGTATTTAATCCTCATCCTAATGCTATTGCTGTATCTAACTATGCGGTTGACCTTGTAAACCGTGCTTCAAAGGCAGCAGGCGGTCCTGATGTTCTGGTATGCTCTATGGTTAAGCCTACTTTGGAGTCTGCCGCTGTTATGCAGTCACATCCTCTTGTTCGTCTGCTTGTTTGCACAGGTGGTCCCGGTGTTGTTAAGGCTGTTTTATCTTCAGGTAAAAAGGCAATAGGCGCAGGTGCGGGAAATCCGCCCGTTATTGTTGACGATACTGCTGATGTTGCAAAAGCAGGTAAGGATATTATAGACGGCTGTACCTTTGATAATAATCTGCCTTGTATTGCCGAGAAGGAAGTTTTTGCTTTCCGCAATATTGCTGACGAACTTATTTCTTCTATGGTTAAAAACGGTGCATATCTTATAGATTCTGCTCAGGCAGATAAATTAGCGTCCATAGTTTTGGTTGATGTAAAGGATAAAAAAGGCAATATTAAAAAAATCGTAAACCGCGACTGTGTTGGTAGAGATGCCGACGTTCTTCTCGCTAAAATCGGCATTAAGGTAAGCAAAGATATTCGTTGTATCATTTGCGAAGCCGACTTTAATCATCTTTTTGTTCAGGAAGAACTTATGATGCCTATTCTTCCTATCGTTCGCGTTGATAATATCGATAAGGCTATTGAACTTGCAGTGAAAGCAGAACACGGCAACCGCCATACTGCTCATATGCATTCTAAAAATATTGATAATCTGTCACGTTTTGCCCGTGCTGTTGAAACAACTATTTTTGTTAAAAATGCACCCTCTTATGCAGGAATCGGCTTTGGCGGAGAAGGACATGCAACCTTTACTATTGCAGGTCCTACGGGTGAGGGCATTACCTCAGCTCGCAGCTTTACCCGTCAGCGCCGTTGCGTAATGGCAGATAGCTTCCGTATCATATAAAAGGAGAGTAAATATTATGGCATATAATGATGCTTTAATATCTGAAATAGTAAGTCGCGTTATGGCACAGTGCGGCAATATCGCTTCAACCGATACTGTTCCCGTAGGTGTGTCTAACCGTCATATACATTTGAGTGCAGAGCATGTTGATATTCTTTTTGGCAAAGGTTATCAGCTTACTCCTATAAAGGACCTTTCGCAGCCCGGACAGTTTGCCTGTAAAGAGCAACTGACCATAATAGGCCCGTCACTGCGTCCTATTGAGGGAGTAAGAGTGCTTGGACCTGTTCGTTCTGCTTCACAGGTTGAAATATCCCGAACCGACTCCTTTACCTTAAAAGTAAAGCCCCCTGTTCGTGAATCGGGAGATATAGCAGGTTCTGCTCCTATTACAATAATAGGCCCTAAAGGTGTAGTTTCACTAAATGAAGGCTGCATTATAGCTAACCGTCATATTCACATGAGTGAAGAAGAGGGAATGGCTTTCGGTGTAAAAGACGGTGATTATGTTACTGTAGAGGCAAACGGAGAGCGTCGCACAACTTTCCACGATGTTCAGATTCGTGTAAATAAGGCTTTCAAACTTGAAATGCATATAGATACCGATGATGCAAACGCAGCAGGTATCGGTAATGGCACAAAAGTTAAAATAATTAAATAATTTGTATAAGAAATAGCGGTGCAGAAAGCTGTCCCGCTATTTTTTTTTCTTTACATTTAAGAATAAGTGTGATATACTTTAAATGAACCAATATTGTATATTTACGGCAAATTTATGTAAATTGTTAGCTTTTAACTTGTGTGGTGTATAAAAATGACATTTGAACTTGAAAACAGGATAAGCGTTAATCAAATATTAACCGCTGAAATATTAAGCGGTGATATATTGGGTAAAATATGCGATAACCTTGTAATGATTTGTGTTTTAAAAGGAAATATTGATGTGACTGTTGCAGATAATGTTTATAAAGCAACAGAAAACACAGTCTTGTTTGCTTTACCTAATGAATTTCACTGTATCAGAGATACCGCAGATTCAGAATACGCTTATATAGAGTTAAACTGTGAGGGAGCTGATTTAACAAATCGTGCTTTTCTGATAGAGCAATACAGTATGCGCGAAATAATGAACGAAGCCTTCGCTATAATAGTCGGTGCAGTGAACGATATAAAACTTCAACAATTGTACGCTGTTTTTCAGCTGGTTATTATTAAATGTATATCAAATACCGATATAAAGTATGTAGAGGCAGACAGAGAGGCTATATTGTTTACTAAGGCGGCAAAAATTTTGAGAGAAAACATTACTACTCAGCTTTCTGTTAACGATCTTTCCGATACACTTGATATAAGTCTTTCTCATTTGAAAAGAATTTTCGCTAAATATACACTTATTGGTGTGCACGAATATTATACCTGTCTTAAAATTGCTCTTGCTAAGGAACTTCTTAAGCAGGGCAAAACAGTAACTCTTACTGCAGAACTCAGCGGCTTTTCTAATCAGGCGTATTTTTCGGCGGCATTCAAGAAAATCACCGGTATAACACCAAAAGAATATGCAGGTGATGTGATTGCTCACCGACAAACCGGTATATCAGTAAAACAGTCTGCTGCAACACAGAAAGATTTGCCCAACTACTTATTATAGTGAACTAAAAACTAATAGAAAAACAAATACAACTTAAAACATATAATAATAGTGCAAATAACCACAAAAGGAAGGATACTATGATTATTCTGATTACAGGTGCTTCACATGTTGGTAAAACAGCTCTTGCCCAAAAGTTGCTCGAAAAATACAAATACCCTTATTTGTCCATAGACCATTTAAAAATGGGGCTTATTAGAAGTAATAATACAGACCTTACTCCGCAAAGTAACGATAAAGCTTTAACCGATTATTTGTGGCCAATAGTTTGCGAAATGATTAAAACCGCCATAGAGAACAATCAAAACCTTATAGTTGAGGGCTGTTATATTCCAATAAACTGGCAAGACGATTTTGAAAGCGAATATCTGGACAATATAAAATATTACTGCCTTGTAATGAGTGAAAATTACATAAAAAAGCACTTTGACGATATAAAAGGCTATGCATCGGTAATAGAAAACCGTATTGATGACGATTACACTTTTGAAGACGCATTGAAAGATAATGCGGAAATTTTAAATCGCTCTCAAAAACACAATTTACCATATCTGCTTATAGATGATGAATATAAAATCGAAATCTAAAGTAAAACCGAGTTTAACAATTCTTGTTAAACTCGGTTTTTTGGTCGAGGTGACAGGGCTCGAACCTGCGGCATCTAGTTCCCAAAACTAGTGCGCTACCAACTGCGCCACACCTCGATATTAAGTTGTTTTTGCGTCACGATTTTTTAAAAAATTTTCAATTGTGGGACAAACTGTGGTCAAAATTATTTTTGACCGCTTTTTTAATTTTTGTGAAGTCTCGAAAACCGCATAAATAGAGGGTTTTCTGGGTGGTGTAAAATTTTAGAAGTTTTAACTGCTGTGTGCTCCCAAAACTAGTGCGCTACCAACTGCGCCACACCTCGTTTTTTACAGCAGTTGTTATTATACTTTAAAAGCAAAAATTTGTCAACTAAAAATTGATTAAAAGCGCTCTGTGATATCACAGAGCGTTTTTTGCAGATTAGTTTTTGAGGCTTTGAATAGGTGCGGGAATTTGTCCGCCGCGGTTGATGAACTTGGCAGGGGAGCCTGTATTTATCTTCATAACAGGGCCTTCGCCTAAAAGTCCGCCAAAGGAGAGGGAATCGCCAACCTTTTTACCGATAGCGGGAATTACGCGCACAGCGGTGGTTTTTGAATTTATCATACCAATAGCTGCTTCATCGGCAATAATTGCTGAAATAACCTCAGGAGTGGTATCACCCGGAATATTTATCATATCAAGACCAACCGAGCAAACGGCAGTCATTGCTTCAAGTTTTTCTATGGTAAGCGAACCGCAGGAAGCGGCATGTATCATACCTGCGTCCTCGGTAACGGGAATAAATGCACCCGAAAGTCCGCCAACCTTAGAGGAAGCCATAACACCGCCTTTTTTAACAGCATCGTTAAGCATAGCCAGTGTAGCGGTAGTACCTGCGCAACCGCAACATTCAAGACCGATTTCTTCAAGAATATAAGCAACAGAGTCACCAACGGCAGGGGTGGGGGCTAAGGACAGGTCAACGATACCAAAGGGAACGCCAAGTCTTGAAGAAGCTTCTTTAGCAACAAGCTGTCCCATACGGGTAATTTTAAAGGCGGTACGCTTAATCAGCTCAGCCACACCTGTTATATCAAGGTCTTTGGACTTTGCAAGGGCGGCACGTACAACACCGGGGCCCGAAACACCTACATTGATAACACAGTCGGCCTCACCAACACCGTGAAATGCACCTGCCATAAAGGGATTATCCTCAGGCGCATTACAGAAAACAACCAGCTTTGCGGCACCGATGCAGTTTCTGTCTTTAGTAAGCTCGGCAGCCTTTTTAACAATGTTACCCATAAGCTTTACGGCATCAAGGTTGATACCTGCTTTTGTAGAGCCGATATTTACAGAAGAACAAACGTGATCTGTTACCGATAAAGCCTCAGGAATACTGTCGATAAGTGCTTTGTCACCTTCGGTAAAGCCTTTCTGCACAAGGGCAGAATAGCCGCCGATAAAGTTAACGCCCACCTTTAAAGCTGCTTTTTCAAGAGCAAGAGCAAATTTAACAGGCTCTTTTTTCTCACAAGCGCCAAGCAGCATAGCGATAGGTGTAACCGAAATACGCTTATTTATTATGGGAATACCGTATTTCTTTTCGATATCTTCACATTCACTAACAAGACGGCTTGCTTTAGTGGTAATTTTTTTATATACCTTTTCACAAGCTTTATCTATATCACTGTCGATACAGTCAAGAAGCGAGATACCCATAGTAACTGTACGGATATCAAGATTTTCTTCCTGTATCATAGTTATGGTTTCAAGAATATCTTTTGTTTCTAACATATTATCACCTTAAATTTTATGCATTGAGTTGAAAATGTCTTCGTGCATAGCGTGAATAATAAGGCCTTTTTCCTTACCGAAATCAGCAATATCGTCTGCAAAAGAGCTGAAATCTACAGTCATTTTTGAAATATCGCAAATCATAATCATACAGAACATATCCTGCAAAACAGACTGAGAAACATCAATGATGTTTATGCCGAACTGAGCACATTTGTTTGAAACTCCGGCAAGTATGCCGACACAGTCTTTGCCGATTACAGAAATAACTATTTTCATATAGGGGCACCTCTTTACATTATTTGTAAATAATAATAACATAATAAGGATTAAAAGTAAATAATGCTTTTAAAATATCAGCATTTGTGATAAAATAGGAAGCGAGGTGAGGATATTGATTAGTGAAAAAGCATACGCAAAGGTTAATTTATCGCTTTATATAACGGGTGTCAGAGCAGACGGCTATCATCTTCTTGATACCGTTATGCAAAGGGTTTCACTTTACGATACAGTCAGTGTCAGCAAAAACAGTGATAATTATATAAAGGTAATATCCGATAATTCCTCGCTGGAAAATGAAAATAATATCTGTTTTGCCGCCGCAAAAGCATTTTTTGAAAAAACCAAGATTTCTTCGGGAGTTACCATAGAGGTGCTTAAAAATATTCCTCTCGCGGCAGGGCTTGGTGGCGGAAGTGCTGATGCCGCCGCAGTTTTGAATATTCTTAATAAAATGTATTCATATCCCTTAAGTTATGAAGAGTTATGCGAGATAGGTTTATCTCTTGGTGCCGATGTTCCTTTTTGTATTAAGGGCGGCTGCGCAAGGGTTACGGGTATTGGAGAGAATATAGAAAATATTAAAAGAAAGTTACCACTTTACATTGTGCTTATTAAAAACGGCGAAAAGGCTTCAACGGGGCAGATGTATAAGGCTTTTGATAAGTCAGATACAAAAAGGGAAGAAAACCGTAACTTAGATATGGTAAAAAGTCTTGAAAGCATTGATTTTGATATATTTACTGAAACTGTACACAACGATTTTTCTTATGTATGGAATTATGATGATATTAAGGCGGATTTGGAAAAACAGGGCGCAAAAAAAGTGTCGCTGTCGGGTAGCGGCCCTACCGTTATGGGCTTTTTTGAAAACAAAGAAAATGCTGATAAAGCAGCTGAAAATTTGACTGAAAAATATGACTGTGTTTTCAGTACCACAGCCATAAGTGAATAAAAAATTCAAAGACTGTCTATCATAACCAGCGGAGGTTATGATTATGAAAAGATTTAATGTTGCTTTATCATTTGCGCTTATTTTTTCGGTTTGTATAAGCTTCGCCAGAGTTGATGCGCTGTGTCAGGATATAAGAGATAATGTTTTCAGACTGCATATAAGGGCAAATTCTGATACTGAAACCGATCAAAAACTTAAACTTTCGGTCAGAGATGCTATACTTAGTGCCGAGGGCGAAAATTTCGGCAGATGTGAAGATTTGAATGAAGCAATAAATTATGCAGAAAATAACATAGAAAAGTTTGAGCAAATTGCTCTTAGCGTAATAAAGGAACAAGGCTTTGATTACGGCGTTCAGATAAGTGTTTGTGATTCTTATTTTGAAAACAGAGAGTATGATGATTTTACTCTGCCTGCAGGGGTATATAAATCCCTTAATATAAATATCGGAAGCGGTCAGGGCAAGAACTGGTGGTGCGTTATGTTTCCTGCGGTATGTATCGGCGCATCGGCAAATCTTGGTGAAACACTTAGCGACGATTCTACAAGGCTTGTATACGGAAAAGACAGGTATATAGTTCGGTTTAAGACTGTGGAAATTTATGAAGATATAAAAAATTATTTTAAAAAGTAAAAAATGAAAAAATAATACTTGCTTTTTGAGATAAAGTGTGGTAATATACCAATGTTAACGAAAAATTATGATGAGAGGTGACACTGTAATGAAAGAGGGTATACATCCAAAATACGAGAAAGTCGTAGTTAGATGTGCATGTGGTGCGGAGTTTGAAACTCGTTCAACTAAAGAAGATATTCATCTTGATATCTGCTCTAAATGTCATCCGTTCTTTACCGGAAAACAGAAGCTGGTTGATACCGGCGGTCGCGTTGACAAGTTCAGAAAGCGTTACGGCTTATAATTACAATTCCGCAACCATTTTTGTGGTTGCGGTTTTATTTTACTGTTAAGGAGGAAGCTTATGCAAAACTACATAACCGTTGCAAATGAGAGCGTTGGCGAGTATGAAGAAAAGCGTTCAAAGTTTATCGCTACTCTAAGACCGGTTAGTTCTGAAGAAGAAGCGGTTTTATTCGTCAAAGAAATGAAAACCAAGTATTGGGATGCAAGGCATAATGTGTTTGCGTATGTGCTAAGCGGCGGTAACGCCAGATTCTCCGACGACGGTGAGCCTCATTCAACAGCAGGAAAGCCCGTGCTTGATATTATAACGGGCAGGGGACTTTCTAATGTATGTATTGTTGTTACAAGATATTTCGGCGGTATACTGCTTGGCACAGGCGGTCTTGTACGCGCTTACAGTGAGGCGGCAAAAAATGCCATTGATAACAGCGAAATAATCGAAATGGGGCTGCTTGGTCAGTTTTCGGTTTCGTGCGATTATCAGCAGTATAACAGAATTATTCCTTTTATTGAAAATGCAGGGGGCAGAGTTTTCGATACACAGTTTGGCGAGAGTGTTACAGTTAAGTTTTCACTGAGAGATGAAGAGAAAGAACAGTTTGAAGCCTCACTTACCGATGCCTTTGCAGGAAAACTTAACTTGTGCGATGAAGGAAAAATATTTGCAAAAATAAAAAATTTATAAAATATAAAGGTATTTTGTAATTTTTAGCGTATATAATATTTAGATAGGAGTGAAATTATGGAAAATATCCGTCAGCGTATTGAAAAAACCGAGCATTTATATCTTTCGCCATCTGCCTCGTTCAGCGATAAAACCCGCGGCAGAAAAGTGGCTGAAGAACAGTCGGAAATCAGAACGGATTTTCAGCGTGACAGAGACAGAATAATTCACTCAAAGGCTTTCAGACGCTTAAAACATAAAACTCAGGTGTTTTTATCACCTGAATCGGATCACTACAGAACAAGACTTACCCATACTCTTGAGGTTTCGCAGATAGCCAGAACTATTGCGAGAGCTATGCAACTTAACGAAGATTTAACCGAAGCTATTGCTCTTGGACACGACCTTGGTCATACACCCTTCGGACATGCTGGTGAAAGGGCGCTTGACAGCCTTGCGCCTTTTGAATTTACTCATTACGCCCAGAGTGTCAGGGTTTGTGAGACTCTTGAAAAAGAGGGTAAAGGCTTAAACCTTACCTTTGAGGTGCTTGACGGTATTATGTGCCATACAAGAGGTAAAGAGGCGTCAACTCTTGAGGGCAGGGTAGTTCGTATATCTGACAGAATTGCTTATATAAACCATGATATTGACGACGCAATACGAGGAAATATAATAAACTATACCGATATACCTGCCGATATAAGAGAATGCCTCGGAAACAGCAAAAGTCAGCGTATTAACACACTTGTTATGTCGGTTATAAATAACAGTGCAGATACTATTATGATGGACGAAAAAACGGCTGACTGTTTCGAGCGGCTTCACGAATTTTTGTTTGAAACCGTGTACCGAAATCCTAAGGCTAAATCGGAGGAAATGAAGGTATATGGCTTTATAAAAGGTCTTTATGAGTACTATATAGCAAATGGTGATAAATTGCCCACGGAATACAGAAGTATTTGTGAAAAAGAAGGCATAGAACGGGCTGTTGTAGATTACATAGCAGGTATGACAGACCATTTTGCAACACAGAGCTTTCAAAAAATATATATTCCGGGTTCGTGGCAATACTGATTTTATAAATAAAAAGGAAAGGGGAATGTTTTATGGCTATACCGCAGGATACTATTGCCGAGATTAAATTTCGTAATGATATTGAATCGGTTATATCTCAGTATGTTGTTTTAAAGCGCAGAGGCAAAAATCTTATAGGCCTTTGTCCTTTCCATAATGAAAAAACCCCTTCTTTTACTTTATATCCCGAAAACGGCTCATTCTACTGTTTTGGTTGTGGCGTGGGCGGTGACGTAATTACCTTTACGGGAATGATTGAACATCTCGATTATGTTGAATCTTTAAAATACCTTGCCGACAAAGCAGGTATAACAATTCCCGATGATAATTCACAGGATAACACTATTCAAAAACTTAAACAGACTATTCTTGAAATAAACCGTGAAAGTGCGCGTTTTTATCACGAATGTCTTATGTCGCCTGAGGGCAAATGGGCGCTTGATTACCTTATTGGCAGAGGGCTTTCTATAGGTACTATTCGTCGTTTCGGTCTTGGCTGTGCTCCTGATAAATGGGATGCTCTGCTAAAGCATCTTACAGCCAAGGGTTATTCAGTAGGTGATATGCTTCAGGCAAATGTGATTTCAAAAAGTCAGCGCGGCACCTATTTTGACAGATTCAGAAACAGGGTTATGTTCCCAATTATAAATCTGCGGGGCAGTGTAATCGCCTTCAGTGGACGAGCCCGACCTGATGACGAAAAAGCAGGTGGTAAGTATGTAAATACTCAGGATACGCCTGTTTATAAAAAGGGTGAAAACCTTTACGGTTTTAACCTTGCAAAAAATGACTGTGCTGACAGGGTAATACTTGTTGAGGGAAATATGGATGTTATTTCTCTTCATCAGGCAGGCTTTACAAACACTGTAGCGGCTCTGGGTACCGCCTTTACGGTGGAACAGGGTAAACTGCTCAGCCGTTATACGAAAGAACTTGTTATTTGTCTTGACGCCGATTCGGCAGGGCAAAAGGCGGTTCAGCGTGCTCTTGCCACTCTTAAAGATTCGGGGCTTCCTACAAGAGTTGTGGTTATTCCCGACGGAAAAGATCCTGACGATTTTATTAAGAAAAACTCACCCGAGAAATTCAGAGCCTTAATCGAAAAAAGCGAAAGCGATATCGAATATAAGCTTAGAAGAGCCGAAGAGGGCATTGATTTAGACAGCGACAGCGGTAAACTTACTTATATTAAATCGGCGGCTGAAATTCTTGCTGATACAGGGGACGAGCTGACTATTGATTTATATGCCGGCCGACTTGCAGATAAGTTCGGTCTTTCAAAAAATGCCGTTGATAATGCAATAAAGCGTATACGGGAAAACAACGTTAAAAAACAGGTGCGAAAAGAAATAAGCGATGCTGTAACACCTAAATACAGCCGTAATGATGTTAATCCTGAAAAGCGCTTTAATAAACGCGCGGCAGTGGCGGAAGAAAGCATTATTGCTGTTTTACTTGCCCACCCCGATTATTTTGGCAGGGTAGAGGAAGCACTGCCACCTAATAAGTTTATTACTTCCATTAACCGTCGTATTTATGGGGATATTTACGCCGCATTAAAGGAAGAAGTAAATATAGATATTTCTTTATTCTCGCAAAAATACTCGCCAAGTGAACTTGGATACATAGTTTCGCTTCAAAGCGGTGTTAAGGCTGAAAGAAATCCTGCACAGCTTCTTAGTGACAGTATTGAAATTTTGAATAAAGAAAATCTTTTAAAGTCTTCTGGCGAAGAGGACAGCGAAGCAGACTGGATAAACAGAATGCAGGCAATACTTAAAGACAAAAAGGGAGAATAGAAGGAAATGAAAGAGGATAATAAGATGAACAAGGCAATAAATGATGAGCCTGAAATTAAGGACGATAACATTGATGCTGAGTTTGATAATGATAAAGGCGATAAACTTTCAATTGACGAAATAGAAAACGCCCCCGAAAATCTTGAAGAGCTTTATGATGAGCCGGTTCTTCTTGAACTCGACTATGACGAAGAGCCTACCGATGATGATCTTAAACTGGAAGAAATGGATATTGACCAGTTAGATGACAATATGGCTATTGAAAATATGTCACTTGATGATCCCGTTAAGGTTTATCTTCGTGAAATCGGCCGTGTACCGCTGCTCTCAAGCGATGAAGAGGTTGAACTTGCCGTTAAAATTGCCGAGGGTGACGAAAAAGCAAAGCGCAGACTTGCCGAAGCTAACCTTCGTCTTGTTGTAAGTATTGCTAAAAAATATGTTGGCAGAGGTATGTACTTCCTTGACCTTATTCAAGAAGGTAACGTAGGTCTTATTAAGGCTGTGGACAAGTTTGACTACACCAAGGGCTTTAAGTTCTCTACCTATGCAACATGGTGGATTCGTCAGGCTATTAACAGAGCTATTGCTGACCAGGCAAGAACTATCCGTATCCCCGTTCATATGGTTGAAACCATCAACCGCTTAAAGCGTGTTCAGAGTCAGCTTTTACACGAAAACGGCTATGAGCCTACCGAAGAAATGATAGCTGAAAAGCTTGAAATGCCGGTTGAAAGAGTAAGAGAAATTATGCGCGTAGCTCAGGAACCTGTTTCTATGGAAACCCCCATTGGTCCTGAGGAAGATTCTCGTCTTATGGACTTTATAAGAGATGAAGATGCACTTGCTCCCGATGAGGCTGCTCTTAAAACTATTACAAATGAAGATATTGACGGTGTTCTTAAAACCCTTACCGAAAGAGAAGAGGCTGTTATCAGACTTCGTTTCGGTCTGCACGACGGCAGATGTCATACTCTTGAAGAGGTGGGCTCTGAGTTCAATGTAACAAGAGAGCGTATCCGTCAGATAGAGGCAAAGGCTCTTCGTAAGCTTCGTCATCCCGTTCGCAGCAACCGTTTTAAAGACAGATAGGTGAATAACTATGGAATATCATTACAACACAAGCGGTGTTTGTTCAAGAGCTATTGATTTTACGGTAGAAGACGGCAAAATTACCGATATTAAATTTACCGGCGGCTGTAACGGCAACCTTAAAGGCATTAGCGCACTTGTAAAGGGTATGGAAATTGAAGAGGTTATAAACCGCCTTGAAAATATAAAGTGCGGTTTTAAGAGCACCTCCTGTCCTGCTCAGTTGGCTGAGGCGCTTAAACAATTAAAAGAGAAAGAGGATTAAAAGTGAGTTTTGATTCGGATATCAAAATTGCAGGTGATAAACCCAGTATTGATGTAAAACGAAACAAAATATTGGCAGAAAAAGCCGAGAACGACAGCGCAGAGCATAATGCGGCGCGTCACCTCGGCAGAAATGTTGCGCAGATTTTTTCAAAAGATGCGGCAAACTTTAAGTATGACGATGACGGTGACTATAATATGATAATCGAAAGAAGACTGCTTCTTTCCTTTACCGCCACCGTTGGATTTGAAAGGTATTGCGCAGACGATACCGACGCAGGTATCGCCCAAAAGGCATTTATAGATTATCTTAAAGAAAACAATCCCGAAATATACAGAACATCCTCTGATACAGGTGCTTTTTCCTTCTATTATTTAGCCTACAGGCGTGGTACCGAGGTTGACAGACGAATAGGTCAGACCTTTGCGATGCTTTGTTCACATGATGGTGACAATGTTTATCAGGAACTTGGCGAAGCGCTTTATTGCTGGTTTTCATCGGTAGTAAAGGAACAGGCTGAAAAATTAGGACTTTCGGCACAATAATAATTTTTCCCTCCAAAGCATATAGTTGCTTGGAGGGATTTTTTTATGCCAACTATTTATTTGAGCCCGTCAACACAAGAGTTTAACCCTTATGTTGATTTTGGAAACGAAGAATTTTATATGAACCTTATTGCCGATGCAATGATACCTTATCTTGATGCTTCGGGGATAAACTATGTAAGAAACACACCTGATATGACCGCCGCAAGCAGTATAAGAGCCTCAAATGCAGGCAGTTACGATTTGCATCTGGCACTTCATTCAAACGCTGCGGGTGGCGCTGCGGCAGGAAGCCGACGGGGAACAGAGGTTTATTATTTTCCGGGTAGTACAAATGGCAAAAGAGCCGCCGATATTATAGCAAATAATTTAAAGCTTATTTACCCAATACCCGAAAATGTCCGTACAGTACCTACCACCACTATCGGCGAGGTGTCGAAAACCAAGGCGCCCAGTGTACTTATAGAATACGCCTTTCACGATAATATAGAAGATGCCCAGTGGATAAGAAATAATATAGAAGCTATTGCTGAAAATACAGTTTTATCCCTTGCCGATTATTTTGATATACCGTTTAATGTGCCGGGGGATATGGGAACGGGTATAGTAACAACAAACGGCGGAAACCTTAATATAAGACAGTATCCGTCATTTGATGCAAATATTATAGGCAGTATACCAAACGGTGCTAAGGTAACAATATTGTCTTTTCTGCCCGACTGGTATCTTATAAGATATAACGGTGTTACAGGATATTCTTTTGCTTCATATATAACAAAAGAAAATCAGTAAAAAGGTTGAAATTTGTCTTCGTCTTTGTTACAATGGGGCAGAGGTGAGCAATATGAAAAAAGAAAAATGGCAAGAATACGAAAATAAAAAGAAAGAACTGAAAAAACAGTGCAAAAAAGCTTGCGTTATAATATGGCTTGTTTGGCTTTTAATAATTGGCGCTATTCTTATAGCTATAATTATGCTTGAAAAAACAATCGGTATTGAAAAGGCAGTTATAGCAAGTTTTCTCGTTCTTGGCTTTTCGCTTGTTGTGGCTCTTAACAGAACCGGAGTATACATTAAAACCTATAAACAGCAAAGCTTACTTCTTGAACAAGACGAACCATTTGGCCGTTTTAATACATAAAATAAAAGCTCCCTTACGGGAGTTTTTTTATTTCTTTAACCGTTAAAGTGTTGTCATTAACACTGAATTTAATATTAAACCCGGCAAAGTCCATACCGTAAATGCGGTTATCGTCATTTTGGTACGATGGTCTGGGATCGCCCGAGAGAACTTCTAACAGCGTTTCTCTCTTTTTTTCTTCTATAATATTTATTAAATTCTCACTGCACTCAACACTAAGGAAATGGTTTTTTGTAGTTTCGGTATAGCCCTCGGTAGCCTCAGTGTGACAGTCACAAAAGGGAATATAGGGTTTAATATCGTAAATAGGTGTTTTGTTTAATAGGTCGGCGCCCTTTACGTATAAAACAGGGCCGTATTTTTCGGTTTGTTCAACCTTAATCAGCTCAACTACCGAAAGGCCGATAGGGTTAGGTCTGTAGGGTGAACGAGTAGCAAAAATGCCAACCTTTTTGTTACCGCCAAGACGGGGCGGACGAACGGTAGGGGACCAGTCCTCTTGCTCACTTCGAGAAAAATTCCATATCAGCCAAAGGTGTGAAAAATCTTCAATACCTCTTAACGCGTCTATGTTGCGATAATGGGGCTCAAAGCGTATCTCTGAAACAACTGATGACAAACCGCCTTGACGGGGAATACCGAATTTGTCGGTAAAATCGTTATATATTTTGGCAATTATCTTCATATTTTTTCCTCGAGAACCCTCTTTATATATCTGTTTAAAAGCGAAACGGGAAGACCTACGATATTAAAGTAATCGCCGTCTATTTTTTCTACAATAAGACTGCCTTTGCCCTGAATACCGTAAGCACCTGCTTTGTCTTTGGGCTCACCCGACTTTATATAATCTTTAATTTCTTGGTCGCTTAAATCAAAAAACTTAACAAGAGAAGTGCAAGAAAAACTAACGCTTTTACCGCCTTTTACAATGCAGCAACCGGTAATGACCTTGTGAGTTCTGCCCGATAGCAGACTCAGCATATTAAAGGCGTCCTCATCATCTTTTGGTTTGCCCAGCATCATAGAGTCAATAAAAACAGAGGTGTCACAGCCGATAACCAAATCGTCTTTATACTCTTTGGCTACAAAAAGCGCTTTTTGACAAGCGAGAAATTCAGGTGCTGTTTCTATATCAATACCGTTTGGAACGCTCTCGTCAATATCGGCAGATACAAACACTGCGTTTTCGTCAATTAACTTTATCAGTTCTCTTCTTCTCGGAGAAGCAGAAGCAAGAATAGTTTTCATAATTTAATACTCCTATATTTATTATTTAAAATATATCACAAAGAAAATCATTTTTCAATTCTTTTTGGTAAAGATAAAAACAAGGAGTGGTAAAATGAAAATATTATTTTATGACACAAAGGCGTATGATAAAGAATCCTTTGAAAACAATTTAAAAGAAAAGTACAAAAATATAGAAATCGATTTTCTTGAAAGCGATATTAACAGCGCAACAGCAAGTCTTGCAATGGGGTACGATGCTGTATGTGTTTTTGTGGCGTCACCCGTTAACCGTACTGTTATAAAAATACTGAGCAGATGCAAGGTTAAACTTGTTTTGCTCCGTTGCGCAGGTTTTAATAATGTAGATGTTGCCGCTGCAAAAGAGTTTGGAATAACGGTAATGCGAGTACCTGCATATTCGCCCGAAGCGGTAGCCGAACACGCCATAGCCCTTGCTCTTGCCGTTAACAGAAAAATTCATAAAGCGTATATTAAAGTAAGGGAAAATAATTTCAGCCTTGTAGGACTAACCGGTAAAAACTTTCACGGTAAAACAGTAGGTATTATAGGAACCGGAAAAATAGGCACCGCTATGTGTAAAATCTGTAACGGTCTTGGTATGAAGGTACTGGCGGTTGACAGCAATAAAAACCATAACCTTGATTTTATTGAGTATTGCGATATTGACAGATTGTTTAATGATAGTGACCTTATATCCCTCCACTGTCCTTTGACAAAGGATACCTATCATCTTATAAACAGCGAAAGCATTAAGAAAATGAAGGACGGCGTTTTGCTTATCAATACTTCTCGCGGCGCTCTTATAAACACCGATGACCTTATAAGCGGTATAAGGGACAGAAAGTTTTTCGGTGTAGGGCTTGATGTTTATGAAGAAGAAAATAATAATGTATTTGAGAACAGGGAAGACGATATACTTGAAAGCTCGGTTACAGCAAGACTTCTCTCCTTTCCTAATGTAATAGTAACTTCACATCAGGGCTTCCTCACAGCTGATGCCCTTTATGCAATAGCCATAACAACACTTGAAAATGCGTTGCAGTTTGAAAGAAATAATATAATAGAAGCAAATGTAGTAAGGTAAAAAAGGGGGGCAACTGCCTCCTTTTTTCAAAACAAACAAAAATTTACATTTTTTCAAATATTTTTCTATAATTATATTGTTTTTTTATAAAATATATGTTATAATTACCGCAATTGTGACGGTTATGCTTTGGCAAATAAGTTTGCCGCTTTATTTCTGTCCTCAAAGAAGTTTAGGAGAGATAAGTTATGAAAAAGAAATTGATTTTAGTTACTTCGCCCCCTGCAAGCGGAAAAACATATATTTCAAAAATGCTTGCAGCAAACCTTGACCACGTGGTATATCTTGATAAGGATACTCTTGTACCCCTTTCAAATATGGTTTTTAAGGTTGCGGGTGAAGAAATCAATCGTAGCTCTCAGTTTTTTCAGGATAATATCAGAAATGTTGAATATGAGGTTACTCTTGATTTAGCTTTTGAGGCTCTTCAGTATGAAGATATTGTTTTAATCAACGCTCCCTTTACAAGAGAAATCAGAAATACCGAGTATATGATTTCTCTTCGCAAAAAGCTTAGAGAGTACGGGGCAGGTCTTACTGTTGTCTGGGTGCAAACCGATGTTGAGGTATGCAAACAGCGTATGATAGAAAGAAACTCCCCAAGAGATACCTGGAAAATCGCCAACTGGGATGAATATATTTCAAAAATCAATTTCAACATTCCTGAAAATCTTAACGATTCTTCGGTAGTCGACCAGCTTCTTATATTTAAAAACTCCTCTCAGGAAGAGTATGAAGTGTCAATGAAGAAGATGCTTGAAGCAATTCAGTAATTTAAAAACCGAGTCTTGAGACTCGGTTTTCTTTTTAATAAAACGTAGCAAGTTCGGGGTTGGCAGGAGAGGTAAGAGCTATATTTTCTACCGTTAATACAGGACCTTTTTTGCCGTACATCTTATGCTTTTTCAGTTCAATTTTGGCGGTTATAATAACCCAGTCGCGCTGTTTTAAGGTTTCGGCACCCGACCAGTCGCACACTATACCCGAATAGGTTATATCGTCAGCACAGCAGGTCATAACGTGTCTGCCGAGAACAAAACTTCCCTTTGGCATATCGGTGTTTTTAGCCACGATGCCTTTAAACTTAACCGTCTTTTTATCGTATTTGGGTAGTTCCTCACTCATATCGCGGTACCAGATAGCAAAGTCTTTATCCTCAATTTCAATAACATCTGCATTGATATCAAAGGGCAGCGGATCTTCAATATCGTCATAGGCGATACTGCCGTCTTTATATTCATAGGCAATATCGGCTCTTCGGCTTATTCCTCTTACAATTTTATGAAGCGCCATTTTATCAATGCTGTCGTCATATCGGTTGAAAATAACAAGTTCGGCGTCGGTCAGCTTGTCAACCACTAAACTTCGCATATTAGCATTGTAGGTAACAGCGGTGGTTGCATCCATAAGCAGAAACTCCTGGTATAAAATCCACTCTTTCGGCATGGCATCATAAAAAGATTTTAATTGCCACATACCGTTATACTCAACTATTACCCTTGTGGCGCCGCTTTTTTTAATAAGGCAGTCAAGATACTCTTCGCTTAGGTCCTTTTCGTCCTCAATAACCTCGGTTATTACCTTTGTGCCGTTATAAGCGCCGGTGTCATATTCCTCCTCACCTTCTTCGCAAAGAAGCAGTAGGGTGGGCTCGTTACTTTCAAAGCGAGGATCTTTTAGCGTTTCGTCAATAAATTTTGTTTTGCCTGCGTCTAAGAAACCCACAAACAGATATACGGGAATATCCAAGCTTTACACCTCTTAAATTTCAAAGATTGCTTTTATTTTTTCTTCGTTTAAATCTTTGCCGATAACACAAAGTCTGCCAATAATACCGGCAGCGCCGTTTCTGACGCTGATTTCTCCCGGTACATAGTCAAAGTGGAGCCAAGCACCGTTTTCTTCTTCAACAATGCCCTTTGCACGAAGCACGGTGCCGTACTCATTATTCTCTTCAATGGCTGTAAGAATTTCTTTTATTTTGTCACTGCTAAATTTCTTGACTGTTTCAATACCAATGCTTGAGAAAACTTCGTCAGCGTGGTGGTGATGATGTTCGTGATTATGATCATGACAACCGCAAGTACATTCTTCACCGTGCTCGTGATGATGCTCGTGCTCATGGTCGTGATCGTGACAGCCACAGGTACATTCTTCACCGTGGTCATGGTGATGTTCATGCTCATGATGGTGATGAAGTTCATTCAAACTGTGTTTTAAAGTATCCTTTTGCTCAATAGCCTTAAGAATGGCTTTACCGTCAATTTTATCCCAAGGGGTAGTAACAATAACAGCTTCAGCGTTATGATCTTTTAAAATTTCAACAGCCTTTTCAAGCTTTTCGTGAGAAATGCTGTCGGTTCTGCTTAAAATAATTGTACCTGCATTTTCAATTTGGTTGTTATAAAATTCGCCAAAGTTTTTAGAATAAATTTTAACCTTACCGGCATCAACAACAGCAGTATAGCTGTTAAGAATAATATCCTTTAAATCAAGGTCTTTTACGGCTTTAATAACGTCGCTCAGCTTTCCTACACCCGAGGGCTCAATAAGAATTCTGTCGGGATTATAGGTGGTTATAACCTTGCTTAATGCCTTGCCGAAATCTCCAACAAGTGAGCAACAAATACAGCCTTGGTTCATTTCGGTTATCTGAACACCGGCTTCACTTAAAAAACCGCTGTCAATTCCTATTTCGCCGAATTCGTTTTCTATAATAACAATTTGTTCGCCCGAAAAGGCTTCCTTTAAAAGTTTCTTAATAAGAGTGGTTTTTCCTGCGCCTAAAAAGCCGGAAAATATATCGATTTTGGTCATTTTTTGCACCTCGGAAAGTAATATAAAAATATTATACTATATTATTCTTTTATTTGCAATAAATAAGCGAATATAAAGACAAGATTTATATATTGCAAAGTGAACTTTACCGTGTTATTATGTTTTTAGTGTAGCAAAAAGGAGTTTGATTTATGCCTATTTTTAACTTCAGTAAAGAAAATTACGATTACAGTGCAAAGCTTGATTATCATTATAAGCCCCAAAAAGGCTGGGTTAATGATCCTAACGGACTTGTGTATTTTAACGGTTATTATCATCTTTTTTATCAGACTATGCCGTATAAGGAATTCCCAAATAATGAAAGACTCATTATGTCTTGGGGCCACGCAAGGACCAAAGATTTCAAAAACTTCGAAGAACTTCCTATTGCCATAGCCCCCGATATGCCTTATGATGAGGGCGGCTGTTGGTCGGGTACCGCAATAGTTAAAGACGATACTTTATATATCTTCTATGCTTCTGTTATATATATTGACGGTACCGACAAGAGAGTGGAAAGTGTAAGCGTAGCTTATTCTAAGGACGGTATCAATTTTACAAAGTATGATAAAAATCCGGTAATAAAGGGCTATCCCGAGAATGACGGTTTTCCTGATTTTCGCGATCCTGCCGTAACTTACTATAAGGGCAAATATTACTGTATAATGGCTACAGGTACAGGCACAGCGGCTACCGAAAATAAGGTTGGCAGATTACTTGCCTTTACCAGTGGCGATTTACTTAACTGGACCTATTCTGGTATTGTTTCAGAGTGGCAAGACTGTATATTTACCGAGTGTCCGTCAATAATTGACCAAGGTGAAAAGGTTCTGCTTTCTTGCTCTGTTGTACCTAGCGACTGGCGTCACTATTTCCACATAATGTACGGTACATTTGAAAACTGTAAATTCACCCCTGAGCTTAAAGGAAGTTATGATAAAGGTCCTGACCTTTATGCAGGACAGATGTTCAAAGACCACCTTGGCAGAATTCTTGTTATAACCTGGATACCCGGTTGGTATTTAAAACTTCCCCGATGTGCAGGTACTTGGTCGGTACCGCGAGAGGTTACAATTAAAGACGGCAAGGTTTACGGCTATCCCGTCAAGGAACTTCAGCATTTGCTTAAAGATAGCGATCCTGCTGTTAAGATAACCGAGGACGGCTTTATCATAGAACGTACCGATCGCGATCCGGTTGTGTATAAGGGTAAAACCGATAATATTAAAATTCTTCGTGACGGATATATTGTTGAAGTATATGTAAACAACGGCGAAGAGGTTTATACAGCGCTTCTTTAAAAATAAAAGACACGGCAACGCATAAGCGTTGCCGTGTCTTTTCGTTTTTGTTACAATAAAAAATCAAAATCAGAGTTCTGTTATGCTCTGCTTTATTTCTCCGTCGCATTTTTTCTGCGAGAAGCAATATGCTTTTCCTTTTATAATTATTCCGTCAAGTACGAATTCCTTATCTGTCAGCGGCTTAAAGCTGATTTCTTCCTCACAAACGCGAATACCAAGGAAGTACGAGAAGAAAAGGTTAATCCATTCGGAATGAAAATACTCGGTATAGGGGGAAAATGAAATAGCATCTGTGGGGCGGTAATGTTCGCATATACAGGGTGTGGAACGATCACCATAATCAAAATGCAGATCGGTATATTCGGTAAACAGTCTACTGAAAGTAGGGGAGAGAGAAGACTCTGAGTAAGAGGCATTTCCCAGCGCTTCAAGCATAAGCGAAACGGCGTATGGCCATACGGGTCCGTTCCAACTGCAACCATAAGGGTGCGGTTCTGACAAGCTGGAGGCAGTTGGTCCTGTAATGCAGTTATCAAACCAATACATAGGGCAGTCCTTGCCTATACTTGTTAGCGTGAATCCGCTGTCAAAGCGTTCACCTTTGTCAAGCTTTTCAAAAGCAGAATAATACTCTTTTCCAAAAAGCGAGAACATCATAGGCATAAAGCCGTCGTAACCGTAAGCCTCGTCACATTGTTTATTAACCTGCGGATCAAAGTCGAAGAAAAATCCTTTTTCCTCATTCCAGAAAAGCTCTTTAATTTTAGTTATAGCCTCGTTTGCACGTGTACCGAATAAAGAAGCATCTTCGCTCTTTTCAAGAAGGGTCGCCATTTTTGCACAGGCAAGAAGATTAGCTGCATACATAACACATTCATCAACACGGTACAGCGTTCTGCAATGGAACCCATCCTTTATGCCTTCGGTATCATATCGCCAATCCCACTTTTCTTTGGTATACTGATAGAACGCGGGTTGATATTCGGCACCGGTTATCCAGCTTCCAATGGTTGACGGAAGCTTTACTTCTTGGTCGGGAGCTTTTTTAAGTACGTAATTTTTGATTTCTTCGAAGTGGTCAGAGATTATACTTGTGTCACCCGTTAAAATAAAGGCTTTCCATATAGCCATAGGGGTAAACTGAATATAACCCTGTGTTACACCAAGACCCTTACACCAGGTGTCTATATTAGCGCGTAAAGCCGAAGTATCCTTCATCCATTTCATTTCTTCTATTTGCAAGGGGATAGGAAGTCCAACGGGAGCGCCGAACCACGTGCCAAAGGGACATTCGTATACACACTGTCCCTTGAAATCTGACTCGGGCAATACTATGTCGGGCTGGTGGATAGAGGATTTTATAACGAAAAATCGGTAGTAGTATACCTTTAATAAATCTAAGTCATTTATATAAAGTTTAGGGGCATACCGGTTCATCCAACTGTTAAAGCGCTCTTCTGAGCAGGTAAAAGGATCATCAAGAGCTAAAGCGCAATTTAATGCATCGTTGGCTAACGAGGCGCTTTTGGCGGAAAAAGCAAAGCCATAACGAAGTTCTGTCTTGCTCACACCGGGGATAGTTAATACCGCTTTTTCGCCCATATTGGTTTTTGCACAGGCAAAGCCATTAAGGGGTATTCGTCTTTTTAAACTTCGTGGCTCAGTTATCGCACTAACCGAATAACTGCCGTTTGATATTTTCTCAAAGGGTACAGAAAGGGATATTTCTAAGGTTATGGGGTTACGTGAGTCATTACACAATGTAAGATGCGAAATAAAGGTGTCGTCCTTTGTAAAACATTTTCTTTCTCTTATTGCGATAAGCCCTGATTTTTGGTACTCACCGAAAGGTTGACAGCGGTAAAATGTGTCCATATATGCAGGTGTCCAACGATTTCTGCATAAATTGAAACGCAGCACTGTGCCGTTTACGGATATTACAGGAAGAATAAGGTCGGCTTTATCAATTTGATAACCGATTGCCGCTATGCCGTGAAGTCCAAGCTCTGCATCGTCCCATTGCTTTAAAAAAGGATTTTCTTGGCTGTGTCTGTCTAAATTTCGTTTGCCGCAAGTATAAATATTATATCCGCGTACGTCACTGCGTCGTGAGTTTTCAAGCAGGCGGTTAATGTTTAATTCACCCAACATAACGAAATTCCCTCCGTTTTTTGAAAATCTATGGTCGAAACCTTATATTTATCATTATTTTAGATTATATCACGATACCTATTCTAAGTCAATGTGATTACTTACCACCGAAAAAAAATTCCGAGCCTAACCTAAAGGTCAAACTCGGAAATTTGGTCGAGATGCTCTTATAGTATTCTTCCGTAAAACCGCATAAATACTGGGTTTTAGCAGTCGATAAACAGTACGAAACCTAAATTTCTGTACGTTTGCGAGAAAAAGAAAATGCCGAAATCCTATAAATTTGTCTGCGAAGCAGACTCCGAACTTCTTAACTATTACCTCTTACTTATTACTTCAAAATTTCAAGGACTATTTTTAGTGAAGAGTGAATAGTGAAGAGGTAATAAGTAAAAATTCCAAGAACTTAAAGTCCTTGGAATTTTTGGTGCGCCTGAGCATTCTATAATCGAACCGTTTACCTCTTTTAACTGTTTATATATTGTTATAATAGAATTGAAAAAATTTTAATTTAAATTTCACCAATTTAGTGTTTTAATTGTTATATATTATAGAGGGGTGAAGTAGGTTTGAAAAATACTACTCTCAAAAAAGACTATTTAGAAATTGCAATAGAAAAATATACAGATATATTATTTCGGACAAGTTATATATTGCATAAAAACTATCACGATGCAGAAGATGTAGTACAGGACACCTTTTTGCAATACATAAGAAAGAGGCCGAGTTTCGAAAATGAAAATAAGGAAAAATCTTGGCTAATAACAGTTGCTGTTAACCGTTGTAAAAATATAAACCGATTTAAATTTTCTCATCCGGAAACTGATATTTCTGAATTTAACAATTTTATTTCTGATAGCAAAAGTCATAGTATCGTTGAGGAGTTATCGTTATTGCCAACAAAATATAAAGTTGTAATGATTTTGCACTATATTGAGGGATATCCTGTTAAAGATGTCGCAAAAATTTTAAAAATTAGTGAATCAGCTGTAAAAAAGCGTTTGGAATTTGGTAGAAAAAAACTAAAAATCATTTGTGAGGCCGAAGAATATGACAGTTAATGATTTGCAAAATGCAGTTAATCAAATACAGTTGAGTAATTCAGTAAAAAATAAAATTTTATATAACTGTAATGAAAAAAAAGAAAATACATATTCAAAACAACAAATTATATGTGTAGTTGCAATTTTTTTAGTGACTATTAGTTTGATGGCATCAAGTATATTTAATAAAACAAAGGACTTTGGTTTTTCCATAAATGTTTACGCTATGAGCCAGCATGATCAACCTACAGAATATAAAATTGATGATAAATTAACCATTAGGCTTAATGAATCCAATTATTATATTGTAACCTCGCAAAATATAATATTGGAAGCATTTGAGTTTGATTTATCTGACGATAGTATTAAAAATATCGATTTATCGGTAAATAACGGTGAATTTTTTGAGCTGAGTGTTCTGAGTGGACCAATTCTACAAAAGTCTTTTGGAGAGTTAGTTGCAGAAGGTTATTTCATTATACATAAAAACAACCAATATTATTTATTTGATGATTTAAAAGAAAATATTTTTTCATCTTCTTATGTTACAAAAGTTGAAGATAATAACGGGGATTTCGCAATAAGAAGTATCGGCAAAACTTATACCAAAAATAATTCATTGAAAATCCTTGTTGGTGTGCCATTTGAAAATAATGAAATATTTGATTCAAATATCGATGTAGATATTACTTTTAAAGACGGTAAAAAAATGAGAAAATCGGTAGCGATTAGCCAAGTTCTTTTGCCAAACAATAACATAGAAGTGATATTTTCCATTCCAGATTAAAGGAGTGAAATTTATGAAGAATAAACAACTAATTGTTATAATATCCGCACTTCTTGTGGTATCAATATTGATTATAACTGTATATAATTTAACCTCTAAAACTAAACAAAGTTACAGCGATATAAATGCCGAAGATGTTATTGATTCAATAAAAACTATTACAGCAATCAGTGAAGACGGAAGAACACCTAATTTCGTAACGTTAGATGAAGTAAAGTATGCTATAATATCTGCCGAAATAGATAACAATAATCCAAATAATTTTTTGTGGGTAGTTCTGCAAATAGAAAATTTGACCGATAATCCAAAGACGTTATCGCTAGGAAATCACAGAATTAAAATTTCAAGTGAATATATTGAACCATGTTTATTTAACGATACTCAAAACACCATTAACAATCAGGATTACTGGCACTTTGATTTAAAAAGCAAAGAAAACTGTGAAGTTAAGCTGTGTTATGAGATAGGCGAAGAACATAGAGGTGAAACCGTTTATTTTATTCTCAGTCCTAAAGGAAATGGTTTAGCGGGTATTACCAATAGCACCGGAAATCTTCAATATGTAATAAATGAAGATACATACGAAATAAATTTAACAAAACTATTAGGAGAGACGAATGAAAAGAATATTGAAAATTGAGTTTAATAGAGCATTCAAGTCATTAGGATTTTTTTTAGCTGTATTTATTGGTTTAACAATTGCAATAATTCATCTTCTTTTTTTTGCCTTACCTTTGGCGCTGCAATTACCATCTTATATAGAAACAAATCTACAAATGATGTTTCCGGGATGGTTATATACCAGCGGATGGTTGTTGGGACGTCAAACCCCGTTTTCTTATTTATATCTACTTGTACTCCCAATACTTGCTGCGTTACCTCACGGTAGTTCGTTTTATAAAGACGCTAAAGGGACATTTATAGGCAGTATATGTATTCGTACAGATAGAAAAAAATACTATTTTGCTAAGTATATCTCTACATTTGTTTCGGGTGGAATTGCCGTTATAGCACCTATTGTTTTTAATTTCATCATTGCAGCAACACTGCTACCAGCAATAACTCCACAGTCGGCAGCGTTTGAATCGCTAATTGGCGAAAATAGTTCATTTCCTTTTCTATTTTATAATCGTCCGTTGTTATATGTAATATTATATACATTAATTATTTTTATATTTAGTGGGTTGATTTCAACCACATCTCTTGTTTCATCTTTTTATGTTGGACATAGTGCTCTTACAGTTATTTTGCCAACAGTTGTTTATTTGTTTATATCTGCGTTGTTCAGTGTCTTTGGCCTTGATAGTTGGGCCGCAAATAATTTTTTAGACCCCGCATATCCTTACAATGCTGTTATTCCGATGATGGTTGAGGGAATAGTTTTGTTCGTGTTCACTTTCTATTCGTTTTGTATTAAAACTGCCAGAGAGGATATATATTAATATGCGAAGGCTGTGGGAAGCTTCTTTGTTTTTTGATAAACGGTTTTACATCTGTTCTTTTGGATATTTGATGTATTCTCTTTATCTTGTATTAAACACAAAACAATTTATTATCCAGCATTCAACAATGTCTTTTTTGATTACAGATTTACTCTCAACATTTTTAGGGAATATTTTTTATGTTCCTGTATTTTTAGTGATTGTTTTATTATTTCATCACCTAGCAATCTTTCGTTATCACAAAGCTTCAATATTTATTCGTCAGAAAAGTTGGCATCACATATGGTTAAATGAATGTTTGGGTTGTATGTATATAACAATAGTATTTCTTGTGTTTATAATTTCTATAACACTAATTACAGCAATTGCCGTGAAACCTCAAATATACAATGTAGAATCCTCGATTCACATATTCATAAAGTTTTTAATAATACTTTTCCTATACATTTTTTGTATAACATTTGTGTTTGCTTTTGTTAAGTTCGTTACAAGCAATAGTTTCTTTGCTTTTCTTGTTTCAATCATTGTTTGGTATTTAGATTTTCACACATTATCCGCCCCTTTGTTTATAGGCAAACTTTCCTATGGGATGGAATTAAGTTGCTATGATATATTTAATATTTCACTATATTTATTCTTGATTATTTTTATCATTACAATATTAGGATTGTTATATTCCGGTAAAAAGGAGTTGTAAAATGAAACAAAAAACTAATTATTGTATATTGTTTTTATATGACTTTAAACAAGGAATTTTAAATCAATTCCAGAAACTCCTACCTCTCGTTTTGTTTGTAATGATAATATGTAGTCGTTTATTTGTTTCTTATAAAAATTACATATTTATCAGTAATAACACATTAGGTAGAATCTCTTTTGCTGATTTTTTTGTCTATGCATTTAAGGGTATGAAACTATACAATCTATACGATAGTTCATTTGTCCCTAATATACCGTGGCTGCTAATATACTCCTACTTATTTTATTTAATATCAGCATATCCTACAAAAGATTTACAGTGCATAGGAAAACATATATTGTTACGAGGAAAAAGCAGAGCAGTATGGTGGTTAAGTAAAATTGTTTGGTGCATTAGTATAGTGATAATTTTCTTTATTTGTATTGCAATAGGAATATTGTTCTTTTCAATTCTTATTAACGCTCAAATAAGTTTTAGATGCAACCCTGAGATACATATGCTATTTTCAGAAATGTTTATAGGTGATATGTCATTAACAGAGCTTTTTTATAAGTTCCTTTTTATCCCGTTGTTTGTTGCTATATCTTTATCAGTAATGCAAACTGCGATTTCATTAGTTTTTGGGCAAGTTGCGGGTTTTACTGCAAATATCATTATTTTAATAGCATCAATATTTTTTAACAACAACTACATAGTTGGAAATATGCTGATGCCATTAAGACAAAGCGAACTCTTATTAACATCAAACCATTTTGTGCTTGTATTCGCAATAATGGTTTTATCAATAACCATATCAACGCTTTATTTTTGTAAAAAGGACATTTATTAGGAGCAAGATAAAATGGAATTACAAATTGAAAACCTAACAAAGACAATCGCTAAAAACACAATTTTAAAAAATATTTCTCTTAGTCTTTCAGGCGGCACAATTTATGGGTTGCAAGGAAAGAACGGTTCTGGAAAAACAATGCTTATGCGTTGTATGTGTGGTCTTGTGCGCCCGACAACAGGTGAGGTTATTATAGATGGTGAGATTCTTGGAAAAGATATTTCCTTTCCAAGAAGCCTTGGAGCATTGATTGAATATCCAGCGTTTATTGACAGTTATTCCGGGTTTGAAAATCTTAAACTGTTGGCATCTATACAGAAAAAAGTTGATGATAACGAAATTAAGAAAATTATGGAGGAGTTCGGGCTTGAACCTGATTCTAAAAAGAAGTTTAAAAAATACTCTCTAGGTATGAAACAAAAGCTTGGTATTATATCAGCTTTAATGGAAAATCCCAATGTATTAATATTAGATGAACCGCTTAACGCTTTAGATGAAAAGTCTGTTTCAGTTTTTAAGGAAAAATTATCTGAACATAAAAACAGAGGGGCTATTATTATTATTTCTTGTCATGATGGCGAAGAGATGAAAATGTTAGCAGATGAAATACTTATAATTGAAAACGGGGAAGTTATAACTTCACAATCGAGGGAAACAGAATGAAAAAAAGATTGCTTTTAGGGGTATGCCTTATATTGTTATTCGTGATAGGTTTTCGTATCTTAGCTATTAATCAAAAATATCCTAATACTGTTGAACAATACTACTTATTAGGAGATACAGTTCTATATAATAATTTTGAATTAACGGTGGTAGATTCATATTTTCTCGACAATGAATCAGTAAATAAACTTTTCAAAGAAGAAATAAGAATACTAGGTGAACATGAATGTGTTGTTGTAGATTTAAAAATTACAAATAGGAATTCCAAAGAAAAAACATTGGATGTGTATTCATTTATTTTAGAAACAGGTGCCGCCAAAAACGGTGTTAACCTAAACGCCTTTTATGAACTTAATGTGGATAATGCTACCCTTTCACCGTCTATTAATACAAATGAAACCATTTCCCTAAAACTTCCTTTCCACTTTACTGAAAAAAGTTTTACAAAAAACAAGTGGGAAAATTTTAAAAATCGAGATTTTTCTCTCACTTTAAATTTATATCCACAAAAAATATCTATTATCCTATAAATTTTGCCCTATATTAAAACAAGGAAGGAGAAATGAAAAATGTTAATGTCACGCAAATGTTCAAAATTAACGCGAATTATTATTCTAGTGGGTGTAATAGCTATGATTGTTTCTACTTGTGTTATTTCAGTAAGTGCAAGTAATTGGAAAGATACACTGCATGAATATCGTACCCCAACTGGTCTATACTTACAATTTAGTAATACACAGTTTAGAGAAAAACAAGACTACTCGTCTTGCTATGCTTATAGTTATAAATCCAACACAGATATTGCTACCGTGAACGTTCTCGGTAATTCAATAGAGAGTGCATACAACTATGATATTTGTAATTATGGAAACGCAAAGAATTTACCTATAGGTGCTGCATATTATTTTCCGAACACAGTAAGAGAAGAAGGATATAACTAGGCTGCATTGCAATTCATACCTACAACTAAATTAAATGCATACTTGCATATATGGTGGAGTCCTGACAGCATCTAATATATGGCAAAATTTTATAGATACATAAAACAATTTAATTTAAAGCAAAAGAGATTTGGTTTCAAAATTCTTCCTTTGACCGAAGTAGGTGAGGGATTTTAATGTCAGAGCTATGTCTTCATTGTATTTACGAGAGAGTGATTCATTGGCGGTTTCAAGTATTTGCACAGCACCGCACAGGAAAGTATATTAATTACCGTTCATTTTCCTTTAAACAAGAGTTTTTCCGTTTTCGACTATATCACCCACGGTACTAAGTCCAAAAGGTGCTTTATCAGTTTGTATAATCTAGGACCACAGACGAGTTTTGCCTGTGATCTTAAATATTAATGAGCTTATTTAATTTGGTTTTTTATTCCACCATCACAAATTACTAAAAGGGTCATCCCAAAGCATATAAGGAAAACACCTGTAGCTATCTGAACCTTATACAATAAAGCGTAATATCCAGTCTGTAAATTTATTGCTATCATTAATGCTAATACAATCGTTTTTAAAATCTTCATTTCAATTCTCCCTTGTGTACGAAATTCATTGAAAAGAAGAAGTGGCAGCACAGAGCGATTAACTCTGTACTGCCACAAACAAAGTCTTATTTAACATCTTTTAAGAAAACAACAAACCCGAACGTTTTACCAATCGGTAAAAGGTTCGGGTTTGAATGCTTTGGTGCGGGTGTTCATAACGGACTTGATTAAAAAGTATTGAAATACCGGCAGAAACACACATATTTTTCACTCACACATTTGTGTATTTCAAAGTTTCTTCGTAAAATAAAATTACAGAAACGAGGAAACAAGATTATGTCAAAATTTATTGAAGAATTCTATTACGGTAACATCGATCCCCAAGCAAGAAGCACCAAGCAGAACAAGACAGTTCAGAAGCAAATGGAAGTTCTAATGCTTAATGAGGAGTTTTTAACCGAAGCTCTCACGGGGGAAAACAAAAAGAAGTTTCTTGATTTCGTTAATGCTTGGAGTATCGTCAACGGAGAATCGAATCTTGATAGCTTTATTATGGGATTTCGATTAGGAGCCAACTTTACATATGATACTTTCGTATCAACCGAAACACCGTTTAAGGATTTGCTGAAGGAGTGAAAGATATGTCAAAGAAGTATTACATAGCTCTTGATGATTACGAGCGAGGAACGATTATCAACTGCCTTAACGAAAAGAGAAACAACCTTATTGCAGACGGCAAATACACCGATGCAGTTGATGAAGTGTTACTCAAAATTATTAACGCAAAACAAAAGAAATTCAAAGTGATTTATAAGGAGTCTTAATTATGGAAAAGCGTATTTACAATGAACAAACGGGTATCAGTTACACTTTGCAAGGCGATTATTACTTGCCTGATCTGAAACTCCCCGACCAAGAAGATAAGCCCATCGGCTTGTGGGGACAGCGACATCTTAGATACATAAAGCAACATAGGAAAATCCTTTACACTAATCTTCTAACAAGTGGTAAATTGAATGATTATCTTTTTGAAATAGATAAATATGCTGAAAGTTTATTTGAAAGCTTATTTCCCTTGTATAAGCAGAAATATGGGGTTACAGAGCAATTAAAAGCAACAAATCAGCAGGAGTGGATAAATCGTTCTAATTCGGTAATGGGAATGATTAGGGAAATACTAAATCAAGAGATAAATAAATAAAAGTAAATCGGCAGGACTTACAATCCTGCCGATTTATTATATGTTGTGTCTTTTTATATACTCTATTATGTCATTGTCAATAAGTACTTTATCATATTCTTCTAAATGTATTTTTTCGCCCGCAATATCAGAAACCACGGATTTTATAAATTTATTAAATTCAGGGTTGGTTTCTGATAATTTGTCAACCGTATCCCAATCTATAGCTTCATTATATTTGGCTGGAAATAAAATTTCGCTTTGCTCTATACTTTCAGAGTTGAGTTTTATAAATCCGATGCCAAATGCATTATTTAACCGAAGCATTTCCTCTTGTAGTTCAGGATCATCAGCATAGCTTAATGCGACTAAATATCCTTCATTAGCCCAACTTGAATTTGATACTGCCTGAAAATAATATTCTCTAAGATTTGAAAAATTAACTTTAATTTTCATTTCAAAAGAAAACAACCTATACTGGCAATCGTTAAAAGAATTTATCAACTTGATTGTATCATCACCAAAACTTTTATATGGAAAATATAGTCCCACCAAGTCTGGATGCAACCATTCGTTCATTCCACGCTTTTTCTTTCTTGATTTTTCGTGATGAATAGTTTTTGTTACACAGTTAAAGTGGGAATCAACATAAACAAATGATGAAAGTAATGGATGTAAATCTCTTTCGTTAAAGGAAGTTTTTTCTTCCACTTGCAACTGTTCACTTTTAACGGTTACTTTCCTGTCTTTAATATAAAAAGTTGCGGGACGCTTACTGATTTGGCTAAATTTTGTATTTGGATTATCTCTAATATCAAGATATAATCTTGCCGCAAGTGTTTTAATTGGAGTTTTTCCGGTTGATGCAAGTTTTGATCTAAATCCAAATTCTTCGGATTTATCCCATATTTGAGAAATAGTCAAAGGACCATTGTGTTTTTCTAATGTTTGGTATACTAACTCTAAAAAAGTCATGTTTATTCACCTTAAATCTTCGGGATCATACTTGCAGCATCAGGTGCATTTGTTTGCATATTCCAAATAGCAATTTTCATCTTTTTGATACGTTTACCATCACCAAAATCAAGCAAATCTTCTCTTTTATATATATTCAAAAGCTTATTTAATGAACCCAAGTCCGCAGAAGTCATTAGAAATGCCTCTTCAGGATCAATTAGTTTACAATAAGCCCACAACTGACCCAAATCACGTAGCGTTAAACTTGTCTTTTTTGCCTCAATAAAAAACAGTTTGAACTTGTCTGCCTTTTTCACAATGCCGAGCACATCAATTTGGATATCAACTCCGATAGCTTCTTCTTGAACAATATTATATTTTCTAAGAACTCTGTCCAAACGTTCGCTATGTGCGTCAACTACAATTATTTCATCGGCAGATTTGTATTTATCCTCTAGGTATGATTTAAGCCATTGTTGCATTGGTGGATATAAGTCGAATTCCCTCATTGTATTACTCCTCATAACCTAAATCTTTAGCTATTTGCTTCCAAGAATCATAATGTTTACCTCTGATTTCCGAAGGAATAAAAGCATCATTTTCGCCAGGATGATGCGGTTTGACTTTATTCTTCCCTCTGCCTTCCCAATAGAACTTATGAGTCACTTCTTCAGGAATTTTTTCTTCTGCTTCAAGACCGTCAACTAATTCGGTTGCAAACTGAGCGAGCGCCTCTCTTTTGTGCAAAACAGCAAAGCCTATGGGCAAAAATTCGTTTGCCCATATTTTAATTTGATGTTCCTTTTTCCAAAAATCAGGCTTTCCTTCTTCGTATTTAACAAGGTTTCCATCACGCATATTAGGGTGAGCCCAATCTATTGCTTGTACAGGAACGTTTACATCTTTAAGCAAACGGCAAATATCACTAACCAAGTACCAATTATGGGGAATTTCCAAGTAAACACGGTGCATATAGGTTTTAAAGAAGTAGTTACTCCTACGAATATATCCTGTTACATCAGCAAATCCCTGCAGGAAAGAGATTTTTTCATCACGAGTAAAGGAGAACACCTCTTCATCAATTCTTATATTCTCGTGAGATACTGCATTGCCGATATATCGTAAAACTTCTCGCATCATATACTCATCATTTCTCTTGGTGAAGGAGATAATAGAATAATTATCCTGCTGAGTAAAGTTTAATCCTGTGCCAATTAAAGGTTCTAATACTGTGCGAATATCGGTTATACTTGCACGTACATATATTCTTACATCATTATTGTTTTCTGTTGCCAGTTTTTTGTGCGGAATTTCAATAGAGATAGTGGTTTCTGATGCACCACGTCTCACTTCTCCATTGCCACAAATCATACCTAAAAGGTAAGACATCTCTCGATTCATAAAATCACAAACCTTTTAATTCAATCCTATTTTACAACCGTTGTTGAATAATTCCCTGATAATTCCATTATCATTAAGACGATATGAATACTCAGTCTTATAAACTCTATTTCTTCCAAACAAGTGTGCTATATCAGTAGGTGGAGCAACTGGAACATAGAGCCGTAATTCAAGAGCCCATTTGTTAGCATCATCTTGCAAAACAATTATTCCTTCGCTATTTGTTGCGATAGCTGGAGTGTGTGTTCTATTATAATCGCTAATAAATGTGTTCATTGTTCCCGGCTTTGCTTCTGCCTCTATAAAGAAGTCATAACCATTCTGTTTAATATAATTTAAAAAATCCAAAATTCTTTCCATCATACTTTTCTCCATTACAAATTATATCCCCGATCAAAATCTGCAAGATTTGTAGGGTGCAATCGTGAAACTATGGCTCGTATGGCTGGAACATTTTGATATTCACCAAAATGGAAGCCATAATCTCTAACAATTTTCTCGACAAATTTACCCTTATTGATTCTTCTTACATAACTAGTGTTACCCTCGCCTAAAAAAGGAAGAAGAACAGCAGGACAATTACTTATATTATTAAAATAAATACGAAGTTGATGGCTTCTTTTCATCGAATATCCACCAGTCGTTTCACCTTGAGTTATAGGGTAATATTCTTCATCGGGAAATTCTCTTTCAAACATAAACGCTTTTTCTTCTGGAATTTGCGCTTCGATAAGTCCGATTCTTCCCGGACTGCATAAATAACCTAAAATCAAGCAAAAGTCTGCAGTATTAACCTCTATGTCAAGAGCTCTTGGTCCTAATAATGCCATAAAATCTACTCCTTAATAAATATCAAAAGGTATTCATGAACCTTATTGATGCGGAATTTATATGGATATCCAAGTGGACGCATATTATTATAATCCGATTGTCTATCCCAAATGATTAAGTCATCATAAATAAATCCGACTTTTTGTAATGCTGTAGCTAAATCGCTATGCAAAGGATAAAAGTTACTTTTTTTACGAATGTCCATTACATTTACGATGCAATAACCACCTTTTTTCAGGACTCGATTAACCGAAGAAAAAAGGTTTGATAATGTGTCAATAAATTCGCCATAGTTTGCAATGTTTCCGACATCATTAGTTTTATCTGAATAATTTACGGAATCCTTTTGATCTGCGCTACGTTTCATATTAAGAATATCCCAATATGGCGGGGAGGTAACACAAATATCAAAATGATTTGCGGGGAGCGTTTTCAACACTTCAAAACTATCTCCGTTAATTATCTGAATTTTATCATCTTCGCCAACTCGTTGTTTTGCTATATTACAAAAATCTTCGGATAAATCAATTCCCACAGCATCACATCCAAGTTTCTGAGCGGCAACAGTTGTAGATCCAATACCGTTAAATGGATCCAATACGCACGAATTTGCTTTTGAAAAAGTACGTATTAATTTTTCGCACAAAGATACAGGGTAGGATGCAGGGTGCTTAAAATCTTTTTCTTCTTTTGTTTTAGATAAATCTCGCCAAATACTAAAAGAATTTTGAAGCCATTCTTTGCCGGAGAGATCATTACATTTCTTAGAGTTGTCCATCGGAAATCCACCTTTTAGATTGAATTCTCTTTACTTCGCAATCAATGTAATCAGCTTCTTTTTTGGTAATGCCATATGCCTTGTATACAATTTGATTTAATTCTTCCAAACAATCAAACCATTCTTGGCTCATATAATCATTACTTTCCAATCGGCTAACTAAACTCAGTATTGAATCAAAATATATGTTCTGTTGATTAGTTGACGGAAGAGGTATTTTCTTTAAATACTTTGCATCTGTATGCATTGTAAGTTTTGAATAGTTATAACAGTATTTATATAGGAAAAGATTACACAATCGGGAATGAAGTATTCCTAATATATAGCGGCACATTTTTTCGTCACCATCTGTAAAAACAGTAACAGTCTGTGTTGCTTCCATATCACCACCAAAAGCAGCTATTATGCCCGCTTCTGCGCTGTAAATATTTTGAATAAAAACCTTATTACCTGTTGTAGGAACAGTGTGATTTTTGTATCCAAACTTTCGTATCTCTTTTCCCACAATCGCTTCTTTGGAAACGGCTTTTCCTCTACCAACATAACCATTACATAAATCAGATAACGTTTGATATGAGGAAGTTAGTTTTTTATATGTAGAATAATCTTCTGCACAGTTGAAAATTAAGATTTCATCCTTATAAAATGCTTGAGGGATATTAGACATCGTCACAAAACGATTGCTTGATAATTTCTTTAATTTAATTTTATGTTTTTTATCGGCAACACAGTTTTTAACAGTAAGAATAATCTGCTCGCCACGAACATTCTTAAAATAAGCACCGATATCAATAATAGAAAGTATAGTTTTTTCTTCAAGTAGAGTTCTTCTAAGCAAACTATATCCAGCTACGTGCAAGAAATTCTTTGGAATTATGTATGATACAATTCCGTCTGCCTTAACTATTTCAAATGCTCGTATTAGGGCTGCTACAAACAGGTTGTTGCCGGAATCAGAAACTCTACGCCTGAACAAGTAATCGCAGTTTAATTCAACATCTCCTGCTAAAGGGACATAAGGTGGATTACCTATAACAACATCAGGCTGATTAGTCAATTCGAATTCATCTAATAAAGTAGAGGCGGATTGACCGATAGAGTCACAGGATACAAAAGAAGCGTTGTTAATATTATTTAAACAAAATTTAATAGCATTTTTATCTTGATCCGCACCAAAAAGATTGATAAATCCGTGCTTTTTTGCAGCATAAAGAAATACGCCTGAGCCACAACAAGGATCCATTATTATTGCATCTTTAGGCAATTTTAGTTCTGTTAACATTTTTTCGGCAAGTGATAAGTCTGTATAAAAAACTCCATTGTCTTTTTTATAGTTGTTCTCAAGAGAGCTTTCGTATACGTTAGAAGCATCTATGTAAGCATTTTGAGCAAGACTCATAATAAGCTCTCCTTTCTAATTTTTTTCAATAACATCCATAATGTCTCCGATATTACAATCCAAGACACCACAAAGTTTCATCATAACTTCCATTGATACAGGCTGATTTTTACTAAGCTTTGATAAAGTTGTCGAGCCGATGCCTGCAGCTTCTTTTAATTGCATCTTTTTCATATTCTTATCAATGAGAAGTTTCCAAAGTTTATTATACGAAACAGCCATAATGAATACCTCGCTTTCACATATAGCAATCATATTATAACACTAAACTCGATAGTTTGCAACAATTTTACGATATAAAGGAAAAAAATTCTCACCTATCGGTTATTTCGGATTGAAAAATGTGTGCATATATGATAATATTTTAATTAAGAGGTAGATTGTATGCTGAACATTATCAATTTCAAACTAAATAAAGCTATATTTGTGTCAGAAGGAAAAAGTAGATTCATTTGCAACATTTTATACAACGAGAAGATCCTTGAATGTTATGTGCCCATCACTTGTAAACTCAGTAGTCTATTATCTCTTGAGGGTAAAGAAATCTTAATAAGAGAGACGACCAAAGCCGCTAAACGTACGAAGTTCACCTTATTTGCTGTACAAAACGAAAAAGATTATTTGATAGTTGATACAGGGTTTGCTAATCACGTTGTTAAAGCAATCTTAGCCGAAACTAAAAACGAAGATTTATTTTATCCTGAACAAATTATTGAAAATTACAAATGCGATTTTTACTCAAAGACATCTAAAACATTGGTTGAGGTAAAGAGCTTAATTACAACTGAGCAAGTGTTGTTGATGCCTAATATGAAAACTCAAAGGGCAATCATACAACTACAAAACATTTGCTCATTATTATCCAAAGGATACCATGCTGAATATTTTATAGTGGCGTTTGCACCTCGAATTGAGAAAGTGGAATTTGATACAAAAGAAACGGTAGGTGTTTTGTTGGCTGAAACTTTAAGATTTGGCGGCAAGATAACCTGTATAAAGATTTCACTTGATGAATCGTATAACGTTTATTGTAATGAACTGAACTACACATTTATATAAAAAGTGTTCGTGTTGCGACAAAAACCCCTTGACAAACGAATGTTCTATCGTGTATACTGAAATACCCTCTTAGTGGGACTACAATTAAATAAATTACGTAAAATCACAAAGTTATTGAAGAAGCGACGACTAAAGGTCGGATAAGGTCTGCGATATACTAAGCGAAAATATCGCCGCTTTCCTCGTAGCATTTCAGCATCGTTGGCGGAGGAGCAAGCGAATAACGGTCTCGACGTTGAATCTCAAAGCCGGTTACATCTGAATGTGATTACCAATTTCCCTTTAACGGGAGAATTCTGCTCTTTTAAGGTCGGTACATACCATTTGGATGTGCCGGCTTTTTTTGTTGCCCAAAAGTCGGTTACAACTGAATGACCGTCTGAATGGGATATGACTTTGCGATGATATGAGCGAGGCAACGCTGCGGTGAGAGTCCGGGGCGTTATAGTGAAAGCTGTAACTTTAGGCATATAAAAACGACATTCAGGGAGAACGGCAAAAGGAAGCACTATACCTGTCCACAGGTGTAGCGAGCATCGGATTTTGACACCAAAATCCAATCCACAGCCTAAAGGCGTGTGGACTATACTCAGGGGAAGTCCCCTGAATACCTCTAAAAGCAAGGAGATGATTTTATGAAAAACAAGGATTCCGTTCGTATTTCCGTGCGGTTATCCGAAGAAGAAAAAGGAAAGTTGGAACGCTCGGCAGAGATATGCGGACTGTCACAATCGGAATTTGTGCGGCAGTTATGCAAGGGCAAACCGCCGAAGCCACAACCCACAAAAGAGTTTTGGGAACTGCTTGAAGCGCTCTACTATGTTCACAAAGGCTTTAAGGAGTGCGCAAAGTATGAGCCTTCCGCACTGAATGTCTGCAAAGAAATCGAGTGCCTTATCCTCGATTTGCAGGAGGTGGGATGATGGCAACTACAAGTTTATGGCATATAGAAGGTCGATTGAAAGACCTTATTGCCTATGTAGAGAACCCCGATAAAACGGTAGCGGCAAAACCCGAACTTCAACCGTTATGGGAGGTTATGTCCTACGTCAGCCGCCCCGAAGCAACCGAGCAAGGCGAATATGTTTCCACTATAAACTGCTTGAAGGAAATTGCCTTGCAGCAGATGATCCTAACCAAAAAGCAGTACGGCAAAGAGGATGGATATATCGCTTGGCACGGTTATCAGAGCTTTAAGCCGGACGAGGTTACGGCAAAAGAAGCACACGAAATAGGTATGCAGACCGCAAGAGAAATGTGGGGTGATCGGTATCAAATTATCGTTACTACCCACCTTGACAAAGACCATCTGCACAACCATTTCTGCTTTAATTCCGTGTCTTTCATTAACGGCAAAAAGTATGACTATTCCAAAGCAGAGCAACGAAAACTCCGTAGTTTGTCAGACCGTATCTGTACCGAACACGGGTTGTCGGTTATCAAGAACCCGCATAAAGCACCCACAAGACAAGTATGGCTTGATGAGAAAAGCGGAAAACCTACCCGTTATAACGTGTACCGTGAAGATATGCGTGAAGCCATTGATTACAGTAGAAGTCCTAAATATATCGAAGAATATTTACAGAGAAAAGGATATATTACTGACTTCACGGGTAGGCATTGGAAGATAAGATTACCACAGTACGAACACTTTACAAGGTTAGATACTCTCGATGAAAGATGGACTCCCGAAAACCTAAAGTGGTCGGTTGGCAGATAT
>JAZNAG010000057.1:0-2050 GCA_045586405.1 Acutalibacteraceae bacterium | reverse complement strand
TCCAGTGGTTACCTTGCAAAAATATATAATCTATTAGAACAAGGTAAACCCGTTATTGTTGGTGCAAAAAAATCTAATGGTGGTCAGCACTATGTTGTTGTAACCGGTGTTAAAGCAACTAATTCGCTCACGACATCATCATTCTATATTAACGACCCAGGTTCTAACACAAGAACAACTTTAAATCAGTTCTTCAGTGCGTATCCGTATTTTTACAAAATGTTGCACTATTAAAAAGTGTGTTTTTCTCGCACCTGAATAGGAAAAGATAAGTTTTAGTTCAGATGCAGAAGTTGTTTTCTTTACCCCGACTGCGTACAAAGGTACGCCGAGTGGGTAAAAAAACAACTAAAAACCCCGAAACACAATGTTTCGGGGTTTTGTTCTGCGCTGAAATAAGGCTTATCTTTGTACTCTACCGCTTGCGTCGCCGCCTGCCAACTTCTCAACTTCAGCAACTGAAACTCTGTTATAGTCGCCTTCGATTGAGTGTTTTAAAGCAGATGCTGCAACTGCAAATTCAATAGCATCCTGTGTTGATTTACCTGTAAGTAATGCATAGATAAGACCGCCACCGAAGGAGTCGCCACCGCCAACACGGTCTGTAATATGAAGATGGTAAGATTTTGAGAAGCAATAGTTTTCGCCATCATAAAGCATACCAGCCCAGTCATTATCTGATGCAGAAATTGATGAGCGTAATGTAATAGCAACTTTTTCAAAATTAAACTTATCAGCTAATTGCTTTGCAACTGATTTATAACCCTCGTGGTTTAATTTACCGCCATAAATATCTGTATCTTCTGCTTCAATGCCAAATACGTCTTTTGCATCTTCTTCGTTAGAAATACAAACGTCTACATATTGGCAAAGCTCTGTCATAGCTTTTCTTGCTTCGTCTCTTGTCCAGAGCTTACCTCTGTAGTTTAAGTCGCAAGAAATTTTAACGCCACGAGCCTTTGCAGCCTTACAAGCTTCAAGGCAGATTTCTGTAACGTTTTTGCCTAATGCTGGTGTGATACCTGTAAAGTGGAACCAGTCTGCGCCCTCGAAGATTGAATCCCAATCGAAATCAGATTTATCTGCTTCCATAATTGCAGAGTGTGCTCTGTCATAAATACAAACTGAGCCACGCTGTGAAGCACCTTTTTCAAGGAAGTAAATACCAACTCTGTCGCCACCACGAACAATTTTAGTTGTATCAACACCAAACGCTCTTAAAGAGTTAACAGCACCCTGACCAATAGCGTGTGTTGGTAATTTTGTAACGAAAACGCTGTCTAAACCATAGTTTGCAAGTGACACTGCAACGTTTGCTTCGCCACCGCCGAAGGTTGCTTGCATCTGGTCATTCTGGAAAAATCTGTAATAACCATTTGGTGCAAGTCTTAACATTAATTCACCGAATGTAACAACTCTTTCCATGTATTAGCCCTCCATTTTTTCAAGTGCTTCTGTTACGAAGAAGCTACCACCGATTGCTTCAACCTTATCGAAAGCCAAGAATTCATCGATATTATTTCTGTCAACGCCACCTGTTGGAATAAACTTAACCTGTGGGAATGGGCCAGAAAGAGCTTTTAATGCTTTTAAGCCACCATAGATATTTGCAGGGAAGAATTTAACTGTTGTAATACCTAATTCAAGAGCCTGCATAATTTCTGTTGGTGTAACACAGCCTGGGTAATAAGGAATATTATTTTCTTTGCAGATTTCTGCAACTGCAACTGAAAGACCAGGTGACACAATAAACTGAGCACCAGCTTCGAGAGCTGTTTTACATTGCTCTGCATTAATAATTGTACCAGCACCAACGCTCATTGTTGGGTACTTTTCACGTGCATATTTAATTGCTTCTGCAGCACAAGCTGTACGGAAAGTAATCTCTGCACAGTTAATATCTGCTTTTTGTAAAGCAGTTAAAATTTTGTCTGTCTCAGACATTTCTTTAATAACAACAACTGGAACGAATTTTTCCATTTTCTATCACACTCCTGAATATGCTGAGAAGCCACCGTCGATTGGTAAAACAACGCCTGTTATAAAACCG
>JAZNAG010000056.1:0-28500 GCA_045586405.1 Acutalibacteraceae bacterium | reverse complement strand
CCGTATTAATAATTCCTTCAAAAGTTACATTCACTAAAGCTGAACAGCCTGCAAAAGCATTATAAAACTTTGTTGTTTCGCCTGATATAATCTTCCTTATAGTTACTAATGCTGAGCAATAAGCGAACATATAGTTACACTCTGTACACTGAGAAACATCAATATCAACCTTTGTATCTGTCATCGCCCCATTCTGATAAAAAATATAAATTGCACCTATAGAATTGACCAAAGGCTTAATTGTATATTTTGGGTTGTATATATTATCTTTCCATTTACTTTGAGCAAATGCGTAGTGATAATTCACAGTACCGCCTTGTCCATAATTTTGGAATGTATCCCAAAAAGTATCATAGAAACTATCTCCGCCTGCGGATATACTGTCCACTTTACTTGCATAGGTATCTAAAGTGTCGGTATCTGATACTTCTACACCCTTATTGATTATCGCTGTTTTAAGGTCGGCTTTTGCCTGTTGTAATCTCTGAACTTCAGTTGCTATACTCATTTAATCACCGCCTTATATACCTGCAAGTAGTGTTTCTAAGCCGTCAAGGGTTGCTCCGATTTCCTGCAAAGCACCTTCGACTGTATCTTCTGTGAAATACTTGCCGAAATCTACTAATGCTTTATCCGCTTTTTGTCCGAGTTCTTCTCCCCAACTTTGAACAAGGTCATTAAACAAGGTGAAAAATAAACTTGCACTAACTACTCCATTTTCGGGAATTATTGGCATTCCGTCATCATCTACGGCAAAATCATTAACAATATCATTTGTAGAAACTGCTCCAACATCTTCTGCGGTGTATGTAGGTGGTTTTTCTCGCTTCGCCCATTCGGGTACAGTCGGGTCTGTTTCTTTGGTGATACCGCCTGTGCCGCCACCTTGTTCTATTAAGTTAAGCACCTCATCAGCTAACTTAGCTTTGGTAACAGATTTATCTGCATATTTCTCGGTTGTAATTGAGCCGTCTGCTATACCGCTGTTATCGCTTTCGTCGTCGCTATCAATAATAGCGTCCTCATTAGAGCTTTTTATAACTACAACATACACTTTCTGAGCTATTACAGTAGAATTATCCTCATTCAACTTTAGGTTTAATTCCAACTTGCCACTTTTTTTGCTCATATATGTAGTTATAGGTATCATTACAACAGAAGCGTCGCCCTCGTTGGGATTGATTTCACAAGCGATATTTTCAGCTACTTTTAGCCTTTTATCAGAACTAATAAGCGAAGCGTCCACAAAAGCCGAAAAAGTTTCAGGAATTTCAAAAACTTCACCGTCACGGGTTATTTTCGCCCTTAAATATCTGCTATCCTTTTCGCCTTGATGTATCTCTATGTAGCTGTGAGATATTCCCCTGTTAAGGTCAAGGGTTATTTCTTTAATTATCTGCAATTTCTATCACCCCTTATGTTGGCAAGTCAAAGCCGTTTGTATCACCAACAAGCAATCCAAAATAACCGCCTATTGTCTGTGCTTCATTAGCAAAGCCCGTTGCCTCGTCATATTCGCTTTCAGTTTCAGAAAACTCGAATGTTCCCTCAAAGTTACCGTCTGAGATTGTAACGCATACGGGCAATAACTGTTTGATTAACTCTACAGCCTGTGTGCTACTAAATCCTGCATTGATAAGAATATCAAGCGGGAATTTAGCAACTACCACGCTACAAGGCTCTGTTGTACTGTCCTCTAAAATAATGTCACTTGGACTACAGTTAAACGATTGTGCAAGTAACTTGATAACGCTGTTGTAATCACCTTGACAAAGGTTTTTTCCGACCTTGTTCAAAATCATCATACGATACTGAGTATCATTCAATACTCCTCGCTTTTGGTTGACAATTTCGCCGTATAAATCAAGCGTTTTTCCTGTTGCCTGCATAATATCTAAACAGTTCAAAACATCTGTTAAGTCCTGTTTACAATCACTTACTGCTAACTCGTTGAGGTGTAACAGCTTGTAGTTATTGCCGTCCGTGCCTTTGTAATAAGCGTCAGGCAACTTTTTTACATTTGCCATTTAATCACCCCTCTACAGTTATAGTGATTTTATCGTCTGTTGTCCTTGCAACCTCGCTATCACCGCAAAGAATATTAGCAGAGGTAAAAGTCTGTCCGTCTGTCGATAATGTCAGATTGGTAACAGTTACAACACCTACAATATTGATGTGGCTGTATAGTGAGGATAAATAAACATCTTGCCCGTTTGTAAATGAAGCAAGATAATTAACAAGGTTTTGCTTAATGGTATCAATACCGTTTTCCTCAAAGTAACTATTCTTTGTAAGGGTGATATTGATATATACATCTTGCTTTGCTGTTCGCTCAAATGCTACCGTATGGGTATTACCGCCCTCGTCTGCTACTTCCACTTCTACAGAGCCGCTTGCTGTAATGCCTATGGGCTTTTTATTGAAAATTGCCTCTCCTACAAGTTGGTCTGTTGCTGCCGTTTCGTCCGAAAGTACATAGCACATAAAACTATGGGGGGGTATGCTGTCAACTTCGGTATCTGTTGTATTTTCTTTGACAATACAACTATCTACATTAGGAACTCGCATTATTGCACCCCTTATAGCCTCGGGTGTTCCACTTCCTGAACCTGTTACCGCTTCGCCAAAACGCACTCTTAACGCTGCGTCACTTTCTCTATCCTCACCCGCCGTAATGAGTTCAGCACCTACAACGCTGTCTACATCTGCGGAGGGATTGACAATAGTGTTAATTGACTTTGAAAGAATATTGCCTATTGTTCCTGCGTCGTTACAATCTGCATAAGCCGTTACTGTGCCGTTCTCACCAATGGTATAATCTGCGTTCAAATGGAATACAACACTCTGATTTTCGTTTGATACCTCAAATCCTGCCTCAATAACCGCCCCTGCTGTACCTGTTAAAATAACGCTGTGCCTTGCATAAGTAGCAGCATTTCTTGTTATTCCAACAAAAGGTAAAAGGCGGTCAAGACTAACGCCACTCGCTGTATTAGGAAAACGAGCATAATAAACGCCCTCCATATCCTGATAGAGAGCGTCAATGTCTGCTACATTTAGCCGTATATACTTACCCAATGCGGAAAGCTCCGAAGTATCTATATCTTCACCGAACAAAACCTTTGCACGGTCAATCTGAGCCTCTAAAATTTCATCATAAGTCGGGCGATTAAAGCCCAATTCCGTGAGAGCCATTCAATCACCTCACAATGTTATATTTATTGTTTCGCCGTTTTCGTTTTCGGCGGTAAAGTTAATAATAAGTGTTCTTTCCTCTTTAGTCTGAAAATCAATGCTTGTCAGTCTGAAAGTGTCGTCCACTTGCTGTAAACCTAAATTGATATTATCCTCAATTTGGTCGTAATTCGGATTTTTGCAAAGAAAACAACTAAAGTCTATGCCTTCGTCCTCATTTAGCCACCATTCGCCTAAATTAGTTTTAAGCACCTGTCGCACCGTCTGAGCAATTAGAGCTGTATCACTTACTGTTTTTATTTTATTTTCCTCAATAATAACATCACCGCTATTATCAAGAGCAAAGCCATACATAGAAAACACCTCACATTACACCGACAATTACACTATCACTAATTCTGTGGTGTCCTGTCGGGGGAGTAACAAACTTACCCTTTTTAGTTTCGGTAATATCCCTTTCACCGCATACGCAAAAAACAATGTCACCTTTTTTAATCTTTTCAACCTTTGGAATAGTAACTTTTGTACCGTTAATATCTATCTTTTCAGTTGAAAATTTGCGTACATTTGCAAGAATAGGAACGGTTAAAACAGCTTGTTTCTTTGCTGTCTGTCCTGTTGCCTTAATCAAATTAAGAGGCTGTATCTTTGCTGTATTTCCGCTTACGCTTAATACCTGTGCAAAGTAGGCGGTATGCAATTTTAATAGTTTTTGCTCTATCATTGTGTTAATTGCACTTGAGCCAATACTCATTGTTTAATCACCTCTGCCTTTGTGATGAAGTTTGTTCCGTCGTATTCGTGTGAGCCTGACCGCACACGGAAAGTTCCGTTTACCTGCTTGGATTTAACAGTAATAATGCTTGCTGTCTGTAATTGATGTTGCAAGAGCATTTCAATATTATAACCCTTGACAGTATCGGTATAATCTTCGTTTGTTTCTTCTTCCTCAAATTCCTCAATACTAAGCAAACCTGTATCAACGCTCAATGTAAAACGGGTATTATCACCTGTTGACAACGGGCGTACATAAATCTTGCTTTTCAGAATATATGCAGAAACGCCGCATATTCCCGCAAGCCTCTCTATGTTTTCCATAAGCCCGCCGTCAATAGTTTCTTCGTCCTTATAGGTATGGTCTCTTTTTATGGAAAAAACCGCAATCGGTAAACCTACCTTTTGACATAGTGTTTTTAGTATCTTACTTGCTTTTGTACCTGCAGCAAAGGTTATGCTTTCAATATCCTTTTCTTTTAAGTCCATATCATCAAGAGCTTTGATTTCAGTTATTTTGTCGCAACCCTCATAATATGTCTTTTTAGCAGAAATATATCCGCTAAAAATAACGCCTGTATCTGTGCCATAACCCGCCGTTACAGTTATCTTAGCTTTTTGCTTGATATTCTTTATTGTCGTACTTGACAAATTATATATAGTGATTTCCGCTTCGTTTGCTTCTGTATTATCATCAAATGGTATAGAAAACTCACAATCAAGCTCACTATTTTTAATAGTTACATTCCCTGTCTTTATAATTACGGTATGCCCGTACTGCCCCTTTACATTGATATTAATTTTTTCGGATAACTGCCCTACAGCCTTGACTAAATGTGAGGCTTTTTTATTATTTCTTTCCTTGAAAATAACTTCACTTGCCATATTTAGCCCTCGTTATCAATGGTTAATTTGACTTTCGTTCCTATGTTCTCATAGGTTACAGCGTTTTCCTCGCCGCTTTCGTCATAAGGCACTATATCAACACAGGGGAATGTATCACTATCATATACATCTTTGAAAAGCGGTACACCATAAATAAGAGGCTCGTCATATACAAGGACAGTATCATTTTTTGATAAAGTACAAGTAATTAAGTCTGAATTTTTATTGTGCTTAAAAAGAAGATTAAATTCCTCAGTTTCAAGCACTATATCAAAACTGCAAGGAATATCCTCTTTGTTAATTTCGATATAATCTCTCAATCTGCCTCACCTCTAATAAGGAATTACAAGTTTTTGCTTCGGATATATCAAATCGGGATTTTTGATAATCTTCTTGTTTGCGTTATATATCTTTGTATATTTCGCTCCGTTACCATAATACTTTTTTGCTATATTCCAAAGACAATCACCTGATTTTACGGTGTAATACCTTGTTTTTTTTGTAGATTTTTTCGTTACCTGCTTTGTAGTGGTAGATGTTTTTGCAGACGCTTTATATGCACTTTTAACTATGCGTATTTCCTTTAACGACATACTAAATTTGCAACCGCCCGCAATTTCAGCTGAATAGTCAACTTGAAAATCTGTTATTACTGCTACGGGTAAAGTATAGCGTCCTGAAAATTTAACAAGTTTCTTATTTTTGTTCAAAGAGGTTATAGCTTTTATTATAGTATCTGCCTTTGTTTTTCCGACATTTACTATAATGCCGTTAATAGATAACTCTATTGCTTGAACTTTTGCATTGTCTGTAACATCAATTCCACTTTCTACAGGGTGAGATGTAACATCAACACCGTTTGTTACACTTTCGTTTTCAGCACAAATGTAATAATTGTTTATATATGCCAATGTTACACCTCCTGTAATTCGTCATTACTTCTACCCATACTTGCAAAGATTTCGTCAAAACTTTCCTTAACCCAACTTTTAACTTTCCTTTTCATACTTCTTTCATCAGATGTACCGTTGATATTAAGTATAAATTGAGGATTATAGTTGTTGTTTTCGGTTTTGTTTACCCTTGACGCAACCGTGCTGTTTTCGGGTGTATATGCTGATAATCCTAACAATTCGCCTGTTGTGTTATACAAGTCTAAAGCTCGATTTCTCTTGTTTTGTGCCAAAGGTATAACCATTTCAGGCTTGTTCTGTTCGGCTATCAATCCTGTCTTTGTAACTAATCCGCCGTTTGCATATCCTACGCCTCTATAAGCATTTGCCAAAGTGCCGTATCTTGCCACAGCATATCTAATAGAAGCCAAAATATTACTTAACGGGTCATATATGTTTGAGTTAAATCCTGCTCTCGCATACGCTCTGAAAGTCGGGTCAATTACCTGCATTAAGCCCTTAGAGGGTGTACCCTTTTTAGCATTGCTATCCCAAAGGTTTATAGCATAAGGATTACCGCCGCTTTCTGTCTGCATTTGGAACAATGTTCTTGCTACATTCGCAACACTATATTGTCCTTCCATTTTCAAAGCACGAATAACGGTTGTTCTCCATTGCATTACGCCCTTAGAAGCAACATAATCAGCAAGGCTTAATATTCCTGCCTCATTAAACAGTTTGTCAATCCATTTCGGCATTTCCCCTGAGAATGTAGAAACAATACCTTTACCAACATTTGAAGCAAAGGCACTCATTCCCTCATAGCTTATAGTTTCGCCAATCTTTTCTACAAGACCTTTTGAATTATCTATGAAGCTCCATATATCAATATTACCTATACCGTCAGCATACCTAAAAGTAGTGGATTTTCTACCCATAAGCTGTGCTGTTTGTTCGGCGGGTAATACTTTCATTCCCTTTGGTGCATTAGGAATAAGTACATTTCTGCCCCTCGGTATAAATGAATATCCGTTAGGCATTTGTACTAACTCTGCACCTCTGCCGTCATTAACAAGAGCGTTACCGCCCTTGTGACCGTTTGTGCCGTTTGCATAAGGTTTCCAAGAGATAACTCTTTTAGATGAGCCAAATTCTTCTAATATCCAATTCGCTGCTGAAAGCAACTTGTTTACAGGTGCAACAGTCGCTTTTACTGCGTCTTTCCACATATCCACAGCACCGTTGCTTAAACCCTTGCTATTGTTTCTGAGTGCGTCTCCCATTTTTTTAGGTAACTGAGAAATCTTAGAAACAAGGCTTGATATACTTTCATCAATAACACTTGCAAGGCTTGTTGCTGTCATTGTTCCTGCTTTCTCCAATGACACCCACAACCCGTTAAGATTGTTGAGATTAAGCCCGTTTACCTGTGTAAAGAAATCACTTGTTTTCTCACCAAAAGTGCTTAAATCGGTTGCAATGTTGGATAAAGTTGTAGTTTCATCTCCTGTGACTTTATCCCACCAACCGCCCTCTTTGGGAAGTTCTTTTATTCCTGCAAGTGTTTCAAATAACAGTTTAGTGTTGTCAAAGGCTTTTTGTTTCAAACCGCCTACCATAGTAAAGAAGTTTGTAACATCTTCACTTGTTAAAGCTCCAAGTCCTGACGCTACACTTTCATAATTAAGGTCGCCACTAAACCAACCTCTAACGCCTCCCTCTTTAGGTAGACTTTTCATTTCGGAAAGACAATCGAACAAGGACTTAGCACTATCAAATCCCGCTTGTTTTATATCAGCAACAGTATTAAAGAATTTAATAACATTTTCACTTGATAATTGAGCCAATCCTGACGCTATATTTTCATAGTTTAACTCACCGTTAAACCAACCCTTAACGCCGCCCTCTTTGGGTAAGTCTTTCATACTTGCAAGACTTTCAAACATCAATTTAGCATTTGAAAATCCTTTGGGTGCTAATTTTGCTACTGTCTCAAAAAAGCCCTTTGAGTTAGTTGCAAAATCACATAATTCTGTGCCGAGTTTTGACAATGCACTTTCTTCCTCGCCACCGAAAAATGACTTGATACCGTCTATAATATCTTTGCCTGTTGCAATTCCTAACAAGCCAACAAGTGCGGTAAAAAATGCACCTACACCCGCCATATCCACACCTGCGATTGATGTAAATAAAGGTTTAATATTCTCGCCAAATTTGCCGAGATTTTCACCCAATGCGGGTAAGCAAGAGGAAAGACCCTCAATAAGTCCACCTGCCAAAGCACCAACCATTTCACCGAGGATATTCATTATTTTTACAAGCACTTGACCGCCTATTTCTAAAAATTCGGTAAAGCCTTGTATTTTTGTCAATTCTCCAAAGGCAACGATTAAACCTGTCAATCCTCCGAGAACTAAACCTATATTTGTTAAACCTGCAAGAACTACGGGAATAGGAACAATACCCGCTATACCTGCGAATATCGTTAATGCCGTTCCTACTGCACCTAATACAACAAGCATTCCTACAATATTTAACATTTTCTTATAATCAAAGGTTAAGAGAGATACTGCACCTATGAGCAATAACAGAGCAGACATACCCGCTATAACGATTGCCATATTAGCCAATCCAAGTGCTACAACCACAATAGGTATTAAGCCAACTATTCCTGCAAATATGGAAAGAGCTGTTCCTATTACTCCTAAAATCGCAATCATTCCTGCAATAATTAACATCTTCTTGTAATCAAAATTCAAGAGAGATATAGCACCTATCAGTAGGAACAACGCAGACATACCCGCTATCATAATAGCCATATTAGCCAAGCCAAGAGCCACTACAGCAACGGGAATTAATCCAACAATACCCCCAAAAATAGCGAGGGCAGTTCCTATAATTCCTAAAACCGCAATAATTCCTGCAATAGCTAATATTTTTCCATAATCAAAATTTATTAGAGAAACAGCACCTAATACCAAAAATAAGACGGACATACCTGCTATCATAATAGCCATATTTGCAAGTCCTTTAGCTACTGTTGAAACAGGAATTTTACCTGCTATTTCTCCAAGTTTAGCAAGACCCGTTCCCACAAGTCCTAAAACAGCAATTACAGCTATTACCTCAATCAATGATTTTGCGTCCGTTAATTGTGCCATATACGGTGCAACAAACATAAGAGCCGCTGCAATTAATGTGATACCGCCAATTATAATTGCAAGGTTAGCCATACCCTTTAATACAGTAGAAGTCTTTGTTTTTGCAAGTTCCTTAAATGTTTCAGTTATATTGCCAAAAAGACCACCCTTGCCACCATTTTTAGAGGATTTACCAAATCCGCTAAAAAATGAAGCAACAGCCTTTACGCCCTTAAACGCCTTTAACGCTACCACAAGACCAAGCAATATCGGAATAGCTTTCTGAATTTTGCCTGAGTTTTCAGCGAAAAAGTCTCCAATCTTTCCGAAGAAATCAGCCATTTTCTGAACGGCAGGGAATTGTTCTCCGAATGTATCAACAATAGTCTTTCCGATTGACTTGAGTATATCGGGTATCTCATTTACCAAAGTTTTTACTATACTCGGTAAAGCCTTAATAAGACCTTGTACCAAAGCAACCGCCGCAGTAATCAGAGGCGGGAGTAATTCATCTATAAATGAGGGAAGTTCCTTTTCAATAGTCGGTGCTAAAGCTACAAATAAATCGCCAATTCCCGACAAAGCACTCTTGATTGCAGGCATAATGTTTCCTGCGAAAATCTTAACAGTTGAGACAAGATTTTCTACACATTGGTCGAAACTGTCGCCGCCCTTAACTAAAGCGGGTAACAGATTTCCCCAAGCTGCTTTCATTGAGTTAAAAGAGCCTGTAATTGTCTTTTCCGCTTCTTTTGCCGTTGTGCCTGTGATACCCATATTTTTTTGTATAATATGGATTGCTTCAATAATATCTGCGTATGAAGATATATCGTACTTTACACCTGAAATTTTTTCAGCGTCTTTGAGTAGTCGCTCCATTTCGGTCTTAGTGCCGCCATATCCCAATTTTAGGTTATCAAGAAGCATATAGTTCTGTTTAGCAAAAGCCTGATAAGCATTTTGGATATTTTCCATAGGAGTACCCATTTTATTTGCATTATCAGCCATATCCGAAAGAGCTTTATCAGCAACTTTCGCCGCTTTTACCGTATCACCGCCCAAACTTGACACAAGACTTGCAGAAAAGCCCGTAACGGTTGTCATATAATCATTTGCAGAAAGACCCGCAGTTTTATATGCGTTATTTGCGTTTTTGAAAACAAGGTTTTCGGCTTCCTTTAAGTCGCCGTATTTCTTCTTTACTTCGCTAACCGATTTACCAACCGATTTTGCGTAATCCTCGATTGTTTGACCGCCTGCACCAAAAAGAGTTTCAACACCACCTTTTAGCTGTTCAAACTCCGCATACGCTGATACAGATTGAGTAACAAGCGTACCAACCGCCGCCGCACTTGCTGTTATCGCCGCCGCACCGATTTTAGCTGCTGTCGCTACACCTTTTCCTAATGCAGATGTTACTTTGCCAATACCTTTTTTTAACTTACTAAAATCAGTATCAGCCGCACCTTTGAGACCGTCTTTGAATTTGTCGGCTTGTTTCTTGCCTTTATCAAGTTCGTCTCCTACGCCCTCAACGCCCTTTTTTGTCTTTTTTGCGGATTTTGTTACTTTGTCAAGTTCCTCGTCGCCCAAACCGCCCAAAAGACTTTTTTTAATGGCGTTCATTTCTTTTTGTAACTGTGTAAGCCCGTCAAGATTTGTGTCAAAGAGAATTTGCACAATATCCTGTCTGACTACACTTGTGTTTGACATTTCGTATTACCTCCTTTCCTCAGAGGTAAAAAAAGCCCCCTATCAGGGGGTTTTTTTGTTCATTGCTTGTTTTTCAGCTTCATACTGCCTATCGAGAGCAATATTCGCTTCTGCTATATCCTGTGGGGTCATTCTGATAAAAACATCAGACCAAGAAAAACCTCGGTCTGATGTTACAAGTCTCCACGCACCCCAATTTTCATCAACTCTTTGTCTTAGTTTCGCTTTCGTCAGCCTTGTCTCGAAAATTACCCTGCATTACTTCACGGGCAAAGGTTACAACCTCGTTAAAGTCTTCCATATTGTCAAAGCTATCAGGTGTAAGACCTTTAGGCTCAACAATAACATTATCAAAGAGATACTTTGCCATTTTTGCTACGCTTGTGTTGTTTGTTCCCTCAATGTAGCTGTTATCAACAGCGTCAAGTGCTGCGGAAAGTCCGTTAAACTGTGCTGTGTACGCCACGCCGCCGATTGTCTTTGTCTTAGTGTAAAATTTTGCCATAATAATTTCCTCTTTTCTGTATAATAAAATTAAAAGCCTGCCATTTTTTCAAACAGCAGGCTTTATTGAATTACTCAAGTGTGTAGTCAAATACTGCAAACTGAAATTCTACATCTTCGGCTTCCTTAGCCTGTGAAACTTCGGGCAGGTTTTTAATTCTTGCCTGAGTGCCACCAAACTTTGTTCCGAGCTTCTTGTTATTTACCCAAATAGGAGCAACCTTGCCCGCCTTTGCGTCTGCGATAAGCTGCTTTCTCTGAGGGCAAGTTGCCTGAACGGTAAGAGTTACAGTTCCGAGGTCGTTATTGTTTTCGGAAACAACAACATCACCCTGAGCTCCAACGGTAGGTGTAAACATTTCCTCGTCTTTAGCACCTGTTACCATACTCTCACCAAAACCTGTGATAAAGTAACCGTCCCAAGTAACGGCACAATCTTTTGCATTATAAGATGTCATTTATATTCCCTCCTTAAATAACAAGTTCGCCATTGATTTCGGCTTCGTGAATTGCACCTGCAAGAGTAAAAGAGAAGTTACCGCCTGTATATACACGGCTCTTTCTATCCGTTGCACTCATTTCTGCACGGGTCTTGAAATTAACTGTGTAAAGGGGTGTAACATTATCCTCGTCACTTGCAATAATGCCATTGTTAAAAGCGTCCTGTAATACATTTGTTACTACGCTTTCAAGAGCTGCAATACCTGAGTCTGTGTAAGGGAGTTTTGCAGAGTTGTTAAGAAGTTTCTGAGACTGATATGCAATCTGCTGAATAATCCAATCCTTGCTGTCGATAATGTCGATATACTCGCCATTAGAGTTCTTGCCCTCACTTGTGACAATATCGCCCGCCTTGAGAAGCAGGGTAATACCGCCTGCTGTATGAATTTGACTAATCATATTGTCAGTAAGCTCAAGAGGCTCAAGACCCTTGATAATCAAGTTTTTATAGGTGTAGCTACCTGCTGTGCGTCCTGCTGTCTCACCTACAAGTGCAGCTACAGCATAGGGCTGTGTAGCGTTATAATAAAATGCTACAGTTCTGTCATTGCCCTTTACATCTGCAAGTGCGGTTGTATCTGTAACAGTAACAAAATACATCTTATCCTCTGTTGTCTCAATATAGGTCGCAACTGCCGCTTCGTCGTCTGTGTCACCCTCACCGAAAACAACAATAAGCTGTCTCCATTCCTTATTGACTACCTCTGCAATAGCCTCTGTAGCGGTCTTTGTGCTTGCGTAAAAAGCAATCTTTGTAGGTGCGTTTGTCTGTACCCACATAAGCTGTGCAATCTTGTAAGCGTCTGTGTCCTTGCCACAAAGAGTTTCAACCTCAGCGAGAGTTGCACACTCGGTATAAGGCTTTTCCTCTTTTGCCTTAGATACAAGAACAAGGGGAACGCCGAAACCGACTTTACCCGCTACGGCTGCGGTAGAAATCTCTACTCTAATATCCAATGCCATTAATTTTACCTCCTATTTTTATAGATTGTGAGATTGTGTGAAAAAAAAGACGCATTTGTTAAAAATGCGTCAATTACTGCTATGTGTTAAATTGATTGTTTCTATTTCCTCAATGCTACCCTCTATTATTTCATTCATAAAAGCAAAAGTAACATCAAAACCGTTGCGATATTCATAGCCTATCGTCAACAGGTTATCTCTGTTTGTTATGTTTCCGATTAACTGTATAACTATTTCTTTTTCCGCTAACTCTATTGAGCCGAGCATATCAAGTAAATCATACAGTTGCAAAGCAAGTGTTTTGGAGCGTAATTCATCTTTTGATATTGTTGTAAAACTCCATATTTGCTGAAACTCTTTGCGATATACCTTGACTGTCTCGCCGTCTATTTCTTCTACATATTCCCCGTAAGTACCGTTGTTAGCTTTCATCAGCGTTGGTATAGAATATGAGATATAGTCACCTTTGGGCGGGGCTTCATCTTGATTAGTCTGTATAACGGGAACATTCAGATTTTCCTTTATCAACCTAACTACACCTAAGCGTATTTTGTCGAGGTCAATCATTCATATTCCTCCTTATCAAAAGCACTAACATATTTTAAGGTGTACGCATAAACGCCCGTAAACTTTGAGTTTTCCACATTGTTATCAATACTGAATACCTTATTATCATAAATGACTTTCGCACCGAGCAAAGCCTCTTTAATCGGCTCTAATGTAAACAGCCTTTTATCCATAGCGGTCAATTTACCCTCTGCTCTATAAATCTTGCTTTCTGTGTGATTTATAACAGCACCTTGAAGCGTGACTTTTTGCGTCTCGCCTTTTACTAATATGCCTCTATCGTCGTAATTTCCAGTAGAGGGAACAATAACCGTTAATTCGCTATTATATTTATGCACCAACCGTGCGAAGTTGAAATACTGCATTATTATCCCTCTACTTTCCATATAATACTTTCAATCATACTGCTACTATCAGGTGAACCACCTACCAACGGATTTGAGCTTCCCTTTTGGTCTATAGTAAACGGGTGATTGGGCGGGTCTGATAATCTCACCGCATAGGTCTTTATTGCTGTTGCCATTTGTTGCCCGTAAAGGTTAAGTAAATCATCTACAGACAATTTTCCTGCAACAACCATTCCGATTGCTCTTTCTGTTTGTTTGAGTATTCTGTCTGCGTTTTCATCATATCCTGAACGAATAAAGCTACGCTCAGGTATTCTGATATACTGCGTACTTGCTCTTAGGTGTAAACCCTGACTATGCAAAAAAGCCCTCATTTTAGGCGTTACGGGAATATTACAACCGTATTCGTGTATTCCTGCAAGCCAAGCGTGTTCACCTCTCAAAGCTCCGACATTTACCTTTTTACCGTTAAGGCTTCGCATAGAGCTTATAACTTCGGGTATTCGGTCTTTTTTGACTTTGTACTTTACAGCCACAAATCACCGCCACCTTTTTTTAGCGGAAACAAAAGTAACACGGCTTATTAAGTAAGGGCTTAATAATTCCTCTGCAAACTGCCATATCAAAGCGGATTTATCGCTTGTGTCAAAACTTTGTGATAAACCCTCGATACTTTCGCTTGTCACTCCTGCACTTATCATTTGAACATCAAAGAATTTAACAAGAAACAGCTTTACCACAGACGGCAAAGCTGCTAAATCATTGTCATTATTCATATCAAATACAAGTGTAGTATTTTCCTTTACCCACTCTAAGCCGCTTTCAACAATGAGAATTGCTCTATCATCAATAGGTGCAATGCCTAAGTGCAATAACTCAATCTGTGATTTTGTCATTATCCTTTGCACCGCCCTTTTTTGTAGGCTTTTTCTCGGTTTTAGGTTTATCCTCAGTAATTGGTGTATTCGCAGGATAAAGAACGCCATTATAGATAACAGCGTGGTCAAATGTAATTGTTGACATTATCAACACTCCTTATTATGCTACCTCAATACCGTAACACATATCAAGCTGCTCGAAAGAGGGAAGAACAATCTCGGAAACTGTAGTCTTTGTGTTTACGGGGTCGTCTGTTACTGTTACTGCAACGGCTACACCTGTTTCCACAATAGATACATCTGCGGTTGCTCTTGCTGCAAGTGTTCTTTCTTCGGGAGTTGTACCGTACCAAGTAGAGCCAAGAGCTCCGTTAGGTAACATCATTACAAAGTTATCGGGATAGAACTTCTTTGCTGTGCCTGCTTCGTCCTTGAACTGCTTGTTGTAAATGATGATAGATACACCAAGCTCCTCCTCAACAAACTGTCTTACTCTTGCTGTAGTGTAATTTACATTTGCTGTTACATTCTGAGCAAGTACGCCGCTTCTTACCTTTGCACTATTCTTGATAAGGTTAAATGTTGCCTTAGACATAAGCAGGATTTCAGGGCGATTACCGCTTGCTTCATCCTGTGCGTCCATAGCGTCCTCAAGAACTTTCATAGGGTCGCAAGTTTCAGCAGAAGTCCACTTGTCAGCCTCAGTTTCAATCTTGAGATAATGCTCAGCCTTCCACTTGCCTTCGGGGTCATAGTCGTATGTATAATCAACACCATTTGCATTGATGTTAATTCCAACTACACCGTTAAGAGGTGCAAGAAGCTGCATACGCATACGCTCAGGAACAACATTTGCACCGTCAATAAGTGTCTGTGTATCGTTGAAAATGTTGTTAAGTACCTGTACTGCGTAGGGGTCGTCTGCGTTCTGTACTCTCATAATTTCCTGCTCGTCTGCTTCCTTTACAAGCATAGACTCACGGAAAAATGCCATTTGTGTTTCGTTCATAGAGATACCAACTCTGTCACGGAACTTAGATTTTGCGTCAAAAGTTGAGGGAGCAAGAGAAACGGCAAGACCGTTGTGACCCTTAATCCACTTGAGGTCGAGACCTGCCTTTTTCTGTGCAGGGAAAAGACCTGTGCCAAGATAGGGGATAGAGTTACTTGCTGCATTGGTATAATTTAACGCAATCGCTTTTGCGGTAAATACATCAGAAAGTTTCATTACCTATATTCCTCCTTTAATTAGTCAATAAATGTAATCTGCGAAATAGCAACCGTATCTGCGGGTGCTGCGGGCAGCTTACCTGTTCTGATAAATCCGTGGATAACTACTGTACCGTTGGGATTTTCTGCGGGTACTACATCATTGAGAAGTACGCCTATTGCTGTTGCGTCATTTGCGGGAACAAATGTGCCTGCGGGAATAACGCCCTTTTCATTTGCTGCGATTTCAGAACAATTATATTCCATTGCAACATAATGGTCGTTTGCAAGAATGTTTTTGCTCTGAGCAATGCTTGTTGTCTTAAAATTCATTACTTTTTACCTCCTATATAATGACTAAGAACATCATTAGCCTTTTTATTCTGTTCAGCCCTGTCCTTGCCAAGTCTTGCCGCTAAGTCACTTTCCTTGCTTTCAGTAGAAATATTAGCACCGTTAGGAACTCTGCCGTGCGTTCTAAATGTTTTTTCTACCTCAGATTTCACCAAAGCGTCAACAAGGCTCTTGAGGGTTTTTGCTCTTTTTTCGATATTTTCCTCAGTATCGCTCATAACAAGGTCAACCAATTCAAGAGACCTTGTGCTTCCGTCGTCAAGTCCGACTTCTCTTAAAACCTTTGAAGCAAATATTCTGTTTTCTCTGTCGTTCAGTTTTCGTTCCCTCTCTGCCAACGCATTGTCTCTATCTGCTATTTCAAGGTTTTTTCTTTCCTCGTCTGAGAGATTTTTTCTCTTGAGTTCTTCGTTTTCCTTTTTCAAGGCTGAAATCTTTTTGCCGTATTCGGCTGTTGCTTTGTCAACTCCTGATTGCACCATTCTTTCAACATCTTCTGCTGTAAGAGGTTTGGAAGTTTCCTGTGTTACCTGTGCTTCCTGTGTAGAGCTGCTTTCTGTTGTTGGGTTTGTAGCCTCTGTTGAGGTTGTAACCTCTGTTGCAGTTGTCGCAGTTGTTGAATTTGCTGCATTTTCTGCCATTTTGTTTTCCTCCAATTCCTTATAGAAATTTTTGTTTGCCACCTTATAGATAGCTTTTTGAATATAAAAAAAGAGCTACCCTGTAGATAGCTCTAAATTTTATCAATATGAAATTATGGTCTATAAAACTTGCAAAACAAGAAACATAACCAATCCTGTGCCGTGACAATGTTTTTTATTTCAGAAAGGTATATTAATATGAACTCATTAGCTCCAATATTCTAAAGTACCCGCCAACTCTAAAGCACATTGCCTCGGAGTTTGCCCTTTGTACTCTTTCTGTTGTTTGATATATTCAATATTTTTCTTTGCTCGTTCAATATCTTCTAAAGCGTCTGTATCGCCTTTGTATTGTTCTTCAAGAATTGAGATAATTTCATCTGCCGTCTTGCCTTTGAATTTGCGGTCAAATTCGTCTAAACGCATATTATCACCTCTATACCATTATAGCACTTTTTACTTTCAAATGATATTGATATAATACACAAAATTTCAAAATCGTAATTGTGCAATTTTACCTGTTTTCTTGTTCACCCAAAAGTTTGTCTCTATAACTCAGAGCGTCGTCATATTCAAAAGTCGGTAAACCGTCTAATTCTGCCTGAGAAGATAGTTTATATCCTTTTGCTGCGTTTGTTCTTATTACAGTTTCTATATCATCTGTGTTTTTCATCATTACATAAACATCAGGACGGGTCTGTAATAAATAAGGGTCACTCACATAATCGGGGTTAAAAGCAACACGGGCAACGGGTACATATCCGCAACGCTCATACATATTTACAAGCCCTACACCGTAACAGTCCATTTTTACGCCACCGTTTGCTCTTGCTGTAATAATGAGGTCGCTTACTGCTCCCCGCTGCTTAAACTCAAAATTCTTGAATACTGCTGTAATATCGCCGTCAGGTTTAACAGCAACGCCCGCCATTTGATTACTTGATAGAAATAGCTTAAATTCCTGTAATTCTTCTAACGGGTGAGCGTCAACACAACCGCCCACGGGCTGAGACTTTATAGCTCTTTGAATTGCATTGTCAAAAGCCGTTGCGTCTGTTGTTCTTTGTAAATCTACATCAGGTATTCCGCTTTCGTTCATTAACCGTTTTATTGATTTGTGAACACTTGCTGTATTTACTGCTTTTTTGGTAGCTGCCTCAAATTCTTCTAAAGTCATAAGGTTATATTCAAGAAAACATCTGCAATTACAATCGTGACGGGCATAACCGCTTCTGCTCGGATTTTTCGTTTTTACTCCGTCGCTAAAAGTGAACATATCACCAACTTTAACGGTAACGCCCTCCATTTTCGTATGGTCTGCTCCGTTTTTGCTGATTTTAGTTTTCCACCCGCTTTTGGTTTTGTAGCGGATTTGCGGTCTTACCCTTTCATCTTGCATTGTTCGCCAAGTAACAGCATAAATAAAGTCGCTACCCTCTACACCCTCTTGAATACGCTCTGCACAATCCATAAAGCCGTTTTCAACATTTCTGTGACTTTCGGTGCGTACAATATTTACTGCTTTTCCATAATAGCCGCCACTACCATTATCACCCGATAACACTTTAGAAACACGCTTAATCATTTGGTCGTATCTGTCGCCGTTTGTTAATCCTGTTACTAAAATTTGTTGTATATCGTAAATTATAGCGTGACGGCTTTTCTCCAATACAGCAGGTAAAGTTAATTTACCGATATTGTTATTTACAGCCTGAGCCAAAACATCAGGTTGCACATCTATATCCTGAGTTATCGCCGCTAATGTACCGCTTTGTTGTGCTTTCTTCACCGCCTCGGACATACCGATATAACAACTACTGTATGTTTCATCAACAAGAGATATTATTTCCTCTCTTATCTGTGGCGATATACCGTCAACATTAGATACTATTTCTTCCAAGAATTTTGCTCTCTGATTTTGTGCGTCTAAATACGAAAGATAGAAACGCCCGTCTGTGTCTGCGTACTTTTCATATCCCTCAGCTAAAAATATTCTCAGGTCTCTCATTAGACTTTTATAGATTTTTCGTATTTTCTTCTCTGATAGTTTCTCTCTATGTTCCTCAATACGCCTTATATCATATAAAAGCTCTGCAAGGCTTGTTTCAGACTTCGACAATATAACGCCCCCTTTCGATAAAAGTTAGAAAATCAGAGTTTTACTGTTTCTTCTGTCTTTTTCGCCTTTTTCTCTTTTTCCGCTTCTTCTATGTTTTCTTCAACAAGGGTCTCTGCGTTTTCTTCTCTAAAGCCTAAACCTGTTAAAATTCTGATTGCAACGCTTCTTGTTATCTGTCCTCTTTTAAGTTGTCCGAGTACACTTGTAACTTTGTACATATTTTTGTCGTTAATGCCAACATCAGGAGTATCTTCTTCATCTTCATATAAAGAAGTTATATCGCTTTGCTCGTTTTCTTTCATTTCCATAATAGCGTCAACATCATCAACAAAGGATAACTGACTATAGATAAATTCATCAGGCATACCGATATTTTTAAGTGCCTGTGCTGTTTGTGCCTCATTGAGAGTATCAAGCGGGAAATTACGCTTAAACTCGATTGTTATATGCAAAGGGTCAATAGAAATTTTCTTTTTATTCCAAGAACTTGCAAGAACTTTCCACATATATTGTGCAGCGTCCATCATCTTTGCCTGAAACATACCGCATTTAGTCTCTAAGCCGTGTAATTTGAATTTGAGACTTACTCCACTTGCAGCTCCAAAAGTTTCGTCAGAAAGGTTAGGAGTGCGAGAGAAACGATATATATTATCTTCAATTCGTCCTAAGTGATGTTCTGTAAATGCGTCATTAATGTTTTTAGTCAAGAAATACGCCTTGCCCTGCTGTGTGCCTGTTGCGGGGAAATTGTAAGAACCTGTTTTCTGTCCTTCTTCTATTGTTTCTTTATCAATACGCAAACCCTCAAAAATCAAATAGGCGTGAACAAAAGCCTCAACCTCATTTGAGTTATCCGAAAGCACCTTGTCATAATCATCAATCAGAGAGAGTACCTTTTCGGCGTCGCCCATCATTTCTTTATTGTTCGCAATTCCCTGTAACGGGCAATAATCGAACAAATGAGGCTCTTTACTTTCGAGCTTCAAAAGACTTAAATATCCTGAATATGTATAAATGTTCTCATTATCGTAAAATTCAACCGTCCAAGTCTTAGTGCCGTTTAAGTTGGTTACATAATAATAGCGAACTGCATACTCAGGCTCAGAAATGTCTGTATTTGATAGAATAATAGTTTCATATCCGTGTACGGGCATAACTCTCTCTTTGCCGTCAGGGTCAATATAACAAAGTCTGCCCGCATAACCGTAAATACCCGCATACTTTGTTAATTCCATATCGCAGCCGTACATATTGTTTCTTGTGGTAAAGTCTGTAACTGTTCTTGCTGCTACATCTACCGCCATATCGCCGCCTGTGTCCTGTTCTGCCTCGTCACCCTTGCTATAACCGTATGTAAAGGGCTTACCCGCAAAATAACCTGTCTTAAAATCCACAATTTCACTAAAGAAGTCATTGTTGATTTTATTATTAATCGGGTTTTCTTCATCAAAACGGGGTTGTCTTTCGTGAATAGGAACTGCTCCCTCAATATTCATATAGCGTTTATACAACTTTCTGTTATAAAGTGCATTGTATTTATGCTTTGCTATGATTTTTTGAAGCAAACTCTCTGATATACCGTTTTCCTTGATTTCCTTTATCTCTGCGGAATAATCAGGATATAACTGTTGTAATGTTCTTGCCATTATTTACGCTTCCTTTTCTTAGGTTTATAATTTGGTAGTTTTCTGTCAAATAGTATCTTGCCGTCGTGTGTCCTTGTCAGCCCGCACCGTTGACAAACAAATACATCATTAATTTTTAGCCATATATGAGAACACATATCACAACCTCTTTCCTGCTGTTACTTCTGCCGCTAAGATTTCATCACAAAGGGCATACCGTAAAGCGTCTAATAAGTGGTTATTTGCGTCTACAGGTATTGCCATAGGATTTCCGAATTTATCTTCTTTCCAATGGTACTGCTCGATTTCATTTTTGAAGTTTTGACACCTTACATCAATAATAATCTCATAGCCTTGTAGCCACCTGATACCACGATTAATGCTGTCAGCACCTTTTACAGTACCAACAGCATTTACTCCCTCTCTTACTAAATAATCAATAGTTTTCGGTTCTGCACTATCGCAAGTAACATATTGATTTCCTATCATTTTCTTGCACCAATAAACAAGCTCATCATCAGACATACCCGCTTGATATAATTCTTCAAAGACATATATCTTTTTCCGCTTCTTGTCTAAATGCACCCTTATTAATGCGTTAGGGTCTGAGCTGTAACCAAAGTCAAGCCCGTTGTATATTCTGTCAAACTGCGGTATTTGGTCGCTTAAATCCTCAACTCGCCAATTCTTGAAAATAACATTGCCGAGTATTCCCCAATTTCCGAGGGAATACACATTATAGAAATATGGGTCACTTTCATTTTCAAGCTGCCGCCTGTCGTTTTCGGTCAAAAACATATTATCCTTGTATGTTGTCTTTAAGATTGATAAATTATCATCTTCATAGTTGTTTTTGCCGTCTACCCAATTATTAAAGAAGTTCTGATATATCCAATGACTTTTCAAAATCGGGTTAAATGCCAAAATAACGCATTTGCTGTGGTCACTCTTACCACGCAAACGCTTTGTGAGCTGCTTATATGCTGAATATTTGATTTCCGTTGCTTCTTCTACAAATATTCTCTCTATAACGCCGTCAATAGGTGTAACAGACTTGATTTTTTCGGGGTTATCAAGTCCTGAGAACAAAATCTGTTTATTGTTCATCAGGTTAGTAATTACCATATCCGAGCGGTTTATCTTGTAATACGGTAACAAGCCCATATTTGATATTGCTTTCATAACCTCGTTAAATACGCTATTTCTCATTGTGGAGGCTACATTTCTACAACATAGGTAATTACAGCCGTTCAGATTGTCTAAGGCTATTTTCTGGCCTAAAAAGTAACTTTTACCGCTTGACGCACCGCCGAAGAAAATCTGCACAAACTGTTCCTTGTCTATATACGGTAAATAAGCGGGGTTTATTTTAACATTAATATCTATAGTCGCTCACCACCTGCAAACAAACATAAAAAAACAGCCTGCACACTTGCAAGCTGCTTTTGTATGTTTGTTTTTACTTCACCTTGAATAACTTACGAAAAAACTTCTTTATTTTGTCTCTGCGTCTCATTCTATTAACAAACCTTTTACCGTATAATTCATCTAATAAACTTGGCTCTCTCATTTTGTCGCCCCCTCTTTTAACTTGAATATATCGCCTATTTCTTTATAACTTGTCAATATGTGATATTTGAGTTCTCTGTACTGCTCAAAGCCATTTATAAAAGCTGTAACAATAGCCTCTATGTTATAGCCTCTAAACTCTTTTTTTGCTGTACTCTCTCTTATCAGCTCAACTGCTTTCTCTGTGCTTATCTGTACATCATAAAGCATTGACGCAAAGTTATAAGCTACTTTTTGTTCGCCTGCACAAACTGAAATTTCTACATTTCTAATTTTTCGCAATTTCATATTGTATAACCTCTCTTTCTTTTGTGACTATATTATAACACATTTGTAAGATAATGTATATTGACATAATGCACAAAGTTTTGCCCTTATTTTTGGCTATTCTGCGAATTGAATAGTACTGCATTTGTGATATAATATAAGTACAATATAGAAAGGCGGTTATATTATGAAAAACAAAGACTTTGAGATTATCGCCCGTTTTGGCAGGGGTAGAAAATGCAAAATAAAGGGCTACAGTTTCAAAACCCGCAAAAGGGCTAAATTGTTCGGCAAGCTCTTTTTAGACAAAAACCCATTTTGTGCAAGGTATAGTATCACATCTTTATATTACAATTAAGGGGGGCTTAAAATGTTACAGACTACTATTGACGGCTATTTCTCAGAAAGAGACTGCGAGAGCATAAAAGCTAAAATGCAGGGTAAATCATTCTTTAACTTTGATATAAGCTACAGTAATCAAGCGGGCAACTGTACTCTGATTATTAGCAGCGACAACACAAACGGCTATACACCGCAAGAATTAAAAGACCATTTTATATGGTGCTGTATTTTCTTGTTAGCTACAAAGTGAGAAAGGGGGCTACATTATGAAATACAACATCACAAATGTAAACACACTACTTGACGACCCTATTGTTATTGAGGCAAATTCCCCTCTTGAGGCTGTAAAAAAGGCATACCCTGAATATACTGTTACCCGTGATTATTCGGGTACGGGCGATATTGTTGTTGGTAGGGCTACCCGTCAATGGTACGGGCGAGGTTATCGCACATATGTATATAACATAAAAAGGGCGGCAATATAAGCCGCCTCTTTTTATTTCTCTAATCTTAAAATCTTATCTGCTGTTAAATATTCCTCTGAGATAGGTACGCTGATTTTGCGGTAAAATTCTTCTTTTGCCGCTTCATCTTCAAAAACAATAACAGAATACCAATTTATATTGTTCCGCTCCTGTAGTCTCTCTCTGCTTGCCTGTCGTGCTGCCTTGACTTCTTCAAGACCCTCTTTGACTTTTCCCGCTTCGGGTGTATCATACATACTTGAAAAGCGTTCATCACCGTCAAACATAAAATCAACATCTAACTGAGTAAATCCCATTTCCGCAAAGTCTGTGTCAAATTCTTCTGTCATAAAGGCAAGTTTGTCTAAATCCCATTCACCCTGCATTGACGGGTTATTGAGCTGCACATTGAGGATTGCTTCCTCTTTTTCGTCAACATCAATCACACAAACATCAAGAGAGTAATCCTGACTACGCTCTAAAGCGTCAAGTTGCTCTAATCTCTGATGACCGCCCACAAGGTTGCCTGTGCGTCTGTTCCAAGTTAAGGTAGAAACAAGTCCGTGCTTTTTCAAGCCCTCTCTTAACCGCTTCTTTGCCTCTTTATCCATTATGCGGGGGTTATAATCAGCATTTTTTATATCTGCTCTGCTGATTGTCTGAATTGTGAACTTCTGATATTTGCTATTAGCCATTATCCTGCACCTCATATCTCAAATAATGCTCTACAGACGCACCCGCTAACGGATAGACCTTTAATATCTTTTCAAAGTCATTCGGGTAATGTTCCTTTATTACTGCAAGCTCACTACCTGCTAAACTACGAAAAGAAAAGCCGAGCTTTTTCTGCTCAGGGCTTAAATAGAGCTTTTTATATTTGATGTATTCTAATACCTCTTGTTTCTTCCAATAAGCAAGCGGGTAAAATCTGCCTCGTTTATAGTCAATACTTCCGCTTTTCTTAATCATTGCGTTTCTGACTATACTATCAGCACACCGCTCACCCGCTGAAATCCAAAATATGCCCGTTTTCTGCCTTAAATATTCGTATGTATCTGTTATTTTGACAACATCAACATTAAAATCGGGCATTGTAAAACTGCCATACTTCAAAAACTCCGAAACTTCAAAATGAGGTAGTCTTATAATCTCTGTATTGTATCTTTTTTCATACCGTCTCAACATATCCTCTTGAAACTCTAAATCAGGTACAAGGTACATAAAGAACGGTACTACATTTTTGAAATACTTAAAACACAAATCAAGAGTTACAATACTGTCCTTACCACCACTAAAGGCGACAATAACACTATCCGTAACTCTTGCCTGTGTCTTAATCGGGTCAAATAGTAAATTACTCACTATTAGCCACCTGCTCCGCCGTTGCTCTTTCTTCTTGCAGCATTACGCATAGAACGCTTAACCTTGTTACTCTCCCTGCGTCTTGCACCTGCACCTGCGAGACCTGTTGCACGACCAATAGCATTGATAATACCTCTTGCCATATTTTTTCACCTCCTCTCAAAATCAATAATCATTACTATTTTTCTCGTTGTTATCTTGTCGCCCATTTTTTTGCACTCCCTTAATCTTCTTCCATATCTTCTTGGGTTGCTGCTGTGATATTGATATTAATTTGAGGTGTTTGTGTTTCCTCTTGTTGGTTAATATCGCCTACTATTTCAAGAATAGATTTAATAGTACCTGCGTCACCTGTTTTAACACCATTTTGGAACATAGACAGCATAAGCAGGGCTATGTTTTGTTGGTCTTTATCCTCAAAGCCTATACTTTTCAGGGCTGCTTTTGCTGTGTCACCTGTTACCTTGCCACTTAGTATGATTTCCATACATTCACGGGCTTGTTTTCGCTTTCGCCTTTTCTCGTTAGTAATCTTTACTCCCGCTTTGCCTCGTTTACTTGCTTCTTCTGATGTTCTAATAGGTTTTAAGTTCGCTCGGCTGTTAGGGTGTTCGCCTCTTGGCAATTCGCCCACCTCCTTATTATGGGGAGCAATAAAAAAAGCCCTGCCGACATTGGCAGAGCTTGAATTTTCGTTTAGATATTATTCCATAATACTATTTTACATTGATGTTTGGTTTTTTTCAATTAACAAAATACACAATTTTTAGGCTGCTTCTTTGTCTATTTTGCTCATAATCTTTCTATGTACTCTATAGGCTTTTGGCTCATTCCAATTATCATCAGGGTATTTCTTTTTCATAGCAAGCACACATACTCTCCATTTCAAGCCGTGATAATATCTGTACTTGAATACATCTTGCTCAGATGTTGTTGCCCCTGCTGCCTCTAAAATAGGTATTAACTCATTCCATTTACTATCAATTTTCGCATTGAGGCGGTCAAGTCTCTTTTCTAACTTCTCTTTTTTTATCATATATTCTTCTATGCTGTTTTTTACCCCGTTCCCTTTTGGAGTATCAGACATAATAGGGCTTTTAGCTGCTGTGTTCCTTGCAATCAGGTCAAACAGCTTTCTTTTTACTTTATAGGCTTTTATTCGCAATCTCAGAATATCGTCTAACAGTTCCAAAGCGTACCCTCCTATAATGGGTGAAACGCCCCCGCTAAATAACAGGAGCGTTTCTGAAAGATGATAAGTGTGAAAAAGCCAAAAAACAAAACTTAGCGTATATATATTATATCACTATAACATTTGAAAAGTCAATATATTTTCGCAAATTTCCGAATGTTGAATTATTCCAAATCATCAATATCAAAGTTATATTTTCTCTGTATCTTATTTGCGAATTTGAGCATATTTTCTAAGCCACTCATAAAATTTCCCATTAAAGAAAGAAATTCAATCTGTTCTGATACTAATGTTTTATTGGTGTTTTCCCCGAATACGGTCATAAATTGAGAAAGATTTTCCATTGTAATTTCATCTTCCACTTTTGCTTCTTCTTTCTTTATATTCTGCTGATATAAAGCAATGAAAGCACCTAAAGCGTTCATATCAAAATTAGCGTTCATTTTTACACCGCCTCCTTATATGTTTCATAGTGACGCATTATTTACCTGTTGAGCCGAAACCGCCGTTACCTCTCTCAGTCTGTTCAAGTTCCGTCACCAACTCTAATTCAGGGGTATATATAAGCATAATAACAAGCTGTGAAATCTTATCTCCTGCGTTTACTGTATAATCTGTGTCGCTGTGATTATAGAGCTTTACGCAAATGCTTCCTGTGTAGCCTACATCTATTACTCCTTCGCTTGTCAAACCGTGTTTTACATTTAATCCTGATTTGCTTTTCAGCATACCAACTGTACCAACGGGCAGCTCAATATGTACGCCCGTATCAAAAGTTCTGCTACCCCTTGCAGGAATAACCGCCGTTTCTTTTGAATAAAGGTCAAGCCCTGCGTCTGTACTGTATGCTCTTGTGGGCATTATTGCCCCTGCGTCAAGTTTAAGATTTATTTTCATTTTCTTTTTCCCTTTCTTGTTGCTAATGCTAATTCTAACAACGTTACAATTAAACCTATCAGTAATACCAAAACTACAATACCTACTGAAATCCATACAGGCGAAAGCACCCACCACCAAGACCAAGTAATTACTCCGCACAGTTTTAATACAATAAATGCGACTGTTAAAAGCCCTGTAACTCCTATGCCACCACTTGTGGCTGTGTTATTATTATTGTTTTTCATTGTTTTTCCTCCTTAATTTTTTTCATAACTGCGTTCTTAAAATCTTCTCTGTTCATTATGCACTTCTGACATTTCCAAAAACAGCTATTATAAAGCTCAAAATCTTTTAATGTGCGTCCAAGTGATTTTAGTATGTTTCTTGTTTCACAATCTTTGTTATGACACCAACTGTCTAATTTTTCTTCCGTAACACAAAAAGGTTTTGTAAACTGAATACAAATTCCCACCTGTTACCTCACTTTCTGAACATCTCTAAATCTTGAATATTGCATAATATAAGCGGGTGTTTCCCACCGTTCATAAGTTTCAAGAGTTATAGTGTTTCGTCTAAATATAATAGCAGGTATTCCCGCAAGCCCTAACTGTAAATAGGTCATATGTACGCACCGTGAGTCTATATCCGAACAACTTACAAGAAGGTTTGTTGAAATATTGAAATGATACTTATAGTAGAGAACATCAGCAGCCGCAATAACCATTCCGCCCGCACCACAAGCAGGCTCGTCTAAAGTTAAAATCTTGTCTTGCTTTATATATTCCTCAATCTGCTTTTCGTTAAAAGACATTTCAGCACATACTCTTGATACACAATAAGGTGTAAAAAACTGTCCTGCTTTGCTGTTACTTGTTTGAGATTTCATATAAAGCTCACCAAGATAATCATTAAATCCAATACAGGGATTTATCTGTTGTGACAGCAAGATAAATATTTTTGCGAATATCTCTGCTATCAACTGTTGCATAGATTTATCGTATTTTTTGATTATCTGCAAATACCGTTTTTCTCTTTCGTCATAGTGGATATAATCGAAGCGGTTTGAAATAGCAATAGCTCCACACTCAAATACATCTGAGAGAAATTCGTGAGCATTGACTTTATATAGTCCTTTTTCAAGCAGCTTTAATATTTCATCTACTGTGGGGATTTTATTTTTCGGGGTAGTGCCTCGGTATTCCTCGTCAGGCACTCTTGCCATAGATACATTACTCATTGTCTTTTCCTCTTGTAACTTCAAAATAGCGTTTTTGTTCAAACTCAGGGCAAGTTTTATTTTTCGTTGTTAAAGCAAGATAGGGATATAGAGTTTTTGAACACTCACCGAACACCGTGTTATCGAGTTTTCTGAAATACTTACAATTCTTACACTTTCCCATTAGTTACCCTTTCGTACTCCGTAACTGCAAAAATCATCAAATGTCATTATGTTTTCCCACTTTTTACACCAAAGAATAGGAAACTTTGCACCCTCTCTGATAAGACCTTTTGTGCAGTCCTTACATCTGACAACCTCTGAAACATCGGCGGCAGGGAGGTTGGCTATATTTCCAATATCATCTTGTATGGCGGCTATACAACCTCTCCTAAAATCTCCCATATCAAGTTCTTTTTCACTAAAAGATAAAGAGTTATAAAGATATTTCAAAGCCTTTTCACGCTCTATGTATTCTTTTTCAGGCATTGTTCTTCTCCTCTCTCATTCTTCTAAAGGCTTCACAAATGCAATTACCTCGTTTGCGTTCTGTACCCAGCTTCATTAAATTTATTGCACATTGTTCGAATATCGGTCTATCTTCTTCGCAGACTTCGGAAATAGAGTTTACAATACACCAATAAATATGCCTATCTTCATCGTTTCCATCATCAAGAACAATATGCAACGCTCCACCACCCGGGTATTTCTTGTAAATCTTGCATATCAACTCTATTGTTTCTTCTCTTAATCTATCAGCCATTGTCAGCCCTCCTTTGCCAAGCATTAAACACGCCACGCCTTGTTAAATATGCTTTTGTTCTTACTCCGCACTTTTCACACTTAATAAGGCAATGTGTCATTTTTCTTCCCATAAAAACATCCGTTCCAATATCAATAT
>JAZNAG010000055.1:0-2035 GCA_045586405.1 Acutalibacteraceae bacterium | reverse complement strand
GAATTAACAATCGCCTTAATGATTTCGCATGCTTTGCCATGTAATTTCATCTCCTTGCGAGACAAAGCATATCACACAAGTTTAGAGAAGTACACGAAGTAATTTTCGAGGTCTTTTCTTTGTTTTCAGCATATTAATTTTTGATACGCCCGATATAAAAAACAACTGGATTTCATATAATTTATGACTACAATTTTAATCAAAAATTGCAATTATAATTCATTTTAATTCAACTGTGATGGCAGAAAAAATTACCTCTGCCGGTATACTCAGCAGAGGCAAATTCACCTGCGACATAATACAAATTCTTGTAGCATTATCGCTTACATATGAGGAGATATTTTTCAAGAAAATCTTCCCACTCAATGCCGTATGACATTTTAAGAACAACTCTCATTTTGTCAGGTTCAATAACTGATGTGGTTATCTTCTTGCAGATTTTATCTTCCATGTTTTGTAGCTTATTATATAGTTCACCCAACACATTCTCACTTATGTATTCCATAGTTGTTTCATCTTTTAAGTGTTTGTTATAGAACTCAAGAGCTGCGGTTACATAATCTGTTTTATTGATTTCTCTCTGGCTTCTGATACGATTCTGCTCACATTCCTTGTATAATTCATCGCTAATCCATACACTTAATTGCCTTCCATTTTTGTGTTTTCCCATTGAAAGTCCTCCTTTGTTGATAATTAAAATTCAGCACACGCTGTAAATCCCTTGACCGTGCGGTTTTGTGGCATAATAGCACACAAAAACTTTGAAAAAACCATAATTCTCGACACCGCCAAAAACACCACCTGAATGGCTCAACCATCGCAAAAACTAAGTCACTTTCACCAAAACAGCACCAACACCCCTTTTTCAGCACCACCCCGAACGGCACTGCCGGTCGGTGTTTGACCGCATTGGTGGCGTCTCACGACACCAATGCTTTTTCCTGCTTCAATTTATTCCGTTCATTTTTCATTCGGAAAGGGGCGCCCCAAAACCTGTTTTTTCATGCTGCGTTTATTTGTAATTTTGCATATATAATCAACCTTGCTTCAGGCTCATCGTTTTACCTGTTTCTTTAGGACATATATTTTCTCGGAGGTTAAACTACCTTACTGAGATAAGTTTTACCTTCAAATCTACCGGTGCATCGTTGCCATCAGCTATTAGAATCGATTCTATGCTTTACAAGCGTTGCAAAACCCCTTGTACAAGAGGTTTTTATGCCTTGGGTAGTGTAAACCCCTTACCGCAGACTTTCTTTCTTCAAACACGCTGCAAAACCCCTTAAATTTTCTATGCGATCGGCATCTGTTTTTACGCAGAGGTCAAACTATATTACCCACGAAACTTAACCTCAAATTTTTCTTAAAATCTTAGGGTTATTCGCACGTAAATTCGCATTCTGAGGTTATATCGTGCTGTAACGTTTGAAGCATTTGCGTTTTATTTTTTCAGGGAGGGTAAATACCTTACCTAGAAAAACAAATTGCGACAGTCTCTGTCACAGTTGTAGTCAGTTCTTCAAAATCGATTTTAAGGTGTTACCACCCGTTTATGTTATTGGGATAGAATATGTAAACTATGACGGGTGGTGTAACTACCTTACCGCATAGTTAAATTTACAAAACCCCTGCTTGTGTTTCGCAAATAAAAAATATTATGCGGCTTGCACGAGGTGTATCTCATGCCGCAGGAACAGGATTGAGTCCACTTTCTTTCAGCAGCTCTGCAACTTTTTCTCTTTGCATTGCAAGAGCATTCTCCTGCATTTGCTCAAGATAGAAATGTTCAAGCGCATCCTGTATAGGACGGATTGTATATTTCAGGTTGCCGTTTCGTTTATTACCGTCCTTCAGAATTACTTCTGTCGGCTCGGTGTAGATCAAGCACTTATCTTCAAGCTCTCTTACATATTTAGCAACTGTACCTTTGCTTTTAATTTTAAGAGCCTTGCCGATAGTTTTGTAGCTTGGGTAGCACTGATAAGTTTTACGGTCTTCCACATATAACAGATAGTTATACACGGCAAGAGCACCG
>JAZNAG010000054.1:0-1843 GCA_045586405.1 Acutalibacteraceae bacterium | reverse complement strand
TCATCTGCGCCCTTGGCTTTATGATGTGATCCGCGCAGATCTGCTTGGCGAGAAGGTCGATGTTCCGATCGATACCGTCGACGATACACCGAGCTTGACATACTAAAGAAAAAACGCCGCAAGGCGTTTTTTCTTTGTTATCGAAGTGACAAGACTTGAACAGCAAAGACTCGCTTCGATCCTTTTTTAGTTTATCCCCTGCGCGGCCCTCCGCCGTCGCATAGTCAAAACGGGCTCAAAACACAGTTTTGAGCCCGTTTTTCCTTGCTTTGGGCGGTATCGCGGCGCAAAAAAGCTCCCCCTGAAGTGAACCCCAAATAGTTCACAGAAAAGAAAAAGGCGCAACAAAAGCAGGAAGGGATCATCTCTTCCTGTTTTTGATTCTTGAAGTATTATAAAAAACCAACCAATCTTCAACAAGTAGTAGATATTCTTCAAGAGATGTGATATAATTGTTATACAAAGTTTCTTTTTTCAGTATGCTATGGAAGCTCTCAATGGGAGAATCGTCGATCGGAGTGCCTTTCCGACTCATTGATATTTGAATCCCATTGGATTCGCATACGGCTTTGTACTCGAAGGACGTATATTGAAAACCTTGATCACTGTGAATGATAAGGTTTGATACGTCCTTCGTTTTGGCAATAGCTTGATTTAAAGTGTCAATAACCAATTTTACATCGTTGCGTTTCGAGATCTGGTACGCAACGATTTTTCTATCATACAGGTCTAAAATGGTGGATAGATACGCTCTCTTGTTGCCGAATGAAAGATATGTAATATCTGTTACCCAAACCGTATTGGGAGAGGTTGCGTTGAAATTTCTCTTTAACAGATTAGGTTTTACATTATCTTCTATTCTTTTGTAAGCAGCATTGGGTCGAATACGTTTAATGTATTCTGGCTTTAAACCATACTTTTTCATGATTCTTGTCGTCTTTTTGTGGTTAAATATTACACCATATTTAACCAACAAGCCTTCACAAATCCTTCGATAACCGTACGTGCCTTTTGATTCATCGAATATTTCTTTGATCAAAAGGTAGTCGTAGTAATCTTTATCTTCTGCAGCACGATACTTGTAGTACGTTCTCTTCGAAATATCTAACACCTCGCACATATTGTCCAGAGAATAGTCTTCAATGTGCATATTGATAAAGATCACTTTTTCTCTCGTTGTGCCTTGAGGAAGGCTTGGTATTTTTTTAGTATTTCATACCGTTCCTTGTAATCTATTTTTCCTTCGTCTTTCGGCGGTCTGCCGGAGCTGAACTGACGATGATCTACAAGAACATCTTTTCCTGCCTTTATCTTCCTTACCCAATTTCGTATGGTTTTTTGAGGTATTCCATACTCTTCTTCCAATACCCTTGAAGACATATATTCTTCAAAATATTTTTTCAAAACTTCTTCTTTGATTTCTTCTGAATAACTATTAAACTTTTGTCCTTTCTTTGCCATAACAAAAACACCTCCTATGGTACCATTATACCATAAGAGGTGTTTGCGCCTTTTTCTTTTCTGTGAACTATTTGGGGTTCACTTCACCCGGAGCTTTTTTGCTCGCTCACCCTACCACCCCAAGTGCCGCCTACGGCGGCGCTTGGTTTTTTGAACGACCGCAATTTCGGGTTTTCCCTGAAACAGCAAAAGCCGAATGAGCGTTCCTCATTCGTCTTTTTCTGGTCTGAGTGACAAGACTTGAACTTGCGGCCACAACCGTGGAACCCCCAAAGCTCGCGCACTCGCTTCGGGGAACCCCCGACCACCCCTCTGCGCTCCGCGCAGGGGCTAGTCTCGGACACAACCTCAAAATCTATCTCTAAAACAGAAAAAGCCAAAC
>JAZNAG010000053.1:0-1790 GCA_045586405.1 Acutalibacteraceae bacterium | reverse complement strand
AAAAGCCATTGTTATTGATAGCGGAAACATTTTGCTTGCTATTATGGCGAGCAAGGCTGAAACCGATGCATACGCAAAGGCTTTTGAGTCAGTAATGGGCAGCGCCGGTACGGTTTTGTATAAATAAAGCTATGGTTTTTTCAAGTATAAGTTTTATATATTTCTTTTTACCGGCAGTGCTTGTTTTGCACACGGTGCTTCCGAAAAGGTTTAAGAATACCTCACTTTTAATATCAAGCCTTGCGTTCTATTTTGCTTCAGAGCAGTTTTACATAGTGCTTTTATTGTTTTCTTCGGTAGTTGACTACTGCTGTGCTATGCTTATAAGCAAAGGTAGGTTGAAAAAAGCTTCTGTCACTACTTCTATAATTGTAAACCTATCATTACTCGGTGTTTTTAAGTATTTTGACTTTTTTGTGGGGAGCATAAACGGTGCGTTCGGTATATCTATACCGCTCCTTCGCGTTGCGCTTCCTGTCGGAATAAGCTTTTACACCTTTCAAACCATGAGCTACACTTTAGACGTATACATGGGCAGAGTTAAGGCAAGCAGAAACTTTTTGAACTTTCTTACTTATGTAACACTTTTTCCGCAGCTTATAGCGGGTCCCATAGTCAGATACGAAGACGTAGAAAAGGAGCTTAGCGAAAGGAAAGTAAGCCTCTCTGTGTTCGCAGAGGGTATTAGCGTTTTTGCGGTTGGACTTGCAAAGAAGGTTATTCTTTCAAACCAGCTTGCAGAGCTTGTGGAAAAGTTCAGCTCATCAAACGAGCAAACGGTTTTGTTCCATTGGGTATACATTGTTGCATACACCTTACAGGTTTATTTCGACTTTTCGGGATATTCGGATATGGCAGTAGGAATAGGTAAAATGTTAGGGTTTAGCTTTCCTAAAAACTTTAACTATCCCTTTATTGCTTCTACAGTTGCAGAATATTGGAGACGTTGGCATATAACTCTCGGAACGTGGTTCAGAGACTATTTGTATTTTCCTTTGGGCGGTAGCAGATGCGGTAAGATTAAAACCGTTAGGAACATTTTTATTGTCTGGTTTTTAACGGGGCTTTGGCACGGTGCCGCTTGGAACTTTGTGCTTTGGGGCGTTTTCTTCGCCTTTGTTCTTTGTGCAGAACGATTTGTTTTTCAAAAGCTTTTGAAAAGAACACCTAAAGCTTTGAAGCATATATACGTGCTGATAACGGTAGCAATAAGTATGGTTATATTTAACGGCAACGGAATATCTGCTTCCGCAAAACAGCTTTTGGCTATGGTGGGAATAGGAGCGGATGGAGTTTTTGGCAACGAAGCGCTATACTATCTTAAAAGCTATGCGGTGGTAATTATCATTTCCGTTATAGCCGCAATACCGGTGTTTAATAGAGCAAGAGAAAAGCTTTTACAGCGCTCAAGACACTATAAGGTAACAGAAAACCTGCTTGCTCCCATAATACCTGTCGTTTTAATTCTTGTTTCAACGGCGTATTTGGTGGACGGTTCTTTTAATCCGTTTTTGTATTTCAGGTTTTAGGGGGTGCCTCTATGACAGGAAGACTAAAAGACATTATTACAATTATACTGTTTGGTGCGATTCTTTTTGGGTTTTCTTTAACCACCATTTTTATGCCCAAAGAAAAGTATTCCTTTAGCGAAAGACGAGAGAACGCCACTTTCCCTACAGAAAGCATTTCAGACAAGAAGTTTTACGATAACTTTGATGCATATATGCTGGACCATTTTACTCTTCGTGAAGAGTTCCGCACCGTTAAAGCTTTAAGCCATTACTATGTTT